>CBFHAI010000062.1:0-27461 GCA_965653565.1 uncultured Chiayiivirga sp. | reverse complement strand
AGGACAGGGACGTGCTGTCGACAAACCCCACCCGCCCGGAGCTTCCCCTCAACCGCAGGTTGAGGGGCGCGCAACCCGGGGTGTGTTTCTTTTACTTTCTTTGCACAAGCAAAGAAAGTGACTCGGCCCCGCTGAGGGGGACGAAACTCGCGAAGTCGCATCATCATTCGCGAGGGAAGCGGAAGGCTCTAATTCGCCGAAAAAGCGTCGCGAAATCGCAACGTTTTAAAGTCACTGGATTCCCGCCTCCGCGGGAATGACGGAATTGGCAGTGAATGCGCGAAAACCGGACCGCTTCAAAGTCACTGGATTCGCGCCTGCGCGGGAATGACGAGCGTTTTCGCCGGATGACGACGCTGGGAACGGAATTCCCGAACGTCAAAACCTCTTCACCCCGACCCTCCCCTTCGACAAGCTCAGGGCAGGCTTGAAGGGGAGGAAGAAGTGAAATGCCTCATGTAGAACCAAGCAAGCCCGCCCCAACTACGCCCCAACCTCAACAATCACCGCCTCCCGTTGCTTGGCATCCAACTCCGCCCCCACTCCAGCCAACAAATTATCACTCTGCCTCTCGGGCTTGCCCGTGGCCGGAATCACGGCCGTCACTGCCGGATGACTCAACGCGAATTTCAGGAACAGTTGCGCCCACGACGTGATTCCGGCTTCAACCGCCCAGGCCGGCACCGGCTTTCCGCCGACACGTCCGAACAAAGCGCCATCGTCGAAGTTGCGGTTCGCCAGCACGGCGACGCCGTGTTCCTGCGCCAGCGGGAACAGGCGCCGCTCGGCGCCGCGCTGCGTCACCGAGTAGTTGATCTGGATGAAATCGGGTTTCGACGCCACCATCGCGTCGGCCAGTTCGTCCTGCGATGCCTGGACGTAGTGCGTCAGGCCGACGTAGCGGACTTTGCCCTCGGCTTTCAACTCGCGTGCGACGGCCAGTTGCGTTTGCCAGTCGCGCAGGTTGTGGACTTGCAACAACTCGACCTTGTCGGTTTTCAATCGTTGCAAAGATTTGGCGAATTGCGCGAGGCCGGCTTCGCGGCCGGTCACGCCGGAAAGTTTTGTCGCGAGAAAAATCTTCGGGCGCAAACCGGTCTCGGCCAGCAGATCGCCGAGCACATCTTCCGCGCTGCTGTAGGTCGGGGCGGTATCGATGAGGCGACCGCCGCCTGCGACGAAGCGTTCGAGCACTTCACGCAACGGGGCGCGCGCGGCGGCATCGGTGCCGACTTCGAAGCTGCCCGAGGTGCCCATGCCGATGACGGGGAGCGACTCGCCGCTGCTGCCGATCTTGCGGGCGTTCATCGCGGCATTTGCCGCAAACACCGCGGCGGAAGGCAAAAACGCCGCACCGGCGGCGAGCGCGGAGAGTTGCAGGAGATGGCGACGGGTCGGCATGGCGGGCTCCGGAGTCGTGGCGACCATCGAAGGCTAGGCCTCGCGCAGCCGTGCCGCAACCCAGGCCGCGCCGCTGTCGTCCTCGCATAATCTGCGCTTCTGCGCGGCCGGCAAGCGCTTGATGGCTGCCTCGGCGCGCGAGGCCTGCGAGCGGTCGGCGCAGGCGAAGCGGCCGAGGATGCGCAGCGGCGGATGCGAGCGGGTGTAGCGCGCGCCGCGGCCGCTGGCATGCAGCGCGAAACGTGCGTCGACGTCGATCGCGATGCCGGTGTAGAGCGTGTCGCCGCGGCATTCGAGGATGTAGACGAACCAGCTCATCGCATCACGGATCTCACAGCAGCGAAATCGCGATCTCCCGCCACTCCGCCCGCTCTTCGCGACACTCCGGCGAACCGGTCGCGAAATCGCGGCAGACCTGCGGCCGCAGGTCGTAGATCGTGCAGCGCAGCGTGTCGCGGTCGAGCGCGATGCACCAGCCGTCGTCGAGGCGGCGCATCACGTCCAGGCCGTGTTCTTCGACTTCCACCAGGTGCGCGGGCGGGGCGTCGCCGGGCAGCAGGATCACCTGCAGTTGGCAGCAGCACGCCTGGCAGTTTTCGCAGGCGATCGGGTCGCAGGAGTCGTCGCTTTCGATGAGGGGCAGCGCCATGGCGGCATTGTCCCACGGCCGCGCGTTGTGCCGGATGCGGCGGCTGGCTAAGCTCAGCCGAATCCCGCGAGGTGTCTTCCATGCTCCGATCCGTCCTGTGCCTGGCGCTGCTCGCCACGCCGCCGTTCGCCGTCGCCGCCCAGGCCGATCTGCACAACGATCCGCGGCATCTGCAGCCGCGCGACGTGTTCGATCTGGAATGGGCCGACAATCCGGCGCTGTCGCCCGACGGGTCGCGCATCGTTTATCAGCGCAATCACTTCGACATCATGAGCGATCGCCGCCGCAGTCATCTGTGGCTGCTCGACGTCGATGGCGAGCGCCATCGTCCGCTGACCAGCGGCAAGGGCAGCGACGGCGAAGCGGTGTGGTCGCCGAACGGCGATCGCATCGCGTGGGTGTCGGCGCGCGAAGGCAGTTCGCAGATCTGGGTGCGCTGGATGGACAGCGGACAGACCGCCGTACTGACGCAACTGACCGAAGCGCCGGCGGGGCTGTCCTGGTCGCCGGACGGACGCCTGCTGGCTTTCACGATGCGCGTCGCCGCCGATACCACGCCGCTGGCGAAACTGCCCGCGAAACCGAAAGGCGCCGAGTGGGCGCCGGAAGTGAAAGTGATCGATACGCTCGGTTATCGCGCCGATGGCGCGGGTTACGTCGACCCCGGGTTCACGCATGTTTTCGTGCTGCCGGCCGAAGGCGGTTCGCCGCGGCAGATCACGCGCGGCGAATTCGAGCATCAGGGCGCGCCGGTGTGGAGCCGCGACGGGCGCGCGCTGTTGGTGGTGTCGAACTACACGAAGGATTGGCAGTACGACCCGGTCGACGGCGAAATCTATCGCGTCGAAATCGACAGCGGCGAATGGCGCGCGCTGACCTCGCGCGACGGTCCGGACAACTCGCCCGATCTTTCGCCCGACGGCAAGAAGCTCGCGTATCTGGGCTGGGACGACGCGCGTCTGGGCTATCAGCAATCGCGGCTCTATGTGCTCGATCTGGCAAGCGGCAAGAGCACCGCGCTCACCGATGCGATCGACGCGGACGTGCAATCGCCGCGCTGGGCGGCGGATGGCCGCGGCATCTTCATCGGCTATGAAAAGCATGGTGAGGGCCGGATCGGCTGGATCGCCGCCGGCGGCGGAAAAATCGAAGACGTCGCGCTCGATTACGGCGGTACCGCGATGGGCCGGCCCTATGGCGGCGGCAACTTCTCGACGGCCGGTTCGCGCGTTGCGTACACGCGCGGCACGGTCGATCGGCCGGCGGAAGTCGGTGTGGCGTCGCGCGGCGCGAAGCCGCGCGTGCTGACCGGTCTCAATCGCGACGTGCTCGATCGCAAGAAGCTCGGCCAGGTCGAAGAATTGTGGGTGAAATCGTCGGCAGACGACCTCGACGTGCAGGGCTGGATCGTCAAGCCGCCGCAATTCGTCGAAGGCAAGAAGTATCCGCTGCTGCTCGAAATCCACGGCGGTCCGTACCAGAACTACGGGCCGCGATTCGCGCCGGAAACGCAGTTGTATGCCAGTGCCGGGTACGTCGTGCTGTATGTGAATCCGCGCGGCAGCACCAGCTACGGGCAGAAGTTCGCCGATCAGATCCAGCACAACTATCCGAGCCAGGATTACGACGACCTGATGACCGCGGTCGATGCGACGATCGCGAAGGGTTACATCGACGAGAACCGCTTGTACGTCACCGGCGGTTCCGGCGGCGGCGTGCTGACGGCGTGGATCGTCGGCCACACCGATCGCTTCCGCGCCGCCGTGGTGGCCAAGCCGGTGATCAACTGGACCAGTTTCGTGCTGACTTCGGATGCGTATCCGTTCTTCGCCGGCTACTGGTTCCCGGCGCCGCCGTGGGAGGCGCAGGAGCATTACTGGAAGCGTTCGCCGCTGGCCTATGTGGGCAATGTGAAAACGCCGACGATGCTGATCAGCGGCGAGAGCGATCACCGCACGCCGATTTCGGAAACCGAGCAGTTCTATCAGGCGCTGAAGCTGCGGCGCGTGGAGTCGGCGATGGTGCGGATTCCGGGCGCCTCGCACGGCATCAATGCGCGGCCGAGCCACATGATCGCGCAGGTGTTGAATACGCTGGGGTGGTTCGAGCGGTATCGCGGCGAGAAGGTTACCGAGAAGCCGGCGCCGTAGCGGTTTTTTGCGGTTTCGCTGGTTGCTGCAAAGGGCTGGGACCGGGCCCTCGTCAGGCGCTGCGCGCCACCTTCTCCCGGTGGGAGAAGGGAACGCCAGCGCGCGGGTTTCAGCGATCAGGTGTCAGCGGTCAACGCGACGTCGTCTGCACCGACTTCTGCAGCACGCTCCACACATGGTCGAGCAGTTTCGGCTGCGCCTGCGCGGTCGGATGCAGGTTGTCGGGTAGGAAGTTGCTGCGGTCGCGCGCGATCGGTTCGAGCAGGAAGGGCAGCAGCGGCGTCGAATATTTTTTCGCCAGATCCACGTACATGGTTTCGAGCGCCTGCGCGTACTCGGGGCCGTAGTTCGGCGGGATACGGATGCCGATCAGCATCACCTGCGCGCCGGCTTTTTCCGAGGCCACGATCATGCGTTCGAGATTGGCGCTGGCATGTTCGATCGGCAGGCCGCGCAAGGCGTCGTTGGCGCCCAGTTCGATCACGACCAGTTCCGGCGAATGCTGCTTCAGCGCCGCATCGATGCGCGCCGCGCCGCCGGCCGTGGTTTCGCCGCTGATGCTCGCATTCACCACGTTCCAGCCGGGTGCGAGCTTTTCCAGGCGCTCATTGAGCAGATGCACCCAGCCCTGTTCGGCCGCCAGGCCGTAGGCGGCCGACAGCGAATCGCCCATCACCAGCACCTGTTTCGGCGCCGCGCCCGTCGTGCCGTCCGCGGCGAAAATCGCGCCCGGCGCCAGCGCCAGGCAAAGCGCGGCGACGAGACTTTCAGCACTCTTGCGCCAACCTGCAGCAGCCCACATTGTCTGGAACTCCTTCGCCATGAATCCGGATCGATCGATGGATAGTTTCGCCGATGCATCGCCTGCGGCGCTGGCCCGCGTGGCCATCGAGGCCCGCGCCCTGGGCAAACGAGTCGGCCTGCCGGCGGGGGAACTGACCATACTCGATGACGTGAGTTTCGCGGTGAACGCCGGCGAAGCGGTCGCGATCGTGGGCGCATCGGGGTCGGGCAAATCGACCTTGCTGTCGCTGCTGGCCGGCCTCGATCGGCCCTCGTCGGGCGAAGTGCATCTGGCCGGCGTGGCCCTGTCGAAGCTCGATGAAGACGGCCGCGCCAAACTGCGCGGCGAACGCGTCGGCTTCGTGTTCCAGAGTTTCCAGCTGCTGCCGGCGCTCACCGCGCTCGAAAACGCGATGCTGCCGCTCGAACTGCGCGGCGAGCGCAAGCCCGAAGTGGCGGCGCGCGCGATTCTCGAGCGCGTCGGCCTCGGCGAACGCCTGACGCATTATCCGCGCCAGCTTTCCGGCGGCGAGCAGCAGCGCGTGGCGCTGGCGCGCGCCTTCGTGATGCGTCCGGAAGTGCTGTTCGCCGACGAACCCACCGGCAATCTCGATGCCGCCACCGGCGATGCGGTGATCGATCTGCTGTTCGAGCTCAACGCGCAGTCGGGCACCACGCTGGTGCTCGTCACGCACGATGAACATCTCGCGGCGCGCTGCACGCGCACGTTGCGGTTGGATCACGGCCGTCTGGTGTCGGCGTGATCGCGCTGCGCCTGGGATGGCGCTTTTTGCGGCGCGATCTGCGCGCCGGCGAAGTACGCGTGCTGCTCGGCGCGCTGCTGCTCGCGGTGATGGCGGTGACGGCGGTCGGCTTCCTCACCGATCGCGCCGAACGCGCGCTCGCCCTCGAAGCCAATCGCCTGCTCGGCGGCGACGCGGTGTTGCGCGCCGACGAACCGATCGACGACGTCGCGCGCGACCGCGCCGGCGAACTCGGTTTGCGCATGGCCGAAACGCAATCGTTTCCCAGCATGTTGCGCACCGGCAGTGCCTTGCGTTTGTCGGATGTGCGCGCACTCGGCGCCGATTACCCGTTGCGCGGTTCGTTCCGCGTCGCCGATGCGCTCGGCGGCACGCCGCGCGAGGCGGTCGGCGCGCCCGAACGCGGCACCGCCTGGCTGTCGCGCAGCGGCGCGCAATCGCTCGGCAGCCAGGTCGGCGACACGCTCAAACTCGGCAGCGCGGAATTCCGCCTGGCCGCGATCGTGCTGCAGGAACCCGACGCGGCGCTCGACTATTTCAACGTCGCGCCGCGCGTTTTCCTCAATCTCGACGATCTCGCATCGACCGGCCTGGTGCAGGAAGGCAGCCGCATCACCTACCGCCTCGTGATCGCCGGCGACGCCGCCGCGGCACAGCGCTGGGTCGATGCGACGAAGGCCTCGCTCGGTCGCGGCCAGCGCATCGAAACCATCGCCGATGCGCGGCCGGAGATCCGCAGCGCGCTCGAACGTGCCGATCGCTTCCTCGGCCTTGCCGCCCTGGTTTCCGTGGTGTTGTCGGCGGTCGCGGTCGCGATGGCGGCGCGCCGTCACAGTGCGCGCCATCTCGACGGCTGCGCGGTGATGCGCTGCGTCGGTGCGAGCCAGCGCACGCTGGCCGGCATCTACGCCAGCGAATTGATCCTGCTCGGCGTGGGCGGCAGCGTGCTCGGTGTGATCGCTGCCTATGTCGTGCAGTGGCTGCTCGGCGGCTGGCTCGAAACGGTGCTGGGCATCGCGATTCCGGCGGCCGGCCCGCTGCCGGCGCTCGAAGGCCTCGCGATCGGCCTGCTGGTGTTGCTGACCTTCGCATTGCCGCCGGTGCTGGCATTGCGCCGCGTGCCGGCGCTGCGTGTGTTGCGGCGCGACATCGGCGGCGTGGAGCCGAGTGCGGTGCTCGCCGCGCTCGCCGGCGTGATCGGCATGGGCGCGTTGTTGTGGTGGAAGGCCGGCTCGGCGACGCTCGGCGTCACGATGCTCGGTGGCATCGCGGCGACGCTCGTCGTGCTCGCGTTGCTGGCGCTGGCGCTGGTGTATTCGCTGCGTGCGCTGCGCACGCGGCTGCGCGGTCCGTGGCGTTACGGCCTGGCGAATGTCGGCCGCCGCCCGTTCGCGAGCGTGGTGCAGGTGTCGGCGCTCGGCCTGGGCTTGATGGCGATCCTGTTGCTCACGCTGGTGCGCACCGATCTGCTCGCGCGCTGGCAGCAATCGTTGCCGGTCGATGCACCGAATCGCTTCGTCATCAACGTGCAGCCCGATCAGGTGGACGGTGCGCGTACGCTGCTCGCCGCGAGCAGCGAGAGCGAGCCGACCCTGTATCCGATGATCCGCGGCCGTCTGGTCGAAGTGAACGGCGAGGCGGTGCAGGGCGAGGATTACAAGGCGCGCGGCGAGCGCGCGCAGCGGCTGGCCGAACGCGAATTCAATCTGTCGTGGGCGGCGACGCTGCGTGACAGCGACAACGAGATCACGTCGGGCAAATTGTGGCCGGCCGAAGGGAGTGCTTCGCCGGAAGTGTCGGTCGAGGAAGGACTGGCCGAAGCGCTCGGCTGGAAACTCGGCGATCGCGTCGCGTTCGACATCGCCGGCCAGCGTTTCGAAGCCGCCGTCACCAGTCTGCGGCGCGTCGATTGGGAAAGCTTCCAGCCGAATTTCTTCGTGGTCGCGTCGCCCGGTTCGCTGGAAGGCTACTCGGCCAGTTTCATCACCGCGGTGAAAGTGCCGCGCGGCGATGTCGCGACCACCGATGCGCTGGTGCGCGCCTATCCGAACGTTTCGGTGATTGATGTCGACGCGGTGATTGATCAGGTGCGCAACACCGCGAACCAAGTGGCCGATGCGGTCGAATACGTTTTCTATTTCACCCTGGTTGCAGGCTTGCTGGTGCTGGCCGCGGCGGTCACCAGCA
This sequence comes from uncultured Chiayiivirga sp., assembly GCA_965653565.1. Taxonomy (GTDB): domain Bacteria; phylum Pseudomonadota; class Gammaproteobacteria; order Xanthomonadales; family Xanthomonadaceae; genus JALCLA01. The sequence continues at coordinate 19,527 of CBFHAI010000062.1, read as the reverse complement.
CGCAGGACGAACGCTTGCTCGAAGGCGGCGTGATGCGCGTGCTCGGCGCGAGCCGCGGGCAATTGCGTTTCGCGCATGCGGCCGAATTCGCCGCGCTCGGGTTGATCGCCGGGCTCACCGCGGCGATGGCGGCGGCCACGCTGTCGGGCGTGATCGCGACCGAAGTGTTCGAGCAATCCTGGGCGCCCGACTGGCGCCTGGCGCTCGCCGGCGGCGGCCTGGGCGTGGTGGCGGTGACGCTCACCGGGCTGTTCGCCACACGCCGCATCGCCGCCGCGCCGCCCTCGCAGACCTTGCGGGCGCTGCAGATGTAGGTGACGTGGCATAACCTGGATGCCCGACGCAAACCTACCGTCACTGGATTCCTACGGAGCTAAGAACCACCAGGTTCTCGTCTACGCAGCAATACAAAAAATCGACACCGGTGGCGTCGACCCCCAACCTCCAATCAGTCCTTCGTCAACTTCACATCAAACTCCGCCGCATACCCGGTCGAAACCAGCGTCTTCTGCAACGCATCGCTCAACTTCAAATTGGCCGCGACGATCTGCCCGTTGTTGAGACTATCGGTGCCGCCGCGGAAATCGCAGCAGCGCCCGCCGGCCTCGCGCACCAGCAACACGCCGGCCGCGATATCCCAGGCCTTCACGCCGGCTTCGAAATAAGCATCGACACGCCCACACGCCACGTAAGCCAGATCGAGCGCCGCCGAGCCGGAGCGTCGCACGTCCTCGGCATCGGCCAGCAGCACGCGAACCGCTTCCAGATGCGCCGGCATGCGTTTGCGTTCGCGCGGCGGGAAGCCGGTGGCGATCATGGCGCCGGTGATTTCGGCGCGGGTGCCGATGCGCAGGCGGCGGTCGTTGAGGAAGGCGCCGCTGCCGCGGGTGGCGGTGAAGATCTCGTTGCGCAGCGGATCGTAGATCACGCCATGCAGCGGTTCGCCGTTTTCCAGCAGCGCGATGGAGACGCAGTAGTGCGGGAAGCCGCGCAGGAAGTTGCTGGTGCCGTCGAGCGGGTCGATCACGAAGGTGTGGCGCGATTTGCCGACCTGGCCGCTTTCCTCGCCGAGGAAGGCGTGGTCGGGAAAGGCGCGCTTGAGTTCCTTTATGATCTCGGCCTCGGCCAGGCTGTCGACTTCGCTGGCGTAGTCCTGCCGGGATTTCTCCACGACATTCAGGTTTTCCAGTCGTCCCACATGGCGCAGGATGATGTTGCCGGCCTGGCGGGCGGCCTTGACCATGACGGTGACGGCGGGCTTTTGCATGGTTTTCGACGGCGCTTGCGGCTAAGACGGGGTCGCTGACGCGGTTGGCGGCAGCGCCAACCCGTACTGGAAGGGCGCGCATTGTAACAGCCCGGCCCGGGCTCACGAGCGGACACAGGCTATCGATATGGTTCCAGACCTTCGCATCGTGCTGATCGGCACCTCGCATCCCGGCAATATCGGCGCGGCGGCGCGTGCGATGAAGACGATGGGGCTGCGCCGGCTGGTGCTGGTGGCGCCCGAGGCGTTCCCGCATCGCGAGGCGACGGCGATGGCGGCCGGCGCGGACGATGTGCTCGATGCCGCGCAGGTCTGCGCCGATCTGGACGAAGCGCTGGCCGACTGCCGCGTCGCGCTCGGCTGCACCGCGCGTCGGCGCACCGTGGCCTTGCCCGAGCGCATGCCGCGCGAGGCCGCCGGCGAGTTGCTCGATGCCGCCTCGCTCGGGCCCGCCGCGCTGCTGTTCGGCCGCGAGCGCACCGGCCTGACGAACGAAGAACTGCAGCGCTGCCACGCCGCGGTCCACATTCCGGCCGATCCCGAATACAGCTCGCTCAACATCGCCGCCGCGGTGCAGGTGATGAGCTACGAGTTGCGCATCGCGTGGCTGTCGCGCCAGGGCGATGCCGCCGCGGCCGCGGCGCCGGCCGATCCGCCCGCCACGCAGGGCGAACTCGAAGGCTTCTTCGCGCAACTCGACCAGACTCTGACCGACATAGATTTTCACAAAGGCCGCGCGCCCGAGATGGCGATGCAGCGCTTGCGCCGCATCTTCCTGCGCGCCACGCCCGACCAGCGCGAAGTGCGCCTGTTGCGCGGCATCCTCGCCGATGCGCAGCGCATGGCGCGTCTGGCGCGCGAGTCGGGCAAGGCCTGAGCGCGCGCGTTCGATGCGCGATTTCAGGTTGCGCGAATGCGCGGCGAAGCAATCGCTCACCGAATTCAGCTATCGATCCTGCAACGGATCGGTTAGGCTCGTTGCGGTTCCCTGAACCCGGGTTGCGCCCGGGAGTCGCCTGCATGACGCCGCTCCGGATTTTCCTAGGTCTGCTCGCGCTCGCACTGGGATGTCCACCTCTCGGCGCCGCGCCGCCGAACGCCGCCGACCTCTCCGCGGCGCCGCACGAAACGCTCGTGCTCGGCCGCATCAGCGACGACCCCAAACGCGATTACGATGCGCTGCGTCCGCTGCTCGACTACGTCGTGCCGCGCATGGCCGATGTCGGCATCCGCTCCGGCCGCGTGCTGATGGCGCGCGATGCGCAGCAGATGATCAGCTACCTGCGCCGGCATCGGGTCGACTGGCTCACCGAAACGCCGGCGATGGCCGTCGCTTATCGCGAACGCGCCGGCGCCCACATCCTGCTCGCCACCGAACGCGGGGGCGGCGGCTCGTATCACACCGTGTTCTTCGTGCGGCGCGACAGCGGCATCCGCACGCTGGCCGATCTGAAGGGCCGCAGCATCGCGTTCCAGAACCTTTATTCCACCAGCTCCTACATCGCGCCGGCGGCCGAATTGCTGCATGCCGGTTTGCGCCTGGATCTGCTGCTGTCGCCGATGGATCGGCCCGAGCCCGACAGCGTCGGTTATCTGTTCGCGCGCTCGGAAGCCAATATCTCGACCTGGGTGCACAAACGCCTGGTCGATGCCGGCGCCTTCGCCAATCTCGACTGGAACGACTTGCGCCGCCTGCCCGAAAGCTTCCGCGAAGATCTCGCCGTGATCCACCAGACCGCGCCGTTTCCGCGCGCGGTCGAAGTGGTGCGCCCCGGCCTGGAGGCGCGCGTCGAAGCGCGTCTGCGCGAAGTGCTGCTGGCGGCCGCGAAGGATCCGGATGCGCGCGAGCCGCTGCTGAAATTCTTCGGCACCAACGGCTTCCTGCCGCTCGACGCCGAGGCCGAGGCCGCGCTCGAGCGCCTGGCCGTTGGCGTGCGCGAAGTGCGCGAGCGTCTCGAATGAGCATGCGCTTCGGCCTGCAGGCGCGTTACTTCGCGCTGATGACGCTGACCCTGGCGCTCACGCTCGCCGCCTTCGCGTTCGCCTGGCAGCAGCAGTCGCGCGGCTTCGGCGAAGTGTCGGCGCTCAGCCGCGAGGCGATGCACGATTCGGCGGTGCAGGGCGTGCGCAAGCGCGGCGAAGCCATCGCGCAGTTGCTCGCCGATGCGATGACCAATCCGCTTTATTATTTCGATCTGCAGAGCGTTGGCGAAATCGCGCGCTCGGCCTTGCAGCAGCCCGACGTCAGTTACGTGCTGGTGTTCGATCGCGAAGGCCGCATCATCCACGACGGCTCCGGCGACATCCCGACCTTCGGCCAGCCGATGCGCGATCCGTTCGCGTGGGGGGCGGTTTCGGCCGAAGCGCTGCACACGCAGTGGTCGGATGCCTCGGTCGATGTCGCGCTGCCGATCCGCATCGGCGACGAGCGCCTCGGCGGCGTGCGCGTCGGCCTGTCGCTCGCCGGCCCGGCGCGCGCCGAGCAGCAGGCGCAGGACGCGCTGATGCAGCGCGCCGATCAGGCCAGCGGCCGCAGTTTGCGTGTGCTGGCCGGCCTGTTCATCGGGCTGTTCGTGGTGGGCCTGGTGCTCGCGATTCTGGTGTCGCGCGGCCTGGTGCGGCCGATCCGCCGCCTGGCGCAGGCGGCGCACGAAGTCGAAGCCGGCAACTATCAGAGTGTCGCGCTCGACGGCGAGCGGCGCGACGAAGTCGGCGATCTCGAACAGGCGTTCGCGCGCATGAGCGAGAGCGTCGGCAAGCACGATCGCGACATCCGCCGGCTGGCCTACGGCGACAGCCTCACCGGCTTGCCGAATCGCCTGGCGTTCCGCGAGATGCTCGATGGCCGCGTCATCACCGCGCAGGCCGCCGGGACGCGCCTGGCCCTGTTGTTCGTCGATCTGGACGATTTCAAACGCGTCAACGACACGCTCGGCCACGACGCCGGCGACGAAGTGCTGGCGCAATTCGCCGCGCGCATCCGCAATTGCGTGCAGTTGGCGACCAATGCCGAGCCGGTGCTCGCGCGTTTCGGCGGCGACGAATTCGTCGCGCTGATCGGTGCCGAAGAAGTGCGCGATGACGCGGCGCGGCTGGCCGAAGCCATCCTCGCCGAGTTGCAGCGGCCGTTGCAGTTGCATGGACGGCAGGTATTCCTCGGCGCTTCGGTCGGCATCACGGTGTTCCCGGAAGACGCCGTGTCTGCCGCGATGCTGCTGAAGAACGGCGACATCGCGATGTACCAGGCGAAGGTCGCCGGTAAGAATTGCTATCGCTTCTACAGCCGCGCGATGGACCAGGCCGTCGAGCGCCGCGTGCGTCTGGAACACGATCTGCGCGGCGCGTGGGAACGCGGCGAATTGAGCGTTGCGTACCAGCCCATTTTCCAGCTGGCGAACGGGCGTCTGGTCGGTGCCGAAGCGCTGCTGCGCTGGCAGCATCCGACGCACGGAATGATTCCGCCGTCGGTCTTCATCGATGTCGCCGAGCAGACCGGCCTGATCGAAGCGATGGGCCGCCACGTACTGGTGCGCGCCTGCCACGAAGCGATGCGCTGGGAACGCGAAGGCGAAGCGCCGTTCGTGTCGGTGAATGTTTCCGCACGGCAACTGCGCGTCGGCGATCTCGCCGCGACCGTCTCGAAAGCGCTCGAAGACAGCAAGCTCGCGCCGCAGCGACTGCATCTGGAAATCACCGAAACCGCCGTGATGGGCGATGAAATCCAGACCAGCGCCTTGCTCGCGCGATTGCGTGCGATGGGCGTGAAAATCTGGCTCGACGATTTCGGCACCGGCTTCTCCGGCCTCTCGCACTTGCGCCGCGTGCCGGTGGACGGCGTCAAGATCGACCGCAGCTTCGTGGCCGATGTGCTGCGTGATCCGGATGATCTTGCGCTGACGTCAGCGATCATCGCGATGGCGCACTCGCTCGGCATCACAGTGATTGCCGAAGGCGTCGAAAACGAAGGCCAATTCTCGATCCTGCGCGAACGCGGCTGCGATCACGCACAAGGTTACTGGCTGGGGCGGCCGATGGCGGCTACGGAACTGGCTCGGCGGATGGTGGCTTAGAGCCGGAGCCAGAGCGGGACGCAAAGGACGCAAAGGACGCAAAGGAAAAAGAAAGGACGCAAAGGTAAAGAGTAAGGGGCTGAGGCCGCGAACAGGATTCGCCTCGACTGGGCGCCTTCCATCAGCCTATTGAGCTTCCGCTCTTCTTCGCGTCCTTTCTTTTTCCTTTGCGTCCTTTGCGTCCCGCTTCTGCACTAAAACCCTACGCGTAAGCCGCGTTGTGGACCGATTGCACCGAACGCCCCGACGGGTCGACGACGTTTTTCAGGGACGGGTCCCATTCGAGGGCGGCGGCGGTGGAGCAGGCGACGCTGGGGCCGCCCGGGACGCATTCCGCGGCCCAGGGCTGCGGGTAGTGGCGTTCGAACAGCTCGCGGTAGAGATAGGCTTCCTTCGTCGCCGGCGTGTTGTACGGGAAGCGGAATTTCGCGCTCGCCAGTTGTTGATCGGTGACGTTTTTCTCGGCGTGCGCTTTGAGTGAATCGATCCACGAATAGCCGACGCCATCGGAGAACTGTTCCTTCTGCCGCCACAGCACTGAGTCGGGCAGATAGCCGGCGAAGGCTTCGCGCAGGAACTGTTTTTCCATCCGTCCGCGCTGTTTGCCGCTGAGTTTCACTTCCGGGTTCAGATGCATCGCGGTGTCGATGAATTTGCGGTCGAGGAAGGGCACGCGCGCTTCCACGCCCCAGGCCGCCATCGACTTGTTCGCGCGCAGGCAATCGAACAGGTGCAGGTTATCGAGTTTGCGCACGGTTTCTTCGTGCAGCGATTTGGCATCCGGCGCCTTGTGGAAATACAGATAGCCGCCGAACAATTCGTCCGAGCCTTCGCCCGACAACACCATCTTGATGCCCATCGCGCGGATGCGGCGCGCCATCAGATACATCGGCGTGGACGCGCGGATCGTGGTGACGTCGTAGGTTTCCAGGTGATGGATCACATCCGACAGCGCGTCGATGCCTTCCTGCACGGTGAAGTGGAACTCGTGGTGCACGGTGCCGATGTGCGCGGCCACTTCACGCGCGGCTTTCAGGTCCGGCGATTCCTTCAGGCCGACCGCGAAGCTGTGCAGTTGCGGCCACCAGGCTTCGGTCTTCTCGTCTTCTTCGACGCGGCGGCTGGCGTATTTTTTCGCGATCGCCGCCACCAGCGACGAATCGAGGCCGCCGGACAACAGCACGCCGTACGGCACGTCGCTCATCATGTGGCTCTTCACCGCCGCTTCGAAGGCGGCGCGCAGCGCGGCGCGATCGGCCTCGGCGTGTTGCACCGATGCGTATTCGCGCCAGTCGGGTTTGTAGTACAGCGTCGGTGCGGTGTCGCCGCTCTGCCAGAAATGGCCGGGCGGGAATTCGCGCGCATCGCGGCACACCGGGGCGAGCGCCTTGAGTTCGGAGGCGACGAACAGGTTGCCGTGTTCGTCGTGGCCGAAGTACAGCGGGATGATGCCGATCGGATCGCGCGCGATCAGCCAGCGTTTGGCGCCGCCGTCCCACAACACGAAGGCGAACATGCCTTCCAGATCGTTGAGCCATTCCGCGATGCCCGCCGCATCGTTGCGTTGCCGATACAGCGGCAGAATCACTTCGCAATCGGAGTGGGTCTGGAATTCATAACCGGCTTCGAGTTCGGCGCGCAAGGCGCGGTGGTTGTAGATCTCGCCGTTGACGGCCAGCGCCATTTCGCCATCGGCGCTGAGCAGCGGCTGCGCGCCGGAATCGACACCGACGATGGCGAGCCGCTCGTGCACCAGGATGGCGTTCGAATTCGCGTACACCCCAGACCAATCCGGACCGCGGTGGCGCATGCGCCGCGACAGATCCAGCGCCTGCGCACGCAGGCTGGCCGGATCGGATTTCAGATCGAGGATGCCGAGAATCGAACACATCGGAGCGCGACGCCTTTTCCAGGGGTGGAGCCCGATTCTGTCAGGTTTTCCGGCCCTTGTCGCAGTGCAGCAAGCAGCCCCGCGCAAGGCCGGTCGCAGGCCCGGAGAATGGCCTGGCGTACGATTCCCAGCCTCGGACCTGCCTTGCGGAAGCGCGCCGGATGCTGATCTTCGTCCACGGCTGGAGCGTCACCCATACCGACACCTACGGCGGCCTGCCGGAGTGGCTCAAGCGCCGCGTCCGCGCCGCCGACGTGCGGCATATCTATCTCGGCGAATTCGTCAGTTTTCGCGACGAAGTGCGTCTGGGGGACATCGCGCAGGCATTCCAGGCCGCGCTCGCGAAGGAACTGGCCTCGGTGCCGGCCGGCACGCGCTTCGCCTGCGTCGCGCACTCGACCGGCGGACCGGTGATCCGCGAGTGGCTCGATCGGTTTTACGTCGCGCCCGGCCGGCTCGCCGAGTGCCCGATGTCGCATCTGATCATGCTGGCGCCGGCCAATTTCGGTTCGGCCCTGGCGCAGCTCGGCAAATCGCGCGTGTCGCGCCTGAGCAACTGGTTCAAGGGGCTCGAGCCGGGACAGGGCGTGCTCGATTGGCTCGAACTGGGCAGCCGCGAATCGCTGCGCCTCAATCTGCGCTGGATCGAACGCACCGGCTGGAGCGAGGATCGCCCGCCGTGGTTGTTCGTGCTGACCGGCGATCGCATCGATCGCAAGCTCTACGATCACGTCAATTCCTACACCGGAGAAGCCGGCTCCGACGGCGTCGTGCGCACGTCGGCGGCGAATCTCAACGCGCAGTACCTGCGCTTCGAACAGCCGCAGCCGGTGCGCGGTTCGACGCTGGCGTCGGCGCGCGCGGCGATGCGCGAACTGACACCGGCGGCGCATCGGCGTTCTCTGCCCACCGCGTTCAAACTGATCCCGGGCGCGTCGCACTCGGGTGCCGACATGGGGATCATGCGCAGCGTGGAAGCGAAGGACGACGCGCATCCGACGCCGACCGCGATTTTGCGTTGCCTGGCAGTGAACGACGCCGCGGCCTATCGAAAACTGCGCCAGGAGTTCGAGCAGGAAAACGCGCAGCACCAGCGCGAAGGCAATCGCCTCGAAATCCAGCGCGTGCCGGTGCTGCCCGATCGCGAATACATCCACGATCCACACGCCACCGTGCTGTTTCGACTGTACGACGATCACCACACGCCGATCACCGACGCCGACCTGCTGATCACCGCCGGCCCGCGCGCCAGTCCCGACGAATTGCCCGAACGCGCGCTGGTCGATCGGCAGGCGAATCGGCTCGCACCGCACTGCCTGAGCTTCCACATCAATTTCGCGCGGCTGGCGGGCAGCGGCGCGATTGCGCGCGCCGACGGCAGCATCGCGCGGCCGGCGCTGATTGCGCGCGGCAACTACGGACTGCGCGTGGAGCCGCGCAGCCGTGAAGATCTGGTGATGTGGTTCGATGCCGAATACCCGGCGGCGACGCAGGATTTATTGCCGTATCTGCGGCCGAACGAAACCACGATCGTCGACATCGTGCTCACGCGCGTGGTGCGCGAAGGCGTGTTCCGGCTGCGCAAATCGCTGCGCCCGCGATCGTTCAAGGACGATCCGCCGGGGACGGTTTGAGAAAAACCTCGATCAGTCGAACGCGCGGCCGATCAACTCGACCACCTGCGTCGACAACAGCGCGGATGTCACGATGGCCGCGATGCCGAGCACCCAGCTGACGATCAGCAAACGCCCGTCGCGTTCGATCAGCGCGATGGCGTAGAGCAGCAGGATGATGCCGAACGGATAGTTGGTGAACGGAATCGGCAGCGACAGCAACAGGCCGAGCAGCGCCAGCTGCAGGCCGGTGAACGAGCGCGTGGTGCGGTGATCGAGGAAATCGATCAGGCGCGGCGCGCTGATTTTTTCCAGCCGCGACAGCAGCGGATGGAAGCGTTGTCCGAAGCGTTTCACCGTGGCGCGCTGCATGCGGCGCCGGCCGATCCATTTCGGCAGCCACGGATGCTCGAAGGTGAGCAGCATCTGCAGTCCGATCAGCGCGATGAAGGGACCTGTGATCGCGCCGATGCCGATCGGCACCGGGATGAAGGTCGGCAGCAGGATCAGCAGCAGCAGGGCGCCGAAAGCGCGCTCGCGGAAGCTGTCGAGCAACTCGTCGAAGCTGACGCTGTCGCTGGCCGCCGTCGAGCCGATCGCATCGAGCAGGCTGCTGGTGCGGATGGCATCGGCATCGAGCGGCACCGCGGGTTCGTCGGGCGGCGCCTTGTCCATCAGCCGGCCTCGCCGTCGTCTTGCACCACGCTTTGCACCAGCAATTTGTCGATGCGCGCGCCATCGAGATCGACCACCTCGAACCTCCAGTTGGCCCACTCGAAATGTTCGCCGGCGTGCGGAATGCGTCCGAAGCGCGCGATCACCATGCCGGCCACCGTGTTGTAGTCGTGATCCTCTTCCGCCGGCAAGGTGCCGAGCGAAAGCAATTCGCGCAGGTCTTCGGTCGAGAGGCTGCCGTCGATCAGATAACTGCCGTCGTGGCGGCGCACCACCATGGCTTCTTCGCCGGCGTCGTTCTCGGCGGTCTGCAGGCGGCCGAGCACGGCGCCGAGCAGATCGTTGAGCGTCACCAGGCCCTGGATATCGCCGTATTCGTCGACCACCAGCGCCAGGTGCGCGCCTTCGTCGCGGAAGATTTCCAGCAGGCTCAAGGCGCGCGTCGATTCGGAGACGAACAGCGGCGGCTTGAGATCGCGGAACAGATCGGTCTGGTCCGACAGCAGCAGGCCGGCCAGCGATTTGGTTTCGAGCACGCCGAGCACTTCATGATCGTTGCCGCGATACACCGGATAGCGCGAATACGGCGTTTCGCGCATCACCTCGAGATTGGCGTCGCGCGAGGCGGCGGCATCGAGCCAGGCGATGCGCACGCGCGGCGTCATCAGGCCGACCGCGGTGCGGTCGCCCAGGCGCATCACGCGATTCATCATATTGCGTTCGTCGTCGTCGATCAGGCCCTGTTCGTGGCCTTCGGCCACCAGCAGGCGGATCTCTTCTTCCGACACGCGCGTGCTGTCGCGGCGTTCGAGCCGGAACAGCCGCAGCAACATGCGCGTGCTGAACGACAGCAGGAACACGAACGGCGCGGTGGCCTTGGAGATCAGCCGCATCGGCGTGGCCACCACGGTGGCGATGGCCTCGGGCGCCAGCAGCGCGATGCGCTTGGGCACCAGCTCGCCGAAGATGATGCTGAAATAGGTGATCACCGCGACGCTGATCGCGGTGCCGACGCCTTGCGTGACGTCGCGATCCCAGCCGAACGGTTCGAGCATCTGCGCCAGGCGCGCGCCGATCACGGCGCCGCCGAACACGCCGTTGAGGATGCCGATCAGCGTGATGCCGACCTGCACGGTGGAAAGGAAACGCTCCGGATGTTCGGCCAGCTGCAGCGCGGCCTGCGCGCGACGGCTGTCCGTCGCGAGTTGCTTGAGCTTGGGTTTGCGCGCCGTGACCACGGCCATCTCGGAGAGGGCGAAGAAGCCGTTGACCAGGATCAACAGGGCGACGATGACGATTTCGAGAGTCATGGGACGCCGGGACGACACACCGGCTGAGGGCTCCGCTGCAACGGGGTGGAGGGCGGCACACTATGCCACAAGCCGCCGCCCTCTCCGGCGCGGATTCCGGTGAGTCGAGAGCCCGGGCGCGGCACGGCCTGCTTCAACGCCACACGCCGTCGGCGAAGTGGTCGGCGTTCCACCACAGATGGGTGGCGATCGACAGCACGAAGCCCAGCGCGATCGCCCAGCTCCAGCGCAGATGGCTGAAGAAGGTGTACTGCCCGCGCGAGGCGCCCATCAACGCCACGCCCGCCGCCGAACCCACCGACAACAGGCTGCCGCCGACGCCGGCGGTCAGCGTGATCAGCAGCCACTGGCCGTGATCCATCGGCGGGCTCATCTGAAGCACCGCGTACATGATCGGGATGTTGTCGACGATCGCCGACAGCGTGCCCATCGCGATATTGGCCCAGGTGTAGCCGAGGCCACCGTAGAGCTGGTCCGACGCCACATGCAGATAACCGAGCGTGGCCAGACCGCCGACGCACAGCAGCACGCCGTAGAAGAACAGCAACGTGTCCCACTCGGCGCGCGCGATCACGCTGAAGATGCTGAAGCGCTCCGACTCGGGAGCGTTGAACTGCTTTTTCTCGTGGCGGCGGATGAAGTAGCCGAGCAACTGCAGCAAGGCCAGGCCGGCCATCATCCCGAACACCGGCGGCATGTGCAGGAACTGTTTGCCGGCGACGGTGATGGCGATGGCGATCGCGAACAGCCCGCAGATCGACAGGCCGCCGGGCAGGATGTCGGCGTCGTCGCGCGCTTCCTGCGGACGGCCGGCGGGCACGGCGAAATTCATGATGAGCGCCGGCACCAGCCAGTTCACCACCGACGGCAGGAACAGCGCGAAGAATTCGAAGAATTCCACCTTGTGCGCCTGCCACACCATCAGCGTGGTGATATCGCCGAACGCGCTCCACGCGCCGCCCGCGTTGGCCGCCACCACCAGGTTGATGAAGGCCAGGCTGACGAAATGTCTGTTGCCCGCGCCGACCGCGAGCACGACCGCCGACATGATCAGGGCGGTGGTGAGATTGTCGAGCACCGCCGACAGGAAGAACGACAGCACGCCGGTGACCCAGAACAGCGTGCGATAGCTGAAGCCGTGCGACACCAGTTCGGCGCGCAAGGCTTCGAACACATTGCGCTCGGTCATCGCCGAGACGAAGGCCATCGCCACGATCAGGAAAAAGAACAGTTCGGCGAACTCGAGGAAGATGTGGCGGAACGCCGTCTGCGCCACGTCGTCGCCGATCGCGGGGTCGCTGCCGGCATACCAGGCGATCAGGCCCCAGATCAGCGCCGCGGCCACCATCACCGGCTTGGATTTGGGCAGGTGCAGCCGCTCTTCGAACACCACCAACAGATAGGCCGCGATGAAAATGCCGAGCGCCGCCCAGCCCACCCAGTGCGAGGTCAGGCCCAGATCGGCGCCGGCGTTCTCGGCGGCGAAGGCGGGCCAGGACAGGCACAACGAAAGCAAAGCGGCGATTCGACGCATCGGGCAACCCGGGTGGCGAAAGACCCGGCAGCCTAGCGCGCCAAGATGACGGTGCAAACCAGCGCCGCCGCAAGTCTGGGCGGCCCCGCCGCGCCGGCTGTAACATAGCGGTCATCCGGCCGTAGTAATTTTCCGCGGATTCTGGCGCCGCCGACCTCACTTCTCTCACAAGGTTTTCCCGCATGTTTTCCCTGCAGACCATCTTCGGCAAAGGCGACAAGTTCTACGGACTGCTGGAAGCCGCGGCCGAAGCCGCGGTGCAAAGCTCGCGCGCGCTCAAGCACCTGGTGAAAGAGAACGGCGCGGCCAACACGCTCACCGAATTCAAGCTCGCGCGGCAGAAGGAAAAAGAGATTTCCGACGAAATCAGCCGCGAGCTGGTCAACACCTTCGTCACCGCGCTCGAGCGCGAAGACATCGAAGCGCTCGGCAATGCCATCTATCGCATCCCCAAGACCATCGAGAAATTCGCCGACCGCTACGCGATGGCGTTCGACAAGCTGACCCAGATCGACTTCGGCCCGCGCGCCGAAATGCTCGAGCAGGCCGCGGTGCTGGTGCTGGAAATGGTGAAAGACCTGCGCCGCATGCGGCTGGACACGATGAAGGCGCTCTACGACCGGCTGCGCGGCGTCGAAGCCGAGGCCGACCGCCTGATTCTCGAAATGTATCGCGACCTGTACTCGGGCAAGTACGACGGCCTGCAGGTGCTGCTGGTGAAGGATTTCTTCGAGCTGCTCGAAAAGGCCATCGACCGCTGCCGCGAAGCGGGCGTGGTGGCCTATCACATCGTGCTCAAGAACTCCTGAGGCCGGCCCCGTGCTGACCCTGGTTCTGCTGGTCGTGGTGACCGCGCTGGTGTTCGAGTACATCAACGGTTTCCACGACACCGCCAACTCGATCGCCACCGTCGTCGCCACCAAGGTGCTCACGCCGATGCAGGCCGTTGGCCTGGCCGCCGGCACCAATCTGATCGGTGCGCTGTGGGGCACCGCGGTGGCGAAAACCATCGCCACCGGCCTGGTCGACGTGCAGGTCGTGACGATCACCTCGCAGGTGCTGATCTGCGCGCTGTCGGGCGGCATCGTCTGGAACCTGATCACCTGGTACATCGGCATGCCCTCGTCGAGCAGCCATGCGCTGATCGGCGGCCTGTGCGGCGCCGCGCTCGCGGCCGCCGGCACCAACTGGCACGCCATCATCTGGTCGCAGCCGGCCGACCCCTGGTACAAGGGCGCGGGCTTGTTGTGGAAAGTCGTGGTGCCGATGTTCTCGTCGCCACTGATGGGCTTCACCGCCGGCCTGCTGATCATGGGCACGCTGTTCGCGATCATCGCGGGGATGTCGAACGTGGGCGGACTGGTTGGACGATTGGCGCGACCGCGCTACGTCAACGCCTTCTTCGGCAAGGCGCAGATCGTCTCGGCCGGCTACATGGGCTTCGCGCACGGCCTCAACGATGCGCAAAAGACCATGGGCATCATCGCGCTGGCGCTGGTGAGCGCGCAGACCGTCGGCACCCTCGACAACCTGCCAAGCTGGCTCGCCTTCCTGCATCCGACCGAAACCGCGCTGCGCAACGGCGATATCGACACCTGGATCAAGGTGACCTGCGCCCTGGTGATGGCCGCCGGTACCGCGGCGGGCGGCTGGCGCATCATCAAGACGCTCGGCCACAAGATGGTGAAACTGCACCCGATCCACGGCTTCGCGGCCGAAACCAGCGCCGCTTCGGTGATCACGCTGGCCTCCTCGCTCGGCATCCCGGTGTCGACCACGCACAACATCTCGGCCGCGATCATGGGCGTGGGCACCGCCAAGAGCCTCAACGCCATCAAGTGGACGGTGGTGGAGCGGATGATCTGGGCCTGGCTGCTGACGATTCCGGCGGCGGGTGGGGTGGCTTATCTGTTGGTCGAGTTGTTGCGGTTGTTTGGCTGGGCTTAGGTTCGCGCGGCCTGCGGGCTGGTGAGGCTGCGGGAATCGGGAATGGGGAATCGGGAGAAAGCGGCGCGGGCGTTCCCCATTCCCCATGCCCCTTTCCCCATTCCCCATTCCCCATTCCCCAGTCCCCATTCCCGTCGCGAAAGCGACCGCCGGCGCAAAACTACCGCCCCGGCCCCCAAAGCAGCGCATCGATATCGTCCTCGTCCGCGCGCGTTTCGATCTTCACCCGCCCGGCCGTCACCTTCACGCCTTCCCCGCGCAGCCGCGCGCTTTGCTCGCGATAGCCTTTGCTGCGCGGCGGGAAGGCGATGCGGCCGTCGGCGCGCAGGATGCGGTGCCATGGCAGAGCCGGGTCGTCGTTGCCGGCCAGCACCTTGGCCACCAGCCGGGCCCGGCCGGGCAATCCGGCGCGCCGGGCGATCTCGCCGTAGGCCGCCACGCGGCCGGCGGGCACGGCCCGGATCGCGGCAAGAATTCGCAGGCGGGCTTCGTCGATGTCCATTCGGCGGCGAGCGGCGGGGCAGGGGCTGATAGAATACGCGGCGCACTCCCGGACTCCCGCTTGCCCCATGCAGAATTTCGAACAGATCCGCGCCCACGCCACGGCGAACTACAAGGTGCGCACCAACGATCCGTACCTGATCGGCGTCGAGCTCACCCTCGAGCAGGGCACGCGGCATCAAGGCATTTTCCTCGCCGAGCTCGAAGGCGACGACGGCCGCAAATACCTGCGCGTGAGCACCGCCATCGCGCCGATGACCGGCATCGATGCGCGCCGCGCGCTGACCTTCAACTGGGAACAGCGGGTCGGCTATCTCGCGGTGTCCGAGCTGGAAGGCTCGCCGTACCTGCAGTTGTGCGAAAACCGCCCGTACGCCAGCCTCAATGCCTCCGAGATCGATCGCGTGGTGATCGAGATCGGCGGCCTGGGCGATCGCATCGAGCGTGCGTTCTCGGCCGGTGGCGATCTGTTCTGATCGCGGTTGTTCCGAGTGGGCCGACTTGAACAGGCCGCTCTGAGCGGATGATCGAGCAGCCCGCGCCGAGCGCGATCGCTGCGCCATCGTCTCATCGCAAATTGCAGCCGGGCCCGCGCAAGCGGGCCTTTTCGTTCGTACGCCGCGGTCACATCGCCGGGCGCGCCGCTATCATGCCCGGGCACTGACGGAGCCCGCATGTTCAACGATCTGCCGCCGATCACCCGCGCCTTGCTGTGGAGCAACGGCATCGTCTTCCTGCTGCAGGCGATGCTGGGCGATTCGAAATTCCTCGCCTTCATGCTCTGGCCGCTCGGCGATTTCAGTGGCCTGGTCGACGGCCGGCCGGCGTCGGTCGGATTCCTGCCGTGGCAGCTGGTCACCTACGGTTTCCTGCACGGCGATCTGATGCATCTGTTCTTCAACATGTTTTCGCTGATGATGTTCGGCAACCAGGTCGAGCGGGTGTGGGGCACGCACCGCTTCGCGCTGTACTACTTCGTCTGCGTGATCGGCGCCGGCCTGGTGCAGCTGGTGGTCGCGACGCTGGCGCTGCAGGAAACCGGCCGGCCGTATCCGACCCTGGGTGC
This sequence comes from uncultured Chiayiivirga sp., assembly GCA_965653565.1. Taxonomy (GTDB): domain Bacteria; phylum Pseudomonadota; class Gammaproteobacteria; order Xanthomonadales; family Xanthomonadaceae; genus JALCLA01. Next base: position 3,653 of record CBFHAI010000062.1, on the reverse strand, counting down.
ATCGGGCGGCGTGTTCGGCGTGCTGCTGGCGTTCGGCATGCTGTTCCCGCACCAGCGCATCATGCTGCTGTTCCCGCCGATCCCGATGAAGGCCTGGGTGCTGGTGCTGGGCTATGGCGCGGTCGAGCTGTTCCTCGGCGTCACCCGCACCCAGTCCGGCGTGGCGCACTTCGCGCACCTGGGCGGCATGGCCTTCGGCCTGCTGCTGATCCTTTACTGGCGCGGCCGCGGCCGGCGCGGTCCCCGCCGCCTGCAGTAGCGGCACCGCGCGGGCGCGTCGGCCCGCCTGAAACCCTGGTTCCGTGACCGCCGACACGCCCGAAGCGTGCCTCGGCGCACACTTCGTGCGCGTCGGAAAACCGTCGCCAAATCGCTGATTTTCATGGCCTTCGGCTTGCAGAAGTGCTTGCGTCCCAACCCGGGACGCTGCCTCCGGCTCCCCGACCGCCATGTCGACCGCCCCCCGCTCGCTGATCCGCCGCCTCGCCAGCCTGGCGCTGCTGACCGGTCTTTCGAGCGCCGGTGCCGCCGCCACGGCCGCCGACGTGCAGGGCGTGCTGACGGTGCGCTGGGGCGATCCGGCCGCCACCGGCGGCACGATCGAAAAGCTGCAGGCCGAGATCATCGGCGACAACGGCTACACCTACGCCGTCGAAGCCAAGCAGGCGCTGGCCGACGGCCTGCCGCTGTTCGAAATGAGCGGCCGCCAGGTGGTCGCCAGCGTCGATGCGCGTCGGAAATCCGACGGCGGCTTCCGCCTGACCCACCTGTCGGCGAAGAATGGCGATGCGGCCGAGCCCGTTGCCGACGACCGCCCCTGGATGAACCTGCTGTGCAAGTTCGCCGACGTCGCCGACGAACCGACCACGGCCGCCCGCATCGACCAAGCCTTCGGCCCGAACGGCGAAGTGACCAGGTTCTGGCAGCACACCTCCGGCGGTTTCATCGACGTCGGCCACAGCCGCACGATGGGCTGGATCCTGCTGCCGCAAGCGCAGGCCGCCTACATGGACGCGAACGGCAACCCGAACCTCAACAAGCTGCTGGCCGATTGCACCGCCGCCGCCGGCCAGCCGCTGGTCGACGCCGTGCAGGCCGAAGAATTCGCCGGCATCAATGTGCTGGTGAATGCCTCGCTCGGCTGCTGCGCCTGGGGCGGCAACGCCCGCGCCACGATCGGCGGCACCACCCGCACCTGGCGCGTGACCTGGGTGCCGCCGTCGGGCTACCTCAACATCTCGCTGTTCGCGCACGAACTCGGCCACGCCTTCGGCATGCCGCACTCGAACAACTCCGACGGCGACGGCAACACCTACGACAATCCCTGGGACCTGCTGAGCGATTCCACCGGCCACGCCGTGCGCGACAACGCGATGGGCACGATGCCCAAGACGCCGGCCGCCTACCACCTCGACCGCGCCGGCTGGCTGGCGAGCGACGAAAAGCGCGTCGTCTCCCCCGAGGCCGGCACCCAGGTGACGCTGCAGCGCATCGACGAAGCCTCGGCCGGCCAGGTGCGCATGCTGCGCATCGAATCGCCGCTCTACGCCAACGGCCGCTACTACACCGTGGAAGCCCGCATGCGCGGCGGCAAATACGACGGCGCGCTGCCGGACGACGGCGTGCTGCTGTACGAAGTCGACCCGCGCCGCGCCCAGCCGGCCTGGCTGGTCGACGCCAGCGACCCGGCTTCGAACTATTCCAATACGCGCAGCGTGGTGTTCAAGCCGGGCGACCGTTACGTCGCGCGGGACGGCAGCTTCGAACTGCGCGTGCACGCCGCCTCGGCGAACGGCTTCCAGGTCGAAGTGATGCTGCCCGACATCCGCTTCACCAGCGGCTTCGAATGAGCATGCACTCGACCCTCGTCACAGGAGAAGAACGCCACGGCGCAGCGCGCCGCCAGCACTGAATTCCGCTGCGTTGCATCCGGATTTTGCGCGCCCTCGGGGGAGGCGAGTGCAGTCTGCACCCCGCAACCGGATGCAACGTGGCGGGAACCTTCGGCAGCACCGTCCGACAGTCGAACTGCTAGCATCGCCGCATGAGCGAAGAGCCCGGCGCACTGCGCGTTCTGCGGGTCGGCGCGGCCGCGGCGGCCTCGTTGCCGGCGTCGGGCGGCGCGCGCGCGGTCGCCGATCTTGCCGAGGCGCTCGCGCTGCTCGAACGCGAAACCGTCGATCTCATCCTGATCGACGATCCCGGCCTGTTGCCGCCGCTCACCGAAGCCTTGCGCGTCCGCGGCGCGCACACCGCCGTGTTGTGGGAATCCTCGCCGGACGCGACCTCGGCGTTCACCGTGACGCGCCGCGCAGCGCGCCGCACCGAAACCCACGACGACCGCCTGCATCGCGCCATCGCCGACGGCGAAATGCGCCTGCACTACCAGCCGCAACTGAGCGCACAGGATGGCCGCATCGTCGGCGTCGAAGCGCTGGTGCGCTGGCAGCATCCGGTCGAAGGCCTGCTCTCGCCGGCGCGCTTCCTGCCGGCGGCGGAAACCTCCGGCAGCATCGTCGAACTCGGCCACTGGGTACTGCACGCCGCCTGCGCCGACGCGCGCCGCTGGCGCGACCTGGGTCGCGACGATCTGGTCGTCGCGGTGAATTTATCGGCGCGCCAACTCGAACGTCCCGGCCTCGTCGACGATGTGCGCCGCGCCCTCGAAACCCATCAGCTTCCGGCCAACTCGCTTGCCGTCGAACTCTCCGAAGCCGCCGCGATGGGCAATGTCGAACGCATGCGCGCGGTTTCGCAAGCGCTGCGCGAACTGGGCGTCAAACTCGTCCTCGACGACTTCGGCGTCGGCGCATCGAACCTGCATTCGTTGCGCGATCTGAACGTCGAAGGCCTGAAGATCGACACCAGCTTCGTGCGCGGTGTCGATCGCGATCCGGGCCAGGCGGCGATCGCGCGCGCGATCCTCGACCTCGGCCATGCGCTCGGCATTCGCGTGGTGGCCGAAGGCGTCGAAACCGAAGCCGAGCTGGGCTACCTGCGACGCAATCATTGCGATCGTGTGCAAGGCTATCTGTTCTCGCCACCGGCCACCGGTGAAGCGCTCGACACAATGCTGCGGCAACGTTATCTGCGGCCCGAAGCCTTCGCCGCGGCGAGCACAGGCGAAGGCCTGTTGCTGGTCGACGACGAAGAGAATGTACTGCGCGCCCTGGTGCGCCTGTTCCGCCGCGACGGCTACCGCATCCACACCGCCTCGCGCGTCGAAGACGCCTTCGAACTGCTGGCCCGCGAACCGGTGCAAGTGATCGTGTCCGACCAGCGCATGCCCGGCACCAGCGGCACCGAATTTCTGTCGCAGGTGAAAGAAATGTACCCGCATACGATGCGGCTGGTGCTGTCGGGCTACACCGATCTTGCGACGGTGACCGATGCGATCAATCGCGGCGCGATTTATCGGTTTTTGACGAAGCCATGGGATGACGAGGAGTTGCGCAGGCAGGTGCAGGAAGCGTTTCGGGCGGCGAGACGGGGGTGAGGGTTTTTGTTGGCGTGACGGGGGATTTTTTTGCTGGACCGGAGAATCGACGTTGAGGCGTTCGGTTTTAGCCGCTCCGCATCACCCTCGTCATTCCCGCGCAGGCGGGAATCCAGGGACTTTGAAGCGTTCCGCTTCCCTCGGTTTTAGTTGTTGC
>CBFHAI010000061.1:0-27548 GCA_965653565.1 uncultured Chiayiivirga sp. | reverse complement strand
TTTTTTTTAACTCGCCGTCAAACAAAAAACCCCACCCCCACACACCCCCTGCGGGGGCCCGCCCCCGCCCCCGCCGCGACAGATTCAGCACGTTCTCGATGATGCCGTTCATGCGGTTGCAGTGGCTGACGATGATCTCGACCAGGCGGCGATCGGTCTCGGGCAGGTCGGGCGATTCTTCCAGCAGTTGCGCCGAATAGCTGATCGCCGCCAGCGGATTGCGGATCTCGTGCGCGATGCTGGCCGACAGCCGGCCGAGCGTCGAGAGCGTCAATTCCTCGGCACGGCGCGACACCAGCGAGGTGTCGTCGAGGAAGATCAGGAACAACTCGTCGGTGACGGTTAACCTGGCGAAGCGCGGAATCACCGCCGGCAGTTCCGGGCTCAGTTCCATCGGGCGCGAATCGCTGGCGTTGTCGGCGCGCCACTGCTGCAGCCGCCGCGCCAGCTCTTCGGACACCTGCGACAGCACGTTCTGGCTCGGGCTCGGCTGTCCGGCCAGATGCCAGGCGGCCTCGTTGATGAGCTGGATATTGCCGCCGGCATCCACCACCAGCACGCCGGTGCGCATGCGGCGGATGATCAGTTCGTTGAGCTGCGACAGGCTCGCCACCTCGGCGCCGCGCTGCATCGCCAGCGCATGCGATTCACGCATCTGGCGCCCGAGGATGTGGCAAAGCCCGGCGGCGGCCAGATAAGTGGCGCCGAACATCAGCACTTCGGGCAGGTTGCGCGTGGTGGCCGGCGATTCGGCCTGCGCCAGCAGGTATTCGCCGACGGTCAGTATCAGCGTGAGGGCGGCGAAACCCAGGCCGTAGCGCAGTTGCAGCAACAGCGCGCCGGCGCCGATGTTGACGATCAGCAGCAGCGAAATGCCGTTTTCGACGCCTTCGATCGAATGGATCGCCAGCACCGCGGCGGCGATGTCGAGGGTGAGGCCGGCAATCACCTGGGCGGCGAAGCCATGGCGCGGATTGCGCCCGACCACCAGCAGCAGCAGCGCCACCAGCAGGTAGGCGATCGCGGTGACCTTGGCCAGCGTCGGGTGGCGCAATTGGGCGAACGGCGCGGCGAACGGGCTGAAAGCCAGGAAGACGATCAGCGCGGCTTCGAGCGAACGGTACAGCGTGAAAAAGTACAACTCGCGGCGCAGCGCCGCGTCGACCAGGCGTTCGCGCGCTTGCGGCCTGGGTGTCTCGTGCGCCATGCGGCCTTCCCCGGCGGTGCCAGGCTTTCAGTATAGCCAGCGCTCGGGGCGCACCGCGGTTTTTGCCTTTGCCGGACGCCTTCGCCACAATATGCGGCTTGCGCCGGCAGCGCGCCGTGCAGCACGTCTCGCTCGAATCCCGGCCCGCGCGTCAGGCGCGAGCGCCGCAGTTCGATCCCCCATAGCTCGATCCACAGACCAGGTGATGCATGAATTTCCATGAGTATCAGGCCAAGGAACTGTTCGCCGAGGTCGGCATTCCGGTGCCCGCCGGGCGCGTCGCGCGATCGCCCGACGAAGCCGTCGATGCCGCCAAGGCGCTCGGTGGCAGCTTCTGGGTGGTGAAGGCGCAGATCCACGCCGGCGGCCGCGGCAAGGCCGGTGGCGTGAAGTTGTGCAAGACGCTCGAATCGGTGCGCGAAGCGGCCGCCGGCATGCTCGGCACGCGCATGACGACGTATCAATCGGGCGGCCGCGCGCTGCCGGTCGACGTCGTGCTGGTGACCGAAGCCACCGACATCCAGAAGGAACTGTATCTGTCGGTGCTGGTGGACCGTTCGACCAAGAGCATCACCTACATCGCCTCGGCCGAAGGCGGCGTGGAAATCGAAAAGACCGCGCACGACAACCCGGACGCGATCCAGACCCTCAACGTCAATTTCGTGCAGGGCCTGCAGCCCTACCAGTGCCGCCAGATGGGCTTCGCGCTCGGCCTCAACGCCAAGCAGGTCGGCCAGCTGACCAAGATCATGCTGGGCCTGCACAAGCTGTTTAACGACAAGGATCTGTCGCTGGTCGAACTCAACCCGCTGGCGATCGTCGGCGGCGACCTGATCGCACTCGACGGCAAGATCAACTCCGACGACAACGCCGAATTCCGCCAGCAGAAACTGGCGCAGATGCGCGACGTGCGGCAGGAAGACGAGGCCGAAGTGCTCGCCACCCAGCACAATCTCAACTACGTCACGATGGACGGCAACATCGGTTGCATGGTGAACGGCGCCGGCCTGGCGATGGCCACGATGGACGTCATCAAGTTGAACGGCGGCGAGCCGGCCAACTTCCTCGACGTCGGCGGCGGCGCGACCAAAGAGCGCGTCACCGAAGCCTTCAAACTGATCCTGTCGTCCGACAAGGTGCGCGCGATCTTCGTCAACATCTTCGGCGGCATCGTGCGTTGCGACATGATCGCCGAGGGCATCATCGCGGCGGTAAAGGAAATGGGCATCAAGGTGCCGGTGGTGGTGCGCCTGGAAGGCACCAACGTCGAAGCGGGCAAGGCATTGCTGAAGAACAGCGGGCTGGCCATCGAATCGGCCGACGACATCAACGATGGCGCGAAGAAAGTCGTCGCCGCCGCCAAAGCCGCCTGAGGATCAGATCGACATGAGCGTTCTCGTAAATTCGAATACCCGCGTGATCGTGCAGGGCTTCACCGGCCAGCAGGGCACCTTCCACGCCGAGCAGATGGTCGACTACGGCACCAAGGTGATGGGCGGCGTCACGCCGGGCAAGGGCGGCACCGACCACATCGGCCTGCCGGTCTACAACACCGTGCAGGACGCCGTGCTCGACACCGGTGCCGATGCCTCGGTCATCTACGTGCCGCCGCCGTTCGCGGCCGACGCCATCCTCGAAGCGGCCGACGCCGGCATCCGGGTCATCGTGTGCATCACCGAAGGCATCCCGGTGCTCGACATGCTGCGCGTGAAGAACACGCTGCGCGGCTACGACGACTGCGTGCTGATCGGGCCGAACTGCCCGGGCATCATCACGCCGGGCGAATGCAAGATCGGCATCATGCCCGGCCACATCCACTCGGTCGGCAAGGTCGGCATCGTCAGCCGCTCCGGCACGCTGACCTACGAAGCCGTCAAGCAGACGACCTCGGCGGGCCTGGGCCAATCGACCGTCATCGGCATCGGCGGCGACCCGATCAACGGCCTGAACTTCATCGACTGCCTGAAGCTGTTCCAGGACGACGCGCAGACCGAAGCCATCATCATGGTCGGCGAAATCGGCGGCTCGGCGGAAGAAGAAGCGGCCGAATTCATCGCCGAATACGTCACCAAGCCGGTGGTCGGCTTCATCGCCGGCGCCTCGGCGCCGGCCGGCAAGCGCATGGGCCATGCCGGTGCGATCGCCTCGGGCGGCAAGGGCACGGCGGCCGGCAAGTTCGCCGCGCTGGAAAAGGCCGGCGTGCTGACGGTGAAATCGCCGGGCGATCTGGGCGCGGCGGTGGCTTCGCGCTTCAAGTAGTCGTCGGGTTTCGCTTCACGGGAAGGCCGCAGAAATGTGGCCTTTTTCGTTTTCCGGGTAGGGTTCGGGAATCGGGAGTCGGGAATCGGGAAAACAGCCGGCAGCTGGAACCTTCGGACACGAGCTTTGCTCTCTCCCGATTCCCGACTCCCGATTCCCGCGCCGCCGCAGCGACGCAGCGAACAATCAGCGCCAAAGACCGAGGATCACCCCGTACAACCCGAACTGCACCGTGTGATACCCGCCATCGATCAACAGCAGCTTCGTGCTGCGATTGGCGAACGCATAGTTGATGCCGAAACTCGCCGCCACCAGGCCGGCGCCGACCGCGAGCCCCTGCAGCAACGCGGCCTGCCAATCGGCCGGCACCGGCATCACGCAGGCGTAGGCGAAGGCGGCGATCACGGCGAATACGATCGCCATGCCGAACACCTTGCCCGGATGGCCGCCTTCGCCCTTCGGCGGCGCGCCCGCTTCGCGGTTCCAGACGTTGCCGAACAGCGCCGGCGAATACCACAGCCCGCCGAGCAGGAAGCTCGATGCGGCGGCCGTCAGAACGGCCAGATAGTTGATGTCGACCATGATCCGCTCCCCAATGCCCGTCCGGGCGGTGCGGCTGCATCTTAGTCCAAGCGACTAGAATTCTCCGAGGTCCCACGGAGGAAGCCCAGGCATGGCCAAGCCGCTGCGCATCGCGCTCGCCCAGTTCGATTTTCCGGTCGGCGCGGTGCGCGAAAACACCGCGCGCATCGTGACGCTGCTGCAGCAGGCGCGCGACGAACACGGCGCCTCGCTGGTGCTGTTTCCCGAGCTGGCGATTTCCGGTTATCCGCCCGAGGATCTATTGCAGCGCCCGGCCTTTCTCGCGGCCTGCCAGCAGGCCATCGATGAAATCGCGCAGGCCGCCGTCGGCATCACGGCGGTGGTCGGCTGGCCGGAGGCGAACGGATCGGTGGTGTTCAACGCGGCGAGCGTGCTGCGCGACGGACGGCGCATCGCGCACTATCGCAAGCGCGAGTTGCCGAACTACGCGGTGTTCGACGAGCGTCGCTATTTCGCGATCGATCCGGACGGCGGCGCCTGCGTGTTCGAGCACGAAGGCGTGGCGGTCGGCCTGGTGATCTGCGAAGACCTGTGGTTCGCCGAACCGCTGGCCGACACCGTCGCCGCCGGCGCCAACCTGGTGCTGGTGCCGAATGCATCGCCGTTCGAGCGCGACAAGCATTCGCAGCGCGATGCACTGCTGTCGATGCGCGTGGCCGAAAGCGGCATCGCGGTGGCCTATCTCAACGTGGTCGGCGGGCAGGATTCGCTGATCTTCGACGGCGCCTCGGTGCTGGCCGATGGCGACGGCCTCGTGCATCCGGCCGCGCGCGCCTTCGAAGACCACTGGCTGATCGCCGATTACGACGCGTCCGCGCGCCGTTTTTCGCGCCTGCACTGGCCGGAGGAAACCGACGAAAGCTACGCCGGCCAGGCCTATCGCGCCGTCGTGCGCGGCACGCGCGACTATCTGCGCAAGAACGGCTTCACCAGTGCGTGGCTCGGTTTGTCGGGCGGTGTCGACTCGGCCCTGGTGCTCGCGATCGCCGTCGATGCGCTGGGTGCGCAGAACGTCACCGCGGTGCGGCTGCCGTCGCGCTACACCTCGGGCCTGAGCAACGATCTGGCCGACGAGCAGGCCAGGAGAATGGGCGTGCGCATCGAAACCATCGCGATCGAAGCGCCGTTCAAAGGGTTTCTCGACGCGCTCGCGCCGGCCTTCGCCGGCCGCGCGCCGGACGTCACCGAAGAAAACCTGCAATCGCGCTGCCGCGGCACCATCCTGATGGCGCTCGCCAACAAACTCGGCGGGCTGTTGCTCACCACCGGCAACAAGAGCGAATACGCGGTCGGCTACGCCACGATCTACGGCGATATGTGCGGCGGCTACGCGCCGATCAAGGATCTGTACAAGACCGAAGTGTTCGACGTCTGCCGCTGGCGCAATGCGCAGCCGGGCGGCGCGGTGATCCCGCAGGCCGTGATCGATCGCCCGCCCTCGGCCGAACTGCGTGAGAACCAGACCGATCAGGATTCGTTGCCGCCGTACGAAATGCTCGACGGCATCCTGCGGCGCTATGTCGACCTGGAAGAATCGGCCGACGACATCGTCGCCGCCGGCTTCGACCAAGCCACCGTGCGGCGCGTGCTGAAACTGGTGCGGATCAGCGAGTGGAAGCGCCAGCAATCGGCGCCGGGGCCGAAGGTGTCGCGCCGCGCGTTCGGGCGCGAGCGCCGCTATCCGATCACGTCCGGCGCGCGCGACTGACGGCCGGCGCGCGCCGCAAGCAAGAAAGCCTCAGCTTTCCTTGCTGCCTTCGTAGTCGTCTTTCGAGCCTTCGTCGTCGAACGGCCACATGCGCTTGAACAGGCTGCGCTTCTCGGGCCAGTCGCCGCTCAGATAGGCGTGGTCGGGATGATTGAGTTCGAGCACGCGGCGTGCGTCGGTGGCCAGCTTGTCCTGGCCGAGCTGGCGGTAGCTTTCCACCATCAGCGCCAGCGCGTCGCCGTTGTGCATGCTCTGCGGATAGTGTTCGAGCACGTACTCGCCGCGCGCCGCCGCCGCCACCCAGGCGTTGCGGCGCAGGTAGTACTTGCCGACGTTGATTTCGTGGCGCGCCATCAGATTGCGCAGATGCACCATGCGCTGGCGCGCATCGGGCGCGTAGCGGCTGTTCGGATAACGGCGCAGCAGTTCGCCGAAATCGTTGAACGACTGGCGCGGCGCGCCCTGGTCGCGCTGCGTCATGTCGAGCCGCACGAAGCGCTCGAGGAAGGCGTTCTCGCGATTGAAGTTGATCAGCGCCTTCAGGTAGTAGGCGTAATCGATGTGCGGATGCGTCGGATAGGTGCGGATGAAGCGATTGATCGCCGAAGCCGCTTCTTCCGAATCGCCGGCGCGGTACTGCGCATAGGCCAGTTCGAGCTGCGACTGTTCGGTGTAGGGTCCGTACGGGAAGCGGGCCACCAGGCGCGAATAGAAACGCTTGGCGCGCGTGAGGTTGCCGCTCTTGAGCGCGGTCTTGGCCTCGTCGTACATCTGATCCACCGGCAGCGTTTCCAGTGGCTCGTCGCGATTGAACAGTTTGAATCGGCTGCACCCCGCAACGGCGAAGATGAGCAGCGCGAGGACGAGGAGACGCACGAGGCCGGAATATCGGATCATTAGCGAATTGTCTGCAGGAACGCCGGAAGGTCCGGGCGTGGCGCGGCATGATAACCCATGGCCGCGAAAGGCCTCCATAAACACCCGGACCCATGAACGAAGCCGTAACAATTCAAGAAAATCCCTCCGCCGGCGACGGCCCCAGGCAGGTCGCCACGGTGCCCTGGGAAGCGGCCGGCGAGCGCTTCGACAAGGTGATTGCCGAGCTTTTCCCCGAATATTCGCGCTCGCGCCTGGCGGCCTGGATCAAGACCGGCGATGTGCGGCTCGACGGCCGCGTCGCGCGTCCGCGCGATGCGGTGCGCGGCGGCGAGACGGTGTCGCTGCACGCGCGCGTCGAAGTGGCGACGCACTCGCAAGCCCAGCCGATCGATCTGGTGGTGCTGTACGAAGACGCCGACCTGCTGGTGATCGACAAGCCGTCCGGCCTGGTCGTGCATCCGGGCGCCGGCAACGCCAGCGGCACGCTGGTCAACGCACTGCTGCATCGGCATCCGGACCTGGCCAACCTGCCGCGCGCCGGCATCGTGCACCGGCTCGACAAGGAAACCTCCGGCGCGCTGATCGTGGCGCGCACGCTGCCGGCGCATACCTCGCTGGTCGAGCAACTCGCCGCGCGCGACATCCATCGCCAGTACGAAGCCGTGATCAACGGCGTGCTGGTGTCCGGCGGCACCGTCAATGCGCCGCTCGATCGGCATCCGGTGGATCGGCTAAAACGCGCCGTGGTCGAAACCGGCAAGCCCGCCGTCACGCACTACCGCGTGCGCGAGCGCTTCCGCCTGCACACCCACATCGAATGCGTGCTCGAAACCGGCCGCACGCACCAGATCCGCGTCCACCTGGCGCATATCCGCCACCCGCTGATCGGCGACCCGCTCTACGGCGGCTCGCTGCGCCTGCCCAAAGGCGCGACCGCCGACCTGATCGCCGAACTGCGCGGCTTCCGCCGCCAGGCACTGCATGCCGAGAAAGTGGAATTCGCGCATCCGTCGAACGGCAGTGCCGTGACGGTGCAGGCACCGCGGCCGAAGGATCTGGCGCAGTTGCTGGCAACCTTGCGGGCCGATGCGGCGAGCGTGGGCGCATGAGCGCAACCGTCAATTCGCGGACGCGGCTGCCGTGGCGCGTGCTGCTGGTTCTGATCCTGGTCGCCGCCGCCGGACTGCGATTCTGGTCGGCGCTCGGCACCCAAGTGCGCGAGCCGTTTCGCGGCGATGCGATCGACTATGTCTCGTACGCTTACAACCTCGAACAGCATGGCGTGTACTCGCGCGCGCCGGGATGGCGCGCCGGCGAACGGCAGGCTCCCACACCCGACGCGTTTCGCCCGCCGGGCTATCCGGCGCTGTTGACGCTGGCGTTGGACGGCGAGCCCGATGCCGCCTTCGTGCGGCGCGCCGCCTTGATGCAGGCGCTGCTCGGCAGCTTGACGGTGTTGCTCGCCTTCCTCGCCGGCCGGCTCGCACTCGGTGCGGGGCCGGCGCTGGTGGTCGCGGCATTCGTGGCGATTTCGCCGCATCTGATCGCGCACGAAGCGGTGCTGCTGTCGGAGACGCTGTTCACCGTCGCGGTGGCGGCGGTGATGATCGCCGGCGCACGCGCGCTCGATGCGGTCTACGCCGAAGGGACGCGCGCCGTGTTCTGGGCGGCGTCGTTCGGCATCGTGCTCGGCCTCACGGCGCTGGTGCGCCCGACGCTCGAACATCTGCCGTGGCTGCTCGCCATCGCGGCGGTCATGCTGCCGCAGCGCCAGCACGCCTGGCGGCCGGCGCTGGTGATGCTGGCGAGCTTCGTCGCGATCGTCGGCGCCTGGAAACTGCGCTCGCTGCTCGCGACCGGCGCGGCCGGCGATTCGCTGCTCGCGGTGGGCTCGTTCGTGCACGGCTCGTATCCGGATTTCATGTTCGAGGGCCGCAGCGATACCTACGGTTATCCCTACGCATTCGATCCAGCCATCGGCGAGGCGATGAAGACGCCGGGCACCGCGCTGCAATTCGTCGCCGATAAATTTTCGCGCGAGCCGTTGCAGATGACCTGGTGGTACCTGGTCGGCAAACCGGTCGCCTTCTTCACCTGGCCGATGATCGGTGGCTGGCGCGAAGTGTTCACCTTCCCGCTCGATGCCTCGCCGATGCTCGACAGCGGCGTGTTCAAGGCCCTCATCGCGGTGACGCGCGGCCTGCATTGGCCGCTGGTGGCGCTCGGTGTGGCGGGCGCCGGAATGGCGCTGCGCGGTGTGCGGCTCGACGGCATGTCGTCGGCGCAACTGGTCGTGCTGCGATGGTTCGCGCTGTTGCTGCTGTACGTGATCGCGTTGCACATCGTCGCCGCGCCGTTTTCGCGCTACAGCATTCCGTTCCGTCCGCTGCTGTATGTGCTTGCCGTCTACGCCGCGATTCGCGCCGGCAAGTTCCTGGTGCGCACCTGATGCCCGGATCGGCCGGCAAAGCCTGGTTGAGTGCGGAGTGGCGCGCGCCGCCCAACGTGCACGCGTTGCAAACCTTGCGAGCGCCGCTCGGCGTATCGAAGCCGCCGTTCGATCATTTCAATCTCGGCGATCGTTGCGGCGACGAGGCGGACGCCGTCGCATCGAATCGCACGTTGCTGCACCGTGCCGCCGGATTGCCCGGCCAGCCGCGCTGGTTGCGGCAGGTGCATGGCGTCGATGTCGCGCGATTCGATGTCGCGCAACCTGCGGCCGATCCGCCGCAGGCCGATGCTTCGATCACGAGTGAAGCCGGCGTCGTATTGGCAATCCTGACGGCCGACTGCCTGCCCGTGGTGTTCGCTGCCGATGACGGCAGCGAAGTGGCGGCGGCGCATGCGGGATGGCGCGGGCTCGCTGCCGGTGTGCTGGAAGCGACGGTCCAGGCGATGCGCACGCCGGCCGGGCGCGTCGTTGCGTGGCTCGGCGCGGCGGCCGGCCCGAGTGCTTACGAAGTCGGCGAAGAGGTGCGTGACGCGTTCGTCGGAGTGGATGACGGCGCGTCTGCGGCGTTCGCAGCAACGCGGCCGGGCCACTGGCACGCCGATCTTTATGCCTTGGCGCGGCAGCGCCTTGCCGCTGCGGGCGTGACGCGAGTCGATGGCGGCGGGCTTTGCACGATAAGCGATAGCGAGCGGTTTTTCTCGCATCGGCGCGATGGGAGGAGCGGGCGGATGGCAACGCTGGTGTGGATGGCGCCGCCTACGATTTAGCACGACGTCGCGGGCTGGTTTTACGGTCGCCACGCAAAGCAATTGTGCGCAGCGAAAATCTCTACTACTCCCGACTCCCGACTCCCGCAAATCACGCCTGCTCGTGAATCCCGCACTCCCGCTTGAGTCCGAAGAAGCGCGTGTCTTCCTCGCGCATGCCCGGCTCCCAGCGTTGCGTGGTGTGGAAGTCGCCGATCGAGACGTAGCCTTGTTCCCACAGCGGGTGGTAGGGCAGGTCGTGGCGTTGCAGGTAATTCCAAACATCGCGGTCGGTCCAATCCACGATCGGATGCACCTTCCAGCGACCCTGTTTGAGCTCCGCGACGGGCGCCTCGGCGCGCGATTCCGACTGGCTGCGCCGCAGGCCCGCGAACCAGGTGCGCACCCCCAGTTCACCGAGTGCGCGCTGCATCGGTTCGACCTTGCGCAGGCGGTTGTAGCGCTCGATGCCGTCGAGACCCTGTTCCCACAGGCGGCCGTGGCGCGCTTCCATCCAGGCGCGGCTGAGCACCGGCCGATAGACCTTCAGATTCAGCTTCAAGCGGTCGACCAGCTTGTCGATGAATTGATAAGTTTCGGCGAACAGGTATCCGGTATCGATCAGGATCACCGGAATGTCGGGCTTCGCCTGGCTCAGCAAATGCAGCGAGACGGCCGACTGCGCGCCGAAGCTCGACGACATCGCGTGATTCTCGGCGCCGCTCGACAGCGCCCATGCGATGCGGTCTTCCGGGCGCTGTTTTTCCAGCCACCGATTCAGATCGGCCAGGGCGCGGCCATCTTCGGCGGCCGCCACCGGATCCGGGGGACTCATGCTTGCAACTCCAGGGGGATACGTTTGGACGGCGGCGGGCTGACCACACCCGCGCGCACCAGGAAATTTCCAAAACCTTCTGCCGGCGAACGTTCGCCGGCGTAGCGCGAAAACAGCGGGTCGAGTGCAGCGAAGATCGCGGTTTCGTCGATGTTTTCGCGATAAAGAATATTCAGGCGTTCGCCCAGATGATCGGCGCCCAGCATCAGGTTGTAGCGGCCGGGCGCCTTGCCGACCAGCGCGATCTCGCCCAGATAGGGCCGGGAGCAGCCGTTCGGGCAGCCGGACAGGCGCAACACGATGGGCTCGTCGGCCAGGCCGTATTTGACGAGCAAGGGCTCGAGTCTGGCGGTGAATTCCGGCAGATAGCGTTCGGCTTCGGCCATCGCCAGGCCGCAGGTCGGCAGCGCGACGCAGGCCAGCGCACCGCGCGCGAGCGCCGTGCCGCGCGTGTGCAGATCGAGCCCGTGGCCGCGCACCAGGGCATCGATCTGGTCGCGCTGTGCGGCCGGCACGCCGGCGATGACGAGGTTCTGGTTCGGCGTGAGGCGGAACTCGCCGCGATGCACGCGCGCGATCTCACGCAGGCCGGTCAGATGCGGCGCGCCTTCGCGATCGGCGATACGGCCCGCCACCACGTGCAAGGTCAGATGCCAGCGCCCGTCCTCGCCTTCGACCCAGCCGTAGCGATCGCCGCTGTGTTCGAACGCGAACGCGCGCGGCGCGCCGAGCGCAAAGCCTGCGCGCCGCTCGACCTCGCCGCGGAACCATTCGAGTCCGCGATCGTCGATCGTGTACTTCAGTCGCGCCCGTTTGCGCACGGCTCGATTGCCGAAATCGCGCTGCGTCGTGACCACCGCTTCGCCGATAGCGATCACTTGCTGCGGCGTGACGAAGCCCAGCACATCGGCCAGCCGCGGGTAGGTTTCGGCATCGCCGTGGGTGGCGCCCATGCCGCCACCGACGGTGACGTTGTAGCCGACCAGCACACCGTCTTCGACGATGCCGATGTAACCCAGGTCGTTGGCGAAGACATCGACATCGTTGATCGGCGGCAGCGCGAACGCGGTCTTGAACTTGCGCGGCAGGTAGGTCGTGCCGTAGATCGGTTCGTCTTCCTCGCCGCTGCCGTCGAGTTTTTCGCCGTCGAGCCAGATCTCGTGATAGGCGCGCGTATTGGGCAGGAAATGTTCCGACAGCGCGGCCGCATGCGTGTACAAGGTCGCGTGCAGGCTCGATTGCAGCGGATTGGCCGCCACCATCACATTGCGATTGACGTCGCCGCAGGCCGCCAGCGTATCGATGAGCGCGGCGTTGATCGCCTGCATCGTCGGCTTCAGTTCGGTCTTGATCACGCCGTGGAACTGGAAAGCCTGGCGCGTGGTGAGGCGCAGCGAATCGTTGGCGTAGCGCGTGGCGATGGCGTCGAACTGCAGCCACTGTGCCGGCGTCACCACGCCGCCGGGGGTGCGCGTGCGGATCATGAACTGGAACGCGGGTTCGAGTTTCTGGCGGCGGCGTTCGTCGCGCAGGTCGCGGTCGTCCTGCTGGTAGCTGCCGTGATACTTGATCAGCGTCTGGTCGGATTCACGCAGTGCGCCCGTCACCGGATCGGCCAGGCTTTGCAGCAGCGAGCCGCGCAGGCGCGCGCTTTCGCGCTTGATGTCTTCGACCGAATGGGCGGACATCAGTAAACGTCCCGGGCGTAACGCCCCTGCTGTTGCAGATCGCGCAGCCAGTCTTCGGCGGTGCCGGCGTCGACGCCGCGTTGTTCGGCGACGATCGCACGCAGCGCCGCATGCACGTCCTTGCCCATCGCGATCGCGCCGCAGACGTACAGATGCGCGCCGCTTTCGAGCCAGGCGTAGACCTGCGCGGCGCGCTGCGCGAGCCGGTGCTGCACATAGATTTTCTGCGCGCCGTCGCGCGAGAACGCGAGGTCGAGTTCATCCAGCAAGCCATCCTTCAGCGCCGCCTGCCACTCGAGCTGGTAGAGGAAGTCGCTGCGGAAATGTGGGTTGCCGAAGAACAGCCAGTTGCGGCCGCTCGCAGCGCTGGCGGCGCGTTCCTGCACGAAGGCGCGGAACGGCGCGACACCGGTGCCCGGGCCGATCAGAATCACGTCGCGCGCGCCGTCGGCCGGCAGGCGGAAGCGTTCGTTGTGTTCGATGTAGACGGGCACGGTGGCCGCATCGCCGAGATCGGCGAGGAAGCGCGAGGCGGCGCCGGTATGCGGTTCGCCGAAGGCGTCGTAGTCGAGCACGTCGACAGTCAGATGCACTTCGTCGCCGACCGCTTTCTGGCTCGATGAGATCGAGTAGAGGCGCGGTGTCAGCGGGCGCAGCGCGGCGACGAGTTCGTCGCCGTTCCATGGCGTCGGCCAGCGGCGCAGCACGTCGATCAGCTGATGGGTGGCGAGCAGCTCAGCGAATTCGGTCTGCTGGGCCGGCGCGAGCAGACGATTGAGTTCGGCCGCTTCGGCGACCGCGGCGTGCGCGGCGAGGAATGGCCGCGACAGGCGCGTGAGTTCGCGCCGCGTCGACAGCCAGTCGCGCAGCGGCAGCGTTTCGCCTTCGAACGTGGCGGTCGCCTCCGCGGCAAGACCGGTGGCTTCGAGCACCGCGGCGATCAGCGGCGACGGATTGCGATGCCACACGCCGAGCGCGTCGCCCGGTGCGTAGGTGAGCCCGGAGCCGGCGAGCGAAAGCTCGATGTGGCGCACGTCCTTGCGTCCACCCGAAGCCGTGATGCGCTGGTTGAGCAGCAGCTCGGCGGCGAAGGGGCGGTCGCGGGTCCAGACCGATGCGGCGGGAACGTTCGGCCGCAGCGGCGTGACGGTGGCGAGCGGTGTATTGGTTTTCAGCGCGTCGAGCGCCGCGGCGAGCGCCTGCGTGCGCCATGGCGTGGCGATGCGCTCGACATCGACATCGGCTTCGCCCGCCGCGAACAGGCGTTGCGCACCGAGTTCGGCAAGCCGAGCATCGAGTTGCCGGCCGATCGCGCAGAACAGCGGATAACTCGAATCGCCGAGGCCGAGCACGGCGTATTTCAGCTCCGGCAGCTTCGGCGCGCGTTTGCCGGCGAGGAATTCGACCAGCGCGCGAGCGTCATCCGGCGGATCGCCGTCGCCCTGCGTGCTGATCACGACATAGAGCAACCGCTCGGCGGCCAGTTCGCGCGTCGGGTAAGCATCGGCGCGCGACAGCCGCACGCTCAGTCCGCTGTGTTCGACATCGCGCGCCAATTGCTCGGCCACGCGCCGCGCATTGCCGGTCTGGCTGCCGTAGACGATGGTGAGGCGGGCGGCGGCGTCCTGCGCCGGTGCGATCGCGCGCGCCGGCAAAGCCTGGCCGCGACCCTGCGCCAGCGCCGCGGTGTAGCCGGAAAGCCACCACAGCGAACCCGAATCGAGTCCTTCGACCAGCCGCGCCAGCAGCGCCGAATGTTCTTCGGTGAGGGCGGGGGCGGGCAACGGCAGCAATTGGGCGGACAAACTTGGGTTCCCATTCGCGGGGAGGACGTGGATTGCATCCTAGGGACGCCGCCGGGGTGGCCGGAAAGGATCAGGGGTTATGCGGTCATGCGTGCGGTGCATGTGGAGCAGGGGTTAGGGGTGAGTGGTTAGGGCGCGCTGTAGCGAGCTTCGCCACGCGCCCAGGAAAAGGCTCTGAGGTTTTTCGATGGCCCCCACGCCGCCTCGGTCGCTGTGCAGCGCGCCCTAACTACTCATCCCTAACCCCTGCTCTACCCCGAGAACGCGCCAACCCGTTCCCCCGCCGCGCCCAACCGTTGCTTGCCGCACCACCGTGCGCCGGTCTGCACTCGCCGGTCACGGCCTCGTCCTACAATGTCGATCCCACCGACTCCGCAGGCGTTTTCGAGGCATGTCCGATCGCTCGCCCTTCCGATGGCTCACCGGTTCGCTGTCGCTGCTGCTGATGCTTGCCGGTTGCGGCGATAAAGCTGCGGACACCGCGGGCGCCCGCAGCGCGCCGCCGGTGGTGGTGACGACGGCGCTGGTGGCGCAAGCGCCGTGGAGCGATGCGATCGAAGCGCTCGGTACCGCGCAGGCGAACGAATCGGTGACCTTGACGGCGAAGGTCACCGAAACCGTCGAACGGGTGAATTTCGAGGACGGCGATTTCGCCGAAGCCGGCCAGGTGCTGGTCGATCTGTCGGGGCGCGCCGAAGTGGCGCAGCTGGAAGAGGAACGCGCTGCATTCAAGGAAGCCAACCAGCAATTCGAGCGGCAGTCGGAGCTGGTCAAGCAGGGCACGATCGCGCGCAGCCAGCTCGATGCGCAGGTCGCGGCGCGCGATGCCGCCAAGGCGCGCATGGATACGATCCGCGCGCGGCTGTCGGATCGCGTGATCACCGCGCCGTTCGATGGCGTGCTCGGTTTTCGCCAGGTTAGCCCCGGCACGCTGGTCACGCCAGGCACGGCGATCGCGACGCTCGACGACATCCGCACCATCAAGCTTGATTTCCCGATACCGGAAGGTTTCCTGGGATCGGTGACGCCGGGCCTGCGCATCGCCGCGCGCAGTGCGGCCTGGCCTGAGCGCGACTTCGAGGGCATCGTGCGCGCGGTCGATTCGCGCGTCGATCCGGTCACCCGCGCCGTCACCGTGCGCGCCGACATTCCCAATCCGGAGGCGCAACTGCGTCCCGGCATGCTGCTCACCGTGCGGCTGTTCAAGCCCGAGCGCACGGCGCTGGTGATTCCGGAAATCGCGGTGACGCAGGTCGGCAGCAAGGCCTACGTCTACCGCGTCGGCGCCGACGACAAGGCCGAGCAGGTGGAAGTGCAGACCGGCGCACGCCGCCGCGGCGAAGTGGAAATCGTGCAGGGACTGGCGGCCGGCGATCGCATCGTGGTCGAAGGCACCGTCAAAGTGCGCAGCGGCACGGTGATTGCCGACACCGCCGCCGCCCCTGCGGCAACCGCCGCGCAGTGAGGCCGCGATGAGCCTGTCCGATCTGTCGATCAAGCGGCCGGTGTTCGCCACCGTGATGAGCCTGCTGCTGATCACGCTCGGCGTGATCGCCTACACGCGCTTGACCTTGCGCGAATTGCCGGCGATCGATCCGCCGGTGGTGTCGGTGCAGGTGAATTATCCGGGTGCGTCGGCCGCCGTGGTGGAAACACGCGTCACGCAGATCCTGGAAGATGCGGTGAGCGGCATCGAAGGCGTCGAAACGCTCGAATCGCGCAGTGCGAACGGGCGTTCGAGCATCAGCATCGAGTTCTCGGCGTCGCGCGAAATCGAGGCCGCCGCGAATGATGTGCGCGATGCCGTGAGCCGCGTGCTCGATCGCATTCCGGAAGAAGCCGACGCGCCGCAGATCGAGAAGGTCGAAAGCGATGCCGAGGTCGTGATCTGGCTCAATATGAGCTCGTCGAATCGCGATGCGCTCGAACTGACCGATTACGCCGATCGCTACATCGTCGATCGGCTTTCCGCGATCGACGGCGTGGCGCAGGTGCGCATCGGCGGCGAGCAGCGCTATGCGATGCGGATCTGGCTCGATCGCGAAGCGCTGGCTGCGCGCGGCCTCACCGTGGCCGATGTCGAACAGGCGCTGCAGCGCGAAAACGTCGAGCTGCCGGCCGGCCGCATCGAATCGCAGACCCGCGATTTCACCCTGCGCGTGCAGCGCGGCTACGTGGCGCCGGAAGATTTCGCCAAGCTGGTACTGAGCAAGGGCGACGACGGCTATCTGGTGCGGCTGGGCGACGTGGCGCGGGTCGAACGCGCGTCGGCCGAGCGCCGCGCGTATTTCCGCAGCAACGGCGAAAACAATATCGGCCTGGGCGTGGTGAAAACCTCGACCGCCAACGCGCTCGACGTGGCGCGCGCGGTGCGCGCCGAAGCCGAACGCATCCAGCAATCGCTGCCCGACGGCACCCGCATCTTCGTCGCCTTCGACAGCACGGTGTTCATCGAAGCTTCGGTCGATCGCGTCTACATGACGCTGCTCGAAGCGGTGGGCCTGGTGCTGATCGTAATCTACCTGTTCCTCGGCAGCGCGCGCGCCGCGCTGATTCCGGCGGTGACGGTGCCGGTCTGCATGGTGGCCGCCTTCATCGCGCTGTGGGCGTTCGGATTCAGCATCAATCTGCTGACGTTGCTGGCCCTGGTGTTGTGCATCGGACTGGTGGTGGACGATGCGATCGTGGTGCTGGAAAACATCCAGCGCCGCGCCGATCTGGGCGAACCGCCGCTGGTCGCCGCGGCGCGCGGCACGCGCCAGGTCGCCTTCGCCGTCATCGCGACCACCGCGGTGCTGGTCGCCGTTTTCCTCGCGGTCGGCGTGATGGAAGGCAACACCGGACGGCTGTTCCGCGAATTGTCGGTGACGCTTGCCAGCGCGGTGGGGATCTCCGCTTTCGTCGCGCTGACGCTGACGCCGATGATGTCGTCCAAGCTGGTGCGCGCGCACACCGAACCGCGCGGCTTCAATCGCTGGATCAATCGCAGCCTCGATCGCGTGACGGCCGGTTATCGCACCCAGGTGCAGCGCAGCATCCGTCATCCGCTGCTGTTCGGCATGCTGATGATCGCCGCGCTGGCGGTGAGCGTGCTGCTGTTCCGCGGCGTGCCGAGCGAACTGGTGCCGCCGGAAGATCGCGGCAATTTCTTCGTGATGGTGCAGGGGCCGGAAGGCGCCGGTTTCGATTACACCGTGGCGCAGATGCAGCAGGTCGAGCAGGTGATGGCGAAATACCTCGGCGACGGCAAGCCGCTGCAACGTGCCAACACGCGCGTGCCGGGCGGCTTCGGCGCGAGCGAGGAAATGCACACCGGCCAGGTGATCGTATTCCTGCACGATTGGGACAAGCGCGACATCAGCACCGCCGAAGTGGTGGAAAAGGTGCGCGGCGATCTGGCGAAGCTGCCGTCGGTGCGCGCCGTGCCGCAGGTTCGCACCGGCCTGACGCGCAGTCGCGGCCAGCCGTTCCAGGTGGTGCTGGGCGGGCCCGACTACGTCGAACTGGCGCAATGGCGCGACCGCCTGATGGCGCGCATCGAGGCCAATCCCGGCATCTTCGGCGCCGATTCCGACTACAAGGAAACGCGGCCGCAGCTGCGCGTGCAGATCGATCGCAGCCGCGCCGCCGACCTGGGCGTGCCGGTGCAGGACATCGGCCGCACGCTCGAAACCATGATGGGCTCGCGCCGCGTCACGACCTATGTGCAGGACGGCCAGGAATACGACGTGATCCTGCAGGCGCAGGCCAGCGACCGGTCCACCACCACCGATCTGCAAAACCTCTACGTGCGTGCGCGTTCCGGCGATCTGGTGCCGCTGTCGAGCGTCGTCACACTGAGCGAACTGGCCGAGCCGGGCACCTTCAACCGCTTCAACCGGCTGCGCGCGATCACCATTTCCGGCGCGCTTGCACCCGGCTACACGCTGGGCGATGCGTTGAAGTGGGTGCAACAGGTCGCCGAAGAGGAATTGCCCGATTACGCGCAGCTCGATTTCAAGGGCGAATCGCGCGAATACCAGTCGGCCGGTTCGTCGGCGATGTTCACTTTTGCGATGGCGCTGCTGATCGTCTATCTGGTGCTCGCCGCGCAGTTCGAAAGCTTCGTGCATCCGCTGGTGATCATGCTCACGGTGCCGCTCGGCGTGCTCGGCGCGCTGATCGGGTTGTGGCTGTCGGGCGGCTCGGTGAATCTCTTCAGCCAGATCGGCATCGTGATGCTGGTGGGGCTGGCGGCGAAGAACGGCATCCTGATCGTCGAATTCGCCAATCAGTTGCGCGACGAAGGCCGCAGCGTCGACGAGGCCATCGTCGAAGCCGCCTCGGTGCGGCTGCGGCCGATCCTGATGACCTCGATCGCCACCATCATGGGCGCGGTACCGCTGGTGCTCGACGGCGGACCGGGCTCGGCCAGCCGTGCCACGATCGGCGTGGTGGTGATCTTCGGTGTGGCATTCTCCACGCTGCTGTCACTGTTCGTGGTGCCGGCGTTCTACCGCCTGCTGGCGCCTTACACGCGCTCGCCCGAGGCACTCGCGCACGAATTGCAGCGACTGGATGAGGAAACCCCCGACGTGCAGGATCAAGCGCCCGTGGCGGCCCGCGGATGAGCGGCGGACCGGACAATCCGTACAAGGGACCGGGACGCGGCCGGCCGCCGCAGGATCGCGCTGCGCGCGGGCGCGACGCCCCGCGCGAGCGCAAGCCCGGCGATGCCGAACGCAGGCCGCGCGAGGATCGTCCGGCGCGTCCGCAATCGCCGCGGCCGCAGCCGCCTGTCGTGGAAACGGCGGACGCACCGAGCGCGTTGCAGCACGTCAACCGCAATCCGGCCGAGGTGCGTCTGTATGGCCTGAATGCCTGCGTCGCCGCCTTCGCCGAGCGGCCGGACGATCTGCGCAAAGTGTATTTGTCCGAAGCGCGCATCGGCGCGCTGCGCGATGTGCTGGCCTGGTGCGTCAAGCATCGGCTCGGCTATCGCGTGGTGGCCGAGGAAGACCTGAGCAAGCTGGCGTCGTCGTCGCATCACGAAGGCGTGGTGTTCGAGATGCAGCGGCGCGCGCAGCCGACCCTGCCGCAGTTGCTGGCGTCGTTGTCCGATGGCCTGCAGGTTTTGTTGTGGCTCGATGGCGTCGGCAATCCGCACAATTTCGGCGCGGTGCTGCGCAGTGCCGCGCACTTCGGCGTCGGCGGCGTGTTGTTGCCGCCGGGTTCGACGCTCACGCTTTCCGGCGCCGCATCGCGCATCGCCGAGGGCGGCGCGGAAGTGGTGCCGGTGGTGCAGCTCGAATCGATCGACGGCGCCGTGCGGCAGCTGCAGAAGGCCGGCTTCACGCTGGCGGCCACCTTGCCGCGCGGCGGCGAATCGATCTACGCCGCGCAATTGCCCGAGCGTCTGGTGCTCGTGTTCGGCGCCGAAGGGCCCGGCATGCAGCCGGCGCTGGTCGGCGCCAGCGCGCTCAAGCTCAGCATCCCGGGCAGCGGCCGCGTGGAAAGCCTCAATATCGCCAACGCCGTCGGCGTGGTGCTCGGAGAATGCTGGCGCCGGCACGTCGGCTGAGGCGCAAGGTTGCACGGACCGCAGCGCCGCCCTAAGGTGGCCTGCTTTTTTCAGCTCCGATGGACCGCTCCCGCATGATGCACCGCCTGTTTTTCGCCGCCTTCTGCGCGTTTTTCGCGTGTTCGCCCGAGCTCGCCGCGCGCAGCTACGACGTCGACTATCTGGTGGAGTTCGTACCGCAGGACGGCCAGGTCGCCGTCACGCTGTCGCTGCAGCCGGGCGACGGCCGCGTCACGCGGATGGATTTCGCGATGGATCCTGCGCGTTACGAGCAAATCGAAGGCGACGGTGAAATCGATCGCGACGGCATGCGCGTGATCTGGACGCCGCCGAAAGCGGGCGGCAAGTTCAGCTACCGCTATACCGTGGATTCCGAGCGTCGCGGCGGCGGCTACGACGCCTTGATGACCGACGACTGGGCCATCGTGCGCGGCGACGATGTGGTGCCGCGCGCGCTGATCCGCGCCACCCGACGTGCCGATTCGCGCACCCGTCTGCGCTTCAAACTGCCGCCCGGCTGGAACGCGGTCGATACGCCTTACGTGCTCGATCGCGAACGCCAGGCCTACGTGGTGGTGAATCCGGCGCGCAGTTTCGACCGGCCGGTGGGCTGGATGATCGCCGGCGCCATCGGCACGCGCCGCGAGTGGATCGAAGACATGGAAGTGAGCGTCGCCGGCCCGCGCGGCGAAGACTTGCGGCGCAACGACATCCTCGCCTTCCTCAACGCGACGGCGCCGGAAATGCGCCACGCGTTCGGCGATCTGCCGTCGAAGATCCTGATCCTCGGCGCCGGCGATCCGATGTGGCGCGGCGGCCTGTCGGGTCCGCGCTCGCTGTTCCTGCACGCCGATCGCCCGGTCATCAGCGAGAACGGCACCAGCACGCTGATGCATGAACTCACGCACGTCATCACGCGCATCCGCGGTGGCAAGCAGGACGACTGGATCGCCGAGGGCCTGGCCGAGTTCTATTCGATCGAACTGCTGCACCGCGCCGGCCTGCTCAGCGACACGCGCCACGAACGCGCGTTGCAGTGGATGAAGAACCACGGCAAGGACATCAAGCGCCTGCGCGCGAAGCGTTCGAGCGGGCCGCGCACCGCGCGCGCGGTGACGCTGTTCGCCGAACTCGATCGCGAGATCCGCAGCAAAAGCGCGGGCCGCTACGATCTCGACAACCTGACCCAGGCACTGCGCGGCCGCGGCCGGATTTCGCTCGACGATCTGCGCGGCAGCGCCGAACGTTTGCTCGGCGGCCCGGCCGACACCTTGTCCGGCTCCTTGCTCGACTGAACCATGGCCACGCCGGACGCGCCCGTCGCATCGGCCGACAGCCCTCCGGTTCGCACCGTGCCGGCGCAAGGCTGGCGCATTGTCGCGATGTTCGTATTGACCGCGCTGTTTCTGGGCGCGGTGGCGGCGTCGTTGCTGATCCGGGGCCCGTTCCTCTGGCACGTGCAGCAACCGCACGCGTGGCACGGTGCGCTCGAAGCGGTGGCGCTGGTGCTGCTGGTGTGGGGGGCGCTGAGTTGGCGCGCGCTCGGCGCGTGGCGTGTGGCCTTGCTGCTGGTGCCGATCGCCTTGTATCTGCGTCGCCATCATGTCGATCTGGTCGCGCTGGTATCGCTCGCCTACTTCGAAGGTTTGTTCGCGCTCGGCTCCGTGGTGCTGCGTCGGCGCATCGCCGATGACACCGGCTGGCTGCGCGACTTCGTCGCAGGCGTCGCGTTGTTCTCACTGCTGCTGTGGCTGGCGCAATTGGCCGGCTATGGATTGCCGCGTACGCAGCGATTGCTGGCATTCGCGGTGCTGCTGCCGGCATTGCTGTGGCAACTTCGGCAGTTGCAGACCGTTCAATTGATGGCTGCGGCTTTGCAGCTGCGCAGCGGCGCGGAACGTTTCTGGGCCGCCGCACTGATCGCTGCGCCGTGCGTGTTGTTCGCGCGCACCAATGTCGTGTTCGATTTCGATTCGGTGTGGTACGGCTTCCGTCCCGAACGCGTGCTGGTCGGCGAAAACTCCGTGTTCGATGCGCTCGGCATGGTGTCGCCGGTGCACTACTTTCCGAAGCTGTGGGAAGTGTTGCTGCTGCCGTTGAGCGCGGCGCGCGAACACAGCCTGGCGCAGGGCGGCGCGATCCTGTGCGGCGCGGTGCTGGCCCGCCTGGTGGCGATGTGGACGCGCGATCTCGGCCACTCGCGCGTGGCAGCGTTGGCCGCCGCGGCGCTGGCGTGGAGCATCCCGGCCTATTCCAACGTCACGCTCAGCGCCAAGCCCGACGCTTTCGCGGCGTTGCTGGTGGTCGCGATGGCGTGGTTCGCCTGGACACTGCACACGCGGCGCGATGTCACCGCATGGCCGTGGTTGCTCGGCTGCGCCGGGTTGGCGATGTCGTCGAAACTCGCGATCGTGCCGTATGTCGCGGTGATCGGCGTGGCATCGATCGTCGCTTGGTGGCCGCAGCGCAATGCGCCGATCGCCGCGCGCGAAAAACGTCAAGGCTGGGGCGTTTTCCTGCTTTGCGCCGGCGTCGGCGTGCTCGTGTGTTCGCGCACGTGGTGGCTGGCCGGCATGCCGACCATCGGCCCCGAACAACTCGTCGCGCTGTGGACGGCGTTCGGCCTGCAGTTCCGTCCGCCGGTCGGCACGCTCGATTGGGTGCGGCCGCAGCAGTGGGCCGAAGTGCCGGTCATCCTGTTCGGCTGGATGTTCGACCCGTCGCGCTTCTCGCATCTGCAGATTTCGTGGCCCGGCAACGTCTGGATCGTGCTGCCGATCGCGGCCTTGTTGCTGCCGCGCGGCGCGAGCCCGTTGCCGCGTCGATGGCCGTTGTGGCTGGTGCCGGCCGCCGGTTTCTTGTTGCTGCTCTTGATCGGTTTCACCAACAAAGGCGGCGACGGCAATTATTTCCTGGTGCCGGTGGTGCTGGCGACGATCGCGGCGTTCGATCTGTGGTGGCGGCGCTGCACGAATCCTGCGTTGCAGCGCGCGGCGCTGCTGGTGACGCTGCTGTTCGTCGCGTTCCACGGCTACTACAGCCTGGTCAGCGCCGGCTGGGGCGCCGGCACGCGGGCCTGGGATGTCGATTTCTCGCGCTCGAATCGCGACTCGGGACAGGCCGATGCGCGTGCCTTGGCGGCCAGGCATCTGGGCGGTGTCGCCGATTATCTGCAGAACAACGACAACCGCATGCGCGTGCTCGGCGAAGGCGGCGATTATCGATTGCCGGCGCGCTACGAAGAAATCAGCGACCTGCTGTTCTCGCACTGGCGACACGAGCACGATCCGCAATACTTCCGACGCCTGATGGCGTGCGCCCAGGCCGAAGCCTTCCTGCTGCCCACGCCCGAAGAACCGCGATCGCACTCCACGCTGATCGCCGCCCTCATCGACGAGCTGCGTGCCTTGCCGTCCGAGCGCGATCTGTATCGCGACGAACACTGGCGCCTGGTATCGCTGCGCGGCTGGTTGCCGCGCTGCGATCTTTGAACGGTCAATGCGCGGCGGCAGCCGGCTCGACGTAGCGCGAACCAAAATCGCCGTCGGCCTGCGCCGCCAGATACGCGAACACCGCATACGCGGCGACCTGCTGATCGAGTGCGGCCGGTTCGATCTTGTCGAGCGTGTCGTTGGCGGTGTGGTGATAGTCGAAATAATCGCTGCCGTCCTGTCCGAGCCAGGCCCAGGTCATGCCGATCGCCGTCATCGGACCGATATCGGGACCGGCGCCGCCTTTCGCCGGCAAGTAGTCGATGCCCAGCGGTTCCAGCACCGCAGCGATCTGCAGCAAGGCACCGCGCGCCGCGGCTGGCGCGTTGCTGTTGAAGCCGTAGATGCGGCCCGCGCCGAAATCGCTTTCGGCGGCGATCAGATGCTGCGCCACTTCATTCTTGTGTGCGTCGGCGTAAGCCTTGCCGCCGTACAACCCCTGTTCTTCATTGGCGAACGCCACCACGCGGATGGTGCGGCGCGGCGCTTCCGGCAAGGCGCCGATCATCGCACCGGCCGCCATCGTGATCGCCACGCCGGCGCCATCGTCGATCGCGCCGGTGCCCAGATCCCACGAATCCAGGTGTCCGCCGATCACGATCACTTCGTCGGGCCGTTGGCTGCCGCGGATTTCGCCGATCACGTTCGACGACTTGCCTTCGCCGCCGAAATCGGCGCCCAGGTCGAGCCGCACGCGCACCGGCTTGCCGCGCGCGAGCATGTTGGCGAGCAGGTCCGCATCCGGGTTCGACAAGGCGGCCGCAGGAATGCGCGCGACGCCGTCTTCGTAGCGCATGGTGCCGGTGTGCGGCAGGCGGTCGTTGTCGGTGCCGATCGAACGGATCAACACGGCGCGCGCGCCTTTCTTCGCCGCCTCCACCGCGCCGCGCCCGCGCGCCGCCACTGCCGGGCCGTAGCCGCGGCCGTCGCGGAAACGTTCCATGCGATTGGCGATGAACACGATGCGGCCTTTGGCGGCATCGGCAGGCGCGTCGACGAGCGCCTGCAGCGTCGGGAATGCGATCACGTCGGCGTCGAGCGCGCCGTCGGTGCCGACGCTGCCGCCGAGCGTCGTCAAGGTCAACGGCTGCGGAAATGGCGCGAGCACTTCGGCGCGCTCATGGCCGCGGCGCCAGACCGGAAACGTCACCGGTTCCAGGTAGACGCGATCGAAGCCGAGCTGCTCGAATCTGGCCTTCGCCCAGGCCACCGCGCGCGCGTCGCCGGGGCTGCCCGCCATGCGTGGGCCGACTTCGGTGGTGAGCGATTCGACGATCGCGAACGCGCCGCTGCCTTCGAGCGCGCGATCGCGCAGTTGCGCGGCGGTCTCGATCGCCGCGGGGGGAATCGAAACCGGTGGGGCTTCCTGCGCGAGGGCAGGGCTCGCGGCGAGCGCGAGCGACAACAGCAGCGAAGGGCGCATGGCGGAATCCACTGGGTGAACGTGCGGTGGGCGAAAGTCCGCGAGTCTGCCACCGCGCAGCGCGCCGGGCCACGGCGCGCTTCACGCTTCGTCGCTTTTCGCTCCTGTCTGTTCTAAGGCTGCCGCGTTCCGGCGCGCAAGGCGTCGCGGATTTCGATGAGCAGCTTGACTTCGTCCGACGGCGGCGCGGTGGGCGCCACTTCTTCCTTGCGCTTCATGCGGTTCATCAATTTCACGACGAGAAAAATCGCGAACGCGACGATGATGAAATCGACCACGGTCTGGATGAAAGCGCCGTATTTGAACAACACCGCGGCCGCCGCTTCCTTGCCGTCGGGACCGATCACCGCATCGCGCAGCACGATCGCGCGCTCGCTGAAATCCACGCCGCCGGTGATCATGCCGATCAGCGGCATGACGATGCCGTCGACCAGCGAGGTGACGATCTTGCCGAAGGCGGCGCCGATCACCACGCCGATCGCCAGATCGACGACGTTGCCGCGCATCGCGAAAGTCTTGAATTCGCTGAGGAAGCTCATGGGGTTGCCCGCTCGTTGCGCGGCGGCGCGCCGCGCAGGGAGTTTAAACCGCGTGGCGGAGTCGGTGGACTTGGGCCATCGAAGATCTACTCCATCCTCACCCGACCCTCTCCTTGAAGGAGAGGGAGAAAAGCCGGGCGGCGGGAGGGCGAAGTGCTTCGCGATCAGCGCGCGATCGAGCCCCGCAGTTCGGCGAGTCCGTCGATGCCGGCGATGTAGTGATCTCCCGGCTGCAGCGCCCCGACCCCGGCCGGCGTGCCCATGAAGATCAGGTCGCCCGCGCGCAGTTCGAACAGTTTCGACAACTCGTGCACGATGTCGGCGACGCTCCACACCATCGCGGAAAGTTTCGAGGCCTGGCGTGCGGTGCCGTTGACCTCGAGCCACAGCCGGCGCTCGAAAATATCGGCGCCTGCGTCGTCCACCGGCACCAGTTCGGCCAAGGGCGCGGAGCGGTCGAAACCCTTCGCGCTGTCCCACGGCAGGCCCTTGGATTTCGCCAGCGCCTGCAGATCGCGGCGGGTGAGGTCGACGCCGACGGTGTAGCCGAACACGAGGTCGAGCGCATGCGCGGGATCGACGATGCCGGCCGGCGCATCGCGACCGAGCGCGACGACCAGTTCGACTTCGTGATGCAGATCCTGCGTGCCGCGCGGATACGGAATTTCGCCGCCGCCCGGCACGATCGCATCGATCGGCTTGTCGAAGAATACCGGCGTACCGCGATCGATCGTGACGCCCATTTCCCTGGCGTGATCGGCGTAGTTGCGCCCGACGCAATAAATGCGATGGACCGGGAAACGTTCGGCGCGATTGCGGATCGCGACGCTGGCAATCGGAAACGGGGGAATGGCGTAGGTCATCGCACCGGCTCGCTGGGGATAGACGCGCAGTTTAGCGGCGCCGGCGCGCCAGCTTCAGCCCGGACCAGTCGGCATCGATCGCGCACACCTTGATATCGACCCAATCGCGTGGCACGGCCTGGCGGATGCCGTCTTCGGTGAGATCGCGGAACAGCGGCGAGGTCTTCTTCGGCCACGAAACCCACAGCATGCCGCCGTCGGCCATGCGCGGCAGGTAGCGGTCGAGCGCCTGCTCGAGCGCGGCGCGATCGGCGACGAAAAGATGCGCGAAATCGGCTTCGCCGTTCTTCGCATTCACCAGTTGCGCAAGATCGAAACCGGTGAGCTGCGAATAATCGGACGGCGCGTTATCGACCAGATAACGTTGCCCGGCCTTCAGGCCGAGCTTCTGCCACAGCGGTTTGCCGGAATACCCGGCCGTGCTCAACGCGGCAACAGCGTGGCGTGCGGTTTGCGCACGACGGCGAACTCGCCATCGATCACGTTCGGATCGACGCGCTGTGCCGCACCGAGCGACCCGCGTGCCCGCGCACCGTTGATCAACCGACGCACGCCGAACGCCGCCAGCACCAGCGCACCGATCACGACTCCGAACGCCGCGAAAAACACGAGCAACGACAGACCGGCGAGCGCCAGCAGCGCGCGCAGCACGGGATGACGGGGCGGGTTGAGCGTGAAGGAAAATCGAGGCATCGGATTGGCGGCGGCGTGTCGGATAATGTCGTGGACCGCAGTATCGACCCGCCCCCATCGCGCCTACAAGTGACCGCATCACGATTAACGAAAACTCAACGTTTATGCGCCTTGACCGACGTGACGAACGGCGGCGCGCATGAGGCCGTCGCCACCGTCGACGGCACCTCCGAATCGCTGATCGTGCTGCGTCGCGACGAAAGCGTGCGGGTGTTTTTCAATGTCTGTCCGCATGCCGGAAGGCGATTGGATTGGGCGCCGGGACGGTTTCTGATCGATCAGGGTTTTTTGATTTGTGCGGCGCACGGGGCGTGTTTTTCGATGCCCGATGGGATGTGTATTTCGGGGCCTTGTCGGGGGCAGGGGTTGAGTGAGGTTGAGGTTGAGATCAGGGATGGGGAGGTGTTTGTTTGATGGGGAGGTGAGTTGGCTCCGTCATGTGGAAACCAGTGGTTTTGATGCGTTCGGGTTTTCGCGACTCCGCTCCGGTCCTGTTATTCCCGAATGCGGAAATCCAGCGATTCTGAAGCGTTCTGTTCTTCGCGAGGCGCAACACTCCCGTCATTCCCGCGTAGGCGGGAATCCAGGGACTTTGAGGCGTTTCGCTTCCCTCGCTTTTGTTGTTGCGCCTTCGCGAGTTTCGTCCCCCTCAGCGGGGGCCGAGTCACTTTCTCTTGCTTGTCCAAGAGAAAGTAACCAAAGAGAAGGACACCCCGGTGCCGCGCCTGATTTACGTCCGTGTAAATCAGGTTCGCGCGTCGGCTACGGGGTTCTTCGACGGCACATCCATGTGCCGA
>CBFHAI010000060.1:0-28010 GCA_965653565.1 uncultured Chiayiivirga sp. | reverse complement strand
CCTTGCGCACCGGCGGCGCCCGTGGCGCCGTCGGCGCCATTCGCTCCGGTCGGTCCTGCCGCGCCGGTGGCGCCGGCTGGTCCCCTCGCACCGGTTGCACCGGCGATGCCCGCCGCGCCGGTCGCGCCGCTCAATCCGATCGGTCCCGCAGGTCCGGTTGCACCGGTCGCACCGGTGGGGCCTGCCGGTCCGGTCGGCCCGGTCGCTCCGGTGGCGCCGCTACCGGTGCCGACCCCGGCGGCGCAGGGACCGAGCGTGCCGCTGGCGGCATCGATGCAAAGCAGCGTCGAAGTGGCCGGTTGGCTCGGCACGCGTGGCAACGCCACGGAGTCGTCGTCGGTGCGCAGCAAGGTGCGCGAGTTGTCGGCGCTGCGGATTTCGACGGCTTGTCCGGGCGGCGGCGCAATCGTGACGTTCTGCGATTGCGCATCCGATGCGGCGCCGATGGCGAGCGTCGCGATCACGGCATGCGCCAGCAATCGGCGCGGCGGAAAATGAAACCCCGGCTGCATCGAATTCCCCCGTTCGATCGGCATGGCGGCACTCTGGCATCGCCGCTGCGCGCCCGCAAGACGTCGTGCTAACTTTGCCTCTGGCGACGGGGGGAGAGTGGCATGCCGCGGACTGATGTGCGGACGATGGCGAGAGTGTCGTGGGCGATGTTCGCGGCGCTTGCGATGTCGCTGCCGATGCAGGCCAGATCGCAGGACCTGGCGCTGGTGGCGCCGGTCGGTTCCTTTTCGTCGCCCGTCTCCGGCGTCGGCTTGAGCCCGAACGAAACCGTGACGGTAACGATGTTCAGTTTTGACTCGAATCTGCCGGCCGGTACCGCTTTCAACGTCAGCTTCAGCGTGAACGGCGGTGCGCCGGTCACCGAAATGGTGGTGTTCGGATCGACACTGCTGGCGAACTCGCCCTTCACCTACAGCTTCACCACGCAGGCCGACTTGTCCGTCCCCGGCAGCTACACGCTGACGGCCAGCGTCAACCTGCCGGGCGACATCAATCCGGCGAACGATGCCTACATCAACTACTTCGTCACCAATACGGCACCGAGCGTCGGCGGAACGATTTCGCGCTCCCCCGGCGGGCTTTTGCTGACGGGCCACACCGGCAACATCGTGCGGTGGGAAAAATCGCTCGACGACGGCCTCACCTGGCACATGTTGAACACCACCACGACGACCTTGCCGTTCGAAGGCGCCGATCACCGCGAGTACTACCGCGCGATCGTCGCCAACGGTCCGGCGCCGCCGGCCGTATCATCGGTCTTCGACTCCGCCAATCCCTGAGCGACGAACTTTTACGGCGCGCGCGCGACTCGCCGCGCATCGCCGTCGCGTCCCTCAAATCCACTCGCGCGATGGCAACACCACGCGTCGCTGCGGCCGGCCGATCAGATCGAGGAAGCGGTTGAAGACATCGTCGGCACCGGTCTGCATCGCCGCGATGTGACGTGCGGTGGCGTCGCGGATGCCGTGTTCGTCGTGTGGCAGGCGGGCGCAGGCGAGGTCTTCACGATAGGCGGCGGTGCTGAGCCAGCGCTCGATCAGGGCCGCATCCATTTCGAGATGGAACTGGAATCCGTAGGCGTTGCTGCCGAAACGGAAGGCCTGCGGCTCGCAACCGTCGGTGCGCGCCAGGTGCTGCGCGCCGGCCGGAATATCGAAGCGATAGCTGTGCCACTGGAACACCGGCGCAGCGTCGCCGAGCGCGCCGAGCAGCGGATCGTCGCGGCCGTGCGCGGTGCGATGCAGGTCGTACCAGCCGATCTCCGGCGTTTGCAGCCGGCGGATCGGTGCGCCGAGCACATGCGCGAGCAGTTGCGCGCCCAGGCAAATGCCGAGCACCGGCTTGCCCTGCGACAGCGCGCGCTCGATCGCCTTCAACTCGGTGGTCAAGTGCGCGCGATTCGGATGCTCTTCGACGTTCATCGGGCCGCCCAGCACGATCAGCCCGCGATAGCGATCGACCTGCGGTTGCGCGTCGGGATCGCGTTCGAAATTGACGAAGCGGATGCGGTGCCCGCGCCGCCGGATCAGCGGATCGAGCGTGCCGAGCGGTTCGGCGGCGACGTGCTGGAAGACGAGGATGCGCGACATCGATTCGTATCCCGCTCGTCGCCGCCGCCCGCGACTAGCGCGCCCCGAGCGGTGCGTCGATCCGCAGCACCGGATACAAACCGTAGCGCGTATCCCACGCCGAGTGCCGGCGATAGAAGAAATCGAGCCGCGCCTGCGGGTTTTTCGCGAATTTCTCGTCGGCCGCGAGGCGCGCTTCGAACTCCTGCTTCAGCGCCGGATCGCGCGCCAGCATCTCGCGCGCGACATCCTCGGCGACGTAGGCCTCCATGTATTCCTTCTGCTCGAAATGGGTGTTGAAGTCGCCCCAGGCGGCCAGGCTGTCGGCGGCGGTCGGTTCGAGCAACGCCATCGCCAGGCGCGACTTCGCTTGCGCGATCGGCACGAACAGGCTGCCGGCGGCGATGTCCTGCGTTTCGGGTTTCCACGCGCCTTTCAGCGCGACGCGCTGGTGGCCTTCGATGGAATCGGCGGCGAACGTCATTTCGTCGGCGCGGAACACATTGACCGGAACCCCGGTTTTCGCCTGCTCGATGCGGCTGAATTCGATGCCGTGCAACTGCAGTTTCGGTGCGACCAGCGCCGCCTGCGCCGCGGGCACGACATAGCCCGCACCCGGTGCGGCAACGACCAGGTTCGGCACGATTTCGTCGCGCAGCGTGATTTTCCACAACTGCGGCGTGGTTTCGTCGTAGCGCGTCATCATCGCGCCGGAAATCTCCGACGGCTTGCGGGTGTAGGCGTAGCCGCGGAAATCGATGTCGCGCGTCTTGTCGGTGGCGGCGTATTCGAGCGGCACCGGCTTGCCGGCGAGCGCGGACGCGCGTTCGTCGGCCGCTTTCGCCAGTGCATTCCATTCTTTGCCGTGCGCGGCGATCTGTTCGAGCACCGCGACCACGGTGTTGCGCGTGATGCGCACGCGGGTCGGGTAATCCTTCCACGAATGCGTTTCCACCAGCATGCCGATGCGGTTGCGCAGCGGGAAATAACCGTGCGAGAAACGCGGCGGCGGCACGCTGTCGGCGAAGCCCGACTGCGGATCGTCGAAAATGATGAACGACGGATAGAACTCGAGCGGCAGCGATCCCTGTTTCGCCAGCGCCGCGATCACCTCGCTGCGGAAGCTGCGGCCGGCCTTTCGCAGCGCCTCGTCGCCCGAATGCACCGGTTCGACCTGGATCGAAATATCGTGCTCGAACTTGGCGCCGTCGGTGACGTGCAGGTCGACGGTGGCGAGCGGATCCCATTCGCCGATCAGCCGCAGCATGGCCTGCATTTCCGGCGCGTCGGCCTTCATGTAGTCGCGGTTGAGGTTGTAGTTCTGCGCCGTGGTGCGCCAGCCCATTTCCTCCGGGCCGCGCTGGTTCGGCCGGTTCCAGCGGCCGAAGCGCTCGTGGCCGTCGACGCTGAACACCGGCACGAAGACGAGCACGAGTTTGTCGAGCGCGGCTTTCGCGGCCTGGCCGTCGAGCACCTGGCGCAGCGCGAGAAAACCGGCATCCTTGCCGTCGATTTCGCCGGCATGGATGCCGCCCTGCACCAGCACCACCGGCAGGCCGCGCTGGCGCGCGGCGGCGGCATCGAGCGCGCCGCTGCGCGAGGCGATCAGCATCTGCATCGGACGGCCCTCGGGCGTGGTACCGAAGGTTTTGCAGCGCACCGCATCGGGATAGCGCTGCTCGAACTCGGCGCACAACGCGATCACTTCGTCGTAGCGGCCGGTACGCTGGAAATGCGAGCGCTCGGCGATGGAGATCAGGCTTTCTTCGGCGGCGCGAACCGGCGCGGCGAGGGCGCCTGCGAACAGGACGAGCGGCAGGACGTAGCGTGTCAGGGACATGGGCGGACTCACGCGCAGCGGAAGCCTTCGATGGTAGCGGCGCAGCGCGCGCGGGGGAACGGCGCTGAATGCCATTTGCTGATGCATTCGGGCATCGATGCGGGAAAACCGGCGGGCGTCTCGGCCATACTTGGCAACCTTTGACGCGAGGGTTCGCGCTGCGATGCTGTTGTCGTTGCCTTTGCCGCTACGTTTGCCGCTGATCCTGCTGTTGATCGGCATCAGCACGCTGCTGCACACCAGCGTGCTGTTCTGCGTCGCCCTGTTGAAGGCGCTGTCGCCCGGCAGCAAAGCGCGGGCGCGCTGGAATGGCGTGCTCACCGGCATCGCCGAGCGCTGGATCGGCTTCAACAGCCTGCTGATCGCGCGCGCCACCCACACCCGCATCGTGATCGACGTGCCCGACGGGCTGCGCCGCGACGGCAGTTATCTGGTGCTGAGCAATCACCAGAGCTGGGTCGATATCCCGGTGCTGCAGTACGTGTTCAACCGCCGCATTCCGCTGCTGCGCTTCTTCCTCAAGCAGGAACTGATCTGGGTGCCGCTGCTGGGGCTGGCCTGGTGGGCGCTCGATTTTCCTTTCATGAAGCGCTACTCGAAGGAACAACTGGCGCGCCGTCCGGAACTGGCCGGCACCGACACCGACGCCACCCGCCGCGCCTGCGAAAAATTCCGCGAGATTCCGGTGGCGGTGATGAACTTCGTCGAAGGTACGCGTTTCACGCCGGAAAAACACGCCCGCCAGCCATCGCCGTACCGGCATCTGCTGCGTCCGAAGGCGGGCGGCGTGGCCTTCGTGCTCGACGCGATGGGCGGCGCGCTGCGCGGCGTACTCGATGTCACGATCGTGTATCCGGCCGGGCGCCCGACGCTGGCCGATCTGTTTGCCGATCGCATTCCGCAGGTGATCGTGCAGGTGCGCGAGTTGCCGATTCCAGCCGAGGCGGTGGGTGCCGATTATGAAAGCGACGCGGAGTTTCGCGCGGGCTTTCAGGAGTGGATCAATGGCTTGTGGGCGCAGAAGGATGCGCGGGTTGCGCAGCTTCTGGAGCCTGGGGCGTCCGCTGAGCGCTGAGGTGCCGCGGGGAATCGGGAATCGGGAGAAGAGCAAGAGCTCGCAGGCTGCCGGCTTTTCTCCCGATTCCCGATTCCCCCGAGGCCCTGGGCTCCGACAAACGCCTAACGCAAGCCCACATCCCACCGCACAACCCCATCGATCACGATGTGGCTGCGCCCACCGACCCAAACCTCGCCGCCCTCGATACGGATCTTGATCCGCGCATCGCGGCCGATCTCGCGGCCCTGGCTGACGGTGTAGCCGTGCGCCAGCGCGCCGGTGGGTTCGCGGGCGGCGATGTAAGCGGCGATGAGGCCGTTGGCGGCGCCCGAGGCGGGGTCTTCGACGATGCCGACGCCGGCCGGGAAGGCGCGCACCGCGATGTCGTAGTCGGTCGCCTTGCTGCGCGCGAAGACGCACAGTCCGAGGCTGTCGCTGGCGTGCGCCAGCGCGGCGATGGCGGCGTGGTTCGGGTGCCAGCCGCGCAGGTCGGCCTCGTGTTCGAATTCGGCAATCCACCAGCAGCGGCCGCCTTCGACGAAGGCCGGTGGGCGCGCGCCCAGTCGCACCGGTCCGAGGATGTTGCGCAACTGCGGATCGGCGTCGAGGCCTTCGCGCAGGATGCGCGACGGTGGCGCCTGCACGAACAGTTCCGGATCGATGCCGTCGCCTTCGGTGCGGATCGGCAACAGGCCGGCGCCGCATTCCTGCAGCAGCGTCGAGGCCGGCGCGACGAAGCCGGTGGCGAGCGCCGCGTGCGCGCTGCCGATGGTCGGATGGCCGGCGAACGGAATTTCGCGTGCCGGCGTGAAGATGCGCAATTTATAGCTGGCGCCGGACGCTTCGGGCGGCAGCAGGAAGGTGGTCTCGACCAGATTGGTCCAGGCCGCGAAACGCTGCATGTCGGCGCCGCTCCAGCCGCGCGCGTCGATCACCACGCCGAGCGGATTGCCGCCGCCGGGACGCTCGGTGAACACGTCGAGCTGTACGAAACGCACGGATTTTTCGATCGTCATTCGTGGACGGTCCTGCGGGGGGAGCGGCTATAGTTGTTCGGGGATCGGGGTCCCGCGGAATCGGGAGTCGGGAATCCTGGGGAATCGGGAATCGGGAGTAGAGCAAGCATCGCAACTCACCGGCTTTCTCCCGATTCCCGGCTCCCGATTCCCAGCGTCAAAAAGCAAAGGCTCGCACCCGCCGGCTCTTCTCCCGACTCCCGACTCCCGATTCCCAGCACTTTACCCCGAAGGCCCCGCATGCAGATCACCCTCACCCTGATCCTGATCGCCATCACCTGCGTGGTGTCGTATCTGGCCTGGCAGAACCGCGAACTGATGGCTCGGCTGATCCTGTGGTCGCCGGCGATCACGCGGCGCGGCGAGGTGCATCGGCTGATCACCTACGGCTTCGTGCATGCCGACGGCCAGCATCTGCTGTTCAACATGATCACGCTGTATTTCTTCGGCGGACTGATCGAGCGCGCCTACGAACCGTATCTGGGCCACGTCGGCTTCGTGCTGTTCTATCTCGGCGGCCTGCTGGTGTCGGTGCTGCCGTCGTATTTGCGTCATCGCAACGACCCCGACTACCGCAGTCTGGGCGCATCGGGCGCGGTGTCGGCGGTGTTGTTCGCCTTCATCCTGCTGCAGCCGTGGGCCCTGATCTTCGTGTTCTTCCTGCCGGTGCCGGCGATCATCTACGCCGCGCTCTACGTCGGCTACAGCATCTGGGCCGAACGCCGCGGCGGCGACAATATCAATCACAGCGCGCATCTGTGGGGCGCCGGCTACGGCGTGCTTTTCAGCATCATCATGGAGCCGCGGATCGCCGGGTTGTTTTTCTCGCGGTTGTTCAATCCGACGTTTTGACGCTGGGAATCGGGAATCGGGAGAAGAGCCGGCGGGTCGCAGGCTTTGCTCTTCTCTCGGAGCGACGGGAATCGGGAGTCGGGAGAACAGCCGGCAATCTGCGAGCTTCGCTCCACTCCCGATTCTCGCTTCAAAACGCAAAAGCCAAACCCAACGCGCTGCGAATCGCTCCACTCCCGATTCCCCATTCCCTCGCTGCACCGGCACCTGCCGCACGAGCCAACCCTC
The DNA here is from genome assembly GCA_965653565.1 of uncultured Chiayiivirga sp. Classification (GTDB taxonomy): domain Bacteria; phylum Pseudomonadota; class Gammaproteobacteria; order Xanthomonadales; family Xanthomonadaceae; genus JALCLA01. The sequence goes on along the minus strand of CBFHAI010000060.1, from coordinate 20,936 downwards.
CGAGAATCCTCATGCTCACCGTCCACCACCTCAACAACTCGCGCTCGCAGCGCGTGCTCTGGCTGCTCGAAGAAATCGGGTTGCCGTATCGCATCGAGCGCTACCAGCGCGATCCGCAGACGATGCTGGCGCCGCCGGAGTTGCGCAAGGTGCATCCGCTCGGCAAATCGCCGGTGATCGAGGACGAAGGCTTGGTGCTGGCCGAGTCGGGCGCGATCGTCGATTACCTGGCGCAGCGTTACGGTGCGGCGCAGCGCTTGATTCCGTCGCCTGAGTCGCCCGATCGGTTGCGCTATACCTACTGGCTGCATTACGCCGAAGGTTCGATGATGCCGCCGCTATTGCTGTCGCTGGTGTTTTCGCGGCTGCCGAAGGGGCCGATGCCGTTCTTCCTGCGGCCGATCGTGGCCGGCATCGCCGACAAGGTGCGACGCGGCTTCGTCAAGCCGCAGATCGAGCTGCATCTGGACTACGTCGAAGCCGAGTTGAGCCGCAACGAGTGGTTCGCCGGCAGCCACTTCACCGCCGCCGACATCCAGATGAGTTTCCCGCTCGAAGCGGCGGCCGCCCGCGCCGGGCTCGGCGCCCAGCGGCCGCGCAGCGCGGCCTTCCTCGAACGCATCCATGCCCGCCCGGCCTACCGCCGCGCGCTCGAGCAGGGTGGGCCGTTCGCGCTGATGTCCTGAGACAACCCGGGACAATCCGCTGCTGAATTGTGACGGGACTCACACGCCGGGCCCGGTATCCGGTCGCGCGCGATTCGTCCTGTCACGAAACCTCACTTTGCCGGGCTGGCGCCGGGTAAAAATTGCGTTATATTCCGCCCCGCCTATGACGAAAGTCATGGTCGGCGTCCATGCGCGCGTCACGGTCGGGGGACCGTCGCTGAGCGCCGAAAGGTCGGTTTTTTCGCCGGTTATTGCCGGTCCACACCACTACTGTTCCTGGGGAAAATAATGAAGCGAGTAGTACAGAAGCCGAGCCGGCTTCGCTTTGCTCCGTTGGCCGTCGCCGTCGCCTTCGGCATCGTCGGCTTCACGCCGCTGAGCGCCATGGCGCAGGATGCCGATCCGGCCGACGCCGCCACGCTCGACGCGATTTCCGTCACCGGCACGCGCATCAATTCGCCGAACGTCGTCGCCAACAGCCCGATCGCCTCCTACAGCGCCGAAGAGCTGCAGGTGAAGCAGACCGTCACCGTGGAAGACTTCATCCGCCTGGTTCCGGGTGCGATGCCATCGATCGGTCCGGGCACCAACAATGGCAGCGGCGGTGGCGCCACCATCGACCTGCGCGGCCTCGGCCCGAACCGCACCCTGGTGCTGATCAACGGCCGCCGCTTCGTGCCGTTCAACCTGACCGGCGTGGTCGACACCAACTCGATTCCGGTCGCGCTGATCGATCGCATCGACATCGTCACCGGCGGTGCCTCCGCCGTGTACGGCGCCGATGCCATCGCCGGCGTGGTCAACTTCATCCTGAAGGAAAACTTCGAAGGCGCGCAGTTCGCCGCGCAGTACGGCACCTCCGACGAGAGCGATGCCGACCGCCAGCGCATCGACGTCACCATCGGCGCCAATTCGGAAGACGATCGCGGCAACGTCGTGCTCAGCGTCGGCCACACCAAGACCGATCCGCTGCAGAACGGCGATCGTCCGTTCGGCCTGGTCACGCGCAACTCGGTGGACGGTTCGATCTCCGGTTCGGGCACCACCGTGCCGGTGGCGTTCAACAACTTCCCGGGCGTGCCGGGTCGTTCGCAGATCCAGCCCAACGGCACCGTCGGCACGCCGGTGACGCTGTTCAACACCAATCCGAAGAACTACTACCAGACCCCGCTCGACCGCCTGCAGGCCACCGTCACCGGCCACTTCGATTTCTACGAAGGGCATGAGGTTTACGGCGAACTGTTCTACACGCGCTCGGACGTCGACACGCAGCTGGCCGAATCGGGCTCGTTCGGCAACAACTTCAACGTGCCGGTCGGCAACCCGTTCATCCCGGAACCGGCGCGCCAGCAGATGTGCGCGGCGCTCAACATCCCGGCCGAGGAATGCGTCGCCGGCAACCCGACCACGGCACGCTTCACCGTCGACCGCCGCTTCACCGAGCTCGGTCCGCGTCTGAACGACTTCGAGAACAAGACCTTCCAGGGCACGGTCGGCGTGCGCGGCGACATCACCGACACCTGGAGCTACGACGCCAACTACACCTTCGGCGAAGCCGACCAGATCCAGACCCGCGGCAACTGGGGCTCGCTCTCGCGCGTGCAGCAGGCGCTGCTCGCGACCAATCCGAACACCTGCATCAACCCGGCGAACGGCTGCGTGCCGCTCAATGTGTTCGGTGCCGAAGGCTCGATCACGCAGGCGATGCTCAACTTCATCGACCTCGATGCGATCCTGCGCCAGAACGTCGAACAGGACGTCGGCACGGTGTCGGTCAACGGCGACCTGGGCGACCGCTTCAAGAGCCCGTGGACCGACTACCCGATCGCGATGGCGGCCGGTTACGAAATGCGCGAAGTGTCGGCCAACACCAAGTCCGACCAGGCTTCGCAGATCCAGGGCGAAGTGCTCGGCACCGGCGCGCCGACGCCCGATCGCCGCGGTTCGTTCGAGTTGAACGAAGGCTTCGTCGAACTGTTCGTGCCGGTGATCAACGATCGCCCGTGGGCGCATTCGGTGTCGCTGGAACTTGGCTATCGCTACACCGAGTTCGAAAGCCAGGGTTCGGATTCCTACGACACCTACAAGTACGGCGGTGAGTGGGCGCCGGTCGAAGGCTTCCGCCTGCGTGGCCTCGCGCAGCGCGCTTCGCGTGCGCCCAACGTCAACGAGCTGTTCGCACCGCAGGTGACGGGCCTGAGCAATCTGGCGGTCGATCCGTGCCAGGGCGCGTCCATCAACGCGGCCGAAGCCAACACCCCGGGCACGCTGTCGAACCTGTGCCGCCTGACCGGCGTTCCGCTCACTTCGATCGGCGCGTTGCCGGCGCCGTCGTCGGGCCAGGTCAACGTGCTCACCGGCGGCAACCCGGCGCTCGGTCCTGAAATCGCCGACACCATCACCTACGGCTTCGTCTGGGAACCGACCTTCCTCGAAAGCCTGGTGGTTTCGCTCGACTACTACGACATCGAAGTCAACGACTTCATCTCCAACCCGAGCGTCACCGACATCCTGCAGCAGTGCTACACGACGGCCTTCAATCCGAGCCTGGAATTGAATGCGGCGTGCCAGCTGGTCGGTCGCGATGCCTTCAACGGCACCTTCAGCGGCGCCGGCTCGCGCGGTATCGGCCTGCTGACCTCGAACCAGGGCGTGCTCAACACCGACGGCCTCGATCTGGGCCTGAACTACCGCATGGAAATCGGCCGCTTCGGCGCGCTGAACTTCGCCTGGAACCTGACCCACGTGCTGGGCTGGGAATTCAAGGCCACGCCGACCTCGGTCAACCGCGACTGCGTCGGCTTCTACAGCGTCGCGTGCAGCAACGCCGCGGGCATCGTGCACGAGAACAAGTCCAACTTCCGCACCACGTGGAGCTGGGATGCGTTCGACGTCTCGATGAACTGGCGCTTCCTCGACGGCGTCGTGGAAGAGCCGGGTGGCCAGGTCTTCCTGCCGGCCTATTCGTCGATCGGCTCGTACAGCTATTTCGACCTGGGCGCGCGCTGGAAATTCAACGACCACCTGCGCTTCAACCTGACCGTCGACAACGTCTTCGACAAGCAGCCGCCGGAAGTGGGCAACACCATCGGCGGCACGACGTTCAACAACGGCAATACCTTCCCGCAGTTCTACGATGTCGTGGGCCGGTTCTACACGCTGGGTGTGACCGTCACGTTCTAAGCGCGCCTGCTCCGCAGGGCGTCACGTTGCAGGCGCACTTGCTCCGGCAGGTGCGCCAGGTTCCAAGCGGGTAATAAGTTCTTCGTTTCAGTCAGAGTGTTGGGAGGCGGGCGAGAGCTCGCCTCCCTTTTTCGTTGCACATGAAATTTGCGAATGTTGCGGCCTCAGTGGATATGGCTGCGGGACCGCGTCAGGTTTGGTGGATGTCCTGATGCCGTCGTTTACGCCCTTCGGTACGTTCGAGGCAGGTTGGCCTGTCCTGAGCTTGTCGAAGGACGGGAATGACGGAATACGATGGACGCCACAAACGTCGAAACCATATCCACCAGCGTCGCAGCCTAACCCTCAACTAACCGTCAACAACCCCCGCTGTCGCGCCAACCGCACCAATTCCACATCCGTCCCCACTCCCAACTTGCCGAGCAGATTGCTGCGGTGCACGTAAACCGTCTTGCGGCTCATGCCGAGGCGTTCGCCGATGATGCGGATGGTTTCGCCGCGGACCAGGGCGCGGACGATTTCGCATTCGCGTGCGGTGAGTTCGGGGAAGGCGGGGTCGCGGTCGGGGCCGATCGAGTCGAGGCGTTCGCGGAAGGAGGCGCCCAGGTAGGTGCCGCCTTCGCTGACGGCGGCGAGGGCCAGCAGCAGTTCGTCGTCGGCGCCGCTTTTTGCCAGATAGCCGCGTGCGCCCAGACCCATCGCTTCGCGCACGTAGGGCAATTCCTCGTGCATGCTCAGCACCACCACTTCGGGCCGCCGTGCGCGCGGCGCGAGGCGGCGCAGAACGTCGAAGCCGTCGAGGTCGGGCAGGGTGATGTCGAGCACCAGCAGATCGCACAGGTCGAGTTCGGGGTCGTCGAGCAGGGCCAGGCCGTGGCTGTGCTCGAGCGCCACGACATAGCCGGGCACCGTCTCGATGAGTTGTTTGAATCCGCGCCGGACAATGGGATGATCGTCGGCGAGGGCGATTCGAGGCATGGCAGATCCGGTGGGCGTCGATTCGGCAGTCGATACAGTAAGCCGTCATCCACCCGTGGGCCAAGCTGCGCGTTCGCGCCTGGCCGGTCTGCGACCGCCGGCGCTCGCGTTGCTCTACGGCGTGGCCTGGCTGCTCGCCTTCCAGATTTCCACCAGTTATTGGTTCTTGCCGGGCGGATTGCGCTTCGCGGCGCTGTGGCTGAGCCCTTCGCGGCGCTGGGGCTGGTTCGCGCTGGCCGACGTCGTTGCGATCCTGATCGCCAATCGCGATGGCAACGCCTTCCACACCTGGGCCGGATTCGCGCTGGCGACCTTCGTGCCGTGGTGCGCCTGCGCGCTCGCGGCGCTGATGGTGCGGCCGGGCGGCGTATATGCCGCGCCGGAGTCGCCGGGCCGCATGGGTTCGCTGCTGGGTGCGATGCTGATGGCCGCCACGCTCGATGCGCTGGCGCAAAGTTCGATGCACGTGCTCGAAGGCCGTCGACTTGCCGCGCAGTGGTTCGACGCCGGCTTCGGCACGCTGGTCGGCGAATACGTCGGCATGCTGATGCTGGTGCCGGTCTGCCTGCAGGTATTGCAGTCGCGCAGTGGCGGCGAAGAATGGCGGCGCATGTGGGCGGAACTGGCGATCAGTTTCCTGCCTCTGCTCGGGCTGTTCGCGTTTCTGCTGGCGATGCATTCGGCGGTGGCGTCGTATGCCGGGCTGCTGGCGCTGTTGCCGATGATGGTGATGGCGTTTCGCCACGGCTGGCGTGGCGCGTCGTGGGCGATCGCGCTCACCAGCCTGGCCTTGTATCTGGCGCATACGCGCTTCGATCTGCAGGTGTCGGGCCAATTCCTGCAATTGCTGCTGGCGCTGATGGGATCGGTGGCGTTGCTATTGGGGGCCGCGATCGGTGCGCTGCGGCGCGTGAATGCCGCACTGATCGATCGCAATCGACGCGAACGCGCGACCAACGATCGGCTCGCGGCGCAGGCCGAAGAATTGCGCGACCTCGGCCGCCGTCTGGCGCGCGCGCGCGAAGACGAGCAAGGCCGCCTCGCGCACGAACTGCACGACGAACTCGGGCAGATGGTGACGGCGCTCGGCACGCGTCTGGGCCTGATCGCGCGCAAATGCGACGATCCCGAAGTGATCGCCTCGCTGCATGCGCAGCGCGAACTGGTGCAGCGCATCCAGGAATCGATCCGCGAAGTGCTGCATGCGCTGCGTCCGCCGGTGCTCGATCGATTCGGCCTCGAAGCGGCGCTGCGCGAAGGTCCGGTGCAGCGTCTGCTCACCGATGCCGCGATCGATTTCCATCCGAAGTTCAACGGACCGATCCAGCAGATCGGCGCCGATATCGGCAGCGCGATCTATCGCATCTGCCAGGAAGCGGCGACCAATTGCGTGCGCCATGCGCAGGCGCGCACCTTCACGTTGCAGGTGGATGCGGCGCCAGCGTTCGGCGGTGGCGTCGAAGTGCATTTGCGCATCGAGGACGATGGCGTCGGCATGGATCCGGCGGTCGCGGCCGGCAAAGTCGGGCAGGGCAACGGCTTGCGCGGCATTCGCGATCGCGTGCTGGCGCTGGCCGGCGAGTATCGCTGCGATTCCGATTCCACCGGCACCCGCCACCTGATCTGGTTCATCGATCGCGTGCCGCGCACGCCGGGCGAGGCCTGATCAGAAGCTCATGAACAGGCCGCCGTTCACCGGGATGTTGGTGCCGGTGAGGTAGTCCGCGCTTTCCTCGCAGAGAAACGCCACCACGCGTGCGATGTCTGCGGGTTGGCCGACGCGCCCGATCGGAATCGAGGCCACGATCTGTTCGCGGATATCGTCGCGCACCGCGCGCGTCATTTCGGTATCGATATAGCCCGGCGAGACGCTGTTGACGGTGACGCCGCGCCGCGCGACTTCACGCGCCAGTGCCATCGTGAAGCCATGCATGCCGGCTTTCGCGGCGGCGTAGTTGGTCTGGCCGAACTGGCCGGTCTGCCCGTTCACCGAACTGATGTTGACGATGCGGCCGAAGCCCCTTGCCGTCATGCCCTCGACCACGAGGCGGCACAGGTTGAATACGCTGTCGAGATTGACGCGCAGCACGTCGTCCCATTGCGCCTGCTGCATCTTGGCCAGGCGCGCGTCGCGCGTGATGCCGGCGGCGTTCACCAGGATGTCGATCGGGCCATGGCGCGCTTCGATGCGTTCGATCAGCGCTTCGCACGAAGCCGGGTCGCCGACGTCGGCGGCTTCGAAATGCATCGGAAACGGCTGGGTTTCGGCGAAGAAGCGCTGCACGCGCTGCTCGCTGTTGGCCAGGTCGACGGCCACCACGCGGCGGCCGGCGTCCGCCAGCTGGCGACAGATTTCGGTGCCCAGGCCACCGATGCCGCCGGTGACCACGGCCAGGCGTGGACTCATGTCTGCTCCGCGATCGCTACGTCGATGGGGACGCGCCGGTCGATCCGACCGGGCACGGAATGACGCATAGCGTCATGTGATGCGGCGCAACACCCACGCGCTCAGCGGACGGCGATCAGCGCGTTCCGCTCTTCGGCGGCGGCGGTGTTTTCGGCTTGGCGCCGGCGGCCCCCGGGGCGGCGGGGATGTTGTTCAACAGGCCCTGCTGGAACGATTTCCACAGGTCGAGATTGCGCTCGGTGAGCGAGTTCAACATCGTCCACGGGGTCTGTCCGAGCAGGCTGTTGAGCTGGCTGCGGAACTGCGTCTGCTGCTCGAGGAACAGCTGCATCGAACGCTCGAGATAACTGCCCATGAAGCCCTGCAGCGAGTCTCCGTAGAAGCGGATGATCTGCGTCAGCAACTGGGTCGAGAACATCGGCTGGCCGCGTTCTTCGTGCTCGGCGATGATCTGCAGCAGGACCGAGCGGGTGAGTTCTTCGCCGGTCTTGGCATCGCGCACTTCGAACTCCTCGCCGTCGACGATCAACTGCCGCACATCTTCGAGCGTGATGTAGCTGGAGATCTCGGTGTCGTAGAGGCGACGGTTCGGGTATTTCTTGATGATGCGTTGTTGTGCCATGCGCAATCCGTGACAGCGGGTTTTGCGGCGCAACACCGACGGCGCCGGTCGGCAGCATCGCGCAGCCCCGGTTAGAGTGCAAGCTCTAGCGAGGCGGTGTGGCGGCCGTCGGCGGCGCGGAGACGTTTGTTTGCTTTGCCGCCGTCTCCGCGGATTACGAGCGTCTGACCGGGCTCACCAGCCCATGTAGTGGCCACCGTTGGCCGACAGATTGGCGCCGGTGATCCAGGCCGCTTCCTCGGGGATGAAGAACGACACCGCGTAGGCGATTTCCGCCGGCGTGCCGAGGCGCCCGGTGGGGATCTGCTGCACGATCTTGGCGCGCACTTCCTCGGGCACCGCCATCACCATATCGGTGGCGATATAGCCTGGCGACACCGTGTTCACCGTGATGCCGAAGCGCGCGTTTTCCTGCGCCAGCGAGATCGTGAAACCATGCATGCCGGCCTTCGCCGCAGCGTAGTTGGCCTGGCCGTACTGGCCCTTTTGCCCATTGATCGAACTGATCTGCACGATGCGGCCCCACTTGCGCTCGCGCATGCCGTCGATCACGGGACGCGTGACGTTGAAGCAGGAATTGAGGTTGGTGTTGATTACTTCCTGCCACTGCGTCGCGCTCATCCGATGGAAGGTGGAATCGCGCGTGATGCCGGCGTTGTTGATCAGAATGTCGACCGGCCCGAGCGCTTTTTCCACGCCGCGTATCATGGCCTCGGCCGATTCCGGCGTCGCCACGTCGCCCGGCACCAGGGCCACGTCGATGCCGTCGGCCTTGAGCTTGGCCTGCCACTCGCGGGCGCGGCCTTCGTCGCGGTAATTGGTGGCCACGCGGTGGCCCATCTTGGCCAGGCGCTGGCAGATGGCGCTGCCGATGCCACCGGATCCGCCGGTGACCAGAGCGATTCGACTCGTCATGCTTCCCTCCCAGGAATGCGCGGCGCTCCCGTTGCGGAACGCCCGCCGCGATTCTACACAGCCGTGATGGCGGGAAGCGCGCGCGCGGCGGGAATCGCGTCGAGGCGGAATGCCCGGATTGCGCGTTCGAGCATGAGATCGACGTTGCCGCCGTCGAGCGCCGCTGCGGCGGGCTGCAGGAAGCGCCATGCGGCCTGCAGCGCAGGCTTCGGATCGTCGGCGACGAGCGGCAAGGCGGCCAAGGATTTCGCCAGTTTGCGGCCGGCGTCGTCGACCGCCAGCGGCAGATGCAGATAGCGCGGCGTGGGCAGGCCGAGCGCCTGCTGCAGCCAGATTTGCCGCGGCGTGGAATCGAACAGGTCATAGCCGCGCACGATTTCGGTGATGCCCTGCGCGGCGTCGTCGACCACCACGGCCAACTGATAAGCCGCGTAGCCTTCGACCCGGCGCAGTACGAAATCGCCGACCTCCTGCGCGAGGTTGTGTTCGAAGTGTCCCTGCAGCAGATCGTCGAAGCCGATGCGCGCATCGGGCACGCGCGCGCGAAACGCGGGTCGCCGGCTGTGGCTTGCGGCGACGCAGAATCGATGGATGCCGTGCTGCGCGGCCAGGTCGGTGCGGCTGCAGCGGCAAGCGAAGGCGAGATCGCGCGCCAGCAGCGATTGCAGCGCGGCCTGGTAGAGATCGTCGCGTTGGCTCTGCCACACGACGGCTTCGTCCGACTCCAGCCCGAACGCCTGCAGCACGCGCAGCTGCTGCTCGGCGGCGCCGAGCACTTCGCGCGGCGGATCGAGATTCTCGACGCGCACCAGCCAGGTGCCGCCCGCCTGCCGCGCGCGCAGCCAGCTCGCGAAGGCCGCCACCAGCGAACCGAAATGCAGCGCGCCGGTGGGCGAGGGGGCGAAGCGTCCGCGGTAGGCGGGCGGCCGGGTCACACCGTGGCGGGGGTTTCTGCCGGGGCGGCCGGTACGGCAGTCGGACCGGCTTCGCGCAGGCGCAGGCAATACGCCGTCATGCCGGCGACCGCCGCCGGAATCAGCGCGAAATTCACCACCGGCACCAGGGTCAGGCCCATCGCGGTGAAACCGAAACCGAGCATGCCGGCGCGGTTGGCGCGCAGGAATTGCTTCTGCTGCACGAACCCCAGGCCCCAGTTGCCGAGCGGGTTGCCGGCGAATTCCATCGCCAGCAGCCAGGCCCCGAGCAGCAGGCCGAGCGGCACCGCGACGACGCCGATGAAAGGCACGAAACCGAGCAGGAACACCGCGATCACACGGATGCCGATGTAGAGCCAGCGCCGTGCTTCCTGCCGGATCGTGCGGCGGACCATGTCCCAGGTACCGAGCGCATCGGCCGGCGGCACCCGGCCGGTTAGGGCGCGCTCGACGCGTTCGGACAGGATCCCGTTGAACGGCGCCAGGATCAGGTTGCCGAGCAGGGTGAAGGTGAAGAACGCCACCACCAGCAACAGCAGTGCGATCAGCGGGAACAGGATCCAGCGCAGCCAGTCCCAGCCCTCGGGCAACCAGCGGTCGAGCGCACTGTCGACGCCGTAGAAGGCCAGCACCGCGGCCAGCGAATACAGCACGATATTGCCGATCAGCGGCAGCAGCATGAAGCCGCGCACGCCGGGTTTGAGCAACAGGCGGAAGCCGAGCAGCAGGTGGCGGGGGCCCGACAGCGAGTCGAGGGCGGCGGTGGCGACGTGCGAGAGTGCGTTGGTGTTCACGGACTTGAATTAGACTCCGACAAACTCATCTTACATTCCCAGTTGGACTCACCGGCGCAGCCGGCGTGACGGAGGTTCTACCCATGATGCGTATTGCGCTTTTCCTCGCCACCAACCTCGCGGTGCTGGCCCTGCTGGGCATCGTGATGTCGGTGCTGCAGAACGTTTTCGGCGTACAGCTGGGCAACACCGGCGGCCTGCTGGTGATGGCCGCGGTGTTCGGCTTCGGCGGTTCTTTCATTTCGCTGGCGCTGTCCAAGTGGATGGCCAAGCGCACCACCGGCGCGCAGGTGATCACCCAGCCGCGCAACGAGGCCGAAACCTGGCTGCTCAACACCGTGCGCCGGCAGGCCGAGGCGGCCCGCATCGGCATGCCCGAAGTGGCCGTCTACGACGCGCCCGAGATCAACGCCTTCGCCACCGGCATGAACAAGAACAACGCGCTGGTGGCGGTGTCGACCGGCCTGCTGCGCAGCATGGAACGCGACGAAGTCGAAGCCGTGCTGGCGCACGAAGTGAGCCACGTCGCGAACGGCGACATGGTGACGATGGCGCTGATCCAGGGCGTGCTCAACACCTTCGTGATCTTCCTGGCGCGCATCGTCGGACGCGTGATCGATTCCTACCTCAGCGGCAACCGCGAAGGCGGGCCGAGCTTCTTCTACTACATCATCGTGTTCGCGCTCGACCTGATCTTCGGCCTGTTCGCCAGCATCATCGCGATGTGGTTCAGCCGCTGGCGCGAGTTCCGCGCCGATGCGGGCGGCGCCAACCTGGCGGGCCGCATGAAGATGATCTCGGCGCTCGAGCGCCTGGCGCAGACCTACGGCGCCACGACGCTGCCCAACGAAGTGCGCGCCTTCGGCATCTCCGGCCACGTCGCCCACGGCTTCAAGCGCCTCTTCATGAGCCACCCGCCGCTGGCCGAACGCATCGCGGCGTTGAAGAACGGCTGATTGGTTGTCGCTCCGAATGAAAAAGGCCCGCGAAAGCGGGCCTTTTTTAAGAGCGGGACGCAGAGTACGCAAAGGAAAAGAAAGGACGCAAAGAAAGGCAGGAAGGGACTGAAGGGGTGACGTGCATCGATGAAGTTGATGCTTCCTTTGCGTCCTTTCTCTTGTCTCTGCGTCCTTTGCGTCCCGCTTTACGCTCCGCTACAACCCCGCATTGACCACGATATCGTCTTCGGTTTCCGGTTCGGTATCGGGCCCGCTGCTGTAGATCGCCACGTCGTCGTCGCTGGGTTGGAAGCCGTAGGCGAGACCGTCGAAGGGGTCGCTCGGTGGGGCGTCGGTGGGTTGGTAGGTGGACCAGACGGCGTCGAGTTGGTCGGAGTCGAGCACCATTTCGCCGGTGGCCTGGTGATGTTCGCGGATCACTTCGGCGATGGTCGCCAGGTCGCTCCAGGCTTTCGCCGTCGATTCTTCCTGGCTCATGGCCGGCAGCGCGTCGGCGTCGCTGTAGTCGTAGTCCGAGTCGCTGTCGCTGGCCGCGGCCTGCGCGATTTGCGCCTGGATCATGGCCGCCCACACCGACGCGAAGGCGATACCGATCAGGGCCGGCGCGAACAGCAGGGCGCTGAGGATGAAGGCGGCGCGCAGCGGGCCGCGGGTCGAATGCGCGATGCGTTTGCCGAGCGCCGGTTCGATCGCTTCCACGCGCGCCGACAGCGGCGGATACGACGAGATCCAGCAGCCGATCGTCATCCAGCCGGTATCGAGGTTCTCGCGCTGCGCGACGTAGGCCGACAGATTGACCTGTTTGCCGAGCTTGCCGCCGGCCGCCAGGATCGCCAGTCCGCGCGTGGCGCCGGCGCGATCGCCGCAGAGCGCGGCGCCCCAGCGGTCGCAGGAGAATTCGCAGGCGCGCGAATAGGCCGATCCGAGGAACGGCATCAGGCGGCCGGGCGCCGTCAACCAGGCCCAGTCGAGATGGCCGAGTTTCAGATGGCCGATTTCGTGGCCGATGACCATGTCGCGCGCGGCGTGATCGTCGCCGCAGGCATCGAGCAGGTCGCTGAACAACACGATCATGCGTCCGCCGAACAATTTGGTGGCGAACGCGTTGAGCGAACCGCCGGCTTCCATCACGTAGGCCTCGGGCGTCTGCTGCAACCCGGCCTGCTTCGACAGCGTCACCACGCGCGTCCACAACTCGGGAAACTGCTCAGGCCCGAGCCGCACCGCGCTGCCGCGGACGTAGGTGATGAATGCGACATGCGAGAAAAATAGAAACACCACGATCATCGCCGCATAGATCGCACCGATGATCGACAGCGCCAGCAACGCCCAGATGCCCAGCGACGCCAGCATCACCAGCACCCGCAACGGAATTTCGGTGGGCCAGCGCTCGATGCGCGCAGTGAACGCGGGGGCCGGAACGGGGCGGGTTATTTCGAGAGTCACGGGAAGAGTCCGTCGTATTGAGGTGCCACCTCAAACGGCGGACGAGGCGCAAATACGCCATTTTTTCAGAGCGGGACGCAAAGAACGCAAAGGGAAAAGAAAGGACGCAAAGAAAAGCCGGAAGGGAGTGAGGGAACGCCGATGCTTCACTGCATCGACGCTCTCCTTTGCGTCCTTTCTCTTATCTCTGCGTCCTTTGCGTCCCGCTTTTTCTGCTATTCGCGACGCGTTGGTCTACGGCGAAGCGTTCCTGGCCGGACGAGCGCTACTGCCCGAAATCGTAATTCATCTCTGGCCCCGGCGGCGCCAGGAACATGCCTTCGACGAAGTTCACGCTGCTGGTGAAGAGCACCGTCATCGAGCCGGCGTCCTGCACGCCTTCGGCGATGGTCTGTTTGCCGACGGATTTGGCGCGGTCGGCGATTTCCTTGACCTTCTTCTGGCTTTCGCTGTTCTTGCCCAGGTCCGCGATCAGGGTCTGGTCGAGGCTCAGGTAGGTGGCGTCGACGTGGGTCAGCAACTGGAACGAGTTGAGGCCCAGGCCGAACTGTTCCAGGCACAGGCCGCAGCCGAGTTTCGCCAGCGCGCGCTGCAGTTCCTGCGCGGCGCGCAGGTTGGTGAAGGCCTTGGCTTCCGGCACGCACAGCACGAGCTGCGCGCCGGGCACCGCGTTCTGTTTGAGCACCACGCCGATCCAGGCCGCGAGCGCGGCATCCTGCAGGCTTTCCGGCGTGATCTTGACGAACAGCGTGGTGATGCGACCGGCGCGCTTGCGTTCGGCGATCGCCGCGATGGCGTGCTGGATCACCCAGCGGTCGACCTGATCGAGCAGGCCGTGTTCTTCGGCGATCGGCAGGAACGTGGCGGGCTTGACGATCTCGCCGGTGGGGCCGCGCATGCGCAGCAGCACCTGATAGTTCTCGCCGCCGTCGCCGTGCAGATTGATGATCGGCTGGAAGTTGAGCACGAAGCCGTCGCCGGCGATGGCCGCGTGGATGCGGGCGAGCCATTGCTGCATGCGTTCTTCTTCGGCGCGATCGCGCGCCGCCGGATCGAACAGCACGGCGCGGTTGCCGCCCTCGGTGAGCGCGGTCTGCAGGCACTGGCCGGCGCGCGCCAGCACTTGCTGGGTGCTGGCGATCTTCTCGCCGATCTGCACGCCGCCGATGCTCACCGTGGTGCTGAGCGAACGGTCGCCGACCTCGAGGATCGCGCCCTGGAAGCTGTTGCGCACCGCTTCGGCCTGGGCGCGGCTGGCGTTGTGGTCCGATTCGCTGACCAGGATCGCGAAGCCGTGATCGCTGAAGCGGGCGGCGATCGCATTCGGGCCGAGCGAGCTTTCCAGCCGGCGCGAGGTGCGTTCGAGCAATTCGTCGGCGTGGCCGATGCCGATGTCGTTGACCAGGGTCACGTAGTTGTCGAGCTGCAACAGCATCAGCGCCTGATCGCCGCGGCCCTGGGCCGCCGCCGCGATCGCGGTATCGAGTTCGCCGATGAAATGCTGGCGGTTGTAGAGCCCGGTCACCTGGTCGCGCTGGCGCAGCTGGTCGAGTTCCCTCGCCATTTCGGCATCCATCACCTGCTGCCGGATCACGATCTGCAGGCAGGGCTCGCCTTCGTAACTGGCCTGGGCGAATTCCATGATGGCGTCGAAAGTGGCGCCGTCGGATTTCTGTGCGCGCAGTTCGAGATTCTTCGGCGGCGCTTCGCCCTTGCTGAGCTTTTTCAGCAGATCCTTGAACTTGCCGGCGTCGGAGGCGGCGATCATGTCGAGCAGCGGCAGGCCTTCGACTTCCTCGAAGCTCTCGTAGCCGAACATTTCCAGATAGGCATGGTTGGCCCGGATGTGCATGCCTTCGTGGACGTAGGCGATCGGATCGCGCGACGAGGCGATCAGCGCATCGCAGCGGCGTTCGGTTTCGCGCAGCGAGGCTTCCAGGCGGCGCACCGAGCGGCGCTGGTCGAGCGTGGTGAACTCGTTGCGCACGATCAGTTGCACGTGCTCGGGCTTGGTGCGCAGGGCGGCATCGCGGGCGCCGCTCTGCAGCACCGGCAGCACGGTTTTTTCGTTGAGCTCGGCCACCGTGGCGATGACCGGGATGTCCTTGCCGCTGGCATTTACCGCTTCGAGCACCTGCGCGAAGGGCAGGGTTTTCGCGGCGTAGCTCGCCAGCACGATGTCGACCAGCTGCTCCTTGAGCATGCGGCGCAGTTCGGCGTCCGATTCCGGGCGGTTCGGGCGCACGGCCATGCCGCCGTTGCGCAGGAAACTGATCAGTTGTTCGGCGTCATCCAGGCGGTCTTCCACCAGCAGCAATCGGATGACGGAATCGTGGCTAGCCATGTATGTGGACGACTCCCTTTGTCCCTTGGATGGTTACATGTCGGGCAGGGAAACTCCAAACCCTGCGCCCCCCGGACAGCCTCACAGCGGCCGCTTGTTGGCCTCGCCCGGCAGTTCGCGCACCAGCAGCGGCACCAGATAGCCCGGCAGGCGTGCCCGCATGCCCGCTTCCAGCGCCAGCGCCTCGGCGTCGGGTACCTCGAAGTGGGCCGCGCCGGCGACGCGATCGAGCTGGTGCAGGTAATACGGCTGCACGTCGCAATCGAACAGCCGTTCGGACAGTGCCACCAGGCTGGACACCGAATCGTTGACGCCGCGCAGCAGCACCGACTGGTTGAGCAGCCGCGCCCCGGCCGCGCGCAGGCCCGCCAGTGCACGCGCCACCGGGTCGTCGATCTCGTTGGCGTGATTGCTGTGCACCACCATGACCACCGGCCACGGCAATGCGCCGAGCCAGCGCGTCAGCTCGTCGTCGACGCGTTCCGGCAGCACGATCGGCAATCGCGTATGCAGACGCAGGCGGCGGATCTGCGGCAGGCCGGCGAGGGCGTCGGTGAGGTCGGCCAGCTTGGCGGTGGCCAGCGACAGCGGATCGCCGCCGCTCAGGATCACTTCGTGCACGTCCGGATTGGCGCGCAGGTAATCGATCGATTCGCGCCAGTTGCCGGCCGCGGCGATCTCGTCGCCATAGGGAAAATGCCGGCGGAAACAGTAGCGGCAATGCACCGCGCAACTGCCGGTGGCGACCAGCAGCGCGCGGCCCTTGTACTTGTGCAGCAGCCCGCGCGCGCCGCGCGCGGCCAGGTCGCCCACCGCATCGGTGTCGAAGCCGGCGACGGGCCGGTATTCCTGGTCGAGCGGCAGCACCTGGCGCAGTAGCGGATCGTGCGGATCGCCCACGCCCATGCGCGCCACGAAACCGCGCGGCACGCGCAGCGGAAAATCGCCGCAATCGGCCGGCAAACGGGCCGCCAGCTGCGGCAGCTGCAGGAGGCGCAGCAGCTCGGCGGGGTCGCTGATCGCATCGCGGTAGCCGCGTCGCCAATCGGCGGCGGGCTGCGCTTTGGGGGCGCTTGCGGTTATCATGTTCGCTTGCCCGGCGCTCGCCGGGAATTCCTCATCCAACCTCGAATTATAGCCGCATCGACTTGCGCGGCGATCACGGAGCGACCCATGGCCAGCTATGGCATGAACGACGTCAAGAACGGTATGAAGATCATGGTGGACGCCCACCCGTGCGTGATCGTCGATACCGACTACATCAAGCCCGGCAAAGGCCAGGCCTTCACCCGCGTGAAGTATCGCAACATCAAGACCGGCCGCGTCGTCGAAATGACGATGAAGTCCACCGATTCGGTGGAAGCCGCCGATGTGGTCGATACCGACATGCAATACCTCTACAACGACGGCGAATTCTGGCACTTCATGCAGCCGGAAACCTTCGAGCAGCACACCGCCGACAAGAACGTCGTGGGCGACGCCGCGCTGTGGATCAAGGGCGAGGAAACCTGCGTGGTGACGCTGTGGAACGGCGCCCCGCTGGCGGTGACGCCGCCGAATTTCGTCGAACTGAAGATCGTCGAAACCGATCCGGGCGTGCGCGGCGACACCTCGGGCGGCGGCGGCAAGCCGGCCAAGCTCGAAACCGGCGCCGTGGTGCGGGTGCCGCTGTTCGTGGGCCAGGACGAAGTGATCAAGGTCGACACCCGCACCGGCGAGTATTTCAGCCGGGTGAAGTGACGGCGAAACCCGTCGGCGCGGTGGCGATTGTCATTGTGCCGACCCAGCATGCTGTTTTTGTTGGAAGCAACGGCTGTGCGTTGCAGCGTGATGGTTGAGCTTCGCGCATGGCGAGCGTTGTGTTTCGAGTAATCGTTGCATCGCGTTTTTTCGTGTCGCAAAAAAGTCATTTTTGCAAACCCCGCCGATCGTCGTCCCGCGCTTCGATCGTCAGCGGGGACCCAGTGACTCCCGTTGCCGCGCAGCCTTCCGGTATCGGTGGATTCCGCAAGCCAACGATGACCCCAGGCCGTCGAACACCGCCACGCAACCAAGGCCCGAACGCGGCGAATCGCAAAGGACACGCATGACGCAAGCATCCGTTGCCCCCGAAGCCTGCGACCTGTTGATCGAAGCCGGCTGGGTGATCCCGATCGAACCGCGCGGCCTGGTGCTCGAAGACCACGCCGTTGCCGTGCAGGCCGGCCGCATCGTCGCGCTGCTGCCGCGTCTCGAAGCCTGGAAGCGCTTCACTCCGCGTACCCGCGTGCAGCGCCCGAACAGCGTGCTGTTGCCGGGCCTGGTGAACGCCCACACGCACAACCCGATGACGCTGATGCGCGGCGTCGCCGACGATCTGCCGCTGATGCGTTGGCTCACCGAACACATGTGGCCGATCGAAGGTGCCGTGATGGGCGCCGAATTCTGCGCCGACGGCGCGCAGCTATCGGTGGCCGAAATGCTGCGGGGCGGCACCACCTGCTGCAACGAAAACTACTTCTTTCCCGACGTGCTGGCGGCCACCTACAAGCGGCTCGGCTTCCGCGCGCTGGTCGGTCTGCCGATCATCGAATTCCCGGGCGCCTGGGCCAAATCGCAGGCCGAGTATTTCGACAAGGCGCTCGAAGTGCACGATCTGTACCGCAGCGATGCGCTGGTCGGCACCTGCTTCGCGCCGCATGCGCCGTACACCGTCAGCGACGAATCTTTCGAACGCATCCACCTGCTCGCCGACCAACTCGATCTGCAAGTGCATTGCCACGTGCACGAAACCGCGCAGGAAGTCGAAGATTCGCTCAAGCAGACCGGCCAGCGTCCGCTCGCGCGGCTGCAGCGCCTGGGATTGGTCAACGATCAGTTGATCGCGGTGCACATGACGCAGCTCACCGAAGGCGAAATCGCGCTGTGCGCCGAACGCGGCGTGTCGGTGGTGCATTGCCCGGAATCGAATCTCAAACTGGCCTCGGGCTTCTGCCCGGCCGAAGCCTTGCGTCGCGCCGGCGTGAATCTCGCGCTCGGCACCGACGGTGCGGCCAGCAACAACGATCTCGACATGTTCGGTGAAATGCACACCGCGGCCCTGCTCGCCAAAGCGGTGGCGCAGGACGCCTCGGCCCTCGATGCGCCGAGCGCGCTGCACGTGGCGACCCTCGGCGGCGCGCGTGCGATGGGCCTGGGCGATCAGATCGGCTCGATCGAGATCGGTAAACGTGCCGACCTGATCACCGTGCGACTGGATGTGATCGAATCGCAGCCGTTCTACAACGCGATCTCGCAACTCGTCTATGCCAGCGGCCGTCAGCAGGTGACCGACGTGTGGATCGACGGCGTGCCGAAACTGGTCGAAGGCCGCCTCGTCGACCTCGACGAAACCGCGCTCATCGCCAAGGCCGGCGAATGGCGCGAACGTATCGCCGGAGTGCCGCGCCAATGAACGCACAGAGCGAAAACGTCGACGCCGGCGAACTCGCCAAGTTCGATGCGCTGGCGCACCGCTGGTGGGATCCGGATGGCGAATCGCGCCCGCTGCACGATTTGAATCCCGTGCGCCTGGCCTATGTGCGCGAGCGTGTCGCGCTGCGCGGCATAGCGGTGCTCGATGTCGGCTGCGGCGGCGGGCTGCTGTCGGAAGCACTGGCGCGCGAAGGCGCCGTCGTGACGGCGATCGATCTTGCGCCGCAGGTGCTGCAGATCGCGCGGCTGCATCTGCACGAATCCGAGTTGCAGGTCGATTACCGCGAAACCAGCGTCGAACAATTGGCGGCCGAAATGCCGGGCCGGTTCGCGGCGATCACCTGCATGGAAATGCTCGAGCACGTACCCGATCCGGCTTCGGTGATCGCGGCCTGCGCGCAGTTGCTCGCGCCGGGCGGGCGTTTGTTCGTTTCCACCCTCAACCGCACGCCGCAGGCCTTCGCGCTGGCGATCGTCGGCGCCGAATACGTGATGCGCCTGCTGCCGCGCGGCACGCATCACTACGCACAATTCATCAAGCCATCGGAACTCGGTGCCTGGCTGCGCGAGGCCGGGCTCGAACTCGAAGACGTGAGCGGCCTGCACTACGAACCGTTCACGCGGCGCGCCTGGCGCGGCGCCGGCACGCAGGTGAATTACCTGGCCTGCGCGCGCAAACCGGAATGAGCGTCGCCGTGGCACCGCTGGTGCTGTTCGATCTCGACGGCACCGTGCTCGACACCGCCGCCGACCTGTGCGCCGCCGCCAATGCGCTGCTGCGCGAAGCCGGCCGCGAGACGCTCGATGTGGCGCAACTCAGGCCGGCCGTTTCGCGCGGCAGCCGTGCGATGCTGGCGATCGCTTTCCCCGAACTCGACGCGCTTGCACGCGAAGCCTACGTGCCGCGGTTTCTCGAGCGCTACGCTGCCGACATCGCACGCCATTCGCGCCTGTTCGACGGCATGGGCGAGGTGCTCGATGCGATCGAAGGCGCCGGCTCGCGCTGGGGCATCGTCACCAACAAACCCGAAGGTCTCGCCCGTTCGCTGATCGACGCGCTCGGCCTCAGCGAGCGTTGCGCGGTGCTGATCGGCGGCGACACGCTGCCGGTGCGCAAACCCGATCCCGAACCGTTGCGCGTCGCCTGCGCGCGCGCCGGCCGCACGGTGCGCGATGCGGTGTACGTTGGCGACGACGCGCGCGATGTGCAGGCCGCGCATGCTGCCGGCATGAAGAGCATCGCCGCCGCCTGGGGCTATCGCGACGCCGACGATCGCATCGAATCCTGGGGCGCTGATCTGCTGCTCGAACACCCGCTCGAACTACTGCAGCCCGGCGTGTTGCTGCCGCGTCAGGCCGCGCATGTCTGAGGCCGGCACCTATGTCGACAAATGGCTCGCGCGCGAGCCCGGCATGGAAATCGCGCGCGGTTTCTGTCCCGTTTCGCAGCGCCAATTGTTCGAACTGTGGGGCGCGCTGCTCAATGAACTCGATGAAACGGTGTTCGAGCTGAGCGATGCCAACGTGACGCAGACCAAGCTCGCGTGGTGGGCCGACGAACTCGCGCGCACCGCCGCGCAGAGTGCGCGCCATCCGCTCGCGCGGGTGCTGTCGACGCACGCGGCCGTGCGCGCCGTTGCGCCGGCCGAGTGGCACGCGCTCGCGCATGCGGGTTCGCTGGCCGCGTCGCACGATCGGCCGTCGGCGGATGTCGATGCCTGGCTCGCGACCACGGCGCCATACGCGCGCGTCACGGCCCGGATCGAGGCGGCGCTGTTCGGCGGAGCGCCGGCGCCCGACGCGATCGCGGTGCATCACGCGATGCGCCGGCTCGATCGCGCCCTGCTGCGCGATGCATCCGCATTGCAGTGGCCGTTGAACCTGCGCGCACGGCACCAGGTCGGCGCCGACGAGCTGGCGTCGTCGCCGCCGTCGTCCGCTGCACAGGCACTGATCGCGGACCTGGGCAAGGAACTCGCTGAGCGCGCGCAGGCGGCGGCGGGTGGCGCGCTCTATCGTCGCTGCCGCACGGCGCTCGACTGGCGCCGTGCGCGCCGCCTGGCGGCCGGTAAACTGGCGCCCGAGCGTGCCGCCTCGTTCGGCGCGCTGTGGCAACTCTGGCGCGCCGCGCGGCGCGCGGCCTGATGCGATGCGTGGCGTGGTATGAAACGATTACGGCCGCATCTGCCAGCTTTGCGCCCCCAAGCGCCGCTTCGAGGTTGCCGTGGCTGA
>CBFHAI010000059.1:0-28203 GCA_965653565.1 uncultured Chiayiivirga sp. | reverse complement strand
GAAAGTGACTCGGCCCCCGCTGAGGGGGACGAAACTCGCGAAGGCGCAACAACAAGAACCGAGGGAAGCGGATCGCTTCAGACTCGCTGGATTCCCGCCTACGCGGGAATGACGAGATTGTTGTGCCTCGCGAAGAACAGAACGCTTCAAAGTCCCTGGATTCCCACCTACGCGGGAATGATGAGATTGGCGCGGAACCGCGGGCAAACCTCAAAAACAAAAAGTCGACCCAACCCCTCAATCAAACAACTTCTGCTTCAAAAACGTATAAGCCAACGCCTGCATATGCGCCAGCTGCTTGTTATCGGCCGCTCCGCCATGCCCGCCTTCGACGTTCTCGTAGTAGTAAACCTCATGCTCCTGCTCCTTCATCCGCGCCATCATCTTGCGCGCATGTCCCGGATGCACGCGGTCGTCGCGGGTGGAGGTCATGAACAGCACCGGCGGGTAGTCGACTTCGGCTTTCACGTTCTGGTACGGCGAAAAGGTCTTGATGAAGGCCCATTCTTCGGGTTTGTCGGGATCGCCGTATTCAGCCATCCACGACGCGCCGGCCAGCAGCTTGTGATAGCGCTGCATGTCCAGCAGCGGAACCTGGCACACGACCGCGCCGAACAACTGCGGATAAAGCGTGAACATGTTGCCGACCAGCAGGCCGCCGTTCGAGCCGCCCTGGATGCCCAGATGTTTGGGAGACGTGATCTTCCTGGCGATCAAATCTTCGGCCACCGCGGCGAAATCTTCATAAGCACGCAGGCGGTTTTCCTTCAATGCGGCCTGGTGCCAGCGCGGGCCGTATTCGCCGCCGCCGCGGATGTTGGCGACCGAGTAAGTGCCGCCCTGGGTGAGCCAGCCGCGGCCGACGCCGGCGCTGTAGCTGGGCGTGAGCGAAACTTCGAAACCGCCATAGCCGTAGAGCAGCGTCGGGTTCTTGCCGTTCTTCTCCAGGCCCGTCTTGGAAACCAGGAAGTACGGAACGCGCGTGCCGTCCTTGCTGGTGGCGAAGTGCTGGCTGATTTCCAGGCCGGCGGCGTCGAAGAACACCGGTTGCTGTTTCAGCGTGACCGGGGTTTCGCCGATGCTGCCGAGCTTGAGCGACGTCGGCGTCAGGTAGTCGGTGACGGTCAGGAAATATTCGTTGGACTCGTCCGAATCCACCGCGCCGATGCTCACCGTGCCGAACTCGGGCGCGCCTTTCAGCGGCTCCTTCTTCCAGCCGTCCTTGCCCGGCGTCAGCACGTAGATGCGGTTCTTGACGTCGTCGAGCACGTTGATGAAGTAGTGATCCTTCAGCGCGCCGCTGCTGGCGAGCGAGGTGCGCTCGTTGGGTTCGAACAGCACCTCGAAATCGCGCTTGCCGGCGAGGAAGTCGTCGAATTTCGTCACCAACAATGAGCCGGCGGTGTAGTTCTTGCCGCCGACGCTCCACGGCTGGCGCAGTTCCACGCTCAGGTATTCGCGGAAGGCGCCCTTGCTCGCGCCTTCGGGCAGATCGAGCTTGGTGAGTTTTCCGTCCTTGCCGCGCAGGTACAGATCGTTGGTGTAGAAGGTCATCGAGCGGTAGACGAAATCGCGCTCGTAGCCGGGCGTGTCGTCGTGCAGGGCGCCGATCGCGATGTCGCCGGTTTCGCCTTCGTAGACCAGCCTGGCATCGCTCATCGGCGTGCCGCGCTTCCATTCCTTGACGATGCGCGGATAGCCCGAGGTCGTCATCGAGCCCTCGCCGAAATCGGTGGCGACGTAGACGGTGTCGCGATCGATCCACTGCAGATCGCCCTTGGCTTCGGGACGGAAGAAACCGTCTTTCACCCAGTCTTTCTTGATGAGGTCGAATTCGCGCGTCACGTCGGCATCGGCACCGCCGCGCGACAGCGCGATCAGGCAGCGTTCGTAGGGCGCGCCCTTCTCGGTGGGACGCAGGCAATCGGAACCGTGCCAGACCCAGTTCTCGCCTTCGGCCTTGTTGAGCGCGTCGATGTCGAGCAGCACTTCCCACTTCGGATTTGCCTTGCGGTATTCCTCGGGCGTGGTGCGGCGCCAGAGGCCGCGCGGGTTCTCGCGGTCTTTCCAGAAGTTGTAGTAGTGCGCACCTTCCTTGCTGACGAACGGAATCTTGTCGTCCGAATCGAGGATCGCGAGCAGATCGTCGCGCAGGCTGCGGAAGGCCAGATCGCCTTCGAGTTGTTTCTGGCTTTCGGCGTTGCGTTCCTTGACCCAGCCCAGCGCCTTGTCGTCTTCGACCTGTTCGAGCCACACATAAGGATCGTCAGGCGTCACGGCGTCGGCTCCGGGGGCGGCAAAGGCAGGCAGGGCGAGCGCCAGCCCGGCCAACAGGGTGAACGAGGTGTGGCGCATGGCGCGCTCCGCTGAGGAAAGGCCGAACCGTAGCACGGCGCCGGCCGCGAAAAGCCCGACGAAAGTCACGCCAGCGGCAGCGGGCCGAGGGCCTTGCCGAAACGGGCGGCGGCGGCGCCGTCTTCATAGTAATCCGGGTAGGCGCCGAAGCGCTCGTAACCTTCGCGCCGGTACAGCGCCTGGGCCGCGTCGTTGTCGACGCGCACTTCCAGTTGCAGGCGGTCGCAGCCGGCGGCGCGCGCCTGGGCTTCGGCATCGCGCAGCAGCGACACGCCGAAGCCGCGGCCGCGCAGTGCCGGATCGACGGCGATCGAATAGAGCCTGGCGGTGCGGCTGCCGCGGCGCGTGAACACCAGTGCGTAGCCGGCCAACCGTTGGTCGGCGACGAGCACCCTCAGTTTTGCGCGCGGATTCTGCAGATGGCGACGCAATTGCCGCGGCGACAAACGATCGCCGGGAAACTGCGCCTCGAGCGCGAGCAGGCCGGAAACATCGTCGGGCGTGGCGGAACGCAGCATCGGCGGCGCGGAAGTGGGCATGCGAAAGCGATGAATCCGCCCCAACCGGACGGGCGGCGCGTGGTGGGCCGGGTGGCGATTCTGTCATGCTTCGCGCCGTCCGGCCGCACCCGGCATCCCGCCGCCCGCGACCTCGCCCCGCCCGCCCCGATATCCGCTCATGAGCCGCCTGGTCATCGTCGTCGAAAAACTGTCCGACTGGGGTTCGTACTACCCGTCCGACAATGTGGTGGCGGCTACCGATTACCTGAAGGAACCGATCGGCAACGGCAGCGACGACGAGCGCACCCAGGTCATCAATCTTTGCCGCAGCTACAAGTATCTGGGCGTCGGTTATTACGTATCGCTGCTGGCCGAGGCACGCGGGCACAAGGTGATTCCGTCGGTGCGCACGATCAACGATCTGCGGCGGCGCTCGCTGTACGGCGTCGACATCGAAGATCTGAACCAGCAGCTCGGCAAGTTCCTGCCCGACAACTCGCGCGATGCCACCGATTTCGGCCTGCTGGTCTACTTCGGCCGCACCAGCTACGCACCGCTCGCCGATCTGGCGCGGCAGGTGTTCGAACAGTATCCATGCCCGATCCTGCGCCTGGAGTTCGAGCGCCAGCGCGTGTGGCAGATCAATGCGATCAAGCCGGCCGGCCTGAACACCTTGTCCGATTCGCAAGAAGACGCCTTCGCCGAAGCGCTGGACGCTTTCTCCAAAAAGCTCTGGCGCAAGCCGCGCGCGCGCCGCGCCTTCCGCTACGACATCGCGATGCTGCACGATCCGGCCGAGGAAATGCCGCCGTCCAACAAGAAGGCGCTGAAGCATTTCATCGCCGCGGGCAAGGACCTGGGCATCGAAGTCGATCCGATCACACGCAACGATTTCGCGCGGCTGGCCGAATACGATGGCCTGTTCATCCGCGAAACCACCACCCTTAGCAACCACACCTATCGCTTCGCGCATCGCGCCGAACGCGAAGGCATGGTGGTGATCGACGATCCGGTGTCGATCCTGCGCTGCACCAACAAAATTTATCTGCACGATCTGATGCGCTCGCGCAAGCTGCCGACGCCGCGCACCGAGATCATTTTCCGCGACGATCCGAAGAAGCTCGATGCGCTGCCCGAGGCGCTCGGCCTGCCGATCGTGCTGAAGATTCCCGATGGTTCGTTCTCGCGCGGCATCATCAAAGCCGAAACCGCCGAACAGCTCAAACATGCGGCCGAGGAATTGTTCCAGCACACCGCCTTGCTGCTGGCGCAGGAATACATGTACACCGAGTTCGATTGGCGCATCGGCGTGCTCAACGGCCAGCCGTTGTACGCGTGCCAGTACTACATGTCGCGCGGGCATTGGCAGATCTACAACCACGGCGCGAAGGGCACGGGGAAATCCGGCGGCTTCAAGACGCTGCCGATCCGCGAAGCGCCGGCCGAAGTGGTGAAGCTCGCACTGCGTGCGACGGCGCCGATCGGCGATGGGCTGTATGGCGTCGATCTGAAAGTCGACGGCAAGCGCAGTGCCGTGATCGAGGTCAACGACAATCCGTCGATCGACGCCGGCGTCGAAGATGCGTATCTCGGCGACGATCTTTACCGGCGCATCATGGAAGAATTCCTGCGCCGGCTCGAACGCAAGCGGCTCGGCATCACCGACTAGTGCGGTGTCTGCAATCGAGCCTCATCAGTGCATACGAACCGCTTCGCAGCGCACCACGAACGCCAGGATTTTGCCGGCATCTTTGCGCCCGAACGCAGGGCTTCGGCTCGGCAGCTAATTGCGTGTCGTATCCACTTCGACGATCTCGAGCGTTGCCGAGCGAGTCGCTACGTACTCGTGAAGATTACAAACCGTGTCCTTGGCGGCCGACACGCGCTTGAATCCGGCCGTTCCCTCCGCAAGTCCGGTGTCTGCCACCGGAAACCATGTCAACTGCATATGGTCGCATCTGTTCTGCCCCAGGATGGCGCTGCCCCACGTCGTCACAGTGGGAGTGCTGCTGCCGGCAAACGAGCCGCCTGAAACGGCTGAAAGGTCGATGCGAATGGAATCGTGGGTTGGAGGCGACGATCTGATCGACGCTGGAGAAGTCGAGGCGCCCGGCGACGATTGCGATCCGGCCACCGACGAACCAACGGCAGGCGGGACAGACGATGTACCCACCAGCCACTGCGGATTGCCTGCGCGATCAAAAGTATTCCAGTTGAGTGTCACGCGTCCCAGGCTGTCGACGTGTAGCGATATGCCTTGTGCCGCATGGTGTGGCGATCCCCAGATTCCCGCCAGAGAAGCAGGAGCGCGCGTGTACTCCGGACGCTGGCGGTAGTACTCGATGCCGCGCGGATATCCACCCTCGACGGAGTAGTAGTGCCGGACAGTCAGATCTTCAACATAGATCGTTCGATTCAACTCAGGGTAGTTGACGAACTTCGGGATTGGCAGCGCGTAGATCCGTTTCAGCGTGGGAGGCAATGGGTCCATTGCACACTCGGGCGATTCGCGCGTCTCCAACTCCAGAGCCCAGGAGTCCGGTGAAGCCGACCATCGCAGCCTGGCCGGTTCGACGATCACCAGCGGGCATGGATGTTCAAGCAACATATACGCCTGGTCATCCACGCTCGGAGTGAACGGGAACCACTGCATCAAGGCTGGCAAGACCGGTGCAAGGTTCATGGCAAGGCTCCTGTAATGCGGTTCCCGACGTGGCAACACGCTCGCGTCATCGTTGCGGGAATCAACGTCCAGGGTGCCGACGCCCCCCAATGCGGCATTCGCGTCAGCAATTTTTGCAAAACGAAAGCCCGGCACGAACCCGGCGGATACAAATTTCTCGAATGCCGGTTTGGTGTTTCGCAATTGAGCATCATCAATGCGATCTTCTTTCGCACGCTGGTATCGATGAGGCGCAACCCGCCAGAGGACGCCCGCCTTAGCCGCAGCCATGCCCGTGTTCGCCCGACAGCGCAAGATTGACGTTGCACACGGGAATCCCACGTTGCCTGACGAGCACTACACCGACATTGCGCGTCGCCACATGACGCGGCGCGCCGGCTTGCCTAAGCTGCGGCCTTCACCCGAGGTTCGTCATGCCCAGAATCGTGCTCGCCTCCGCCCTGTCGCGCTGGTTGCCGCAAGCCGGCGCCGGTGGCGAAGTCGCCTTGCAGGTCGACGGCGCGACCTTGCGCGAGGCGCTCGATGCGCTGTTCGCGCAACATCCGACCTTGCGCGGCTATGTGGTCGACGAACGCGGCACGATCCGCCATCACGTGGCGGTGTTCGTCGATGGCGTGGCGATCCACGATAAAACCGATCTGTCGCGCGCGCTCGGTGCGGCGACCGAGGTCTATGTGATGCAGGCGCTTTCCGGAGGTTGAGATGTCCGACACGTTGCTGGTATCGACCCGCAAGGGCCTGTTCGTGCTCGAGCGCGAGGCCTCGCGCTGGCGCGTCGTGCACAGCGCATTTCTCGGCGAGAAACTGGCGCTGTCACTGGCCGATCCGCGCGACGGCAGCTGGTATGTCGCGCTCGACCTCGGCCACTTCGGCGCCAAGCTGCAGCGCTCCACCGATCGCGGCCGGACGTGGACCGAAGTCGGCGTGCCGGCCTACGGCGAAGGCGACGAAATCGCGGTCGGCGACGGCAAGCCGCCGAAGCCGGCGACCTTGCAGTTGATCTGGTCGCTCGAGGCCGCCGGCGCGTCCGAGCCCGGCCGACTGTGGGCCGGCACGATTCCCGGCGGATTGTTTCGTTCGGACGATTACGGCGCGAGCTGGTCGCTGGTGCGCGGCCTGTGGGATCGTCCCGAGCGCAGCCAGTGGTTCGGCGGCGGCTACGACGCGCCGGGCATCCATTCGATCTGCGTCGATCCGCGCGACTCACGCTGCCTCCGGCTGGCGCTGTCGTCGGGTGGCGTTTGGCGCAGCGACGACGGCGGCGAGTCGTGGCGCAATACCTCGGCCGGTCTGTTCGCGACCTACATGCCGCCCGATCGGCGCGACGACCCCAACATCCAGGACGTGCACCGCATGGTGCAATGCCGCGCGCAACCGCAGGCCCTGTGGATCCAGCATCACAACGGCGTGTTCCGCAGCGTCGACGGCGGCGAGCGTTGGAGCGAAGTCGCGAACGTGCCGCCGTCGGTGTTCGGTTTCGCGGTGGCGGGGCACCCGAACCAGCCCGATACCGCCTGGTTCGTGCCCGCGGTGAAGGACGAGCGCCGCATTCCGGTCGACGGCCGGCTGGTGGTGGCGCGCACGCGCGATGGCGGCGCGAGTTTCGATGTCCTCGGCAACGGCCTGCCGAGCGAGCACGCCTACGATCTGGTCTATCGGCACGGCCTGGCCATCGATGAAACCGGCACGCGCCTCGCCTTCGGCTCGACCACCGGCGGGTTGTGGATCACCGAAAACGACGGCGATTCATGGCAAGCGCCGGAAGCGCGACTGCCGCCGATTCACGCGGTGGCGTTCGCTTAAACCGGATCGCCGGGCGGTGGCGGTGGGGGCGGCAGCGCGGTACCGGCGTTGGCGGCCCGGCGCTGGCGCGCGATCGTCATTTCCATCCAGCGCTTGAGCACCAGCGCGTGCTGCGCGCCGGTACGCGGGTCGCGAATCAGTTCTTCGACGCGCGTGAGCATGGCATCGACATTTTCCGGCGCCGGACCGTCGCGCTGTTCGATCGGCGACCACAGGTCGATCCATTCGTCGCTGCGCTTGCCGAGCCGGAGCGCCAGATGGAAATAACGCGGCGGCTGCTTCTGGATCAGCAGCAGGTCGAGCAGCGCGGCGCCGAGCGTGATCGGGCTGAGCACCAGATCGCGCAGCGCATCGATCAGCAGTTTGATCTGCAGGCTCGCCACTTCGCGGACCACCGCCGCGGCCTTCTGGTTGTCGTTCGCACTCATCGCTGCATCATCGGCGAAGCGGCGCGGCGAGAAAAGCGTCAGGCCGCCTCGACCGCGCGCGGCTCGGCCATCACGCGGTTGCGTCCGGCGCGTTTGGCGGCGTAAAGCGCGCGATCGGCCTGCGCCAGCACGGCGGGAATCTGCTCGTTGCCGCGCCGCCATTCGGCCACGCCGATGCTCACCGTCACCGCCACGCCCTGGAAATCGGCGCTCGCGATCGCGCTGCGCAAGCGTTCGGCCAGTTCGACGCCGGCGCTCAGCGGCGCGCCGGCCATCAGCACCGCGAATTCTTCGCCACCGTAGCGGAACAGCGGCGTGCCGGCATCGAGTTCGCGCCCGAGCGCGGCGGCCACCTGCGTGATGATGCGATCGCCGACCAGATGGCCGTGGTTGTCGTTGATCGATTTGAAATGATCGATGTCGATCAGCAGGAAGGTGCAGCGCCGCTGGCCCAGGTTCGCTGCCGCCAGCTGGTCGATGGCTTCGTTGAAGGTGCGCCGGTTGAGGCAGTTGCTCAGCGCGTCGTGATCGGAGTGATAACGCAACATCGTCGCCGCGCGCTCCTGCAACAGCGCATAGGTGTACATGAAGCAGACCAGCAAGCCGTATCCGCTGGCGAAGCGGATCACATCGATCGCCGGCACCAGCGCGGCAATGCAGTAACTCGCGTAGGCGCCGAACAACAGCATCGCGACCAGGGCTGGCCCGGCGCGCAGCAGGAAGATCATCACCGGCGGCAGGATGTAGGCCCAGTGCTGCATCGGCCGCCCGTTCAAGGCACCGAACGCCAGCACGCCGACCAGCAGCAGCGCGATCGCGCTGAAGAACAAGGTACCGCCGATATGCCGCGGCAACACGGCCAGGCCGATCATCGCGGCCGAGGTCGCGGCCAGCACGATCCACGCGAGCATCGCCGTATCGGCCAGCCCCATCCGCGCATTGGTGACGCCCAGCACCACCATCAACCCGATCACCAACGCACCGAGCACCACCGCCACGCGCCAGCGCATGGTGTCACGCAGGATGGAGAAGGAATCGCGGCGGATCACGGGCGCGCGCTCGGGCTCGGAGCGAGGTGGGCGAGCATGCTAGCGCAGGCCGGCGCGCGGCGCTGCGATGCGGGTGGGGAAAGCAGGGGTTAGGGGCGAGTAGCGAGGGCGTATTTCCGGAAACTGTGGCGCCCCGAGCACTACGATCGAAGCGCCCTCACTACTCGCCCCTGACCCCTACTTCATAAATTTCCGATGCGCATGCACCGACATGACAATCCCGAACCCCGCCAGCAAGGTGACCGCCGACGTCCCGCCGTAACTGAGCAACGGCATCGGCACGCCGACCACCGGCAGCAGGCCCGACACCATGCCGCCGTTCACCGCCACGTAGACGAAGAAGGTCAGCGCCGTCGCGCCGGCCAGCAGGCGGGCGTAGGTGTCGCGGGCTTCGGCGGCGATCCACAGGCAGCGGCCGACGATGAACAGGTAGATCGCCAGCAGGGTGAGCACGCCGATCAGGCCGAATTCCTCGGCCAGCACGGCGAAAATGAAATCGGTGGTGTGTTCGGGCAGGAATTCCAGGCGCGATTGCGTGCCCTCGCCCCAGCCCTTGCCGAACAGGCCGCCGGAGCCCACCGCGATCTTCGACTGGATGATGTTCCAGCCGCTGCCGAGCGGGTCGGCCTCCGGATCCAGGAAGGTGCGCAGCCGCTGCTTCTGATATTCCTCGAGCAGGCTCCAGCCGAGCGGCGCCACCGCGGCCGCCAGACCGCCGAGCAAGGCGATGCGCCACCACGCCATGCCGGACAGGAACACCACGAAGGCGCCGCTCGCGCCCACCAGCAAGGCGGTGCCCAGATCGGGCTGCGCGGCGATCAGCAAGGTCGGCACACCGATGATGACCGCGGCCACCGCCAGCGTGCCCCAGCGCGGCGGCAGCGGCTGCGGGTGCAGGAAGCCGGCCACCATCATCGGCACGGTGAGTTTCAGCAGTTCCGACGGTTGCAGATAGAACACGCCGAGATTGAGCCAGTGACGGCCGCTGCGGCCGGTGCCGAACACCGGCACCAGCAACAACAGCAGCACGCTGATCGCGAACAGCCACGGCGTCCACAGCCGCAACTGCACCGGCGGGATGCGCGATATCAGCCACAGCGCGCCCATGCCGACGGCCATGCGAATGCCCTGCGACCACACCAGCCGTTCGTTGTCGCCCGCGGCGCTGTGCAGCACCGCCAGTCCGAAACCGATCAGCAACAGCAGCGCCGTCAGCAGCGGAATATCGACGCGCGGCGGGCCGATGCGGCTGCGCCAGCGGCGCCAGAATTGATCGATGGTCATGGCATGGCCGGCTCGCGCAACAGCCACGCATCGAGGATGCGGCGCGCCACCGGCGCGGCGGCCTTCGAACCCGAACCGCCGTGCTCGACCACGATGAACAACGCGATGCGCGGATCGTCGGCCGGCGCGAAACTGACGAACAGGGCCT
Organism: uncultured Chiayiivirga sp.; assembly: GCA_965653565.1. Lineage (GTDB taxonomy): Bacteria > Pseudomonadota > Gammaproteobacteria > Xanthomonadales > Xanthomonadaceae > JALCLA01. The sequence continues at coordinate 17,953 of CBFHAI010000059.1, read as the reverse complement.
GATGGCGCAGCGAAAACGCCAGCTTGTTGACGTCCATCTGCTGGTCGGTCTTGCGGCTCACGCGCTGCGCGGTGCCGGTTTTGCCGGCGATCAGATACGGCGCGTCGGCGGCCGCCGCGCGCGCGGTGCCGGTCGGGCCGTGCATCACGGCGACCATGCCTTCCACGACGGCGGCGAGATTGGCGCGATCTTTCACGATGGTGACGTGCCCGGCCTCTTCCACCACCGGGACGCGCGGCGCGTCGAAACCTGCTTGCGTCTGCCGCAGCAGATGCAGCCGATGCCGCTCGCCGCCCGAGGCCAGGGTCGCGGTGGCCTGCGCCAGTTGCAGCGGCGTGGCGACCCAGAAGCCCTGCCCGATGCCGGCGATCACGGTCTCGCCCGGATACCAGACCTGATTGCGCTCGCGCTGTTTCCACTCGCGCGTCGGCAGCACGCCGGAGCCTTCGCCGGGCAGATCGATGCCGGTCGGCCGGCCGAAACCGAACTGCGCCATGTAGGTGCTCAAGCGATCGATGCCCAGATCGACCGCGAGTTGATAGAAATACGTGTTGACCGACTGCGCCAGCGCCTCGCGCAGATTGACGTAGCCATGTCCGCCGCGGCGCCAGTCGCGATACTCACGCTGCTGGTTCGGCAGACGGAAGGCGCCGCTGGAGAAGGTCTGGTCGGCCGGCGTGCGCAGGCCCAGTTCCAGGCCGGCCAGGCCGATGAACGGCTTGATCGTCGAGCCGGGCTCGTAACCGCCCGCCAGCACGCGATTGAACAACGGCCGCGACGGATTGTTGAGCAGCGCGGCGTATTCGGCGCGACCGATGCCGTTGACGAACGGATTGGGGTCGTAGCTCGGCAGGCTCACCAGCGCCAGCACCTCGCCGCTGCGCGGATCGACCGCGACCGCCGCGCCGTGCTGCCCGGCGAAGGCATCGACCACCGCCTGCTGCAGCCCCGCATCGATGCTCAGATAAAGATGTTCGCCGGCCTGCGCCGGAATGCGTTCGAGCACCCGCAGCGCGCGGCCTTCGGCGTTGATCTCGACCTGTTCGAACCCGACCTGGCCGTGCAGCCGGCTTTCGTAAAAACGCTCGATGCCGCCCTTGCCGATATGGGTGGCGCCGCTGTAGCGCACCGCATCGAGATTGGCGAGATCGTCCTCGTCGATGCGCCCGACGTAGCCGACCACGTGCGCGAACAAGTCGCCGTACGGATAGCGTCGATTGAGATACGGCACCACATCGACGCCCGGGAAGCGATGCCGGTGCACCGCGAAACGCGCCACTTCCGATTCGGTGAGGCGCAGTTTCAGCGGCACCGGATGGAAACCGCGCTTGCTGCGGTAGCTGGCGCGGAAACGCTCGATCTCGTCCTCGCCCAGCGGCATCACGGTGGCCAGTTCGTCGAGCAGCGCGTCGATGTCCTTGACCTGCTCGGGCACCACTTCGAGCCGATAGGCCGGCACGTTGTCGGCCAGCAGGCGGCCGTTGCGATCGTAGATCAGGCCGCGCGCCGGCACGATCGGCCGCGGCTTGACGCGGTTGGCTTCCGAGCGGGTGAGGAATTCTTCGTGCGCGTAAACCTGCAACCACAGGAAGCGCGCGCCGAGCGTCAGCGTGGCGAGCGCGACGGCGACGAAACCGAGCAGCGCGCGCATCCGGAAACCCGCGCTCTCGCCCGCATGATCCTTGAGCTGGCGCCGCGCGGGCCGGTAGCTGATGCGCTTCATCGGACGGCGCTCAGGCGTCCTTCTGCCGCAGTTTCAGGCGCAGATCGTCCAGCAGCAGGAACAGCCAGGGCCACAGCAGCATGCCGACCACCGGTGAAATCCAGAACGACAGCGGCGGCAGGCCTTCGCCGGAAAAACCGCGGATGATGAGCACGACGATGCGATCGTTGAGCAGCAGTGCCAGTATCGCCAGCGCCTGCTGCGCCAGCGTGAAAAACCGCAGCCGCGCGCGGAAACGCAGCACGATGAAGGCGAAGATCGCCAGGCGCATCGCCTGCTCGCCCAGCAACGATCCGTAGATCAGATCGCCGGTCAGGCCGAGCAAGAATGCGAAACCGAGCCCGACCCGCTCGGGCGCTTCGAGCACCCAGTAGCAAAGCACCAGGCCCAGCCAGTAGGGCTTGAACACCGCCAGGGCCGGCGGCATCGGCAACAGGCCGAGCAGGATCGCCAGCGTCAGACTGCCCCACAGCAGGCTGCCACCACCCCGCATGCGACTCATGGCGCGGGCTCCTCGTTCGGCACTTTGGGCTCGACGCGCGGCAGACTCATCAGCGAATCGGGCGGGCCGAAGGGTTCGTCGATCGCGGCATCGCTGGTGTCGCGCACCAGCAGCACTTCGCCGCTGCGATCGAGCGCGGCGTCGGGGCGGGCTTCGGCCACGACGAAAAGGCGGGTTTCATCGGGATTGAGGCTTTCGATACGGCCGACCGGAAAGCCGGCCGGGAAGGTGCCGCCGAGGCCCGAGGTGATCAGCTGGTCGCCCACCCGCACGTCGGCGCTGAGCGGAATATTCGGCAACAGCAGGCGATCGATGCGACCGGTGCCGTAGGCGATCGTGCGCAGCCCCGAGCGCACGATCTGCACCGGCACGGCGTGGCTGGGATCGGAGATCAGCATCACGGTGGCGTTGAGCGGCGTCACGCTGACCACCTGGCCGAACACGCCGCTGGCGTCGATCACGGCCAGGCCTTCGCTGACGCCGCCCTTGCTGCCGCTGTCGATCACGATGCGATGGCGGAACGGGTCCAGATCGATATCGACCAGGCTCGCCAGCTGCACCGACAGCTGCAGGCCGCGGGTGCCGTCGAGCAGCGCCCGCAGGCGCCGGTTTTCCAGTTGCACCGCTTCGAGCCGATTGACGCGCGCATTGCTCACCAGCAGGTTTTCGCGCAGTTGCCGGTTGTCTTCGGCCAGCTGGCTGCGGCTGCCGAAATTCTCGCGCAGCCCCTGCGCCAGCCGCGCCGGGCTCGATGCCACCAGATAGATCGGCCCGGCCAATAGCCCGGCCCACGAGCGCACCCGCTCCAGATAGCCGCCGCGATGGTCGGCCACCATCAGGATCAGGCAGACGGTGAGATACAGCAGCAGGCGCAGCGTGCCGGCACCGCCTTCGGCAAAAAGCGATCCGCTGGCGCTGCTGGAGTAGGACATTCGAAGCCGGGAGTAGGGAATCGGGAATGGGGAATCAGAGCCGCAGGGCGCGATGCGCTTCTACATCTCCCGATCCCCGGCTCCCGTTTCCCGGCTCTTCACTCCGGCGCGAAGAAATCGTTGCCGTGCATGTCGATCAGCTCGAGCGCACGGCCGCCGCCGCGCGCCACGCAGGTGAGCGGATCGTCCGCCACGTGCACGTAGAGGCCGGTTTCTTCGGAAATCAGCTTGTCGAAGTCGCGCAGCAGGGCGCCGCCGCCGGTCAGCACGATGCCGCGTTCGGCGACGTCGGCGCACAGTTCCGGCGGCGTCTGTTCGAGCGCGGCGCGCACCGCGCTGGTGATGCCGGCCAGCGGCTCGTGCAGGGCTTCGAGCACTTCGTTCGAGTTGATCGTGAAGTTGCGCGGCACGCCCTCGGCCAGATTGCGGCCGGAAACCTCGATTTCGCGCACTTCCGACTGCGGAAAGGCGCAGCCGATCTCGATCTTGATGCGCTCGGCCGTGGTTTCGCCGATCAGGGTGCCGTGGTTGCGGCGCACATAGCTGATGATCGATTCGTCGAAACGATCGCCGCCGATGCGCACCGATTGCGAATAAACGATGCCGTTGAGCGAAATCACCGCCACTTCCGAGGTGCCGCCGCCGATGTCGAGCACCATCGAACCGCGCGCCTCGTGGATCGGGATGCCGGCGCCGATCGCGGCCGCCATCGGTTCCTCGATCAGGAACACCTCGCGCGCACCGGCCTCTTCAGCCGATTCCTTGATCGCGCGGCGCTCGACCTGGGTCGAGCCGCACGGCACGCAGATCAGCACCCGCGGGCTCGGGCGCAGGAAACGCGACCGGTGCACCTTGCGGATGAAGTGTTTGAGCATTTCCTCGGTGGTGCTGAAGTCGGCGATGACGCCGTCCTTCATCGGCCGGATGGTGGAAATATTGCCCGGCGTGCGGCCCAGCATGCGCTTGGCCTCCGAGCCGACGGCGGCCACCTGCTTGGGCGAGCCCGGCCCGCGATCCTGCCGGATGGCGACGACCGACGGCTCGTTGAGCACGATGCCCTGGCCGCGCACGTAGATCAGGGTGTTGGCGGTGCCAAGATCGATGGACAGGTCGTTCGAGAACAGACCGCGCAGGCTTTTGAACATCGGGAAAATCAGCTCGGAGAAGGGCGCAAAGGCCGGCTAGCGTACAAGCGCGGCCCCAGGCGGGCAAGCAAGAATTCACGTGTTATCACGGCGTTAACCGCGATTTCTTCGACCGGCTCGGCAGTCCTGCCGAAGCCGGCGCGATTCGGCGTTAAATCCTGCCGATGACTTCGATCCCGCTCCGCCTGCCGCGCAACGTCCTGCTCCCGGTGCTGGCCTCGCAGGGCCTCGCCGCCGCCATGATGCTGGCCGGCAATCTCGACTTCCTCGACTGGCAATTGCTAACCCTGGTCGAGGCCTGGCTGGTGCACCTGACCTTGCTCGCACACGGCACGCGCGGTTCGCCGCAGGCGACGTTGCAGAACTTCGCGCTGGTGTCGCTCGTGGTGCTGCCGGCGTTGTGGCTCTTCATCGCGCTGCTCGCGACGTTGATGCTGTATCCGGACGATGCGCGCATGCCGTGGACGATCGTCTTCGACGGCAGCGCGCGGCTGGCGACCGAACGCCTGCACGTGGCGCTCGCCATCGCGCTGATCGGCCTGCTGGTGTCGCTGCTGCAGGTGCAGTGCGAACGCGACAAGGCGCGCTGGTGGCAATCGCGCGTGGTCGCGCAGTATCAGGTGAACATGGTCGCGATGCTGGCATCGCTGTTCCTGCTCGGGCCCTTGATCATCATGCGCCGCGAAGTCGACTTGCTGCGCGAATTGCCCGCCAACGTCATCGAAATCGCGTTGCTGACGCTGCTGGCGGCGCTGCGCGTGCTGATCGCGCTGCGCGTGGCGAAGACCGGCGAAATCCGGCCGGCTCGACCGGCAATGCCGCGCAACCATGTCCGGCGATAGTCGAAGCTCGCGTCAGCGCAGGCTCGATTCGCCGGTCTGCAATCGCCACAACGCGGCGTAGGCGCCGTCGCGCGCCAGCAGCGCGTCGTGCGTGCCCGACTCGACGATGCGGCCGGCGTCCATCACATGGATCGCATCGGCGTGACGCACCGTCGACAAGCGATGCGCGACGACCAGTGTGGTGCGGCCGCGCGCGGCTTCGCGCAATGCCAGCTGGATCGCCGCTTCGGTCTCGTTGTCGACCGCGCTGGTGGCCTCGTCGAGCACCAGGATTTCCGGCTCGCGATACAGCGCGCGCGCCAATGCGATGCGCTGGCGCTGGCCGCCGGAAAGCCGGCTGCCGCGCTCGCCCACTTCGCTGGCGTAACCGTCGGGCAGCGCGGCGATGAAGTCATGCGCCTGCGCATCGCGCGCGGCGCGCTCGATGCACACCGGGTCCGGCGAGGTATCGCCGTAGGCGATGTTGTCGGCGATCGTACCGTCGGTGAGGAACGGATCCTGCGCCACGTAGCCAAGATGACGGCGCAGCGCACGCGGATCGAGTTGCGCGAGATCGACGCCATCCACCCGCACGCGGCCCTGCGCCGGCGCCACGAATCCGAGCAGCAATTTGAGCAGGCTGCTCTTGCCACCGCCGGTGCCGCCGACCAGCGCATGCGTTGCGCCGGCCGGGACATCGAGCGAAACCGCGTGCACCACGCGCCGCTCGTCATAATCGACACTGACATTCTCGAAGCGCACCGCGCCCTGCACCGGTGCCGCCAGCTTGCCATCGGGACGCGGCGGCAACGGCGTTTCGAGCAAGTCCATCACCCGCGTCACCGAGGCCATCGCGCGCTGGTACAGATCGGTCATGTCGGCCAAGCGCGTCAGCGGCCAGAGCAGACGCTGCGTCAGATAGACCAGCGCCGAATACGCGCCGACACCGAGTTCGCCTTCCAGCGTTTTCCAACCGCCGTAGAGCAGCGTCGCGACGAAGCCGAGCAGCACCGCGAGGCGGATGACCGGCGTGATCGCCGCGGAAAAGCGGATCGCATCCGCGTTGCGCGCGCGATACGCATCCGAGGCACGCCGCACGTGTTCGGCTTCGAAATCCTCCGCCGTGTACGCCTGCACCGTCGCCATGCCGGCCAGATTGTTGTTGAGCCGGTTCGACACCGTGGCCGCCGCTTCGCGCGCCGCCGCATAACGCGGCGCGAGCCGTTTCTGGAACCAGAACGCGCCGATGAGAATGAGCGGGATCGGCAGGAACGCGAGCGCGGCCAGATCGGCCGTCAGCACGAAGAACACACCGCCGACCAGCAGCGACGACACGATCACCTGGATCACATCGTTGGCACCGGTGTTGAGAAAACGCTCGACCTGATGCACGTCCTCGTTCATCACCGCCAGCAATCGCCCGCTGCGCGCGCTGCTCACGAAATCCGGCGGCAACGCCTGCACGTGCGCATATGCCGCCTGGCGCAGCTCGTGCTGCAGATCCTGCGCCAGCCCACGCCACTTGATCGCGTACAGATACTCGAACAAGGATTCGAGCAGCCAGATCACGATCGTCAGCACCGTCAGCCACACCAGCTGCTGCAGCGGATCGGCGACGCCCAGCGTCGCCATGAACGAATCGCGCTGGTTCACCACGATGTCGACCGCCACGCCGATCAACAGCTCGGGCAGCACATCGAAAATCTTGTTGAGCACCGAATACAGCGTCGCAAGCATCGCATCGCGACGATACGGGCGGGCGTAGCCGAAGAGACGGCGCAGCGGATGCGGTCGCGTTGCGGAAGGCACAGATCGAGTCATGCCGGGCATTCTAAGGGCCCGACCCTCGCCATGCGCCGGCGCGCGTCGCCAGTGCACCTAGAATTTGGTATTCGGCGCCGATCTCAATCTGCAACCATGAAATCCGGATGTTCTGACTCAGTTCTCACCTGGTGCCGACAGCAAAAACGTCATGCACTCTTGTTCTTGTCGTCCCACAGCATCGGTTCCCACAGCTCGACCTTGTTGCCGTCCGGATCCATGACCCACGCGAACTTGCCGTTCTCGTGCGACTCCGGACCACCGACAACCACCACATCCGCTGCGCGCAGTTGCTCGAGCATTTCTTCGAGACCGTCGACGCGATAGTTGATCATAAAAGCCGAGTCGCTCGGACTGAACCACTTGCTGTCTTTGCTGGCGAGATTCCAGACCGTCAGGCCGCCGTCCGACGCCTTGTCGTCCGGCCACCTGAGCACCGCGCCGCCCCAGCTTTCCAGCGGTATTCCCAGATGTTTCTGATACCAGGCCGATAGCGCGGCGCTATCGCCTTTGCACTTCAGAAAAACTCCGCCGATTCCGGTGACCTTTGCCATCTCCGCCTCCAATCCGTTGAGCCAATAATCGTTGCATTGAATCGACAGCAGCGCGCAGCGCCTGGCTGCCTGCCTTCTCACGCGATCGCGACTTCATCGATCGGGGGCTGGGTCAGAACCGCTCGGGCCCCACAACGCCGAGGTCTCGACAGATTTTGCGGGCCAAGTGATTGCTGATCTCGACGTGCCGGGGAATCGCGCTACGGCGGTTCTGCGCGGGATTGTTCCACCAGGAATGGCGCGCCCCTTCGCGCAGAAGCACGCAGCCGAACGCGGTCAGATGCGCCAGGAGATCCCGGCGCTTCATACCGCGATAGAAAGCTCTTCGTAGTCGTTGCCTGCTGCTCCCAGCGCTTCCTGCCGGTTGAATTCGAGCGCCTCGGCCAGCGTCGTCCGAAGCGACTCCAGGAGTTCCTCGCGAGATGCTTCCTGGCAATTCACGCCGGGGACCTCTTCGATCCAACCGATCCAGCCGTCGGCTTCGCGCTTTATCACGGCGGTGAAAGTCCGTCGCATGCAGAGGTCCTCTTCATCCTGGCCGTTCGATGATACCGCACGACGCCAAGATGACCGGAGCCAGGCCCACAGGTAGAATCCACAGCCTTTTGTCGCGGCCTTGCCAGGATTTCCGATGTCTGCCCTGATCTGCGGTTCGCTTGCCTACGACACCATCATGGTGTTCCAGGACCAGTTCAAGAACCACATCCTTCCCGACAAGGTGCACATCCTCAATGTGTCGTTCCTGGTGCCGCGCATGCGGCGCGAGTTCGGCGGGTGTGCGGGCAATATCGCTTACAACCTGAAGTTGCTCGGCGGCGAGCCGGTGCCGATGGCGACCGTGGGGCAGGATTTCCAGCCCTATCGCGAGCATTTCGAGGCCTGCGGCATCCGCCTGGACCAGGTCAAGGAGATCGCCGATCTCTACACCGCGCAGGCCTTCATCACCACCGATCTGGACGACAACCAGATCACCGCCTTCCATCCGGGCGCGATGATGCGCAGCTACGAAAATCACGTGCGCGATGTGCCGGGCGTCAGGTTCGGCATCGTCGGGCCCGACGGTTACGAGGCGATGCTGCAGAATTCGAAGGAATTCGCCGAATGCGGCATTCCTTTCATCTTCGATCCGGGCCAGGCCATGCCGCTGTACAACGGCAAGGAGCTGACCCAGATGATCGAGCAGGCCAGCTACGTCACGGTCAACGATTACGAGTCGAGCCTGTTGCAGGACAAGACCGGGCTGTCGACGCGCGACATCGCCGAGCGCGTCGATGCCTACATCATCACGCGCGGTCCGCGCGGTTCGGAAGTGCATACGCGCGAAGGCGAGATGCATGTGCCGGCCGCCAACGCGATGCGCGTGGTCGATCCGACCGGCTGCGGCGACGCCTATCGCGCCGGCCTGATTTTCGGCCTGATGCAGGGCATGGACATGGCCACCGCCGGCCGCATCGCCTCGCTCATGGGCGCGCTCAAGATCGAGCATCTTGGCCCGCAGAACCAGCGTTTCGATTACGAGGAATTCGCCGAGCAGTTCCGCCAGCAATTCGGTTACGCGCTGCGCTGATCGCGCTATTTCATCGGCGGGCGCGACGATTCGAGGCGCAACTGCGTCATCTGCAGGTCGCCGTCCCGCGGGCGGGCGCGACGCGGCCGGGATGCCGGCGCAGGATCAACCGGTTCGTATCAACCCGGTTCATATCAACACAGAGTCCCGTCAACGGGATTCACATCAACGATTAGCCGCGGCGATCGCCGCGCACAGGAGAGCGGTCGATGTCGAGCAAGCGAGGGATGGCGTGGGGCAAGGTGGCGGCGGCGGTAGCGGCGCTGGCGGGAGTCGGTTCGGCACAGGCGCTCGACGCCGGCCTGACGGGGCTCTGGTACAACCCGGCGCAGTCGGGCCATGGTTTCGAGGTGACGGTGATCGACGCCGATTCGGCCTCGGTGGCCTGGTACACCTATAACAAGAGCGGCGACCCGATCTGGGTGTCGGCCCTGCTCGATGAAACCGCTCCCGGCGTGCTCAGCGGCAACGCAGGTTATATCGAAGGCATCAAGTTCGGCGAATTCACCAGCGGCAACCGCGAGCTGCTGCCGTGGGGCACGCTGAAACTCACCTTCACCGATTGCGAGACCGGCTCGGTCGACTACAACGGCACCCTCGTGCTCGACGACGGCACCGGCTTCGGCGCCGGCACGCTGCCGCTCAAGAAGCTCGCCGGTGTCGCGGGCGCGTCGTGCAACGGCACCCTGGCGGCCGCGGCCGGCACCTATTCGACCTTCATGCGCCTGACCAACCCGGCACGCCAGCGCGGCGGCTTCATCCTGCTCGAACCGAACGGCACGGCCACCATCTCGGTGCCGGGTTTCGCCGGCTATTTCGGCACTTACACCGCCAGCGGCAACAACGTCGCGTACAACGTGCAGGCCGTCACCGTGCCGGGCGTGAAGTTCGCCAACAACGCCACCACCGCGGCCTTCACCGTCGCCGCCAGCGGCCGTCCGCACGATTACTTCACCGGCACCTTCACCGGCACCGTCGAATCGGGCACGCTCACTTCGTCGTATATCGGCGGCAGCTCGCGCACGCCGACGCTGACGGCGGTGGCCGGCAATTACAACGATCCGGGCACGCCGAGCGGCGTCACCGCCAGCGTCACCACGGCCGGCGCCATCACCGGCGCGCGCGCCGGCGGCTGCAATTTCAACGGCACGATGACGCCGATCGGTGCCGGCGTGAATGCCTTCAACGTCACCGTCAACTTCACCACCTGCGGGTCGGAGAACGGCGCCTACACCGGCAAGGCGATGGTGGTGGACTGGAACGACTACGGCGACAACCGCGGCCTGGCCTTCGTGCTGCGCGGCACCAACAGCACTCTGGCGGTAACGCTGCGCCGCCAGTAAAGCTCAGTTCGCTGCAAACGACCGCGCCCTCGAAAGATGGCGCGGTTTTTTTTTGCCGTGCTAGGTTGATGACGCGGCTGGCTGCGAATCGGAAAGGCGAATCGGAAATGGATTGCAACAGCGCGCACCGCGGACCAATGGGGTTCAGTGCCGCAGGCGGATCATCGTCGCATCTTCGACGGAGTCGTCAATGAATCACGGCGTTGTTCCCGGCGCATCGGCCTACGCACGATCCTTGTTGCTCGCCGATACGCTCGAATCCGCCAGCGCCGTGTTGTTGGGAACGGTCGCACCGCAGGCGAAAGATGCCTTCATTGCCTGCAACACGCCTTCCGGCCTCGTCACCTACCCGCCCGATCGCGACCCCGCCGCGCATGGCGGCGACAGCATCGTCCTGTGCAGCGGCGACTACGGTTCGGCCCGGCTGCATCTGCCCGCCGCCGCGCTCGAAGCGGTAAGCGCGGCGCATTCCGATCTGCTGATGCTCGCCGGCCGCAGGTTCGCCGAACTGCTGTCCGCGCATGCGATGCGCACCGCGATGCACGGCCTGGAACACGCCGAGCGCCTGCATCGCGCGCTGTTCGCGATCGCCGACATCGCCGGTTCGGATCGCGACATGCCGAGCATGCTGCGCGGCCTGCACGACATCATCGGCCAGCTGATGTACGCCGAGAACTTCTACATCGCGCTGTTCGACAATGAAAAGCAGGTGCTGCAGTTCCTCTACTTCGCCGATGCCGAAGACGACAGCACCGGCCCCGGTCGCGAAGTGCCGTTCGCCGATCTCGAGCGCGGCCTGACCTGGTATCTGATCCGCGACGGCCGCCCGCTGATGGGCCCCACCAGCCGGCTGCGCCAGCAGGTGTCGGGCGAGTTGCTGGTGCGCGGGCCGGACAGCCTCGACTGGCTCGGCGTGCCGATGATGCGCAACGGCCAGGCCGTCGGCGCGCTCGTGGTGCAAAGCTATCGCACCGCGAATCTGTACACCGAAACCGATCGCGCCGTGCTCGCCTTCGTGGCCGACCACGTGCTCACGGCGGTCGATCGCAAGCGCGGCCAGCAGGAACTCGAACGCCGCGTCGCCGAGCGCACGCGCGAACTGGCCGCAGCCAACGAGGTGCTGCACCGGCAGATCCTCGAACGCGAACGGTCCGAGCATCTGCAGGCGACGCTTTATCGCATCGCGGCGCTCACCACCTCCGACGACGATGCCGACCAGTTCTATCGGCTCGTGCATCGCGCCGTCGGCGAGCTGATCAACGCCGACAATTTCTACATCGCACTGGTGTCGGAAGACGGCCGCGACCTCGAATTTCCGTACTACGTCGACGCGGCCGAAGCCTCGCGCCCGTCGCGCCCGATGGGCCGCGGCCTGAGCGAGTACGTGATCCGCCACGGCCGGCCCTTGCTCGCCGACACCGCCACCGTCGACGCCCTGATCGAGCAGGAGCAACTCGACGGCTCGCTGGCTTTCGGTTCGCCCGCGCACTCCTGGCTCGGCGTGCCGCTGATCACCAGCGCCGGCGCGATCGGCCTGGTGGCGGTGCAGAGTTATCGCGCCGATCAGCACTACGACGCCGGCGACGCCGAAGTGCTGACCTTCGTCTCGCACCAGATCGCGCGCAGCCTCGAACGCCGCCGCCACGCGCAGGCGCTGCGCCGCTTGAACGCCGAACTCGAACAGCGCGTGCATGCGCGCACGCGCGAGCTGAGCGAACAGATTTCGGTGCGCGAACAGATCGAAGCGCAGCTCAAGCACCAGGTGATGCACGACCCGCTCACCGGGCTGCCGAATCGGTTGTATCTGCGCGATCGGCTGGAACGCGCGATCGCCGATCATCGGCGCAATCGGGTGCGGCGCTTCGCCTTGCTGTATCTCGATGTCGATCGCTTCAAACTGTTCAACGACAGCCTCGGCCACCTGGCCGGCGACGAAGTGCTGCGCGAGGTGGCGCGGCGCCTGAAGACCTGCATTCGCGAACCCGATGTCGTGGCGCGGCTGTCCGGCGACGAGTTCGCCATCCTGCTCGAACACTCGCCGATTCCGCAGACCGCGTGCAAGGTGGCGCAACGCATCCAGGCCGCGCTCGCGCCACCGATGCAGGTCGCCGGCCGCGAACTGCAGACCTCCGCCAGCATCGGCATCGCGATCAGCGACGCCCGCCACCAGACCGCCGATGATCTGCTGCACGATGCCGACGTCGCGCTGTATCGCGCCAAGGGCAGCGGCCGGCAGCGCTTCGTGCTGTTCGACGATTCGCTGCAACGCACGGCGATGGACGTGCTCGATGTCGAGCATCAATTGCGCGCGGCGCTGCTGCGGCAGGAATTCCGCTGCTTCTTCCAGCCGCTGGTGCGGCTCGACGACGGCAGCATCGTCGGCTACGAAGCGCTGGTGCGCTGGCAACATCCCGAACGCGGCCTGCTCGCGCCTGGCGCCTTCCTCGCAGTGGCCGAAGAAAGCGGCCTGGTGGAAGCGATGGATTGGCAGTTGTACCGGCTGGCCTGCGTCGAAGGCGCGCCGCTGGTGCGCGCCAGCGGCTACCTGACCTTGAACATCTCGCCGCGGCATTTCCACAACGACAACTTGGACGCGCCGCTGCTGGAACTGGCGCGCGACACCGGCTTCGATCCGTCCAAGCTGCGCATCGAAGTGACCGAAGGCACGCTGCTCGGCGATCCGGAATCGGTCGCGAAAATCCTCGCCCGCCTGCGCGCGGCCGGCGTGGAAGCCGCGCTCGACGACTTCGGCACCGGCTACTCGTCGCTCAGTTACGTCAACCGCTTCCCGCTCAAGATGATCAAGATCGATCGTTCCTTCATCGAATCGCTCGGCAGCGAAACCGCGCACCGCAGTTCCGCCATCATCGGCGCGATCCTGGCGCTGGCGAATTCACTGGGCGTCGACGTGATCGCCGAAGGCGTGGAAACCGAAGAACAGCGCCAGGCCTTGCTGGCGATGGGTTGCGTGTATGCGCAGGGCTATCTGTTCGGTCGGCCGCAGCCGGCGGCGGCCTGGTTGTAGTTGCGCCAAGTATGAAGCTACCCGTCAGATCAGTACGGTCTGCTATGCAAGTTGATTCGACACCGACTCTACAGGCGTAGCTTACAGAGATTGCTGTTGATTACCTGCGACTCACGCGTCGGCACGAACTGTCTGCTGCATAGAACGATTTACTTTCAACGGAAATATCGAAGCCATCCCGGACATTGAGTATGGTGCGCACTGCCACTCGCCTACAGGCATCAGACGCGGTCGAAAGGGTCGTGGCAAACAGAAAACTCATCTTGATTTAGCCCAGCAGTCCTTTGGAAAGCTGAGGCACCAGGTGCTGTGGTTGCCTTGCTTTCACCGCCTGGGTCGATATTTCAGGAATTGCGACAAGAATTCCTAACGCAGGCACGGGGGTGAACTCGGAATGGGTCTCGCCTTGAACGTTGAGTAGAACTAGCTTTCCGGACCTAACCTCCCACCGCGCTTCGTTCTTGTTTCGACCGTCCCCGACCGACCCGTCGGGGAGAAACGTGATCATTTTTGAGCCACGATCCTCAGGCACACTTGAATTAAAAACCAGCTTGAAATTGGTCTTCGTAAGGTAAGAAACAAAGAACTCATCCGAATCAAACATTTCACCAAAGGTGCGTGGCTTTGAGCGCTGGCGGAGCTCCGCCACCTCTGCTTCGAGCTTCACCGATTTTGACGTCAATTGAACAACCTCCGTTTCAAGCGCCTTTCTCTCCTCGGTGAACTCAGCGAGATCTCGCGAACGATTGCGTTTCAGCTCACGAATTTCGGAGTAGAGCATCTGCGCTTGCTCTTTAGGAACGAGCTCATCGCCTGCTATCTGCACGCTAAGGTTTTTTATCTCGCGCTGATTTGTCCTCCAAAACCGATAGGCATGACGCGCAGGAAGTGGGTAGAGGATCAAACCTAAGATTGCCGACAAGAAAGGCAGCGCGACAAAGAACAGAGCGTGCTCCCCCAAAGTGGGATGCAAGACATCAAGTAGCTCAAACTTCTGCCTGGGTGTTCCTTCGCCAAACATCACGATCAGGAAACGGTGATTCCACGCGAGCCATGCAAAGCCAAAGGCAACGGCAAGAGGGCTAGAGAGTCGTTCTCGGACTGCTTGCTTAGCCGAGTCGTAAAGGTCTCCAATCGGTTCCAAGTCGCATCCTCGTCGCGGTCCGGCCGAATTCTGCGCACATAGGACGATTTTGTACCAGTTCCTACGGGAGGGTCCATTCTTGCTGCACCGCATCTAGGAATCTGTCACCTATTCACGCTGGCGCACCAGATACATACTCGCGCAACCTGTGCTGGAGACTTCAATGGACAATTCCTTTGGCCATCTTGCTAGCTGTTGCGTCAATTGATGGTTTTGCGCAACACCGGCGCCGCTCGATGTGGCGTCGAATCCCGCGGAACGCGAACCATCGTTACTAAGTGCATCGGTTCCTCAGGAATAATGTAGTCGAAGCGGATGTAAGACTGCAGCGCGAGCACGGTCAAGCACCTAGGCACTGTCGACTCGCCAGCGGCGATTGAGGCTTCGAAGCCTGATCCCAAGATGGCCGAAAATCGGGCTATGGGTCACGTTGTACGACTTGCGTCGTTTGGGCGACTGGCTCCATCCACGCGCGCGGAGCGAGGCGCTAAGCGCAACCGATGTCACTGCAATGCGAACCATTGCTCGTGCCGCTGAATCTCGGTGCACAACGCTGGTGATCGTGTTGCCGTCCGTTGACCCGGCTGATTGGCGATTTTCAGCGTGGCGACGGGCGGCCCCCTGAAATGGTGGCGGTCAGCGGAGACGATTTCGCTGGTCGTTTTTTTCTGAGGCAACGCCACGCTGCGCGAACGGTTCTGTATGTGGTGCCTGGCCGTCAACGGGCACAAAGACCGTCGTGTGTGGTGCAAACTAACCACTTCTCCACCTGTTTGATCACTCCAATGAACGGCAAAAAGCTATCGGACATCAATTTTTTCATTTCTTCTACGTTCCTCGATATGCGCGATTATCGCGACGCCGTAATCAAGGACCTCCAAAGCCGCGCCGGCGTCATTAACGCGCAGGAGTTTTTCGGCGCGCGGGACAGGAAACCGCTGGACACGTGCCTCGACGAACTGCGCCGGTCCCAAGTTTTCATCATGTTCCTAGGCGCGCGGTACGGCAGCATCGACCCTGAGAGCGGAAGGTCCTTTGTCGAGCGCGAATACGATGAAGCCACGACGCTAAAGATGCCGCGTTTCGCTTACGTGATGGACAGATCTCAGCCGGTCCCGTTCGAGTACGTCTCCATTGACGGCGACGCGACACGCCTCGCGATTTTCAAGAATCGCGTCCAGTCCGAACTCACAATCAATGCGTTCACGACACCGGCAGACCTTGCCGCGAAAGTATTCTCGGATTTGTCCCGAGAACTGCCGAAGGCGGGTTTTGTCCTCGGGAAGGAACCAGAAGAGAAGGAGCTAGCTGACGCGCAGAGCCTTTTGATGGCCTTCAAACTGCTTCCCAGTCTTTACCACGGTAGATCCCTGAGGTTTGTCGCCAAACCGGGGAAAAGCGAGCGGGCAAGCGAAGAAGAGTGCGAAGCGTTCGGACTGGATTTTGGCGCCACGTTGAAGCGCCGCTGCGAGCCAGTAGAGAGCGCTGTGCGCAACGCGCTTCCGAGCTCGTGGTCAGTTTTCGCGAGTGGCGCGATGGCCAGCAAGCTTCTGGAGATTCCTTCGGGCCAGGAGGTTCGCCTGAACTTGAGGACCATTCAGGGAAGCTTCGTCACTCGAACGCCCGTGTATGGGCTTGAGCGAGAAGCAACAGTTTTCGATTCTGTGGCCGTGCACTTGTCCGGCAAGAAGCGCGTGGTCATCGACTTTGAGGAGACGAGCTCCGTGATTTGTGGACTCGAGTTCGTCGGGCTAGATTTCCCATAGCGAATCTCTGAACAACTCGTCGCTTTCGCCACTGCCTGATTTCGACCGTGGCCCGATTCCAACTTTCGACGCGTTTCGAAGCCGATCTTCGCGCGATCGAGTGCGGTTGCCCGCACTTGCCTAGCCTGCAAACACACTCCCTGCGCCAAGCAACGGATGTTTCGTAACGCATACAGATTCGCCAGACCGATCAGCAGCTCCGATTGATCCGCCTTGCGAATACGAGCAGCCTGTCGAGAGAAGCATAGTGATGAAAAAAGTCTCCATACATGAATTTTTCATAGTTTATCGGTGCTTTTGGCCTGCGTCGAAGTTACGGGCGCACACCGACAGGTTTTCGATAGCTCGAATTTTGTTACTTATTACGCGACAGTCGCTGCTCGACTGCTACGCCGAGAAAGGCGGATGCCACTAGCAAAGCGATTGCAGCTACGGCGTAAGGCCACCCGCCGTTAGGAAAAAAAATAGGCTTCATTGCACCAGCAGCTACTGCGCTAGACGCCCATATAATCCATCTGACTACCCTGGCTACCTTCATCGTTCCTTCCTCTCGTTCTCAGCGGGGTTAGTTGGAACCTTTATGCTGGGCACCTGTTTTTGTTGTTCATTCACAACCTCCTGTCCTAAGTGCTTCAGGACAACGCCAACTATCGCAGCACCGGCTGTAGCCGCTACGTCACCGGCCGCCTCAGTCGCTTTTTTCACATTCTTGGTTACACGTGCCGCGATCTTCGCAGCTCGGTTTGCTGTATTTGCGGCTTGCCCCGAAAGTGTTTCAACTGCTTCTACAGAATTCTTTATTACAGGAGCTGCTGCTTTTGTTCGCAATGCGACGGATCCAACCCCGGGAATAACCGCACCGATTCCAGCAGCGACCATTACGTCGGACCCATCCACTTCCGATAGCGATTTACCTTCAATTGCCATTTGAATTCCCACTTCCGCCGCAGCGCCGAAGGCTGCTCCAACTAGCATTTTCCCTGCGACAGCTGCCACCGGATTCCGTCCGTCCGGGTCGACAAATGTATACGGATTGTTGTTGGCGTATGCGTAGGCGTTGAAGCTCTCCGCCGTTCTTCCGGCCGGATCGGTACTGACGAAGACCGGTACGTTTGGATCGAAGTAGCGGTCCAGCATATAACTCATCGACGATATCTCGTCGGTCGCGTGCTTGGTGAAGCCTGGCCCGTCGCGGTAAATACCGTCGTAGGGCGCGCCATAGGGCATCAACCGGCTGCGGTAAACGCGGGTGCCGGCGGTTGAGGTTTTGACGGTCGGCGTGCCGCGGTGATCGGTGTGTAGGTAGTTGACGGTGGCAGTTTCGCTGGTGGTTGGTCGCGTGCGTTCGGCGACCAGGGTGTGGCCCAGGTGGTAGAACTCGGTGCGCTCCTGCATTGCGCTGTCTTCGATGTAGAGCAATTCGCCGCTGCGGCTGTAGACCTGGTAGCGGGTGCCCCAGTTCGGCGTCACTGTACGGACGCGGTGGTTGTGCGCGTCGTAGGCGTGGGTGACCTGGCTCTGGAATGCCACCAGCCGGCGGGCCTGGTCGAAACCGAGCGTCTCGGTGATCGTCTGCGTGCCATCTTCGAAGCCGTGCTGAAAGATTCTTT
>CBFHAI010000058.1:0-28769 GCA_965653565.1 uncultured Chiayiivirga sp. | reverse complement strand
TCCCCGACGCGCCAAGCCCGCAACGCCCGGGCACCTTCCGCCTAGGAATCTGTCACCTGTCGCCCCGGCCCGATTTGGCGTAGAACGAAGTGCGGAAATTGCCGGCTGTCGTGTCCGCTGTGGCGGGGCGCGGGCGGCCGGCAGCATGCTGCAGGCCTCGTTTTCGGGGGTGGGGGTGGGATATCTTCCAGCACAGGAGGCGCGATGGCCGGCGGCGGCCACAGGTGATCGACGTTGCGGGCGCAGGGGATCCCGGAATCACCATGGGGAGAAGTCGATGCGATATCGGAGCGATCGGCGCCGCAGCGTGGCGCTGGCCTTGAATTCGCTGGTTGCGGCCGCGGCGGTGTCGACGGCGCGGGCCGAGACGGCGGCGGTCGATCTGCTCGATCTGAGTCTGGAACAACTGAGCAATGTCGAGGTCAGCTCGGTTTCGCGCCGCGCCGAACGCCTGTCCGATGCGCCGGCTTCGATCTACGTGATCAGCGCCGCCGATATCCGCCGCTCCGGCGCGATGAATCTGCCCGAAGCATTGCGGCTCGCGCCCAACCTGCTGGTGGCCGGCGTCAACGCCAGCAACTATGCGATCAGCGCGCGCGGCTTCAACAACTCGCTCGGCAACAAACTGCTGGTGCTGATCGATGGCCGCACCGTCTACACGCCGCTGTTTTCCGGTGTTTTCTGGGATGCGCAGGATGTGATGCTGGAAGACGTCGAACGCATCGAAGTGATCAGCGGGCCCGGCGCCACGCTGTGGGGAGCGAATGCGGTGAACGGCGTGATCAACGTGATCACGCGCTCGGCCGCCGATACGCAAGGCGGCCTGTTGTCGCTCGGCGGCGGCGGCGATGGCGAGGCCGCGTCGTTGCGCTATGGCGGACGCGTGGGCGAGGGCAGCTGGCGCGCCTATGCGCGGCAGCTGTCGCTCGACAACACGGTCGATGTCGCCGGCACCGACCAGCCCGACGGCTGGACCCGCCGGCAGGTCGGCCTGCGTGCCGATTGGGGTGACGCCGAGCGCGGCCTGACGCTGCAAGGCGATGCCTACGATGCGGAATCCGAATTGCGCCCGCTGGGGCCGATCGAAATCTCCGGCGCCAATCTGCTGGCACGCTGGACGCGGACGCTGGCGAACGATTCTACGCTGCGCATGCAGGGCTATCTCGATCGCACCGAGCGCGACGATCCGGTGCTGTTCCACGATCGCATGGACATCGTCGATCTCGAATTCCAGCATGGCTGGCGCCGCGATCGTCACGGCGTGCTGTGGGGCGGCGGCTATCGGCACGCGTCCGACGAGGTCGAGAAAGGGTTTCTCACCACCTTCATTCCCGGCGACAAGGATCTGCACTGGGAAAATCTTTTCGTGCAGGACGAAATCCAGTGGCGCGATGCGCTGGCGATCACGCTCGGGCTGAAACTCGATCGCAACGTCTACACCGGCACCGAACTGTTGCCCAGCCTGCGCGCCGCATGGAAGCCGGGCGACGGGCAATTGCTGTGGGGCTCGCTGTCGCGGGCCGTGCGCGCGCCGTCGCGCATCGATCGCGAATTTTTCCTGCCCGCCGAGCCGCCGTTCCTGATCGCCGGCGGTCCGAACTTCGAATCGGAAGTGGCCGATGTGGTGGAACTGGGATTGCGCGCCAACCCGAGCCACGCGTTCTCGTATTCGGTCACGGCCTTCCATCATCGCTACGACGATCTGCGCAGCGGCGAGCCGCAGCCGAACGGTTCGTTCCAGGTGCAGAACGGCACCGCGGGCCGCTCGCACGGCCTCGAAGCCTGGGCCAACTTCCAGGCCAACGATGCCTGGCGTCTGTCGGCCGGCGCGCTGCTGCTCGAACAGCAGTTCCACACCAAACCGGGCAGCAACGATCCGGACGGCCCGGTTGATCTGGGCAACGATCCCGAACGGCAGTTCTCGCTGCGCTCGACCTTCGCGCTGTCGCCCGCGCTCGAGTTCAACGTGTTCGCGCGCCACGTCGGCGCACTGCCGGTGCCGCCTATCGATGCCTATACCAGCGTCGATGCGAGTCTCGCCTGGCAGCCGGTCGAGCGCGTCGACTTGCTGCTGGCGGTGCGCGATATCTTCGATTCCGGCCACGCCGAATTCGAACCCGGCCCGCTGGTGGCGCAGACCTGGTACGAGCGCAGCGCCACGCTCAAGCTGGCGCTGCGCTGGTGAGCCTCGCCTTTTTCTTTTCGCGCTACACGCGTGCCGTTGGTCTGGCGATGCAGGCGTTGTGCCTGTCGGCGTGCCTGCTGTTCGCGGCGCCGGCGGCGGCGCTGCAATCCGATGTGCAGGCCACCGAAACCGGCATCAAGGCGGCCTTCCTGTTCAAGTTCGGCAGCTATGTCGAATGGCCCGCCGGTTCGCCGCAAGCGGCCGGCGATTCGTTCGTGATTGGCGTCGTCGAAGCCGATGCGCTGGCCGACGAACTGGCGCGCGTGGTCACCGGCCGCAGCATCGGGGGCCGGCCGGTGCGGGTGCGCAAACTGCGTCGCGACGAGCCGCTCACTGGCCTGCACATGGTCTACATCGGCCGCACCGGCCGCAGCACGACGATGGAACTGCTCGGCCAACTCGAAGGCCAGCCGACCTTGACCATCACCGAAACCGACAGCGCACTGGCCGCGCGCAGCATGATCAATTTCGTGCTGGCCGACGGCCGGCTGCGGTTCGACGCCTCGCTGGCGCCGGCACGCGCTAGCGGCCTGAAGATCAGTTCGCGCCTGCTCGAAGTGGCACGCAGCGTAAAGCGGCCGCCATGAAGCTCGCCGGCGCCCGCTCGCTGCGACGCAAGCTGATGGGCATAGTGCTCGTCATCACGCTGGCTGCGCTGCTGGTGGCGCTGCTGGCGATCATCGCCTACGACCTGCGCGCCTACCACCGCACCTGGATCGCCGACGTCACCACGCAGGCCGAACTGCTCGGCCAGACCTCCGCGCCCGCCATCGCCTTCGACGACGCCGGCACCGCCAAAGAAAATCTCGAACTATTGCGGTTGCGCCCGCAGGTGCAGGCCGCCGCGATCTACACCGCGCGCGGCACGCTGTTCGCCACCTACCGGCGCGGCGACCAGACCGAAGAATTCCCGGGCCTGCCGGAAGCCGACGGCGTGCGCATCGACGGCCGCAACATGGTGCTGTTCCAGCGCATCGTGTCGCCGGGCGAAATCGTCGGCACGGTGTATCTGCGCACCGATTACGAACTCTACAGCCGCATCGTCGACTATCTGGGCATCGCGCTGGCGGTGACCGTCATCGCGATGCTGGTGGCCTACGCGATGTCGGCGCAGCTGCAGCGCGTGGTGACGCGACCGGTGCTGGCGATCGCCAACATCGCGCGCGAAGTGGTGGAAAAAGCCGACTATTCGCGCCGCGCCGAGAAGCTCAGCGACGACGAGGTCGGCGTACTGGCCGATGCCTTCAACAGCATGCTGGCGGAAATCCAGCATCGCACCGGCGAGCTGGAAATATCCAACGTCGAACTCGAACGCCAGATCGGCGAGCGCGCACGCGCCGAACAGGAAGTGCTGCGGCTGAACACCGAGCTGGAAGATCGCGTGCGCGACCGCACCGCGCAACTGGAAGCCGCCAACAACGAACTCGAAGCGTTCTCCTACACCGTCTCGCACGATCTGCGCGCGCCGCTGCGCGCGATCGACGGCTTCAGCCAGGCGCTGGTCGAAGATTTCCCCGAGCACGTGCCGGAGGAGGCGCAGCGTTACATCACGCGCATCCGCTCTTCGACCCAACGCATGGGCCAGCTGATCGAGGATCTGCTGAACCTGTCGCGCGTCACGCGTGCGCCGCTCGAGCGCACCGAGGTCGATGTCAGCGAGATCGCGCGCCAGGTGGTGGCCGATCTGCGGCTGCGCGAACCCGAGCGGCAGGTCGACGTTTCGGTGTGGGACAACATGGTGGCGGCGGCGGATGCGCGGCTGCTGCGCGCCGCGCTCGAGAATCTGATCGGCAACGCCTGGAAATTCAGCGCGAAAACCGAGCACCCGCGGATCGAGATCGGTGCCTTGCGCGATGGCGAACACCGGGTCTTCTTCGTGCGCGACAACGGCGCCGGTTTCAACATGGACTACGCCGACAAGCTGTTCCATGCGTTTCAGCGCCTGCACAGCGGCACCGAATACACTGGCACCGGCATCGGCCTGGCCACCGTGCACCGCATCGTGCTGCGCCACGGCGGCCGCATCTGGGCCGACGCCCAGGTCGGCAAGGGTGCGGCGTTCTATTTCACGCTCGAGCCCGGTGCCAGCCCGCACGAAGCGACGGCGCTGCGCGATGCGAAACAGGGATGAATGCGCGATGCGGAGCAGGGACGAAAGCAATTCCACCCGGGCCCGAGGTTGAGCCCGGCAGCACGATGAGCGGTCATGCCGTGGAGAGTTCGAGATGAGCGACAAGCCCATACTGCTGGTGGAAGACAACGCCGACGACGAGGAATTCACCTTGCGCGCGCTGCGCCGCGCGAAGGTGACCAATCCGATCATCGTCACCCGCGATGGCGGCGAGGCGGTCGATTTTCTGTTCGGCGGCGGCGTGCACAGCGATCGCGACCGCAGCGTGCCGCCGGCGGTGGTGCTGCTCGACCTGAAGCTGCCGAAACTCAGCGGCATCGATGTGCTGCGCCGCATCCGCAGCGAAGAGTCCACGCGCCTGATCCCGGTGGTGATCCTGACCTCGTCGAGCGAAGAGGAGGACATGCTCAAGAGTTACCAGTCGGGCGCCAACAGTTATGTGCGCAAGCCGGTGGAGTTCGCGGATTTCGCGCATGCGGTGTCGCAGTTGGGAATTTACTGGACGCTGTTGAACGAGCCGCCGCCCGGCTGAGCGGGTGTCGGCCGGGACCATGACCTCTTTGCCGCCAGTCACGCGGGCTGGCCTTCACTGACGCGTTCTCGTGCGATCTGCGCTACGCCGTGCGTGGCCTGTGGCGCAATCCAGGTTTCAGCGTCACCGCCTTGCTGGTGCTGAGCACGGCGATTGCCGCCAATGCGATGCTGTTTGCGCTGTTCAACGCCTACGCGCTGCGCAATCCACCGATCGAACGGCCGGAGCGGTGGGTATCGATCGATGCCAAGAAAGCTACCGGCCGCGTGCTCGATCGCTGGACCCAGGCCGATGCCGATGCCTTGCTGCGCGATCGCGCCGACCGAAGCGCTGCGCGAAGAATGATCGGCCGCTCCACGGCCGGGGGCTGGCGCATCCCGCCGGAACGCCCTGCCATCGCAAAGCGTTCCGGCGATTTTCTCGGCGATCAGCGCAAACCGCCACCCGCATACAGCTGCTCGCCGGTGAGCCAGTAGGAATCGTTCGAGGCCAGGAAGACCGCGATCGAGGCGATGTCGTCGGGCTGGCCGATGCGCCCGAGCGGTGTCTGCGCCACGGTGTGATCCTGGAAATCGGAGCCGACGAAGCCGGCGGTGTGCGTGCCTTCGGTTTCGACCATGCCCGGGTTGAGGGCGTTGACGCGGATCTTGCGCGGGCCCAGCTCGCGTGCGAGCACGCCGGTGATCGCATCGACGGCGCCCTTGGTGCCGGTGTAGACCGCGCTGCCCGGCGGCGTGATGCGGGTGACCACCGAGCCGATGTTGATCACGCTCGAGCCTTCGCCCAGATGCGCCGCGGCCGCCTGCGTGGTGAGCAACAGGCCGAGCACGTTGACGTTGAAGTGCTTGTGGAAGCTTTCCTCGGTGATGGCTTCGAGCGGCGCGAAGTCATACACGCCCGAATTGTTGACCAGCACATCGAGCCGGCCGAAGCGGGCGAGGGCCGCATCGACGATGGCCTGCGCGTCGGCGGCGCGCGAGACGTCGCCCTTCACCGCGACGGCCTTGCCGCCGGCGGCGGCGATCTTCGCCACCACGGCGTCGGCGCCTTCCTTGCTGGATGCGTAGTTCACCACCACCGACGCGCCGGCGGCGCCCAGTGCGGTGGCGATGGCGGCGCCGATGCCCTTCGATGCGCCGGTGACGATTGCGACCTTGCCTTCGAGCTTGCTCATTTCGATTCCTGTGGGAAGGACCGCGCGGAAGTGCGTAAGTCCCATAGTTCACAACATATGAACTAACGAACTGGATGTCAAGGCCTGCTAGAATGGGCGGCATGAGGCCGCTGATCCATCCTGCGATCGAAGAAATCACCGTCGAGGGCATCCTGCATGCGCTGGCCGACCCGGTGCGCGTGTCGATCTACGCACAGCTCGCCGGCTCGGGCTGCGCCGCGATCTGCTCGAACTTCCAGCAGATGAGCGATCGCAGCATTCCCAAGTCGACGCTGTCGCAACACTTCCGCGTGCTGCGCGAAGCCGGCCTGGTGCGCAGCGAGCGCCAGGGCGTGGAGATGCGCAACACCAGCCGCTGCGCGGAAATCGAAACGCGCTTCCCCGGCCTGCTGCCCGCCATCCTCAATGCGCATACCTTGCAGGCGGCGGGTCAGGCGCGCGCGGCCAAGCGCGCGGCGCGCAAGGCGAAGGCGTGAGTTGCGGCTGATCGGGCGACGCGGGGAGTCGGGAGAAGAGCTAGAGCGTGCGCGCTCTTCTCCCGATTCCCATTCCCGATTCCCACAAGAAAAGCGAAGCGAACCGCGCACAACCAGCCTCAACCGCGATATTCCATTGCGCCTTGCAAGACCCGGCAAAAACACCAGTGCCGATTACCAGACCCTGCTTCGCAGACGCTGAATCACGCGTCGAACAGGCCTCCAGGTTCACTTGATGTTATTGCGCAGTCGCCACACTGGGCTCGTCATATTCGGTGACGAGGAGAAATCCATGAACATCAAACAATGTCTGCTGGCCGCAGCGCTGGGTGCCGTGTTGAGCGGCAGCGTAGCCGCCGCTTCGCTCAGTGCCGCGCAGGCCGAAGATCTGCTTATGCGCCGCGGTTTCAGCGATATCTCGATGCTGCAGTACGACAACGGTTACTGGCTCGCGACCGCGGTCGACGAGAACGGCGTGCTGGTCGATGTGCGCATCGATCCGGTCGACGAACGCGTCACTGCCAAGCGCAACACGCGCACGCGCACCGTCACCACCACGACCACCACCACGACGCCCGCACCGCAGCCGGTGAGAATCGTCGAGGAACGTCCGGTCGTGGTCGAGAAGGTGGTCGAACGGCCGGTCGTGGTCGAGCGCATCATCGAGCAGCCGGTCGTGCGCACGCCGGTCGTGGTGCAGGAACGCGTGCTGGTCCCGACCGGCGGCAAGATCAGCAAGGATGTGGTGCAGGCCGTGCTCGCCAGCTCGGGCTATCACAACATCCACGACATCGACTGGCTGAGCAATCGCGGCGTGTGGAAGGCCGAAGCGCGCGACCAGTACGGCGATGATCGCGAGATCCATGTCGATCCGTACGATGGGCGCATTCTGCATGTCGAGAACGATTGATCGGTTCTTGCGCTGATTTCCGGCGCCGTTGGTGCCGGCGCCCGGTAGTAGAAAAATGGAGGCACCCGGCCTACTGGCCGGGTGCCTCTTTTTTTTAAGTTTCCGATGTCGAAACCGGGAGATTGCGTAGCGTCGAGAGTGCTCTATCGGACAGCGTGCTTTTCAATTATTGCGCGTTCCTTCTCGGTGCAGTGACGGAGATCACGTAATGGCATTGCGGCCGGTCGTCGGCGCGGCATCCAATGCCGCACCTATTTGCTCCAGGCCAACTATTGATGCCGCGTTCGATTTTTTTCGGTTTTGCTCTGTCGTTCGCGATGTCGGCCGTGGCGGCATCCGTGCCGATTCAGTCCGGAGCATTGCCTTCCGCGGTCTCGGATGAGGCTATCGCGGATGAACTTGATGTTTTCCTGCTGTTGGAGACGCCGGCGTATCTGCCGCGACTGAACCAAGTGCGATTGGCGAACGTGGAATCCGCTCCGGGCCTGATGGCAGACAGGTTGGCCAGCACGCTCGAGCAGTCGCAGCAGGATATCCGTCGAGCGCAGGAGAATGTCCTGTACGCCGCTCGGCGTGCGGGCGTGGCGTTGGAGGTGAGGCGTCGATTCTCCGCCCTTCTGAACGCATTGGTCGTGCGAGTGCGGCGTGAGGATATCGAGGCACTGCGGCGACTGGACGGCGTGCGCGACGTGAAAGCGGATTCGCCGGTGCATGCGACGCTGGATGATTCGGTGCCTTTGATCGGAGCACCGCCGATCTGGACGGGGACCGATGCATCGGGTCAATCCCTCACCGGTCACGGCATCACCGTGGCGATCATCGACTCGGGCATCGACTACACGCATCCAGACCTCGGCGGATGCTTCGGCGAAACCTGCAAGGTCGTCGGCGGGTGGGACTTCGTCAACAATGATGCCGACCCCATGGACGACAATCGCCACGGAACGCACGTTGCAGGCATTGTTGCGGCCAACGGCGTCAAGCTCGGTGTCGCGCCGGATGCAAAACTGATCGCCTACAAGGTTCTCGGGGCACAGGGCGGCGGTTTCGTTTCTCACATCGTGGCCGCAATGGAAGCGGCGACCGATCCCGACGGTGACCCCCTCACCGATGACCATGTCGATGTGATGAATCTGAGCCTCAGCAGCGTCGGTGGGCCCGATGATCCGGCTAGCCTGGCGTTGGATCAAGCCACTCAACTAGGCGTGCTCGGTGTCGTGTCGGCAGGAAATGGCGGCCCGAAGTACTCCAGTTATCTCTCACCGGCCGCTGCCGAAACCGCCGTCACCGTAGCCAACACGACGAAGCAGGATGGGGTAGCGCAGAACAGTTCGCGCGGGCCCGTGAGGGCCGATGATTACGCGGTAGTGAAACCGGAGATCGCCGCGCCCGGCAGCAGCATCGTCTCGAGCGTGCCCGATGGCCTGTATTCCAGCCTGAGCGGCACCAGCATGGCTGCGCCTCACGTCGCCGGCGCCGCCGCGCTGATGCGTCAACGCTACCCGACCCATTCGCCGGGCCAGATCAAATCGCTGCTCGTGAATTCCGCGACGCTGTTGGCTGCCGACATCTATTCTGCAGGCTCCGGGCGCCTGGATCTGCCGTCGGCGTTGAACAATGGCGCGATTACGGTGGAACCTGCGATCACCCATTTCGGCTGGGTCGACAACACGGTCGCGGCGTGGGACAGCCCGGTTCGGAAAGTGACCTTCACCAATCACGATTCCACGCAGCGGACCATTCGGTTCTCGATCGACCGCGGCAACACGCCTGCCGGTGCCGACTGGAACGCCATGCCCGACATCACGCTGCAAGCGGGAGAGGCGCGCGTGGTGGATATGCAGATGAACGTTCGGAACGATGTCGTCCCGATATCCCCACATCCCACCGGCGTGTTCGAAAGCGCTCTGCGGATCGAAAGCGACGATGTCGAATTGCGCATGCCGATGGTGATCCACAAGTCGGCTATGTTGACGGTGGCAATCGTCAACAACGGCGCTCCCGGCCGAGCGACGTTTTTCAACAATGCCGGCCAGGAACTGACCTCCTTCGAGTTCGAGGTCGGTTCGCAGGAACGCCAGCTCCGGATGCCGTCGGGCATCGCCCACGCTTTGGTCTCCGTGCCGACCCATGGCGTGGTCTTGCTTTCGGAGAACATCGATGTTTCGCAAGCAACACAGCGGCTCGAAATAGATATCGAGACTGCCACGCGTCCGATTCCGATGCCCGCGTATCAGCGATTGGACGGCAGCCCGCTGCAGCCGGCGCATATCGGATTGATAAAACGCTACGTCAGCGTTACTCATGTGCCGAGCGGAAAGGTTTTCCCGGTCGAGGCTGTCGGCGGGTACTTCGCCCCGCTTTTCCGGTTCGGCGACATCTCGCCGAATTTCAACATCAGCGCGATGACCTTGACGGGCGAGCGCGCAGCCGGGGCCGGCAGCGAACCCGTCTTCTACTACAGCAGTTGGTCCAGCCAGGGCGTCGACGAGAATACCGACCTGTCGATGCCTCCCAGCGATACTCCCCTGCGCGTGACCTACGCCGGGCCAGACCTTGCTCAAGGCTCCCGATGGCAGGTTAACGCGACCTCCCTGGACGGGAAGGCGAACGGTATGTTCGGTTTGATGACCGCCGGATCGGCTTCCGTCGCACCGATCCGTATCCTTTTTCATTTGCCTGGCGGCGTGCCCGCCGCGCATACGATCATGCCTTCGCTCTGCTTTGGAAATAGCGCATGTTCCCACACCGTCAGTCTCTTCCGCGGGACGGCGACCGCCGATGGAAGCGTGCGTATTTTCGAACCCCGGCGTGACGCCGACGGCGTGGCTCACCCGGCCGATCTGGTCGATGTATCGCCGGACTCCGGTTCACCGGCCGAAATCGTCGTGGGACAGCTGGCGGCATTCTGGGCGGGCCAGTTCAATTTCATTCCGAGAGATGCCCAGGGAACGACGGGAGTCTTCAGTCTCCCCGATCAGCGAAACCCCTCCGGATCGGGCTTCTTCCGCGATGGCCTGCAAAACAAGGAAGCGCTTCGACCATTCTCCTACCAGTGGTTCATCGATGGAGAAGAGGCGGGCGCAGGTTACCTTCCCGTTGCCTCCAGACTGCCGCAGACCATGGAGAGTGTGGTGCCCGCGACCACGCAGTCGAAAGTGGAATTGTTCATGCGGCAGCAATTTTCTCTGCGCGGAATCGAAGGGGTATCACGGGTACATCTCAAGACACGCGCGGGTTATCTGAGAAGTCCCCACCTGAAGTCGTTGCAAGTGCTCGACCCCGCGGGCAAATCAACGTCCGTCGTGAATCCGGACACCGCAACCGCACACAGCGTTGCGCTCGTCGTCGGGGACGATGAGAGCGCGGTATCCGTTGGACTCGAACTCGATATCGGCAACGGCTGGCAGGCGCTCCCGCTCGTTGCCGGCGAACCCGGGCATTACCGGGCGTATCTGCCGCCGCTGGCCGGATTCGAGCGGGGCAATCTGCGAGTGAGCCTTCACGACACAGATACCCCGGACGCCAGGAATGAAACGGTCAATATCTTGTCGCCTGCGTTCCTGGCACCTCAGGGAGCGTTGCGGATCTATGGCGCGCCTGTTCGGTTCGGCACGACCGCAGCCGGCTCGGTCAGCAATCCGGGCGTGGTGACATTGGCAAACGAGTCGGCCGGACCGGTCACGGTCGACGGACTGACTGCGGTACAAGCGCCTTTCGTGCGTACGGGCGGGAGCTGCCCCGCTGCATCCTTCACATTGGCGCCAGGCACGCGCTGCTCGACGACTTTCTTCTTCGAGCCCGCGACGACAGGGCGATTCGAACAGCGCCTGTCGGTGAGTGTCGATGGGACGACATCGATCCCCTTCGACCTCTCGGGCGAAGCAGGTATCCATGCCTCACTCGACATTACCTCCGCGCACCTCGATTTCGGTCCGCACATGACGGGTGTGCGTAGCGATCCACTGCGCGTCGGCATCGCCAACGTCGGCCCGGGTGCCGCCGAGATCACCGCGATAGACGCTGTTTCGTCGCCTTTCGACTACGCAGCGGGCTCATGCGGCAGTCCGCCCTTCATGCTTGCTCCCGGCCGGCAATGCAGTCTGTCGGTGACATTCGAACCTTCTGCCGAAGGTCCGTTCCAGTCCGCCTTTACGATCTCCACGTCATCGGCGGGATCGGGCACGGTAACGCTCTCAGGCGTGGGTCTGACCCAGCGCGGCATCCGTGTGGCGCCGACTTCGCTGGCCTTCGGTGATCGATTGCTGACGGCGGGGCCCGGGACACCGCTGAGCGTGACGATCACCAACGACGGCCCAGCACAGCTCGCGCTCTCCGGCATCGCGCTTGTGGGGCCGCAGCCCGCTCAGTTCATGATAGTGGCCGACAGCGGCGAAGCCACGCTGGCGCCCGGCGCCGCACGCACGCTGCAGCTTGCGTTCGATCCCGACCAAGCCGGTGCGCTCAGCGCCCGGCTGCGCGTCATGTCCGACGATGCGTCTACGCCATCGGTGGACGTCGAAATCTCAGGGACCGGCGTGACCGCCGTGCCGCAGATCGAGCTGTCGAGAATGAGCCTGACTTACGGCGAGCGCGATATCGACGCGGGTGCATCGGAGGTGCAGACCGTCGAGGTCCGCAATGCCGGCGCGGCGCCGCTGGAACTGACTGAAGTTTCAATCGTGGGCGCGCACGCCGGCGACTTTGCGATCGCCGGCGACAGCGGCAGCGCCATGTTGCCGCCGGGCGCGGTGAGCACCCTGGCCCTGCGTTTCGACCCCTCCACCACGGGCGTCAAGATGGCGACGTTGCGAATCGTTTCCAACGATGCGGGCAGCCCCGACGAGGTGGCGCTCGACGGGGTGGGAATCGAGTCGGCGCTCGCCATATTCCGTTCGGGCTTCGAGCAACCGTGAATGCGGGCATCGAAGCCGGCGGCCCGGTGCCTGCAAATCGACTTGCGTAAGGCCGGTTCGGCGCCGCGCGCGCTCATGGCCGGCGGAAAGTTCCACTGCGCATTGCGCGCAGTTGGGACATCGCTATTTCTGAAGCCGACGACATTCACGCCGGCGGCGGATTGCGTTCGGTGAATCGGCCGTTCCAGTACGGATAGTAGGGGTAGGGCGGCGTGACGCGGCTGGCGTCGTCGAGGCTCGCCATCTGCACCCGGTCGAGCGTCCAGCCGGCAGCGCCGAGGCTCTGCTTCAGTCGTTGTTCGTCGCGCGCGCCGATCAACACACTCGACACGGTGGGGCGCTGCGGAAGCCCGTTCAGGGCGAGCTGAGGCACAGCCTTGCCGGTGTGCGGATCGCATCGTCGAACCATCCGCGATGCACGACGATCCCGCACCAGCTCGTCAACCCGTCCCAACGCCGTTGTGCTCACCGAACTTCCTGCTGCGCTAGCGCTCGACGCGCCGGTTCGACGAGAATCGATACCGCGTCATGCATCGATCGGCTGCAACTCTATGCTTTGTTAAAGACGCGGCCCGCGCCACGATGTCGCATCGTTCCTCCAACCTCCGCCTCCAGGATTTTCGTCATGCGCGACGCCCCCGTTCTCGTCGACACCCGCGAGGCGTTGATTTACCTGCTGTCCGAAGCGGCCGAGATCGAACATGGCCTGATGTGCTGCTATCTCTATGCGGCCTACAGTCTGCGGCGCGACGATCCGCGCTGGAATGCGGTGCAGCGCGAATCGGTCGCGCGCTGGCGCGGCGAGTTGCTCGGCGTGGCGCGCGAGGAGATGGTGCATCTGGCGCTGGTGTCGAATCTGCTCAATGCGGTCGGCGGCGCGCCGCATCTGACGCGGCCGAATTTCCCGGTGTGGGAGGGCTATCACCCGAACGGCGTGACGCTGAAACTGACGCCGTTCTCGCAGGCCTCGCTCGATCATTTCGTGTTTCTCGAACGCCCGGAAAACGCGCCCGATCTCGACGGCGAAGGCTTCGAATCCGGCGAGCCGCATCCGCGTCCGCTGGTGACCGGCCGCCTGGTGCCGACCGCGCAGGATTTCGCCACGGTGGGGCATCTGTATCGCGGCATCGGCGATGGATTCGCGATGCTGGCCGGACAACTCGGCCCGCGCCAATTGTTCATCGGCAATCCGGCGCTGCAGATCGACAGCCGCGATGTCGGTTTGCCCGATCTGCGCCGCGTGGTCGATCTGCCCAGCGCCGAAGCTGCGCTCGAAACCATCGTCACGCAGGGCGAAGGCCTGGTGCAGTGCGACGGCCATTCGCATTACCGCCGCTTTCGCCAGGTGCGGCGCGAGTTCGAACAGGCGATGCGCGACGATCCGGCTTTCCGGCCGGCCTGGCCGGCGGCGACCAATCCGGTGATGCGCGCACCGGCGAATCCGGCCGAGCGCGTGCACATCGTCAACGAACCGGCCGCCTCGCTGCTCGATCTGGCGAACGCGCTTTACGCATTGACGCTGCGCACGCTGGCCGCCCTGATGTCGCCGCACGCCACTGCCGGCCGCGCGCGCGAGGCTTTGTCGCAACTCACCGGCGACAGCATGCGCTGGCTCACGCCGGTGGCCGAACGGCTGGCCGGATTGCCGGCCACGCCGCTGCATCCGGGCGTACACGCGGGCATGACCTTCACCATGTCGCGCTCGCTGCGCGTGGTGCCCGATCGCGACGCGGCGTTACTCGGCCTCGCCGAAGCCTGCAACCTGATCGCGCAACGCGCGCGCACGCTCGAAGCGGCGGCGCCGGAAGCACTCGCGCCGCTGGCGCTGGCGATGCATCGCCATTGCCTGACGATGCGCGAGCTGGCGCGGACACCGGCCGCGGTTCCCGTCGCACGCGCCGCCGCCGCGCCGCCGCCGAAAGCGCAGAGCGAAGGATTCTGCGGCGGCGCCCGCCGCGTGGCGCAAGCGCCGGCCGCCGATGCGCAGACCGCGCGCGGCAGCGGCATCGAGATCAGCTTCGAGAGCAAGCGCTGCATCCACGCCCGCCACTGCGTGCTCGACGCACCGCGCGTGTTCCTCGCCAACACGCCGGGCGAATGGATCAAGCCCGATGCGATGCCGGCCGAAGACCTCGCCGCCGTCGCGCGCAACTGCCCTTCGGGTGCGATCACTTATCGCAGGCTCGACGGCGGCCCGCAGGAATCGGTGCCGGAAGTGAACACCTTGCGCCTGCGCGAGAACGGCCCGCTCGCGATCCACGCCGCGATGGAAATCCCCGGCGTGCCGGGCGGCTACCGCGCCACGTTGTGCCGCTGCGGACAATCGGCCAACAAACCCTTCTGCGACGGCTCGCACGTCGCCGCCGACTTCAAGGCCGCCGGCGAACCGGCAACCATCTCCGCCGACCCGCTACCCGAACGCGGCGGCTCGCTGCAGGTCGTGCCCACCCGCGACGGCCCCTTGCGCGTCACCGGCAACCTCGAAATCTGCGCCGGCACCGGCCGCACCATCCTGCGCACTACGGCGACACGTCTGTGCCGCTGCGGGCAATCGGCCGACAAGCCTTTCTGCGATGGATCGCATCAGAGGGTGGGGTTTCGGGCTGAGGGCGAGTAGGGGGTGTTTAGAGCCTGAGAGCGGGACGCGAAGGTCGCGAAGATTTAAGAGAAAGGACGCGAAGGAAAAGAACAAGGGGCTGAGGTGAGTTGTCGAGATTTCTTGCTGTTGCGGCGTGGCGTGAAACCGAAATTTCATTCGCTCTTCTTCGCGTACTTTCTCTTAAATCTTCGCGACCTTCGCGTCCTTCTCTAGAACTCTCGTCCGCCTCATCGCAACACCGATTCCTTCGTCTAGGAATTTGTCACCTACCGGCCGTCGGATGTTGCGCGTATAACCCGCGGTAACCGGTTTTGCTGCCGTTCCGGGGACGCAAGGTCATGGCTGGATTGCATGGTTACTACCGCGATGTACTGGGCCTCGATCTCGAGGAAATCCGCTACGTCGACGAAGACCTCGTCGTCGGGCGGCTCGACAACGGCACACTGTTCGAGTTGGCCTGGGGCGATCCGGTGCGCGATGTGCAAGTGGCCGACGGCGTCACCAGTTTCCGCGTCGTCGGCGGGAGTTTTCGCAACAGCCGCGTGCGCGTCAAAGGCAACCTGACGCTGCGCGACACGCCGCTGTTCCGATTGTCGATGATCGATGTGCAACAGGGCGACGGCCTGATCCTCGAAACGCCGCAAGGCAAGATCATCCTGATCGACGGCGGCGACAACCAGTTGTTCGCGCGCCACGTCGCCGCGCGCTTCGCCGGCACGTCAGACGAGAAACCGCTCGAAGTCGATGCCATCGTGATCACGCACGGCGATGCCGATCATTTCGAAGGGCTGGCGGAGATCGTCAAATCCGAAACGCTGGTGAACAGCGTCGCCGAGCCGCGGCGCGAGCGCAAACGCGTGTTCCTGCATCCGGCGCGCGTGCTGCACAACGGCTTGGTGAAGGCGCCGAGCAGCGTCGCCGGCCGTCGTACGCCCGACACCGAATTGCTCGGCGATACGCAGGAATTCGACGGACGTCTTTACGCGACGCGATTGGTGGATCGCCTCGACGAACTCGAGCCAACCGACATGAACGGCCCGTTCCGCAACTGGGCCGCGGCGCTCGCGCATTGGGAGGCACGGCGCGCAGCATTGGGCCTCGATCCGATCGACATTGCACGCGTCGGAACCGATACGCCCGAGCGATTCGATTTCCTGACCGAAGAAGACGGCATCGCAGTCGATCTCTTCGGTCCGCTCGTCGAAAACCACGGCGGCACCGCCGCGGTACCGTTCCTGCGCACGCCGAAGAACGATCCGCGGTTGCATCTGCCGACGCATGTTCCGAAGTACGGCAGCTACAGCGCCAGCCACACCATCAACGGTCACTCGATCGCGTTCCGTCTGCGCTTCGGTAACGTGCGTTTCATGCTCACCGGCGACCTGAATCGCGAAAGCATGGAAGTCGCGCGGTTGGCGCGGCCGCAGGATCTCGCCGCCGAAGTGCTGAAAGTGCCGCATCACGGCTCGCACGATTTCGACTACGCCTTTCTCGAAGCGGTGGGCGCGGTGGTGTCGCTGGTGTCGTCGGGCGACGAAAGCGCGGCGAAGGAATACATCCACCCGCGCGCGACGCTGATGGCCGCGCTGGGCAAGGCGGCGCGCGCCGACCTCGGCGTGGTCTTCATCACCGAACTGGCGGCGTTCTTCCGTCAGCGCGGCGAAGCAGTTGAATCCCGACCCGACACGGTCGACGACAGGAAGCCCTTCTTCGCTTTCGAACGCACCAACTTCGGCATCGTGCACCTGCGCACCGACGGCGAACGCGTCCTCGCCTTCACCCACAGCGGCGAGAAAGGCATGAACGAAGCCTATGGCTTCGATGTCGATGCCGCCGGTGTGGTGGCGTTTCGCGCACTGAGCAAGATCTCGCCGCCGGCCAAGGCCTAGCGGAACCGCGAATAGCTGCAAGGATCTGCTATCTACAAGGCTGTGCGGGCCGCGCGATCAATTGCGCCGGTACGCAACGCGATTCGGGCGTTCTTCCATGAGCTCGGTTTCTAACTCGAGCGCGCTCAATTCGGCCTCGATGGCGAAAACGTGAGGGTCGGCCGCGCCGAGTTCGCGCAGCGACTGCGCCAGGTGCAGAAGATAGGCGCGATTGGTTCCGCTCGGTCCCTGCGAGTGTGCGATATGCCGCGCGATCTCCGGCTCAGATGCCGGTCCGAGCCACGCCTCGTTATCTGCGTCGGCCAGATACACCACGCCGCTGGCGTGGCTGCCGTCATCGAATTCGAAATCGGCGGTGATGCGGATATAGCCGTTCTTTTCGCGATGATCGAGATGTCCAAAGACGTGCGGCGCGACTCGATAAGCCATTCCGACACAGACCGCCGCCGGATCGCGCACCAGCGTCACCACGCGTCCGGGCGCTTCGGGCGTGCCGCGATGATCGTGCGACCCCTGCCAGAATCGCCGCGACCAACCACGCAACAACGAGCGGCGGCGCTCGATGAAAGGAAAGTCGGCCTTGTAGATCAGCGAGCCGTAGCCGAAGACCCAGATGGCGCTGTCCGATGTCGAAGGGCGGGGCGGCTGCAGGTTCGGCTGGGCCATCGGGTAGAAACGGGAAGTGGTTACGAGTGCTCAAGATAGCGCGGGAGTGGATTCTTTGCAGAGAGTCGAGGAAGTTGCATTTCGTGCTGTGATGCATGCGGTGGGATGCGGTTTCGCAAACCTTCCCCGATTCTGTCATTCCCCGCCCATCGAGGAACTCAGGCAGGCCAGCCTGCCCTGAGTCTGCCGAAGGGCGGGAATGACGGATTGTTGTGCTTCGCGAAGAGCCGGACGTTTAAAAGTCACTGGCGAGAGCCGAACGCGCGCCACTCGCGATTCATCAGCCGAACAACTCTCGATTTGCCATCCAACCCACCGCTCAAAAACCGTCGTATGCAAATTATGCAACCCAAGCTCGATCCGAAACGGCGTCCGCGGATTGCGGTCGAGCAGTCGCGCAATGTGATAACCCGCCGGTTTCACGCCGCGAGGGTGCACATAGATCTCGAACCCGCGATAGAACGGATCGGCCAGCAGTTCGTCGATGCGTTCGATTACGCGCAGTTTCTCGGATGAAATCGCCGCCCGCAATCCGGTGTCGCGCTCGTAAAGCAGGCGCTCGAAAATGCGATGCGCCGTCAGTTCCAGCGGCACCGACAACTCCCAGATGCGTCGGTTGATGCCGTTGAAATGCTCGAAACCGCCATGTTGGCGCAGCGATTGTGCTGCGCGTTCGCCGACGCGATAGACGATGAAGTTTTCGGCCTGGTTGCTGACATCGTCGAGTGTCGAAGCATCGAACACGTGGAAGATGAAACCCGGCAGTCCGGAGAAGGCTTGCCTCCCCATCGCCGAAGCCGCTTTGGCGCGGCCGTCGCGGGTGAATTCGCCGGCATTGCGGCCAAGCAGAATGCTGTCGCTGGCGTTGAGTTGGTTGAAGGTGCCGATGACGATCTCGTCGCGCTCGAAGGCGTTGTCGAATCCTTGCGCACCGAACAATTCGTACAGCGACGCGTATTGTGCGATCTGCCGGCCGACGCCGCATTCGGCGCGTACCGAGCCGGAGTAGAAACCTTCGATCGCGATTGATGGCCGCGTCTTCGGGGTGAAGCCGCGGCCGAAGGTGCGGATCGATTCCCAGCCGTCGTTGTCCGCGCCGCCCCAGCCGAAGCCGATCCAGCCGGTTTGCAGCGCGCTGAAGCGGAAGTTTTCGTTCGCGACGAGACGGTCGACGGCCTTGCGGGTCGCATCGCCGAGTCGGAACGAGAAGCCGCAGTGCGTGGCCGGATGATCGAGCAGCAGGCGCCATTGCGAAGCGAATCGGCTTTCCGTGGCATCCGCAGCCGCGGGAATGGCGACGCGCAGATCGCCGGCCGCCTGTGCCGCCGCCAGACTTTCCCGATCGCAAGGCGTGCCGGCAGCAATCGAAACATCGCCGACATCGCCGCGCTCGAAACGCCAGCCGAGTTCGCCGAGCACATCCACCAGGCACTGTGCCGACGCCGGTTCGACGACAGAATTCAACGCCGGCGCCGCGCCGGCGAAGGCGCTCGCCGAAGCGATGAACAGGCAACGAGCGATTGCGCGCAACGACCGCACGGCGCGCGAGTTCTCGGCTATTGCGACTGCGTCAGATAGAACAGCACCAGCAACACCATCACCGCCGCCAGCGCCGCGAACAGGATTTTCACCCAGCTGTAGGGATGCTCGCCGGCCAGCACGCCGGTGTAGCCGTTCGCCAGCACCTGGAAATTGCGCGATCCGTAGGTGTAGGTGACCAGCCACACCGGGACCAGCACATGCTTGAAGGTGCGGCCGCGATAGTGCGATTCGACTTGCAGGTTGCGGTAGGTATCGCCGGGAATCTGCGCCGCGCACAAGGCTTCCACCTTGCGTTCCATCGTGCTCATGTTGAGTTCGGAAGCCTTGCGCAGATCGACCTGGTAGCGTTCTACCGTCCAGCCGCGCACGAATTCGGGCGAGTACGGCTTGAGGTCGGTGGTGGTGGGGAAGGGCTCGACTTCGGTCAGCAGTTTCGGATGCACGCCGGTGGTGCCGGCGATGAGTTCGTCATCGAAGTAGTGCGACAGTTCGCCCGACGCCGGCACCCAGCGCGTGTGGCGCACCTGGCGGGTCTGGCGTTTGCCCTGGCCGTCGACGTAGCTTTCGGTTTCGTAGTAGTAGTGGCCGGCATCGGCCGACCACTGCGCATCGACGTGCGCGTCGAAGGTCCAGTACGGCAGATACACGCCGTGCAGCGTGTCGGTGAGCGCAGCCGATTTCAGGCGGTTGGGCGCGAACCAGCGCGAGCCGTACCACTTGCGGATCGTTTCGCGCACCTGGCCGTCGCTGATCTTGAAGGGCAGCACGCTTTGCGGCGTGATCGCATCCTTCTGCGCCTCGTGCGCGATGATCGACGGCGAGCCGCAGAACTCGCATTTCTGCGCCACGCGGCCGTCGACGAACACCGAAATCGCGTGGCAACTCTGGCACTGCACTTCGCGCCGTTCGCTGCCCCAGCCGCGGCTGGCCTCCGGGCTGTCGAGCGCCGACACCAGATCGTGTTCGCTGACGCCACTGCCGGGGTCGGCTGCCTGCGGCGGCGTCCACGGCACGACGGCGCCGCAGTACGGGCAGGACAGCGCCTGTTTCGCGGCGCTCCATTGCAGATCGCCGCCGCATTCGGGGCACGGATGTTTGCCGACGGTGACGTTGCCCGCGGGCGCGGCCGGTGGTGTTTGCGTTTGCATTCGTTTTGGAATCGGTTCGCTCGAAGAACGCATCGTCCCGGGCGAGACGATGCGAGGGATCCAACTTTCAGCCGCGCAGGAATTCCTCGAGCGCCGCCCGTCCGATGCGCCACGCGCTGCCGATCTTGCGTGCCTTCAGATCGCCGGCGGTGATCGATGCCATCACATCTTCCACCGACACGCCGAGCGCCTGCGCTGCCTGTTCGGGGGTGAGCACGTCGAGCGTCGCGGCGGCGGCTGCCGGTGCGGCCTGGGGTGCGCCGGTTTGCTGCTGACCGCTCATGCCGCGCATCATTTCCTGCGCCATGCCGAAGCCCATCGCCATCTGCGCCGGCACCGCGGCGGCCGCGGCGCCTTCGCCGCCGGCCCCCATGCCCTGGCCCATCTGGAATTTCACGTAGTCGTTGAGATTGCCGACCACGCTCATGCCCGAACGCGCGTCGATCGCCTTCTCGACTTCCGGCGGCACCGAGACGTTTTCCAGGATGAAACTGGTGATTTCCAGGCCGTATTTTTCGCGCACCGACGGGTTGATGATCGGCAGCAGCGCGTCGCCCATTTCCGAGTAGCGCGAGGCCACGTCGAGCGCCGGCACCTGCGCGGTGGCGAGCGCGTCGGTGAAGATGCTGACGATGCGCGAGCGCATGGTGTCGGCGAATTCGTCGAGGCGGAAATTCTGATCGGTGCCGGCCACTTCGCGCAGGAACTTCGGCGGATCGACGATGCGGAAATCATAGGTGCCGAAGGCGCGCAGGCGCACCACGCCGAAATCCTTGTCGCGCATCATCACCGGGTTCGACGTACCCCATTTGTTGCCGGTGAACAGGCGTGTGTTGAGGTAGTAGACGTCGCACTTGAACGGCGAGTTGAAGCCGTATTTCCAGCCCAGGATGGTGGACAGGATCGGGATGTTCTCGGTGGTCAGGGTGTGCTTGCCCGGTGCGAACAGGTCGGCATATTTGCCGGCCGCGACGAACTGCACCACCTGCGACTCGCGCACGATGAGCTGCGCGCCGTTCTTGATCTCCTTGTCGTCGTCCGGCCAGCGATAGGACAAGGTATCGCGCGAATCATCGGTCCACTCGATGATGTCGATCAACTCGCCTTTGATGAAACCTAGAATGCTCATGGGACGCTCGCTCGGTGGGGTGAGGGGATTGTAGAGGCAGGACGCGGCTGCGTGTGTAGGTTGACGGTTGCTCGCTGACGGTGGCAGGTGCGTCGGACTCAGAAGCGGGACGCAAAGGACGCAAAGAAAGATTTTTGAAGAGTCGGTCGCAAGCTGGTCGTGCGCGCTCTTTCTTTCCAATGCTCTCCTTTGCGTCCTTTCTTTTTCCTTTGCGTACTCTGCGTCCTTCTCTAGAACTCCGAGGACCTCACGGCTTGCTACCCGCCACAACCTTCTCGAGGTGAATGAACCGCTCCAGCATCTCCGCATACAGCCGGTCGGTTTTCTCGTGCAGATGCGCCACTTCGAGTTCGGCTTTGATGTTGACGTCGTATTCGATGTCGGAGCGTACGCGGTCTTTCTCGGCCTGGCGGTTCTGGCTGATCAGGACGAAGCACGACAGGAAGATCGCTTCGATCGACAGGATCATCGTCAGCAGGCCGAACGGATAGGGATCGAAGCGCGGCAGGCCCAGCGGCAGCGTGTTGATCGCGATCCAGGTGGCGAACCACAGTGCGTTCAGCGCGAGGAAGGACATGCTGCCGCTGAACCACGCGATCCCGTCGGCGATGCGCTGCAGCGGCGTCGATTGCTCGACCACTTCCTCGTTGGCGTTGCGCGAGACGCGGGTGCGGATCAGTTCGTCGGCCTTGCGCGTCATCTGGCCCATGCCGGCCAGCAGGCGCAGCGCGGCGGCCGGGGTTTTCTGGAACAGCAGCAGCAAGTCTTCGCGGTCGAGCTCGAGCAGTTCGGTGTCGCCCAGCGCGAGAGCCGTCGCGGTGCGCGGGCCGCGGTCGAGCAGGGCGAGTTCGCCGAAGATTTCGCCGGGCCGTGCGATGGTGAGCACGATCTTCTGGCCGGCGTTGTCGCGCACGAACAGTTCGATTTCGCCGCTGCGCACGATGTAGAGCGATTCGCCCGGCGTGCCGGCCTGGAACAACACCTCGCCCGCCGCCAGCGTGCGCAGGTCGACGGCGGCGGCCAGCCGCTCGCGATCGTCCGGCCCCAGATGCTCGAACAGTTCGACATCGGCAAGCATCGCAGCGTCGCAGGCCATGCAGCGTCCTCCCGGTGGTGCCGCGAGTTTACGTCGGCCGGTCGCGCTGCGGGTGGCTACCCAGGCCGCGGGACGCAGGCTAGGCTTGGCGTCCCCGGCTTTCGTCGCGAACCGCCCGCATGCTCGAATCGTTGTTCCATCTGCGCGACCACGGCACCACCGTCCGCACCGAGATCATCGCCGGCCTCACCACCTTCCTCACGATGGTCTACATCGTGTTCGTCAATCCGGACATCCTGTCGGCGGCCGGCATGCCGCGCGATTCGGTGTTCGTCGCGACCTGCCTGGCGGCGGCGATCGGCAGCCTGGTGATGGGCTTGCTGGCGAATTATCCGATCGCGCTGGCGCCCGGCATGGGGCTCAATGCGTACTTCGCCTTCGTCGTGGTCGGCACGCTCGGATATTCGTGGCAGGCGGCGCTCGGCGCGGTGTTCATTTCAGGCTGCCTGTTCGTGATCGTGAGCCTGTTCCGGCTGCGCGAATGGATCGTCAACGCCATTCCGCGCTCGCTGAAATTCGGGATTTCGGCCGGAATCGGCTTGTTTCTGGCGCTGATCGGGCTGAAGAACGCCGGCATCGTGGCGGCCAGCCCGGCGACCTTCGTGACGGTGGGCGACCTGTCGCAGCCCGGCGCGTTGCTGGCGATCGCCGGCCTGATGCTGATCGTCGCGCTCGAAGCGCGGCGCGTCACCGGCGGCATCGTGATCGGCATTCTGGCGGTGACGATCGTGGC
The DNA here is from genome assembly GCA_965653565.1 of uncultured Chiayiivirga sp. Lineage (GTDB taxonomy): Bacteria > Pseudomonadota > Gammaproteobacteria > Xanthomonadales > Xanthomonadaceae > JALCLA01. The sequence continues at coordinate 5,643 of CBFHAI010000058.1, read as the reverse complement.
CGTCGCGCTCGGGCTGCAACCGTTCGGTGGGGTGTTCTCGGCGCCGCCTTCTCTGGCACCCACTTTCCTGCAACTCGATCTCGCCGGCGCGCTCGATGCAGGCTTGCTGGCCGTCGTGCTGACCTTTTTCCTGATCGAACTGTTCGACGCCACCGGCACGCTGATCGGCGTCGCGCATCGCGCCGGCCTGCTCGATGCCGACGGCCGGCTGCCGCGGCTGAAACGCGCGCTGCTCGCCGATTCGACCGCGATCGTCGCCGGTGCCGCGCTCGGTACCTCGTCGACCACGGCCTACATCGAAAGCGCGGCCGGAACCTCGGTCGGCGGGCGCACCGGCCTGACGGCCGTCGTGGTGGCGCTGCTGTTCCTGGCCGCACTGTTGTTCGCACCGCTCGCCGGCACGGTGCCGGCCTACGCGACGGCGCCCGCCTTGATCTACGTCGCCGTGCTGATGACGCGCGGGCTGTCGGAGGTGAATTGGGACGATCTCACCGAAGCCGCGCCGGCCGTGATCTGTGCGGTGGCGATGCCTTTCACTTTCTCGATCGCGCACGGCATCGCGTTCGGTTTCGTCAGCTATGCGGCGATCAAGCTGCTGGCGGGACGGGCGCGCGAGGTCGGGCTGGCGGTGTGGATCATCGCAGCGGTGTTCGTCGCCAAGTTCGTCTGGCTGGGGTGACAGCGGTATTCTCGACTTTCGCCGCAAAGGATTTCGCATGACCGTGTCTCGAACTGCAGGTTTCCGGATCGTTTCGCTTTTTTCCGCCTCGCTCGCGCTTGCCGCCTGTGCGACGCAGACCAAGGTCGCCGAAGCACCGGCCGATGCCGAAGTGGTGGCGACCGTGCGTCACGTGGCGGGGCCGCGGCCGCCCGCGCCGTGGCTCGACCTGGCGGCGCTGCCCGCCGATGCACAGCGCAGCGACGGCGAGCGCGCGCTGCTGCTGGAAGTCGGCCTGCCCGACGATGGCGGCGCACCGGTCGTCGAAACCGCTCCGCTCGAGCTTGCCAACCTCGTGATTCGTATCGAGAAACGCGAGGCCAAGCAGAGCGTGATCGGGATCGAGAACGCGACCGCCGCGGCGCTCGCCTACGAGCTTTATCTGTCGCCCGACGGCGAGCGTTTCCATCGCGTGCCGGTGTGCGCCGTCGCGGCCCGCGGCCCGGCTTACGAACGCTTTCCCGAGCGCGCTGCCTGGATCGCGGTGGCGAACGTGCGACGCGCGGAAGATCCGAAAGCCTGCGACTGAATCGCCGGGAAAACATCGCGGAAAATTCCGAGGCATCGGCGGGAGATTCACCGATGCCACGGGCTTCGCCTGACGCGCATGCTCTCCGCCATCGACGATTGAGCGGGGAGAGCGGCGATGCAGCGATTCGGAAAATTCGCAGGCTGGTTCGGGGCCGGCCTGTTCGTGGCCGGCCTGGCTGCGACGGCGGCGCCGTCGCGGGCCGCCGTCGTGCATCGCTGCGGCGAAGCCGACGGCACGGTGGTGTATCAGGATTCGGCTTGCCGCGCAGGACAAACGCCGCTCGCGACACGCGATTACGTCGACTATGCGGTCGCCGAAAAACCGCCCGCGAAGACCGCGGCCGAAGTGAAATCGCCGGCGTCGCGCACGCGCGGCGGCGCACCGTCGCGGCGCAAAGAGGACGACTCCGAACGCGTCGTCGCGCACAGCTGCGAATTCGAGAATCGGCGCTGGGTGCAGGCCGAACCTTGCCCGAAAAGCCTGGTGCCCACGCGCAGCAAGTCGGGTCTGGCCAAAGGCGAAAAGCCCAAACCGCTGCCGGTCGACCAGGTGCGGTTGAAGGCCTCGCAACTGTGCCGCGCCTTGCGCGAGAACACCGGCACGCCACCCGGACCGGCTTCCGGCCGCCGCGGTTATCGGCTCAACGTACTGCGCGCCAAGAACGGCTGTTGAAACGACGTCGCGATGCGACGAACGCCGGCCGCAATGGGCAGACAGCGCGGCGAGTCAGCGCTACGCTGCGGGCGTGATCGAGAACGCGCCGCTGACCTTGCCCGCCGAACAGTGGGCCGCCATCGAAGCGGCCTACGCGACGCCGCCGCGGGCGTATCACAACTTCGATCACGTGCGCGAGGTGGCTCGGCATTTCGGCGCCGTGATGCAGGGGCCCGGATGGCGGCAACCGGGCGAAGTGTTCGTCGCGGTGCTGTACCACGACGCGGTCTACGTGCCCGGCCGCAAGGACAACGAAACGCGCAGCGCCGGCCTGGCGCGTGACCATTTCGGCGAGCGCTGGCCGACGGCGGGCCTCGACATCGCGCGCTCGATCGAACTGATCGAATTGACGGCACGGCACGGCCATCTGGCGCCGGGCGATGCCGATGCCGATGCGGCGCTGTTCCTCGACTGCGATATGGCGATTCTCGGCGCAGAACCCGCCGTGTTCGATGCCTACGATCGCGGCATCGCGGCCGAATATCGCGGCCGCGTGCCGGGCTGGATGTTCGAATTCAATCGCCGCCGCTTCCTGAAAAGCCTGCTGGCGCGCGAACGGATCTTCCTCAGCGGGTTTTTCCACGCGCGGTTCGATGCGCCCGCCCGCGCCAACCTGCAACGCACGATCGCGCGCGCCCGTTCGCCGCTGCGCGCGGGTGCGGGCCGCTGAATTGCCGATTTCCCACCGGAGTAAGACCGATGCCGCGTCCTGCCATTTCGCTTTTCGCCCTCGTCGCCGCGCTCGCGATGCCGCTCGCCCACGCCGAAATCAAGGATTCCTCGCCGTCCGGTTTCACCATCGAGAATTCGCGCGTCGTGCCGGTGGATGCCGACGCGGCGTGGAAGGCACTGGTCGACGACATCGATCGCTGGTGGCCGAAGGGGCACACGTGGTGGGGCGACCAGTCGAAACTGTCGATCGAAACGCGTGCCGGCGGCTGTTTCTGCGAAAAAGCCGGCGAGCAGCAGGCGTTGCACATGCTGGTCACCTTCGTCGACCGCGGCAGCCTGCTGCGCCTCACCGGCGGCCTCGGCCCGCTGCAGGGCATGGGCCTGCATGGCGCGCTCGAGTGGCGATTCGCGGCGGCCGAAGGCGGCGGCACCAAGATCACCATGTTCTACCGTGCCGGCGGCTACACGCCGGACGATATGTCGAAATTCGCGCCGGTGGTCGACAAGGTGCAGGCGGTGCAGCTCGGTGGGCTGGCGAAGTTTCTCGGGGCTAAGGACGAAGAGAAAGAAAACACTGCCGAAGAGGGCGATGCTGCGAACCGGTAGTTATCGAACGGCAAGCTTGCATCGCCGTAGCGAAGTTCGTGTTGCTGGCCGAGAGCAGGGCGCAGACTGACCCGTGGATCGCGGTCGACGCGTACTGGCGAACTTCATGCGTGCCCTTAGCGCTCCGCTTGCGACTGTCGCCCACGCGGCATAGCGTTACCCTGAGCGCGCCAACTGTCTTCCCGAGGAACCAGCATGAGTCACACCATCACCCATGACGCCGCATTGCGGCGCTTCGCCACCAAGGTCGACGGCCACGAAGCGCATCTGGACTACGAATTCGACGGCAGCACGATGACGATCACGCACACGGTGGTGCCGTCCGCGATCGGCGGCCGCGGCATCGCGGGCGAACTGGTGGCCGCCGCCTTCCAGGTGGCGCGCGATGCCAAATGGCGCGTGCGTCCGGCCTGTTCCTACGCCGCCGATTGGGCGAGCCGGCACCCGGAATTCGCCGACCTGGCGGTGCCTTAGTTTTTCCGATTCGTCCGATATTCCAATCTTCCGAACAAGCGACAGGAGCGAGCCATGGGCGAGCGTCATCCCGGTTTCGACGCCTACATCGCGAAGAGCGCGCCGTTCGCGCGACCCATTCTCGAAACGCTGCGCGAACGCGTGCACGAAGCCTCGCCCGAGATCGGCGAAGAAATGAAATGGAGCGCGCCGGCCTTCGTCTACCGCGGCAAGATCCTGGCCAATATGGCCGCGTTCAAGGAGCACGCCTCGTTCGGTTTCTGGCAGCACGCCCTGGTGATGGGCGAAGACGCCGAACGCGATGGCATGGGCAGCTTCGGCAAGATGACTGCGGTGAAGGACGTGCCGTCGAAGAAAGTGCTGCTGCCGTTGATCAAGCGCGCGATGCAATTGATCGACGAAGGCGTCAAGACGCCGGGTGTGCGCAAGACCGCCGACCCCAAACCGCCGCCGGCACCGAGCGGCGGCTTCGCGGCGGCGCTCAAGAAGAACGCACAGGCGCGAAAGCATTTCGAAGCCTTCTCACCGAGCGCGAAGCGCGAGTACGTCGATTGGATCGATGAGGCCAAGCGCGAAGAAACGCGCGAGAAGCGCATCGCACAAGCCATCGAGTGGCTGTCCGAAGGCAAGGCGCGGCATTGGAAATATGAAAAGTGTTGAGCCGGATGGCGCGGGATACGGGCTACGTTTCAACTCAGGCTTTCTCGCGGATTGTCGCGGCCGGTTGTCGCGCGTATCGGTTTGCGTCATCGCTTCTTGATAAGCGGGTTGAATTGCCGCGCAGAACCTGGCTCGCCGCGCTGGCGACCGTCGCGCTGCTGGCGGCATGTTCGCCCGAGTCTTGCCCGACTTGCGGACGCTGGCGGTCCGACGCCGAACGTACGGTGGCTGAAATGGAACAGAGCGCGCTGCTGACCGAAGAACAGCGGCGCTTATTTCGGAACGACTTTTTCGGCAGGCTGGTTGTTGAAACCAAACCTGATTTTTCAAAGGCGTTCTTTGCGGATGAAAATCCGGACGCCGTCGAATGGGGGGCGTGGGAAATCCTGACGCAAGAAGGCCGATCGCTGACCATCCGCTACAAGCTGGAGGACGAGTGGCTCGTCCGATCGGTTCGCGTCGAAGGCGATTGCTACCGTGTCGAGCAGCCGCACTTGGGGTTTGGCGAGTGGTTCTGCAAAGAGCCGGAAATGTAGTCTGTGTTCTATTCGCACACCGCCGAAAGCAACATCGCGCCTTGCGGGGTTTGCGTGTTGATCGCGTCGCTGCTCGTGAGTTGAATGCCGAGGGCGTCGCCGGCGATTAGGGATTCGGTGGCGGTGGCGCTGCAGGTGCGGGTCGCGTTGGTGAGGGCGCAGGTCGCGCTGGTGCTTCCGGTCACGCCGGTGGCGCGGCGATAGGCGACCGCGAAGGTGAAGCTGGTTCCGGCCGCCGGTCTGCCCAGCGTGCTCGCGCGCAGCGAGACTTGCGTGCAGGCACGCGGCAGCAGCCGCCAGCCCGTGGCGCCGAAAGTGCCCGACGGCACCGCGACGAGTCCGTCGCCAGTCAGGCGGTAATTGCCGGCCGGACGCGAATTGGCGGCGTCAAGCCAGGCGTCGACGACGAAACTGCCCGATCCTGTTGCGCCCGTCGCGCCCGTCGCGCCCGTGGCACCAGTCGCACCAGTTGCACCAGTTGCACCGGCAGCTCCCGTTGCACCAGCGGCTCCTGTTGCACCCGCGGCACCATCTGCACCGGCCGGCCCGGTGGCTCCGACCGGGCCGGTTGCGCCAGTTGCACCGGTCGCGCCTTGCGCACCGGCGGCGCCCGTGGCGCCGTCGGCGCCATTCGCTCCGGTCGGTACAGCCGCGCCCGTGGCGCCGGGGGGTGCCGTCGCACCGGTTGGACCGGCGGTGCCCGCCGCGCCGGGCGCGCCGCGCAAACCCAT
>CBFHAI010000057.1:0-28780 GCA_965653565.1 uncultured Chiayiivirga sp. | reverse complement strand
GCACACCTGTCAGCTATGTGTCCGGTCCATACACACAAGCAAAGAAAGTGACTCGGCCCCCGCTGAGGGGGACGAAACTCGCGAAGTCGCAACAACTAAACCGAGGGAAGCGGAACGCTTCAAAGTCACTGGATTCCCGCCTACGCGGGAATGACGGATGAGGCAGGGTCGCAAGATCAAAACCATCCTCATCCCAGCCCTCCCCTTGAAGGAGAGAGAAAATGCAATGCCTCGCGACAGGCTACGAGACTGCAAAAAAACCGTTTCCATTCGCCCTGGCGTACGAGACAAAACCACCCCCAATCCCCTCCATGCGACAATCCCCGTCATGACAACCGAAGACACCCCCGATTCCCTCCCCGGCACCCGCATCAACAAATTCATCGGCGAATCCGGCTACTGCTCGCGCCGCGAAGCCGACAAGCTGATCTCCGAGCGGCGGGTCGCGGTGAATGGGCAGATTGCCGGCAACGGGACGCGGGTCGAGCCCGGCGATGAGGTGCGCATCGATGGCCAGGTGCTCAAGCCGCGCAGTACGGCGAAGGGCACTCGCAAGCATGTCTACATCGCCTACAACAAGCCGGTCGGCATCACCTGTACGACCGAGCATGAAGTCAAGGGCAACATCGTCGATACGATCGGCCACGAGCAGCGTATTTTTCCGATCGGGCGGCTCGACAAGGATTCCGAAGGGCTGATCCTGCTCACCAGCAATGGCGATATCGTCAACGAAATCCTGCGGGCGGAGAACGCCAAGGAAAAGGAATACCTGGTCGGTGTGAACAATGCGGTGACCGACGAGTTTCTGCGTGCGATGGCCAGGGGCGGCATTCCGATCCACGGTGAAATGACCAAGCCTTGCCGCACATCGAAGCTCGGCAAGTACGGGTTCCGCATCACGCTGACGCAAGGGCTGAATCGGCAGATCCGCCTGATGGCGGCGCATTTCGGTTATCGCGTTAAACAACTTATCCGGGTGCGGATCGTCAACATCAAATTGGCGCATTTGAAAGTTGGACAATGGCGCAATTTGACCGAGCAGGAGTTGCGCGGGCTGTTGCCGAATCGCAGCGAATGGTAGGGCGTGGGAGCGGGAATCGTGAATCGGGAATCGGGAATAGAGCAAAAGCGCGTCACGCTCCAGCCCTTCTCCCGATTCCCGATTCCCCGCAGTCTCGAGAAAATGGCGAAGAACCCGCATCCCGCCTCACCGAAAATCCCGCGTCTGCGCCCGCAACTCCGGCATCAATCCGCTGTAATTCGATAGCCGATGTGCGACGAGATGGCGTACGCCATCCTGGAATTGCACCACGCCGTCGATCGCCAGCAATTGCGAGTCGAGCAGTTCGCGGCGTTGACGTACTGCGAGGTCGCGCCAGATCACCGCGTTCACCAGGCCGGTTTCGTCTTCCAGCGTGAGGAAGGTGACGCCGGAGGCCGTTGCGGGCCGCTGTCGCACCGTCACCAAACCGGCGAAGCGAACGTGCACGCCATCGGGCAATGCCGAAACTTCTTCGGCGCGACGGCAGCGGCGGGCAGCGAGGGCGTTGCGCACCAGGCTCAAGGGATGGGGTTCGAGGGTGAGGCCGACACGCGCGTAATCGGCGACCACATTTTCCATCGCGCTGGGCAGGCGCAACGCGGGCCGCGCTTCCTGCGTGGGGGCCGGGGCCAGCAACGAGTCGTGCGTGTCGAGCGCGGCGATGTCCCAGAAAGCGCGATGACGGTGGCCCGACAGGCGTTTCAATGCGCCCGAGGCGGCCAGCAGGCGCCGCGCCCGCACATCCAGGCGTGCACGATGCGCCAGGTCGGCGACATCCGCGAACGGCCGCTGCGCACGGGCCTGCATCACGCGCCGCGCATCTTCCTCCTTGAAGCCGGCGATCATGCGCAAACCGAGCCGCAGCGCAAAGCCTTCCTTTTCGTTTATCGGTTTTGCAGTTGCCGAATGTTTGGAAACCGTTTTTGTGTTCCACGATTTCGCCGGGCCGGAAACTTCCAGCGTGCAATCCCAATCGCTGGCCAGTACATCGACCGGTCGCACCTCGCCGTGATGACGCTGCAGATCTGCGACGAGTTGCGCGGGCGCGTAGAAACCCATCGGGTACGAGTTGATCAGCGCGCAGGCGAAGGCGGCCGGGTAGTGGCATTTCAGGTAGGACGAAACATAGGCGAGCAGCGCGAAACTGGCCGCGTGCGATTCCGGGAATCCATAACTGCCGAAGCCCTTGATCTGCTCGAAGATGCGGGTGGCGTATTCCAGCGTGTAGCCGTTTCTCTGCATGCCTTCGAAAATACGACTCTGGAAATGCTCCAGCCCGCCATGACGCTTCCACGCCGCCATCGAACGCCGCAACTGGTCGGCTTCGCCGGGCGTGAAGTCGGCCGCCACTTCGAGCAGTTTCATCACCTGCTCCTGGAACAGCGGAATGCCGAGCGTGCGGCCCAGCACCTCCTCGACTTCCGGCTTCGGATAATCGATCTCTTCCAGCCCCTGCCGCCGCCGCAGATACGGATGCACCATGTCGCCCTGGATCGGTCCCGGCCGCACGATCGCGACTTCGATCACCAGGTCGTAATAGTTCTTCGGCTTCAGCCGCGGCAGCATCGCCATCTGCGCGCGCGATTCGATCTGGAACACGCCGACGGTGTCGGCAGCCTGGATCATGTCATAAGTTTTTTTGTCGCCTTCGGGAATCGATGCCAACGTGTATTTTTCGCCACGATGTCGTTCCAGCAGGTTGAAACACTTCTGCAGACAGGTGAGCATGCCCAGCGCCAGGCAGTCGACCTTGAGCAATCCCAGGTATTCGAGATCGTCCTTGTCCCACTGGATGACGGTGCGGTCGGCCATGCTGGCGTTTTCCACCGGCACCAGTTCCCATAGCGGCTGATCGGAAATAACGAAGCCGCCCACATGCTGCGACAGATGCCGCGGCGCGCCTTCGAGTTCCTGCATCAGCACGCAGAAGCGATGCACGGCCGGCGACTGGATATCGAAACCGCGCTCGCGCAGCCGCACGTCCATCGGCACATCGAACTGGCCCCAGGCGAAGGCGGCGGCGAGTTGTTCGATCTGGTCTTCGCCGAAACCGAGGGCGCGGCCCAGGTCGCGTGCGGCGGAGCGATCACGATAGCTGATCACGGTGGCGGCCAGCGCGGCGCGTTCGCGGCCATATTTGTTGTAGACGTACTGCATCACTTCTTCGCGCCGCTCGTGCTCGAAATCGACATCGATGTCGGGCGCTTCGTCGCGCTCCTTCGAGACGAAACGTTCGAACAGCATCTGGATGCGTTCGGGCCCGACCGAGGTGATGCCCAGGCAATAACATACGATGGAATTGGCCGCCGAACCGCGGCCCTGGCAGAGAATTCCGCGGCTACGCGCCCAATCGACCACATCGTGCACGGTGAGGAAGAACGCCTCGTATTTCTTCTCGTGAATGATCGCGAGTTCTTTCTCGATCAGGTTGCGGTTGGCGGGCGAAACGCCTTCAGGCCAGCGCATGCGCGCGCCGGCCTCGGTCAGTTCGCGCAGGCGTTCGGCGAGTGAAACGCCCGGCGGCACCAGTTCCTTCGGATAGTCGTATTTCACTTCGCGCAGCGAAAAACGGCACAGATCGGCGATGCGCAGGGTTTCGTCGATTTCCTCGCGCGGATGCAGCGCGAGCAGCGCGTCGAGCCGGCGCAGATGGCGCTCGCCGTTGGGGAACAGCGCGTGGCCGCATTCGGCCACCGGCCGGCGCAAACGGATTGCCGTCATCGCATCCTGCAGCGCGCGCCGCCGCCGCACGTGCATGTGCACGTCGCCGCAGGCCACGCGCGGTACGCGATGCCGATGCGACAGCGCGGCGAGCGCGGCGGGATCCGGCTCGCGCGCCACGCAGCGATGCCGTTCGACCGCGATCCAACTGCGCTGCGGAAAGTGCGTATGCACCCAGTCGAGTTCGTCGTCCCAGTTTTCCTGTGCCTGCGGCACCCACAAGGCGAGCAGGCCCGCATGTGCGAATGGCGCCAGATCGGCGCGCGCGAGTCGGTACCGGCCTTTGGGCGCGGCGCGGCGCGCCACGGTGATGATGCGGCTGAGCGCGGCGTAGCTGGCCAGGTCGGTGCACAGCAGCACCAGTTTCAAACCGTCTTCGAGGCGGAATTCGCTGCCGACGATGAGTTTGAATTCTTCCCGCTCGCTCGCCTGCAGCGCACGCACGACGCCGGCCAGCGTGCATTCGTCCGTGATCGCCAGCGCGCGGTAGCCGATCTTCTTCGCGCGCTCGAACAATTCGTCGGCACTCGATGCGCCGCGCTGGAAACTGAAATGCGACAGGCAATGCAGTTCGGCGTAGGCGGGCTGGTCGACGGGCATGCCGCCGAGCGTGCGGCGACGGCGTCTCACGTTTCGATATCGCGCCGCCGCGATGCCGGGTGAACGGGCCATGCGTTTCATGCGAACCACCCGTGCACCATCCAGTCGCCATCGCGGCCGGCTTCGCGGAACAGCCAGGCGCGCTGGCCGCTGTCCAGATCGGCGATCACATAATCGCGCCGCACATCGTCGCCATCCCACCAGCCGCTTTCGATGCGCTCGATTTCGCCATGCAGTTTCACGATGCGCGCACGCAGCGGCTGCGGTTGCGGCAGCAGCCACATCGGGCGCGGCAGCGAGATCGCCGGCGCCGCCTCGTGGCCGCGCTCGGGCAAGCGGCGCCACGCATGCTCGGGACGATGATCGGGCCACGGCGTGGGCTGGTTCACCGCGTCGTCGCCGAGCCTGGCGCGCAGGCGTTCGACGAGCGCATCCCAGTCGAGCGCGCCGCGTTCGGCCGCATCGAACAGATCCGGACTGCGCGGCGCGAACGGCGGCAGATCGTCGGCCACCAGCGCCAGCCAGTGCGCCGGCGCGGCGAGCGGATGTTGTTCGAGGCGGCCGCGTGCGGCATCGAACAAGGCATCGGCGCTGCGCACCGGCACGCGCAGGCCGACCGCCATCGCACTGGTCGGTTTGCCTTCGTGGCCGAACTGCAGCTGGAAATTGAGCACCGCCGCATCGCGCGCCTGCAGATGCCGCGCCAGTTCGCGCGTCAGGCGTTGCAGCGGAAAGCGCAGCGCGGGCGAGGTTTCGATGCCGTATTCGAATTCGCAACGCAGTTCGATGCGGCGCGGCGGTTGCCAGAACGGACGCGGGTCGGGCGCGTCGCCATAAAGTCGATCCAGATGCGCGATCAATTCGCGTCCGGTGCGGCGCGCCAGCGCGCCCGCCGGCAGCGCGCGCGCTTCGCCGAGCGTGCGCACGCCGATCGCGGTGAGCATCGCGAGCGCGCCGTCGTCGAGCCTTGCCTGCGTCAGCGGAACGGATGCGAGGCGCTCCTTCAAGCGCGCGGTGTTGGCGACAGCAGCGCTATCGCGGATATCGGCCAGCAAACGCGCGGCCAGCGGTGTCGGTGCGAGCGCGATGCGCAGCTGGTGGCCTTCGGCCTGCAGGCGCTCGCGCAAGGTGTCGCGGATCGCCGGCCAGCCACCGAACAGGCGCAGGCTGGCGCCGACTTCGAGCAGCACCGCGTCGGGCGGATCGAGCACGATCTGGCTGCTGCGCGCGTAGGCCAGCGCGGCGAGCGTTTCCAGGCGCAAGGTTTCGGCCGGCACATCGCGGCGCAGACATTCGAGGGTGGCGCACAACGCGCGCGCCGCCGCGACGGTTTGCCCCGGCCGCACGCCGGCGGCGAGCGCGGCCGCATTCACCGCATGCACGACGGTGCGTTGCTGCGGGCCATCGTAAATCGCGCGCGGCGCATCGCCGGCTTCGAAAATCTCCAGCGACAGCGACGGCACGGTGCAGCAGGCCCACAACATGACGGCGGCGCTTTCAGTGCGAGCGATCGCGCTGCAGCGCGACCGCCGGCGCCACCGCGCCGCGGCATTTGAGCACGCGCACGCGCAACAGGCCGGGCGTGGGTTCGAGCACGAGACGCAGCGCGGCCGGACTGGCATTCGCCGCATGCCGCAGCGGCCGGAACGCGAATGCGTGCGCGCTGCCTTCTGCGGCGGCCAATTGCAGCCGGCGCAGACTTTTATCGTCGCCGCCGGGCAACCAGAACGCGACGGCGCCCAGGCAGCCCGCACGCAGGCATTGTTCGGCGGCCCATGCGGCTTGCGCGGCGGGCGCTTCGATCCAGGCGAAACGCGCCAGCGGCCAGCGCGCACGCAGCAGGGCCGGCGCATACGGAATGCAGGGCGGGGCGACGAAGGCGAGGCGTTCCTTTTCGCCGATGCGCGCCCACGATCGAGCCAGCAGATCGATCTCGCCCAGGCCGGGGGCCGGCAGCAGGATTTCGGTGAGCGCGCCGCGCGGGAAACCATTCCACGGCAAGGCGTCGTCGAGCGCCGCGAAGCCGCTCGGCGTGGCATCGCGTTCGCGCGCGAGCGGCCGGCCGCCGCGGAAAACGCGGCGGTCGTTCAACACATCGGCGAGCAGGACGACGGCGGCCATGGTCGGGATAAAATCGGATAAAAATCAGGCGCGCTTGATCGCGCCGACGTAGAGGCCTTCGATCGCGAACTCGCGCAGCGTGGCCGCGACGCGGATCGGCGCGAAATCCGGATTCGCCGACAGCAGCACCCAGCCGTCGGCATCGCGCTGCAAGCGCTTCACCGTGATCTCGTCATCGAGCCGCGCCACCACGATGCGGCCGGGCTCGGCCACCGGCGTGCGATGCACCGCGATCAGATCGCCATCGTCGATGCCCGCACCGATCATGCTGTGGCCTTCCACCCGCAACAGGAAATGCGGACGCGGGCGGAACAGCGCCGGATCCACGGTGAAATTCGCCTCGATATTGCCTTCCGAAAGAATCGGCGAGCCCGCCGCGACCCGCCCCACGAGCGGTAGCGACAGTGCATCGAACCCGGGATTCTGTGCCGGCATCCGCACGCTGCGCGCCAGCCCGGCCGAGCGCTCGATCAGCCCCTTGGCCTGCAGCGCCTGCAGATGTTTGCGCGCGGCATTGACGTTGATGCCGAACGCCAGCGCCACCTCGCTCAGCGAAGGCGCACCGCCGGTCTGCGCCAGGCGGGTGGCGAGGAAGTCGAGGATCTGGAGCTGGCGGGGGGTGGGGGTGCGCATAGGTGTATATTTATACACCTGTCGGCGACGAACGGTTTAGCGACGGGGGATTTGGCGTCGGGACGCGGGATGAGGAGAGCGGATTTCTTGTTCTGAAATAAGGAGTTCGGAGGATTAGTTGAGGCGAGGTTTATTCCGGGCGGGGTGGCTTGGGTTCGCGCGGGAACAGTGACTTTGAAGCGTTCGGTTTTCGCAATACCGCTACCAATCCCGTCATTCCCGCGCAGGCGGGATCTAGTGACTTTGAAGCGTTCCGCTGTCGCAAGGCGCGACACTTCTCCCTCTCCTTCAAGCCTGTCTTGAGCCGGTCGAAGGGCGGGAATGACGAGATTGCTGTGCTTCGAGAAGAGCGGAGCGCCTCAAAATCACTGGGTTCCCGCCTGCGCGGGAATGACGGGATTGGGGTGAATTCGCGAAAACCACGCTTCAAAGTCACTGTCCCACGATTCGCTATGAATCAGCGAACTACAGTGTCCCGAACTCGCAAAAAGCCTCCATCACCGACATTGCCTCCACCTAACGGGCACATCCGCCTCCCCAGGTGTCCCCTGCGTCTCCACTTGCAACCGCGTAAAGCGCATTTCCTCGTACTGCAACAAGCGTCGGCAGATATCGTCGAAGAATTCGGCCGGTACTTCGGAGCGCGCACGGTGCAAGGTCACCACGAAGGTCGATTGGGTCGACCACGCGGCGTTCGCTACCGAGGGCATGCCGCGGACTTCCATTACGGCGCTGGCGCGGCGGGCGGCCAGCTGTTCGGGGGTGAGGTCGGGGACCTCGGGAAAAGAGGCGGCGGTGGCCGGTGCGCGCGCGGGCGTGGTTGCCGGGGGGAGGGCCGGTGTGGTGTCGGCCGCGGCTTGCGGAACTTCGGAAATCGGTTGGGGTTGCAGCATCGGTGCGAGAGCCAGCGCCAGCACGCCACAGGCCAGCGCAACGGCCGCGCTCAATGCCGCCCGTTTCGTGCGTGCCGTGCGCGCGCTGCGGGCGATTTCGTCGCGCAGGTCGTGCGGCAGCCAGGGTTTGATCTGTTGCCACAGGCTCTGGCCGGCGAGGACTTCGATGCGGCGGTTGGCGGCCAGTTGCAGGGCGGCGGTGTCGGCGACGCCGGTGGTGGCGAAGACCGCCCCTTCGGCGCCATGCATTTCCATCAGCGCGGCGAGGTCGCGCACCGCTTGTTCGGTGATGTGATGGGTGCCGCCGTTCTTGCAGTCGACCAGGTAGCGCGCGCTGCCGCGCTCCATCATCAGGTCGAAACCACCATCGCCGGGACGGCGCGCTTCGTCGCTGCGGCGGAAGCCGCGTTCGCGCAGCAGGTCTTCGACGAGGTGGCTGTAGTCGCGCCACTTCATCGCGCACAAGGCGCCGATGCCGGCGCGCGCTTCGATGCGGCCGCGGCGCCAGAGGCCGAAGCCGCCCGCGGCGACGAGGCCGGCGAGCAGTGCGATGGCGAAGGCGAACAGGTAGTGCTGGCCCGACAACGTCATGCGATCCCCGGCGTCGAAAGGGGACCGATTCTAGCGCCCGCATGGCGCGAAAACGTTGAGCGCGGCGACAAAGAAGAAGCCCGCCAGCCGGAAGCCGTAGGGGAGGGAGCTAACGGCGTTCTGGTTGGCTGGCGGGCGTCAATCGTGCGACGGCCGGACGGCCGTCGCGATGCAGGTGCTTATTCGGTGAGATCCTTGATGCGGCGCCCCTTCGCCGGCGCCTTGCGCGGCGACTGCTTGGTGGCCGGACGCACGGTGGCGGTGGGGCGCGGGGCCGGCGCCGGTTTGGCGCCGAGTTTGCGCAGTTCGGCGTTGAGTTGTTCGACGCGCGTGCTCAGGTGCTGCAGGTCGTCGCGGCTCGGCACGCCCAGGCGGGTCAGCGCGCGCTGGACGCGATCTTCGAATACTTTTTCGAGTCGATCCCAGGTGTCGGCCGCGCGTTCCTTGACGGCACCGACGCGGTTTTCCACCGCATCGCGCACCGCATCGACGCCACCGCCGGCGAATTTGCGGGTCTTCTGTTCCAACGTCGTGCCTTCCTTCACCAGCGACTCGAACAGCTTGGTGCCTTCTTCCTGCGCGCGTCCGAAGGCGCCCATGCCGGCGAGCCAAATCTGTTGCGCGGAATCCATGATCGAACGCGGCAGGCCTTCGGACGCTTTCGGCGTCGCCTTGGCTTTGGCGCCGGATTTGAGTTTGGCCATGACACTTCCCTCCCGAATGTTTTTCTTGTTGGCGGATGACACCGCCGCTCGTTACGGCAATCTAGGCCGCGTGGCTAGAATAATCACACTAAGCGGCGCGTGGGTGCGCGATCGCTGCGGCCGCAGCGGGAATCGGGAATCGGGAATGGAAGAGCGCGCCGCGTTATCGGCGGCGTGCGGCGAGCAGGGCGTCGACGTCGTCGAGTGCGCGCGACAGGCGCGCCGTGGTCTGGGTCTGGCGGCGGGCGCGGACGTCGAGGCCGGTGAAGAGCGAGGCTTGCGGGTCGTCGAGCACCTCGTCGCGCAGCCGCAGGCCGTGACGTTGCAGCAACGGGGCCAGCGTTTCGCGGCGGCCGCGCAGGTCTTCCAGCGTGGCGCGGAAGGCGTGTTCGCACATGCGCCGGCGCGACGAATAGCTGAAGACGTTGGTGAAGAACATCTCGGCGTCGTCGGCATTGGGTTCGAAGACGAGCTGATCGACGCCGTCGTATTGCTGCGCGTATTTCGCCAGCCCCACCTGTACGCGCGATTGCAGCAGCGTGCGGAAGGTTTGCGACAGCACCACCGGCAGGCCGCCGGTGGACAGGCTGTCGGGTTGCGGTTTGCCTTCGGCGCGCGCGCGGCTGGCATCGAACGGCACCAGCGGATTGAGGCCGATGAGCAGGTCGATATCCTGCTCCAGCGCCACCGACGCGTGCATCGTGCGGCGCAGCGCGCCGTCGACGAAATGGCGGTCGCGCACCTCCACCGGCGGATAGAGTCCCGGCAAGGCCGAGCTGGCCTGCACCGCTTTGGAGATCGGAATATCGTCCCAGCCCTCGCTGCCGAAGCGTACGGCTTCGCCGTTGTCGAGGTCGACGGCGATCACGAACAGGCGGCGGCGCAGTTCGCGGAAATCGTTGCTGCGACCGCGGCGGGTGAAGGCGTCGCGCAGGAAGCGTTCCACTTCGGTGTTGTCGAACAAACCGTTCGGCACCAGGCTGCCGAGGCGGCCGAGGATGTCGCTCGGCGTCACTTCGCCGGGCCGCATGAGCACGTCGCGCCAACCTTCGAACAGCATGCGCGGCACCGCGGCCACGCGTTTCATGTATTCGTAGAACGCCGGACGCACGAAGGCATCGGGCCGGAATTTGACGTCGTCGGGCGTGCCGGTGATGAAGACGCGGCACATATCGGCCGGCGTCATGCGATTGGCCAGGCCGGCGGCGAGGAACGCGCCGGAACTGACGCCGACATAGACTTCGAGCTGGGTCAGATCGAGGCCTTCGATCGCCTGGTCGAGTGCGCGCAGCGCGCCCAGCTCGTACATCCCGCCGATCGGGCCGCCGCCGGCAATGGCGAGGCCCACGCGCGCGCGGCTGGCGCGGCGGGGGGTGGCAGGTTGCAGAAGGAGCATGGGTTCCCGACTCGAAGCGAGGGCGGCCGGATTGTAGCGGCTGCGGTTAGAGCAACAAGTAGCAAACTGTCACGCAGCGGTGCGGCTATGCTTGCCGCCCGCTGACCCGTACCACCCACGTCCAATTGCGTTCCGGCGCACCGTTCGCACCTCATCCGCCATGGCCGATCCGATTTCCGCAGCGCTCGACCGCCGCCTGCAACGTGTGCTCGAAGCCAACCGGCACGGCCGCGACGTGCAGGCCGAGCCGCGCAACCGTTCGCCGTGGCTGGCGCCGCTGCAGCGCTGGCAGGCGGCGCGGCTGGAGACCGCGTTCCGGGATTTCCTGGCCGAACCGCGCACCGAGCCGGCTGCGCGTTTCTTCCTCGACGATCTGTACGGCGACTACGACGTCACCGCGCGCGACCGCGACATCGAGCGCGTGCTGCCGCTGATGCGCAAGCTGCTGCCGACGCACCTGATCGAAACCGCGGCCGATGCGATCGAACTGGCCTGGATCAGCCACGCTTTCGACCTGCGCATGGCGGAACAGCTCGAGAAACTTTCACCGCGCGTGCGCAAGCTGGACGAGGCGCTGTACGCGCAGGCCTATCGCGCGGTGGGCAAACGCCGACTGCGCGAACACCAGATCCAGCTCGTCGTGCGCGTCGGCACCACGCTCGACGAGGCCGTGCACAAACCCTGGATTCCACGCCTGCTGCGCGCCTCGCGATTGCCGGCGCGCTTCGCCGGCTTGGGCGAGTTGCAGACCTTCCTCGAACGCGGCTTCGATGCCTTCCGCGCGCTGCGCGGCGCCGACGATTTCCTCGGCGAGATCGCGCGGCGCGAACGCGAAGTCTCGCGCCGCCTGTTCGCCGGTGAAGCGAACGCTTTCGACGTCTGAGCGGCGGCGGAAGGCTGCTGTGGAAAGCCTACGGCACCGGGCCGAATTCGCGATCCAGGTATTTGTGGATCTCGCTTTCGATCGGGCCTTTGAGTGCCATCATCAGGAAGCCGAGGTTGGCGACCACGCGCACCTCGCCCTTGCCCAGTTCGATCGTGCCGTGCACGCCGCCGCGTTCGAAGTCGAGATTGTTGCCGTTCCATTCGCAACTGACGTCGAATTTCTGCGCCAGCTTCTCGGCCACGTGCTCGACCGCCTTGCGCGCGTCCTTGAGCGATTTGGCGTGGCGGCGGCGGATATCGATGCTGGGCATACCGGGGCTTCCTGTGGACGATGTGCCATTCTGCGTCGGGGAGCGCGCCGGCTGCCAGCGCGCAGCGCTTTGGCTATGATGCAGCGGATGCAACGGCGGACGCCAAGGGAGGCGGGGTGCGGGGGAGGGGATGGATCATCGCTTTGCTTTTCGTGGCGGGCGCCGTGCAGGCGGCCGGCATCGAAGGGCAGGTCACCCTTGCGCTCGACGGCAAGCCGCTGCGCGCCGAGGAAGCGCGCGAGGCCGTGGTCTATTTCCGGCCGGGGACTCCCTCCACGGTAAAAGCGCCTGCCGAGCCGGTCGAAATGCGCATGGAGCGCAAACAGTTCCTGCCGCGCGCGCTGCCGATCGCGGTCGGCAGCACGGTGCGGTTCCAGAATTTCGATCCGATCCTGCACAACGCGTTCGCGCCGCGCGGTCCGCACCAGTTCGACGTGGGGCTCTACGGCGAAGGCGAAGGCCGCACCCACACCTTCGAACGCGCCGGCCTGGTGCGCGTGTATTGCAACGTGCACCACGACATGGTCGGCCATATCCTGGTGCTCGATACGCCGTATTTCGCGCGGCCCGATGCGATCGGCAAGTTCAGCATCGAGGCGCCCGCCGGGCAGGCCGGCGAACTGTTCGTGTGGCACGAGCGCGCCAAATTGTGGCGCCGCCAGATCGTCACCGGCGATGACGCACCGATCGCGATCGAACTCGATCTGAGCCGGCCGCGCGTGCCGCCGCATATGAACAAATTCGGGAAACCTTATGGCGGCCAGCGCGGCGGCTACTGAACGCGGCGGCTCGCGGATTCCGCTGGCGCTGCGCATTTTCCTGCTGTGCGCGCTGCTGGTGCTGCTGGCGGTGGCGGCGGCGGTCGCGGCCACCTGGTTCGTCGGCGAGCGCATCGCGGCGACCGCCGTCTCCGAAGCCCTGGTGAAAAGCGCCGACGCGCAGACCAGCCAGACCCAGCAACGCCTGCGCCTGCTCGAACGTACGCTGCTGTTGCTCGGACGCGATCCGGCGCTGGTCAATTACGTCGCCACGTCGCTCGGCGGCGATGAGCTCGGCCTGGGTCTGTCGTCCGGCCCGGATGTGATTTCGCTGCGCGATCTGCTGATCGAACGGCGCGAGCAATTCGGTTTCGATCTGGGCCTGGTGCTCGATGCCGATGCCGCGCTGCTGGCGCGCAGCGACGAAACCGAAGCCTTCGCACTGAACTTCGCGGAAGACCCGCTGGTGGCCGCGGCGCGCGAACGCACGGCACCGCAGAGCGGCTTCTGGCGCATGGGCGAAGAGTTGTACCAGGCCGCGATCCTGCCGCTGTCGCAGGACGGCAGCCTGGTCGGTTACCTGTTGCTCGCGCAGCGTGTCGACGGTGTGCTCAGCCGCGATATCGCGCGCGCCTCCGACGCCGAGATCGCGTTCTGGCTGCCGACCGACGAAGGCCTGGGATTGGCCGCCAGTTCGCTGCCGGAAGATCGCGCCGACGCGTTGAAGGCGGCGTTTGCTTCGCGCGCCGACGTGGTGCAGGCGATCCGCCTCGGCCAGCCGATCGATCGGCTCGATTTCGATTTCGGCGGCCAGCACTGGCTGGTGCGGCTGCGGCCGACCGCGGTCGAAGGCGAAACCAGTCTCGGGGCGGTGTCGTCGCTGGCGTCCGGCGATGCGGTGGCCCGCGGCTACCGGCAGATTCTCGATCGCGTGCTGCTGGCCGGCCTGGCCTCGCTGGCGATCGCGCTGCCGCTGTCGTTCTGGTTGTCGCGCCGCATCCTCAAACCGGCCCGCGTGCTGGCCGAAGCGGCCGAACAGGCGGCCGGCGGCAATTATCAGGCGCAGATCGCGATCGATGGCAACGACGAGTTGGCGCGCCTCGGCCGCGCCTTCGATTCGCTGCTTTCCGATTTGCGCGAGAAGCGCGACATCGAAGGCTACGTCGCGAATTTCTCGCGCTTCCTGCCGGAAGCCGGCGAAGAGGCCGCCGCCGATGCCGAACCCGTGCGGCCGCCGTTGCCGGCGCCGCGCCTCGTGCGCGGCATCCTGCTCGGTATCGAATTCGCGCCGACCGACACGCAACTGGGCGATATCACGACGCGCTTCGCCGCGCTCAAATCGATGGCCGCCCAGATCGGCTTGGTCGCCGGCAGCTGCGATGGCCGCGTGCTGGCCTCCGACGGCCAGCGCTGGCTGCTCGGCTTCGAAGGCGGGCAGGCGCTGATCCGTGCCCTGCAGGCCACGTCGGCGCTGATTTCCGAAGTCAAGATCGACGGCTTCCGCGCCCCGGCGCTCGCGCTGCTCGATGGCGAGGCGCTCAGCGGGGTGGTCGAATTCGGCGAGCGCGAAATCAGCGGCGTGCTGGGTGCGGCGAGTTACCAGATCGAACGCCTGCTCGGCGAATCGGCGCCCGCTCGCGTGCTGATGACGCGCGGCGCCGGCGATGCGGTGAAAGCCGCGCACGGCACCGAATTGCTCAGCATTGCGGAAGGCGCGCAGAGCGGCAAACGCTACTACGCGCTCAATGTCGCGGCGCTGCGCACGCTGAAGTTTCCCGAGCCGCAGGCGGTGGATTCGCAAGCCACCAAGCTGTCGCCGATCGCCGGCCCCGGCGATGTCGGCGAACTGCGTCCCGGCTCGAAGATGGGCGGCCGCTACGAAATCCTCACGCTGCTCGGCGAGGGCGGCATGGGCGTCGTGTACAAGGCGCGCGATCTGGAACTGCGCGACATCGTCGCGCTCAAGATGCTCAAGCCCGGCGCGTTGCAGGATCGCGAACAGCTCGAACGCCTGAAGGATGAAATCCGCCTGGCGCGCAAGATCACCCATCCGAACGTGCTGCGTACCTTCGACTTCGGCGAGATCGACGGTTCGCCCTTCATTTCGATGGAATACGTGCGCGGCGTGACGCTGCGCGGCCTGCTCAGCGAATCGGGCCGACTGCCGTATTCGGCCGGCCTGCGCATCGCCCGCCAGTTCTGCGCCGGCCTCGCGGCGGCGCACGAAGTCGGCGTGCTGCATCGCGATATCAAGCCGGAAAACGTGATCCTCGAAGCCGGCGGCAACGCCAAGCTGATGGATTTCGGCATCGCGCGTCCGATCCGACGCGCCCGCGCCGGCCACACCCAGCCCGGCATGTACGTCGGCACGCCGAGTTATTCGGCGCCCGAACAGCTCACCGGCGAAGATCTCGATGCACGCGCCGACATCTACTCGGCCGGCGTGATGTTGTCCGAAATGTTCTGCGGCGGGCTGCCGTACAACGGCGAGACGACGATGGAAATCTACCGCCAACAATTGCAGGAAGAACCCGTGCGTCCCTCCGCCCTGTGGCCCGACATACCGCCGGCGCTGGAAGAAATCATCCTGCGCTGCATCGCACGCGAACGCGCGGCGCGCTATCAGAACGTCGCCGAACTGGGCGCCGACCTGGCGCAGTTGCGCGCATGAAACTTTCGCCTGGATTGATGCTGCTGTGCGCGTTGGCGCTGCCGGCACAGGCGCAGGACGAGTTCGAGCCCGACTTCGAGATCGACGACACGCCCGCCAGCCGCTGGACGACGTTCGGCGATTTCGTGCTGCGCGGCGATCGCGTCACCGGCCTGCCGAACAATCGCGACGATCTCGAACGCGCGCGCGCCCGATTGCGGCTCGGCGCGCTCTGGCAAGGCGAGGGCGCCTTGTCGTTCGGCATCGCCGGCGAAGCGGGCATCGGCAGCGACGACAACCGCGACAATCTGATCAATAACGATGTCGAAAAGAGCGATGCCGTCGGCCTCGACCAGGCCTGGCTGCGCTGGCGCTGGTCGTCGCATGCCGGCGTGCAACTGGGCAAGGCGCCGCTGCCGCTGGAACTCTCGCCGCTGCTGTGGGACAACGATCTGCGGCCGCTTGGCGCCTCGCTCAGGTTCGGCGGCCCGAGCGGTGAATTCGATCGCTGGCAGCTGGATTTCGGCGCCTTCGAGCCCGATCCGCTCAACGAACGCAGCGCGAAACTGGCCGCCGTCCAACTCGGTTGGCACTGGCGCGAAGGCGCGCCGGTCAGTTTCGGCGGCTTGCTCGGCTATCTCGATTACAGCGACCTCGATGACTACGCGCGCGCCGGCCTCGGGCGCGGCAACTCGGTGGTGGCTGGCCGTTACGTCAACGATTATCAGCTGCTCGACCTGCAGCTCTATCTGCGCATGCGCATCGGCGATCGACCGCTCGAAGCCAGGCTCGATCGCGTCAACAATCTCGATGCCGACGAGGCCGACGACGGCACCCGCGCCAGCCTCGTGCTCGGCGATCGTTTCGCCGGCGGCTGGGAATTCGGCTGGGCCTGGCAACGCATCCAGCGCAACGCCGTGCTGGCCGCGGTGAACGCCGACGACTGGTGGTTCCACAGCGCCGCGCGCGGGCACATGCCGTGGATCGGCTACGGTTTCAACCCGAGCTGGACCTTGCGCGTCGCCGCCTTCCTGGAAACTCGCGACGGCCTGAGCGAACGCACCGACCGCCTGCTGCTCGACCTCGAAGCGCGCTGGTGATACGAACCGCGGCCAGATCACGCTAACGGCCGTATTACCCTATGTTAAAGTCGATCGAATGTCGGATCAGGGGGCGTCGATGCGCCTGAGTTTCCCCAATGGCGAGCACCCGGACGTGGTGGTCGAGCAAGGCGATGTACGCATCGGCAGCGCTCCGGGCAACCGGGTGGCGATCGCCGAAGCCGGCCTGGCCGCCAACCACGCCACCGTGCGCGTCGATGCGCAGCGCGGCATTTTGCTGATCCTCGATCCGGACTCCGGCGGCGCCCACGTCAACGCGCGCCCGGTGCGCGAACTCGCCTTGCTGCGGCTGGGCGACGTCGTCAGCCTCAACCGCCTGCAGATGCTGGTCAAGCCCGACGACGACCTCGCCATCGACCGCAACGTGCCGCCACCGCCGGCCGCGATGAACGATCCGGCACAGCGTGCCGCCGCCTCGCGCGTCGTGCTGCGCGGCATCGCCGGCGCCTTTCACGGCCGCAGCTTCTCCCTGCTCGAACCGCTCACCGTCGGCCGCAGCGCGAACGCCGACATCCGCCTCGACGAGCCCGGCATGGACGATCGCCACGCCAGCTTCGAACAACACGCCGACCGCGTGATCCTGCGCGATCTGGGCTCGCACGACGGCGCCGTGGTGAACGGCGTACCGCTCAAGAGTGCCGTGCTGCACCCGGGCGACCAGATCGCCTTCGAACAACATCGCTTCGTGCTCGAAGCCCCCGGCCTGCCGGCTCGTGGCACCGCGATCTTCACCGCCGCACCGCGAGCCGGACTGGGCACCACGCAAACCATGCAAGCGGTGAAAGCCCCCCTGGCCGAACCGCAACCGGCCGCTTCGACGCGGACCGGCGGGGAATCGAAGTTCAACTATTGGTGGTTGCTGGGGGCGGCGGTGGTGATTGCCGGGATTCTGGCGGGGATTTTGATTTACGCGCCGAAGTAGGGTGCTTCGTCACTCCCGCGAAAGCGGGAAACCAGTGAATTTAAAGCGTCTGGATCTTCGCAAGGATCCATACTGCTCCGCGAAAAACGAACGCTTCAAACCTCAAAAATTTTTACCCACACCCAGCCATCAGTAAAGAAAATCACTCGCTCCCAGGCGCACCTCGTGCCGCCGGCGTCATCCGCCGCTTCCGCGAAATCCACCTCGCAACCAGCGGAATCCTCGCCACCAACAAAACCGCAAGAATTCCCGCATACGTCAACGGTTCCCGCAAATCCGCCTTCACCAGCCACAGATAATGCAGCACCCCCAACACGCCGATCCCGTAAACGATGCGATGCAGTTGCGCCCATCGCCGTCCCAGTCGTCGGATCATTCCCTGGGTCGAAGTCAGTGCCAGCGGCACCAGCCCCAGCCACGCCAGGAAGCCCACCGTGATGTAAGGCCGTTTCACGATGTCTTCGAGGATTTGCGCCCAGTAGCCGCCGAGGTCGAGCGCCAGATACGTCAGCAAATGCAGCGTGGCGTAGAAGAACGCGTACAGCCCGATCATGCGGCGGAAACGCGCCAGCACCGTCCAGCCGGTGACTCGTCGCAGCGGCGTCACGGCGAGGGCGAGCAAGACGAAGCGCAGTGCCCAGTCGCCGGTGCGGTGGGTGATGTCGGCGATCGGGTCGGCACCGAGTGCGCCTTGCCAGATGTCCCAGGCCAGCCATGCGAAGGGGGTGAGCGCCAGCGCGTGGATCAGCGTTTTCGGCCAGAACAGCGATCGCAGTCGCATCAGAAAT
Source organism: uncultured Chiayiivirga sp. (assembly GCA_965653565.1). Taxonomy (GTDB): domain Bacteria; phylum Pseudomonadota; class Gammaproteobacteria; order Xanthomonadales; family Xanthomonadaceae; genus JALCLA01. The sequence goes on along the minus strand of CBFHAI010000057.1, from coordinate 10,644 downwards.
ATTTTCTCAGATCCATGCCGGTGTACAGGCTGGCGACCTGCTCGGCGTAGCCATTGAACATGCGCGTCGGTACGCGGTTGGCGAACAGGCGACTGCTGGTGCCGGTGAGGCGGCGTTCGGTTTTCTGACTCCAGCGCGGGTGGTCGACTTGCGGGTTGACGTTGGAATAGAAGCCATATTCGCGGGCCTGCGATTCGTTCCAGCTGGTCGGCGGTTGCTGTTCGGTGAATTCGATCTTGACGATCGACTTGATGCTCTTGAAGCCGTACTTCCACGGCACCACCAGCCGCAGCGGCGCGCCGTTCTGGTTCGGCAAGGTTCGGCCGTACATGCCGGTGGCGAGCAGGGTGAGCGGGTGCATCGCTTCGTCGATGCGCAGGCCTTCGACGTAGGGCCAGTCGAGCACGGCATAGCGGATGCCGGGCATCTGTTGGCGATCGGCGAGCGTGGTGAAGGCGACGTATTTCGCCTGCGATGTCGGTTTGAAACGGGCGATCAGGTCGGCCAGCGCAAAGCCCTGCCACGGGATCACCATCGACCAGCCTTCGACGCAGCGCAGACGATAGATTCGATCCTGCAGCGCGTGCGGTTTGAGGATGTCTTCGAGGGTGAAGCGGCCGGTGGTTTCGGCGTGGCCGGCGATCTCGATCGACCACGGCGACGGCCGCAGCGAGTGGGCGTGTTTTGCCGGGTCCGCTTTGCCGGTGCCGAACTCGTAAAAATTGTTGTACGAGCTGGCGTCTTCGAAGCGGGTCTGTTCTTCCGCGCTGCGGAAAAGATCCTCGGTGCCTGCCGCCGCCGGCACCGCCGGCGCAGGCGACGGCGCGGCAACCTCGGCCTCTTCGTCGGCCCGCGCGCAGCCCGTCAAGGTCAGCAACGGGCTTGCGGCCAGCATTCCCAGCAGGCGGCGGCGCTGGGCGTAGACCTCGGGCGGCGTGATTTCCGACGGGCTGATGTTCGAAAGGCTGCGGTCGCTCGGGATGCGGCGCGTCATGGGAAGTACTCCGGCGTAAGGACGATCGAGCTAGGAGGCGGCGAGGGCGCGATCGGATGCTCACTTCCTCCCGGCCCGGCGATGGCTATACTGCCTGGGCCTTCCACGCATGCGGGCGGGGGCCTCGAGGGGGAGCATGCAATTCGCGGGCGCATTCCGCCATACCGATAGTATCGTCGCCTTGCTGAGCGCCGACGATGGCAGCTTCGTGGACGTCAACCCGGCGTTCGAACGCCTCGTGGGCTGGACCCGTGCCGAGGTGGTGGGACGGCGGCCGCTCGAGATCGAGCTGTGGCCCGATTTCGAAATCCGCGCGACGATCTGGAGCCAGCTGCGCAGCCGTTCGGGCGTGCGCAACCAGCAACTGCGTATTCGCACCCGCAGCGGCGAGATCCGTCATGCCGAACTCGATTGCGAACTGATCGACCTCGACGGTGGCGCGCTGGTGTTCTGCCTGCTGCGCTGCGTCGAACCCGATGCCGCGGAATCGTCGCTGCAGATCGAAAGCCGCGAAAGTTATCGCGCCCTGTTCCAGGCCGCGGCCGAAGGCGTTTATCGCAGCTTGCCGGCCGGCGGTTTCATCGACGTCAATCCGGCGATGGCGGCGATCTTCGGCTACGCCTCGCCCTCCGACATGCTGCTCGACACCGTCGGGCGCAGCGCCGAGTTCTACGTCGATGCCGCGCACGGGCGCTGGGTGCACGAACAATTGCTCGAGCACGGCCGCATCGACCAGGTGCGCAGCCAGGTGCGCCGGCGCGATGGCAGCACGATCTGGATTTCGGAGAATTCTCGCGCCGTGCGCGATGCCTCCGGCCAGCTGCTGTTCTTCGAAGGCACCGCGGTCGACATCACCGAGCGGCTGGCGGCGGAAGCCGCGGTGCAGCAGTCCGAAGCGCTCTACAAGGTGCTGGTCGACAACTGCCGCGACGGCGTTTTCCTGATCCAGCGCGGGCGCGTGGTGTTCGCCAATCCGGCGCTGGCCGAGATCCTCGGCTATACCACCGCCGAATTGATCGGCTTTCCCTACATGGACCTGGTGGCGCCGGAAGATCGCGAAGCGCAGCTGGCGCGGCGCAATGCGCGCGAAGCCGGTTCGCAGGAAGTGCAACGCTACGAAATCCACATGCTGCGCCGCGACGGCAGCCGCGTGCTGGTGGCCGTGCATGCCGACGCAGTGCTGTACAAGGGCGACATCGCGTCGACCGGCGTGCTGCGCGACGTCACCGAAGAACGCCGCCAGCAGGCCGCGCTGGAAGATGCCGAGCGCCGCTACCGCGAAATTTTCGAACGTTCGCCGGCCGGCCTGTTCCGCACCCACATCGACGGGCGCATCCTCGAAGTGAATCCGCAACTGGCGCGCCTGCTCGGCTACGAGACGCCGGCGCAGTTGAAGCGTGGTCGCACCATGCTCGACGTTTACGTCGATCCGAACGAGCGCGAGCGGCTGGTGCAGCGCATCCTCGCCGACGGCGGTTTCGACGATTACGAAACCCAGATCGAAGGCCGCGACGGCAAGCGCGTCTGGGTGTCGACCAGCGTGCGCCTGCTGCAGCAGGAAGACGGCGCCGATCCGCAGTTCGCCGGCTCGGTGCTCGATCTGACCGCGCGCCGCCGCATCGAAGAGGCGCTGCAGCGGTCGGAAAGCAAGTACCGCACGCTGGTCGAACACAGCCAGGTCGGCGTGTTTATTTCGCGCGCCGATCGCTACGTCTACGTCAACCAGCGCTTGTGCGAAATGCTCGGCTTCGGCGAAGGCGAGTTGCTGTCCTTGAACCTGCGCGACCTGGTGGCACCCGAATATCTGCCGGCGACCGCCGAACGCGAGCGCCGCCTGCGCGAAGGCGATACGCTGCCGCCGGATTTCGAAAGCTGCTACGTCTGCAAGGACGGCAGCCGCATCTACGTGACGGTGAGCATCGGCGCGATCGACATCGACGGCGAGCCGCAGATGACCGGCACGGTGCGCGATATAACGCGGCATCGCGAAGCCGAGCAGCGCCTGCGCTTCCACGCCGCGCACGATCCGCTCACCGGCCTGCCGAATCGCCTGTTGTTCCAGCAGCGGCTCGACGAAGTACTGCGCCAGGCGCGGCTGGAAGAGGATTATCGCTACGCGGTGCTGTTCCTCGATCTCGACGGTTTCAAACTGGTGAACGACAGTCTGGGCCACGCCGCCGGCGATCGCTTGCTGGTGGTGATCGCCGAATTGCTGACGCGCGCGCTCACCGAGGAGGCGCTGGTCGCACGCTACGGCGGCGACGAATTCACCATCCTGCCGCACGGCGAATGCGATGAAGCGCGCGCGATCGCGCTGGCGCAGCAAGTGCTCGATCTGTTCGCCGCGCCGTTCGATATCGACAGCCACCAGACCTTCTCCGGCGCCAGCGTCGGCATCGTGCTCGGGCATCCGGACTACAGCAAGCCCGATCAGGTGCTGCGCGACGCCGACACCGCGATGTACCGCGCCAAGGCCGGCGGCAAGTCCGGCTACGTGGTGTTCGACGAAGCCATGCACGCCGCGGCGCGCGATCGTTTCCGGCTCGAAACCGATTTCCGGCTGGCCTTCGAGCGCAACGAATTCCGCGTCCACTATCAGCCGGTGGTGACGATTCCCGGCGGCGAAATCGAAGGTTTCGAAGCCCTGGTGCGCTGGCAGCATCCGCAGCGCGGCCTGCTGTTTCCCGCCCAGTTCCTGCACGTGGCCGAAGAGAGCGGCCTGATCACGCAACTGGACTGGTGGGTGTTCGAGCAGGCCTGCCGGCAGACGGTGGAGTGGCAGCAGCGCTATCCGCATCGTGCCGAGCTGCGCATCAATCTCAACATCGACGAGCGCCAGATCACAGCGCGCAGCGCCGACAGCAAATTCCGCTCGCTGATCGCCAGCACCGGCATCGCACCGCGATTCGTTACGCTTGAAATCACCGAGACGGTGTTCCGCAACGGCCGCGGCCCCGCGGCGCCGACGCTGGCGGCGTTGAAGTCGATCGGCGTGTCGCTGGCGGTCGACGATTTCGGCACCGGCTATTCCTCGCTCGACTCCTTCGCATCGGCGCCGTTCGACATGTTGAAGATCGACCAGAGCTTCGTGCGCGACATGGAAACCAATCCGCGCCACCGCGCCATCGTGCGCACCATCAGCGGTTTCGCCGAAGATCTCGGCCTGGCCCTGACGGCCGAAGGCGTCGAGAACGCTGGCCAGGCGCGACTGCTGGCCGCGATGGGCTGCCAGACCGCGCAAGGTCATCTGTACGCGGCGGCTCTGCCGGCGAGCGAAATCGACGCCTTGCTGATGGAAGGGTATCCGCTGCCGCGCGTGGCCGGTTTCGCCTGATACGAACTGCGGGTTCGCTGCACCGATCCGGTGGCGCTCGCACCGAGTAAAGACTCGGGAATTTCGACATGCCATGACCGCCGCGCGAGAACGCAGTGCGCCATCTTTCATGCTGCACCGCGGCATGCTAGCCTCGAACCAGAAGCTGCCTGCGGAGTCCTCCCGAATGTCGCGTGCCTACAATTTCAGCGCCGGCCCTGCCGCGCTGCCCGAAGCGGTGTTGCGCCGTGCCCAGTCCGAACTGCTCGAATGGGGCGGGGAACGCGCTTCGGTGATGGAAATCAGCCATCGCGGCAAGGCTTTCGAAAGCATGGCCGCGCAGGCCGAACGCGATCTGCGCGACCTGCTCGCGGTGCCCGACAACTATCGCGTGTTGTTCCTGCAGGGTGGCGCGACGCAGCATTTCGCGCAGATCCCGATGAACCTCGCGCGCCCCGATCAGATCGCCGACTACATCGTCACCGGCGCCTGGGGCCAGAAGGCCGTCGCCGAAGGCAAGCCGTATTGCCGCGTCAACATCGCGGCCTCGTCGGAAGCGAGCAACTTCACCACGATCCCGCCGCGCAGCGAATGGAAGTTGACGCCTGATGCGGCCTACGTGCACGTGACGCCGAACGAAACCATCCACGGCGTCGAATTCCACGACACACCCGAGGTCGGCGACGTGCCGCTGGTGGCGGATTTGTCGTCGACGATCCTGTCGCGGCCGATCGATGTGTCGCGCTACGGCCTGATCTACGCCGGCGCGCAGAAGAACATCGGACCGTCGGGCCTGGTCGTGCTGATCGTGCGCGACGACCTGCTGGCGCGCGCGCCGTCGAGCATCGCGAAAATCTTCACCTACGCCGCGCACGCGAAGGAAAACTCGCTGCTCAACACGCCGCCGACGCTGTCGTGGTACCTCGCCGGCCTGGTGTTCCAGTGGATGAAGAGCGAAGGCGGCATGCAGACGATCGCCGAACGGAATCGCCGCAAGGCCGAACTAATCTACGGCGCGATCGACGGCTCGAACGGCTACTACAAAAACCCGGTCGATCCGGCCGCGCGCTCCTGGATGAACGTGCCTTTCACCCTGCACGACGCCGCGCTCGACGATGCTTTCCTCGCCGAATCGAAAGCGGCAGGCCTGCTCGCCCTCAAAGGCCACCGCGCCCTCGGCGGCATGCGCGCGTCGATCTACAACGCGATGCCGCTGGAAGGCGTACAGGCGCTGGTCGACTTCATGCGGGACTTTGCGCGTCGTAACGGGTGATGGCTTGCGAAGCAAAGCGGGACGCAGAGTACGCAAAGATAAAAGAAAGTACGCAAAGTAGAGCAATGACATGGGCAGCCACAGTACCTACTGATTTTCTTCGCGTCCTTTCTCTTGTCTTTGCGTACTCTGCGTCCCGCTTTTGCTTTTCCGAAACTACTAATCGCGACCAGTGACCGGAGAGACGCAATACCCATGTTCAAGGTCCAGACGCTGAACAATATTTCCCGCACCGGGCTCGATCGGTTGCCGGCGGATCGCTATCGGGTCGCGAACGAGATCGACGCGCCGGACGCCGTGCTGTTGCGCTCGGCCGATATGCACAAGCTCGAGATTCCTGCGAGCGTGCGCGCGATCGCGCGCGCCGGCGCCGGCACCAACAATATTCCGGTCGCGGCGATGAGCCAGCGCGGGATTCCGGTGTTCAACGCGCCGGGCGCGAATGCGAATGCGGTGAAGGAACTCGTGCTCGCCGGCATGTTGCTGGCGGCGCGCAACGTGGGCGATGCGCTCGGTTTCGTCGGCGGTCTGGCTGGCCACGCCGACCCGCATCATGCGATCGAAGCCGAGAAGAAACGTTTCGTCGGCATCGAACTCGCCGGCCGCACGCTCGGCGTGATCGGGCTGGGTGCGATCGGCGTCAAAGTGGCGAATGCGGCACGCGCGCTCGGCATGACGGTGTACGGCTTCGATCCGCACATGACGGTCGACGGCGCCTGGCAGTTGTCGTCGGAAGTGGTGAAGGCGGGCAGCCTCAACGAACTGTATGCGGCATCGGATTTCATCACCTTTCACGTGCCGCTCAACGATGCGACGCGCGGCATTTTCAGCGTGACGTCGCTCGGCGTGGCGAAGAAGGGCGTGGTGCTGCTCAACTTCGCGCGTGAAGGCATCTTCGATGCCGAAGCGCTCAAACAGGGCTTGAGCGATGGCCGCATCGGGCGCTACGTCACCGACTTTCCGCAGCCCGAACTGCTCGGCAACCCGCGCGTGATCGGCCTGCCGCACCTGGGTGCCTCGACGCTCGAGGCCGAGGAGAACTGCGCGGTGATGGTGGTCGATCAGCTGCGCGATTTCCTCGAGAACGGCAACGTCGCCAACGCGGTGAATTTCCCGAACACGCGCATGCCGCGCGAGGGCCGGGCGCGGCTTTGCATCGCCAACCAGAACCGGCCGAACATGATCGGCCAGCTGACGCATGCGCTCGGCGTCGCCGGCGTGAACATCGCGCAGATGCACAACGCCTCGCGCGGCGATGTCGCCTACACGCTGGTCGATACCGACAGCGAAGTCGACGCCGCGACGTTGAGCGAAATCGCCGCGATCGAAGGCATTCTTTCCGTACGGATGGTGTGATGGCAACGCGCAAGATTCCCTCGCCGAAACCTTCGGCGCGACGACCTTCGGCAACGAAGAAGAGCACCGCGCCGGCGAAACCCGCCGATGCACCGAAGCCCGACCTGGCCGATGTGCGCGCGCGCATCGACGGCATCGACCGCAGCATCCAGACCCTGATCGCCGAGCGCGCGCAGTGGGCGCAGCAGGTCGGCAAGGCCAAGGGGCCGTTGAAGGCTGCGATCGATTACTACCGGCCCGAGCGCGAGGCGCAGGTGCTGCGCATGGTGGTGGACCGCAACGACGGTCCGCTCAACGACGAAGTGCTGGTGCGCCTGTTCCGCGAAATCATGTCGGCCTGCCTGGCCCAGCAGGAACCGCTGAAAGTCGGTTTTCTCGGCCCGGAAGGCACGTTTTCGCAGCAGGCGGTGCATAAGCATTTCGGTCACTCGGCGCATGGATTGCCGCTGGCCAGCATCGAGGAAGTGTTCCAGGAAGTCGAAGCGGGCAACGCCGATTTCGGCGTGGTGCCGGTCGAGAATTCGACCCAGGGCACGATCCAGTCGACGCTCGACATGTTCCTCACCTCGAAGCTGAAGATCTGCGGCGAAGTCGAGCTGCGCGTGCATCAGCATCTGTTGTCGCGCAGCGGACGGATCGAGGATATCGAGCGCATCTACTCGCATCCGCAATCGTTCGCGCAGACCAAGGCCTGGTTGCGCGAGCATCTGCCGAAGATCGAGAAGATCGCGGTGTCGAGCAATGCCGAGGCCGCGCGCCGCGCCCGCAACGCCGACGATGCGGCGGCGATCGCCGGTGCTGCGGCCGCCAATGTCTACGGCTTGAAGATCGTGGCCGGCCCGATCGAGGATCGGCCCGACAACACCACGCGCTTCCTCGTGCTCGGGCGCGAGTTGTTCCCGCCGTCGGGCCACGATCGCACTTCGCTGCTGATCTTCATCAAGGACCAGCCCGGCGCGCTGTACAACGTGCTCAGCCCGTTCGCCAAGCGCAGCCTGTCGATGAACCGCATCGAGTCGCGGCCCGGTCACACCGGCCGCTGGCAATATGCGTTCTTCGTCGATATCGCGGGCCATATCGACGATGCCGCGATGAAGAGCGCGATCGACGAAGCACGCGAGCTGGCGCACGATGTCAAGGTGCTCGGTTCCTATCCGGTGGCCGTGCTTTGAGACCGGCGAAGGTCGCAGTTCCGTGAGCGCCGCGATGAACCGATACGAAGCCCTGGCGCAGCCCGGCATCCAGCGCTTGCGCGCCTACGATCCGGGCCACGACCTGGTCGCATTCCGCCGCAAATTTTCCGCGGCGGCGCTGGCCGAGTTGGGCTCGAACGAAAATTCGCATGGGCCGAGCCCGAAGGCGCGGCGGGCGATTCTCGACGAGTTGTCGGCGATCTATCGCTATCCCGATCCGCTCGGTGGCGATCTGAAGCGCGCGCTCGCCGCGGCCCATGGGGTCGAGGTGTCGCAGATCCTGCTCGGCAACGGCTCGCATGAATTGCTGATGCAGTTCGGGCAGGTGTTCGCGGGGCCCGGTGTCGATGTGGTCGCTTCGCGCTACGGCTTTGCGGTTTACGCGCTCGCCGCGCAGGCGGCCGGCGCGACGCTGCGCTTGGCCGAGCCCTATGCGCGCGATGCCGCGATGCCGCGCGGGCACGATCCGGACTCGCTGCTGGCCGCCGTCACACCGGCGACGCGCCTGCTGTTCTTCGCCAACCCGAACAATCCGACCGGCACCTGGTTCCCGACCGCCGAACTCGACCGCCTGCTGGCGCGCTTGCCTGAGCACGTGCTCGTCGTGGTCGATGAGGCTTATCTCGAATTCGTCGACGTGCCGGAACTGAAATCCGCGCTGGCGTTGCTGACGCGCTATCCGAACCTGATCGTCACGCGCACCTTCTCGAAGGCCTACGGGCTGGCCGGATTGCGCGTCGGCTACGCGGTGGCCGACGCCGCACTGATCGCGGTGATGGAGCGCGTGCGCGAATCCTTCAACGTGAACTCGCTCGGCCTGGCGGCGGCGCAGGCCGCACTGGCCGACGCCGAACATCTCGAGTGGGTGCGCGTGCGCAACGCCGAGGAGCGCGCCTGGACGCGCGAGAAGCTGATGCAGCGCGGGTTGTTCGTGTATCCGTCGCAGACCAACTTCTTGCTGGTCGAATTCGGTGCGCGCACCGCCCAGATCGAATCGGCCCTGACCGCGCGCGGCGTGGTGCTGCGGCCGATGGGCGGCTACGGACTGGGCGAGTGCCTGCGCATCACGGTCGGCACGCGCAGCGAGAATCAGCGCCTGCTGCAGGCGCTCGACGAGATCGGCACGTGAAACGCGAAGACTGGATCGCGCAGCCGGGTCGCGCGCTGAGCGGCGAATTGCGCGTGCCCGGCGACAAGTCGGTGTCGCACCGCGCGGTGATGTTTGCGGCGCTGGCCGACGGCGTCAGCCGCATCGAAGGTTTTCTGGAGGGTGAAGACACGCTCGCCACGGCGGCCGCGTTCGCCGCGATGGGAGTCAATATCGAAACGGCAGGCGAGGGCGTGCGCATCGTGCACGGCGTCGGGCTGCACGGATTGAAGGCGCCGGCGGCACCGATCGACTGCGGCAACGCCGGCACCGGCATGCGACTGCTGACCGGCTTGCTCGCGGCCCAGGCTTTCGACTCCGTGCTGATCGGCGACGAATCGCTGTCGCGCCGGCCGATGCGCCGCGTGATCGAGCCACTCAGTCGCATGGGTGCGCTGATCGATGCCGAGGCCGGCGGCTTGCCGCCCTTGCGAATCCACGGCAGAAAAGTGCTGCAAGCCATTGAATACTCACTGCCTGTAGCGAGCGCGCAGGTCAAATCCGCGGTGCTTCTGGCCGGGCTTTACACGCAGGGCGGGACGGTGGTCCACGAGCCGCACCCGACCCGCGACTACACCGAACGCATGCTCGCCGCCTTCGGCTGGCCGATCGATTTCGAGCCCGGCATGGCGCGCCTCACCGGCGGCCATCGGTTGCAGGCGACCTCGATCAAAGTACCGGCCGATTTCTCGTCGGCGGCGTTCTTCCTGGTCGCCGCCACGCTGGTGCCGGGCTCCGATGTGATGCTGCGCGGCGTCGGCATCAATCCGCGCCGTACTGGACTGCTGAAGGCGCTCGACCTGATGGGCGCGAATATCGCCGTGCTCAACGCCCGCACCGACGGCGGCGAACCGGTGGCCGACCTGCACGTCCGCCATGCGCCGCTCACCGGCATCGAGGTGCCGGTGGCGCTGGTGCCCGACATGATCGACGAGTTCCCGGCACTGTTCGTGGCGGCAGCTGCGGCCTCGGGAGTGACGCGCGTGGCCGGCGCGGCAGAGCTGCGGGTCAAGGAATCCGACCGCATCGCCGCGATGGCGGCCGGCTTGCGCACGCTCGGGGTGCGCGTCGATGAAACGCCGGACGGCGCCGTGATCCATGGCGGCCCCATCGGCGGTGGCACGGTCGACGCCCACGGCGACCATCGTATCGCGATGAGCTTCAGCATCGCCGCGCAGCTAGCCACCGCACCGGTCACCATCCGCGACTGCGCCAATGTGGCGACGTCGTTCCCGGGCTACGCGGACCTCGCCCGAAATGCAGGGTTCGGCTTGTCGTAGCCCGCTGCAGCGGTCCATCGCCGGGATCGGAGCGACGCCGGTCGGCGCAAGCAGCCTGCGCTGCTTTTCTCCCGACTCCCGAACCCCG
>CBFHAI010000056.1:0-29444 GCA_965653565.1 uncultured Chiayiivirga sp. | reverse complement strand
GAAATCAGGCGTACGTGTAAGCGTACCGTGGGTTCGAATCCCACCCTCTCCGCCAGTTGCAAGAAAATCCCGGCCCCGCGCCGGGATTTTCGTTTCCGCTGGCCCGCGGGCCAGCGCCCGGGGCATCATGCCGCCTTCGCAACGGAAGCCCGCCATGTCCGAAATCCTCGTCCCCGTCTCCTTCGGCGAACTGCTCGACAAGATCGCCATCCTGCAGATCAAGTCCGAGCGCATGACCGACGCGGCCAAGGTCGCCAACGTACGCAACGAGTTGTCGGCGCTCGAACAACTGTGGATGCAGCACCCGGCGGCCGGCCACGACATCGTCGCCCTGCGCGCCGCACTCAAGGCGGTCAACGAGCGCCTGTGGGTAATCGAAGACGATATCCGCGAGAAGGAATCGAAACAGGAATTCGACGCCGAATTCATCCGCCTGGCGCGCGCCGTCTATTTCGAGAACGACGACCGCGCGCGGATCAAGCGCGAGATCAATCTGGCGCTGGGATCGGTGTATGTCGAGGAAAAGAGCTATCGCGATTATCGCGCGGCGCAGTAAGAGCGGGGTTAGGGGCGAGTAGCTGGGGCGTGATTTTGGGGTCTACGGGTTCGCGACAGGCTCGCGTGCAGCGCGCCCTCGCTACTAACCCCTGATCCCGCTCCCAACCAACCCGTCGAGTTTCGCCACCACCTCGTCCACCCCGATCAAATCCATCACGCCGGGAAATTCCACGCGCTTGCCCCAGCGCAGCTCGGAGGCCGGTTTGCCGAGGAATTTTCGCGCTGCCTCGTCGTAGTGGTTCACCGACCAGCGCAGGTCGGAATACGGACCGCAGCGTTCGCGGTCGGTGCAGGCGTAGAGGCCGATCACTTTGGTGCCGACGGCGTTGGCGATGTGGGCGGGGCCGGAGTCGGGGCTGAGCACGGCCGCGGCGCGTTCGAGCAGCGCCATCAGTTGTTTCAGCGTGTCCTTGCCGACCAGGTCGATCGCCGGCTGCTGCATCGCGGCGAGGATGGCATCGGCGGTGCGCCGTTCGAGCTCGCTGCGTCCGCCGCAGATCGCCACGCGCCAGCCATGCGCGCGTATCGCATGGTCGGCCACGGCGGCGTAGCGCTCCGGCGCCCAGTTGCGCAATTCGTGGCTCGAACACGGCGAAACGATCAGCGTCGGCTGCGCGCCGGGCAATTGTTCTTCGGCCCAGGCGCGCGCCGCTTCCGGCACCGGCAGGCGCCACTCGACGCGCTCCTGTTGCAGGCCGAGCGGCTCGACGAATTTGCCCAGCACATCGAGCACGTGATGGCCGCCGGCATCGATGCGGCGGTTGATGCATAGCCCGTGGCCTTCCTTGCTGCGCGCCGGGTCGTAACCGATGCGCAGCGTGGCCGGGATGCCGAGCGAGAGCACGTTCGCGCGCAGCGCCAGTTGCATCTGCAGCAGCGCATCGAAGCGCCGGCCGCGCAGTTGCTTCCACAGCGCGCGCATGCCGGACAGGCCGGTTTTCTTGTCGTAGACGATGAACTCGACGCCTTCGAGGCCATCGAGCAGCAGGCGTTCGCCCTTACCGATGATCCAGGTGAGCCGAGTCGAAGGCCACGCGCGCTGGATCGTGCGCACCAGCGGCACCACGTGCGTAGCGTCGCCCAAGGCCGACAGGCGCAGCAGGCACAGGTGTTCGGGCGGGCTCGAAATCGCAGTCAAGTTGCTAAACTCACAGCGTGAAGGAATGCCGCGCCAGATGACGACGACCCGCCTGCCCGAATCGACGGCGGATACCGCGCGCCGCGCGACCGCGCACGGTGCGATTCTGTTCGACCGCCGCCGCTTCGCACAAGCCGACGCCGTGTCGCTCGACCCGCAAGCCTGGAACGACGCCCGCCCGGGCAACGACAGCGGCGGGCGCGGCGCGGTGTGGTATGTGCGCGGCGAATTCGGCGAAGGCGTGCTGCGCCACTATCGTCGCGGCGGCCTGGTTGGACGCGTCAACCGCGATCGCTACCTGTGGAGCGGCGAAGAAAACACCCGCTCGTTCCGCGAATTCCGCTTGCTGCACGAACTGGCGCGACGCGGTTTGCCGGTGCCGGCTGCGCTCGCCGCCGGCTACGTCCGCGATGGGTTGTTTTATCGCGCCGACCTGCTCACGGCGCTGGTTCCCGATGCGCGCACGCTGGCGCAACGCAGCGCCGATGATTTTCCCGGCGCCGCGTTGTGGCATCGCATCGGCGCCACGCTGGCGCGCTTCCATGCCGAAGGCGCATTCCACGCCGACCTCAATGCGCACAACGTATTGATCGATGCCGGCGGCGCGGTGTGGCTGATCGATTTCGATCGCGGCGAACTGCGCGCGCCGGCCGCGGATTGGTCGCGTGCCAACCTGCAGCGGCTCGAACGTTCGCTGGCCAAACTCGGCGCCACCCGCAATGCGAATTGGCCGGAAGCCTGGTCCGCGCTTGAACGCGGTTATGCGCAGGGCTCGGCGTCGGTGCCGCTGACGGAGGCACTGTGAGTTACGCGCTGCGGTTCCTCGGTGTGGGCAGCGCGCAGGCGGTCGAACTGGGTTCGGCCTGCGCCGTGCTCGAACGCGACGGGCGCCCGATGCTGATGGTCGACTGCGGCTCCGAGGCGCTCACCGCCTACCTCGCGCGCTATGGCGAACCGCCGTCGGCGATCTATCTCACGCATACGCATTTCGACCACATCGGTGGGCTCGAAAGGCTGTTCTACAAGATCTACTTCGACGAACGGCGACGCGGCAACACGCGCCTGTTTGTGCCGGCCGCGCTGGTGTCGTGGGTACAGCGGCGCGTCGCCGATTACCCCGGCGTGCTGGCCGAAGGCGGCGCGAATTTCTGGGACGCGTTCCGCCTGGTGCCGCATTCGCGCGGCTTCTGGCACGAAGGCCTGTGGTTCGACAGTTTTCCGGTGCGCCATCACGAACCCGACACCGCGTTCGGCATCGCGTTGCGCGGCAGTTTCGTCTACACCGGCGACACGCGGCCGATTCCCGAAATGCTGGCGCGCCATGCGGCGGGCGGCGAACTCGTCGCGCACGATTGCGGCCTGGTCGGCAATCCGTCGCACAGCGGCATCGACGATCTCGAACGCGAATACGCGCCGGCCTTGCTCGGGCAATGCCTGCTCTATCACTACGGCTCGGGTGCCGATGGCGAGGTCTTGCAGTCGCGCGGATATCGCGTCGCGCGCGCCGGCGAAGCGCATGTTCTGCGCGATCCCACGATGCAAAATCCGTCCCCACAGGAGGCGACCGCATGACGCTCGCCATCCCGCTGCAGCTGGAAACCACGCCGCTCGATCGCCTGCAGCGGCCGCTGCGCGACCTGCGCATCTCGGTGATAGAAACCTGCAACTTCCGCTGCCCCTACTGCATGCCGGAAGAGCGCTACCCGCACGACGATATCGGCGACAGCCGCAGTCGCCTGAGTTTCGACGAGATCGAACGCGCGGCGCGTTCGTTCGTCAAACAGGGCGTGCGCAAACTGCGCCTGACCGGCGGCGAGCCGTTGCTGCGTCGCGGCTTGCCGGAACTGGTCGCGCGACTGGTCGCGATCGAAGGCGTCGACGACGTGGCGCTCACCACCAACGCCAGCCTGTTGGCGCGCCATGCGCAGGCACTGCGCGCCAGTGGCCTCAAGCGCCTGACGATCAGCCTCGACACGCTCGATCCCGATCGTTTCCGGCAATCGAGCGGCGGCCGCGGCGACATCGCCGATGTGCTGCGCGGCATCGACGCGGCGCAGGCGGCGGGCTTCGCCTCGATCAAGTTCAACTGCGTCGTGCAGCGCGGGGTCAACGAAGACGACGTGCTGCCGCTGCTCGAACGTTTCCGCGGCACGCGGCACGTCGTGCGCTTCATCGAATACATGGACGTCGGCACCTGCAACGGCTGGCGTCCGGAAGAAGTGGTGACCTCGCGGCAATTGCGCGAGCGCATCGAAGCGCGCTGGCCGCTGCGCGCGCTCGACGCCGGCTATCGCGGCGAAGTGGCGGAACGTTACGCCTACGCCGACGGCGCCGGCGAAATCGGTTTCGTGTCGTCGGTGTCCGAGCCGTTCTGCGGCGATTGTCACCGCGCCCGGCTGTCGGCCGACGGCAAGCTCTACACCTGTTTGTTCGCCGCGGCGGGACACGAGCTGCGGCCGCTGCTGCAGGAGAACATCGATCCGCAAACGCTCGACGCGGCGATCGCACGGCTATGGTCGAACCGCATCGATCGCTACAGCGAACGCCGGCGCGAACTGCGCGACGAGGGCGCCACGCGCCACGTCGAAATGTATGCGATCGGCGGATGAAACGGACTGACCGATGACTACCGAAGAACTCACGCACGTCGATGCCGCCGGCCGTCCGGCGATGGTCGACATCGGCGGCAAGGCCGTGACGGCACGCACCGCGACGGCCGAATGCACGGTGCAGTTCCCGAGCGAAGTCGCGCAGAAATTGCGCCGCGATTCGCTGCGCGTCGCGAAAGGCGCGGTGATCGACACCGCGATCGTCGCCGGCACCATGGCCGTCAAGCGCACGGCCGAACTGATTCCGTTCTGCCATCCGCTGCCGATCTACGGCATCGACTTTTCAATCGACTGGCAGGATGAAACCGCGCTCGGCATTCGCTGTACGGTACGCACCGAACACCGCACCGGCGTCGAGATGGAAGCGCTCACCGGCGCCACGCTGGCGGCGCTGACGGTGTATGACATGTGCAAGGCGCTGTCGCACGAAATCGTGATCCGCGACGCGCGCCTGACCGCCAAACGCGGCGGCAAGCACGATGTGGGAGCGGCCGATGCGGGTTGACGTTCTATATTTCGCCAGCCTGCGCGACGCGGCCGGCACCAGCGCGGAATCGGTGCGCACCGATGCCGTCGATTTGCGCGCGCTGTACGAGGAGTTGCGGGTCAGACACGGCTTCGCATTCGGCGCAGAACGTTTGCGCGCATCGATGGACGGTGCCTTCGTGCCGTGGGAGACCGTGTTGCGCGACGGCGCCGAAGTCGCCTTCCTGCCGCCGGTATCGGGCGGATGAACCGCTTCCGGCTGCGCAGCGTAGCGATCGATGGCGCGAACCTGCGCGCCGAATTGCAGTCGCACGCCGCCGGCGGCTTCGCGAGCTTCGAAGGCTGGGTGCGCGAACAGCACGCCGGCCGCGCCGTGCTGCGCCTCGACTACGAAGCCTACGAAATCCTCGCGATTTCCGAAGCCGAACGCATCCTCGACGAAGCCCGCGAACGCTTCGCCGTCGTCGATGTCCGCTGCGAGCACCGCGTCGGAACGCTGGAACTGGGCGAGGTGGCGGTGTGGGTCGGCGTCAGCGCCGCGCACCGCGACGCGGCGTTCGCCGCCTGCCGCTACATCATCGACGAGGTAAAGCGCCGCGTCCCGATCTGGAAACGCGAACACTACGTCGAAGGCCCCTCAGGCTGGATCCACCCAGAAGCCTAAAACCCAAGCTCCCAACGAACCCACCTGCTCTCGCAACTTAGTACGAGCATTGAAAAGTCCGCACATGGATGTGCGGGTTTTGCGGAAGGACCCGCATAGTGGCGATGGCCCCCGCCAGCCTGACCTCGGCACCCGAATCGACCGATACCGTTGCTTCCTTCCGGACCTGGCGGGGTTTTCGATCTATCGTCGCGAGGGGACCGACGGGGGCCACCATGGCGGAGAGAGCGGGATTCGAACCCGCGAAGCGCTGTTTAGACGCTTACACACTTTCCAGGCGTGCTCCTTCAACCGCTCGGACACCTCTCCGGAGGTGTTGCGCATGGCCGTCCTGGCCCTGTGCAAGACCGCGAATGATAGCGGTCCGGGGCCGTCCGCCACAAGTCGCACCGGCGGCGCGCTTGGCCCTGGCGGCCCCGGTTGGCACAATGGGCCTGAAGCGCATCCGCGCGGCCTGCGAGCAGGCCCATCCGTTCACTCAGGACTTCGATGTCTTATCTCGTGCTAGCGCGAAAATGGCGCCCGCGGCGCTTCGCCGAACTGGTGGGCCAGGAGCACGTCGTACGCGCGCTGTCGAACGCGCTCGACTCCGGCCGCGTGCATCACGCCTTCCTGTTCACCGGTACGCGCGGCGTCGGCAAGACCACCATCGCGCGCATTTTCGCGAAGAGTCTGAACTGCGAACGCGGTGTCGGCGCCGAACCCTGCGGCGTGTGCGCGGTGTGCGAAGCCGTCGACGCCGGCCGCTTCGTCGACCTGCTCGAGATCGACGCCGCGAGCAATACCGGCGTCGACGACGTGCGCGAGGTGATCGAAAACGCGCAGTACATGCCGACCCGCGGCCGCTACAAGGTTTACCTGATCGACGAAGTGCACATGCTGTCGAAGAACGCCTTCAACGCCCTGTTGAAGACGCTCGAAGAGCCGCCCGAGCACGTCAAATTCCTGCTCGCCACCACCGATCCGCAAAAACTGCCGGTGACGGTGTTGTCGCGCTGCCTGCAGTTCAATCTCAAGCGCCTGACCGAAGAACAGATCGCCACGCAGATGACCGCGATCCTCGCGGCCGAAGGCGTGGAAGCCGATTCGGGTTCGATCGCGCTGCTGGCGCGCGGGGCCGACGGCAGCCTGCGCGACGGCTTGTCGCTGCTCGACCAGGCGCTGGCGTTCTGCGGCGGCGCGCTGCGCGAGCCGGACGTGCGCACGATGCTGGGCACCGTCGATCGCGCCCAGGTCGGCCAGTTGCTCGCGGCGCTGAGCGCCGGCGACGGGCGCGAACTACTCGACGTGATGGGCCGCATCGCCGCGTTCGCGCCGGATTTCGCGTCGGCGCTCGACGAAATCGCGCAGGCATTGCATCGCATCCAACTGCTGCAACTGGTGCCCGGCGTCGAATTGCAGGACGACCGCATCGATCTTCCGACCTGCGCGAAAGCGGTGGCGCCGGACCTGGTGCAGCTGTGGTATCAGATGGCGGTGCAGGGCCGGCGCGATCTGTTCATGTCGCCCAGTCCGCGCGTCGGATTCGAGATGACCTTGCTGCGGATGCTGGCGTTTCGTCCGCTCGACGGCGACGTGGCTGGTGTTTCATCGGCCGTCGCCACCAGCAATGCCGGCGCGCCGGCGCGTCGCGTCGCGGAAAGCGCACCGGCGGCGTTCGCCGGGCCGACCGCCGGCAAACCGGCGGCCGAACGTTTTCGCGGCGACGATGAAATCGTCGTGCCGCGCGGCACCGCGAGCGCGGCGTTCGCGGCGGCCGCCTCGGCGGCTGCCGCGTTGGCGGCGAAGCCTGCTGCCGCGCGGGAATCGGGCGTCGGGAGTCGGGATCAGAGCCGGGAAGTTGCAGCGCCGATTGCTTCGGCTCCGATGGCTGCGGCGCCGGCAAAAAGCTTCGATGCTCATGTCGACGTTCCGCGTGCAACCGCACCTTCGACAGCCGCGTCGCCCTTACCGATTTCCGAAACCGCCTCGCCGTTTGCCGGCGAAGCGCGTCTGATCGACGGCAACGACTGGCTCGACCTGCTCGAACGCGTTTCGCTCAAAGGTCCGGTGCGCGAACTTGCCGCCAACGCATCGTTCGTCGGCTACACCGGTGTCGTGTTGAAGCTCGCGCTGCCCGAAACGCTCGAACATTTCCGCACCGATAGTCTGGTGCGGCAACTGGCCGGCACGCTCGGCGAAGCGCTGGGCGCGGTGCCGCGCATCGAATTCGTCGCCCCCGTGGCCGACGCGGGCAGCGAGACGCTGCACGATCGCGCGCGGCGCGAACGCACGCAGCGCCAGAGCGAGGCCGAGGCCGCGTTCATGAACGATCCCGCCGTGCAGCGCCTGGTATCGCAATACGGCGCGCGCGTGCAGCCCGATTCGATTCGTCCCGTCGACGACAACTGATTCCCAAGCGCGCTTCGCAGCGCGATCAAACCCATCCCACTTTGCAGGAGCACACAGCATGCGCGGACCGATCGGCAACCTGATGCAGCAAGCGCAGAAAATGCAGGAAAACCTCAAGCGCGCGCAGGAAGAGCTGGCACTGGTCGAAGTCACCGGCCAGGCCGGCGGCGGCATGGTGCAGGTAACGATGACCGCGCGCATGGAAGTGCGCCGCGTGAAGCTCGATCCGAAAGTGGTCGGCGACGATCTCGAAATGACCGAAGACCTCATCGCAGCGGCCTTCAACGACGCCGTCAACAAGGCCAACGAAGAAAGCCAGAAGCGCATGTCGCAGGCGACGGCCGGCATGCCGCTGCCGCCGGGAATGAAGCTGCCCGGGATGTTCTGATGACGTCGAACGGCGCGCGCCCTTCGGCCGGTGACGCATGAGCGCCTCGCCGCTGCTCGACGAACTGATCGAGGCACTGCGTGTGCTGCCCGGCGTCGGACAGAAGACTGCGCAGCGCATGGCGCACCATCTGCTTGAACGCCAGCGCGACGGCGGCCGCAAGCTCGCAGCGAAGCTCGCCGACGCCATGCAGCGCATCGGCAACTGCACGCGCTGCCGCAATTTCAGCGAGGAAAGCGTATGCGCGCTGTGCCGCAATTCATCGCGCGATGCGCAGCTTTTGTGCGTGGTCGAAGCGCCGGCCGACCAGGCCGCGATCGAGCAGGCCACCGGTTTTCGCGGGGGTTACTTCGTGTTGCACGGGAAGCTTTCGCCACTCGATGGTCTGGGCCCGCGTGAACTCGGCCTCGACCTGTTGGTCGAGCGTCTCGCCGAAGGCGAAGTGCGCGAATTGATCATCGCCACCAATCCGACCGTCGAAGGCGAAGCCACCGCGCATTATCTCGCGACGCTCGCGCGGCAGCGCGGCGTCAGGCCGAGCCGGCTCGCGCACGGCGTGCCGATCGGCGGCGAACTCGAATACATCGACCGCGGCACGCTGGCGCACGCCTTCGGGCAACGCCAGGACGTGCCGGAATAGCCTTCAGCCAGGAGCGCCCGCATGAGCGACACCATTTTCGCGAAGATCATCCGCCGCGAGATTCCGGCCGACATCGTCTATGAAGACGACGAAGTATTGGCCTTCCGCGATGTAACGCCGCGCGCGCCGATCCACGTGTTGTTCATCCCGAAGGAACCGATCGCGACCTTGAACGATCTGCGGCCGGAGCACGCGCCGCTGGTGGGCAAGTTGATCCTGGCGGCGGCGGCCTACGCCAAGCGCGAAGGCTTCGCCGACGCGGGTTATCGCACGGTGTTCAACTGCAACAAGGATGCGGGGCAGTCGGTGTTCCACATCCATCTGCATTTGCTCGCGGGGCGCGAGTTGTCGTGGCCGCCGGGGTGAGGTTGCGGTCATTGCGCTCGTATTGATGCTTGATGCGAGGCTGGCAGGGTCGCTGTTCGGTGCGACCGGCGGGTTCTTGTCGGATGCGAGGCTTTAGAGTCGCTGGATTCCCGCCTTCGCGGGAATGACGGTGTATTTTGGATTTCGCGAGGATTCAAAATGCCGCCGGCGACGAGAAGGCCCTGTCATTCCCGCGAAAGCGGGAACCCGGTGACTCATAACCATCTCGAATCGAAGCGCGATCTCGCAAGAAAACGCGCAACGAAACGCTCTAACTACGCCGCCACCGCACTCCCGCCGGCGTGTCCTCCAGCAGAATCCCTTCGTCCGCCAGTTGCTTGCGCACCGCATCCGCGCGCGCGAAATCGCGGGCTTTCTTGGCCTCATTGCGCTCGTCCACCAGCGCCTGGATGCGCGCATCATCGTCGCCGCTGTTGCCGCGCGCGAACCACGCTGCCGGATCCTGCTGCAACAGATTCAACGCGCTGCCGGCCCCCAGCAACTCGGCCTTCAACCGCGACTTTTCTTCGACGTCCGATGCACGCCGCGCCTCGGTGGCGAGGCGCGCGATCTCGGCCAGCGCCGCCGGCGTATTGATGTCGTCGCACAGCGCGGCTTCGACGCCCACGGGAATCGTCAGCGTGGCAGGCGAGGGCACGTCCGCCAGATCGCGCAGCGTGCCGTACAGGCGATCGAGCGTGCGCACGCTCTGTTCGATCAATCCCTCCGACCATTCCAGCGGCTGCCGGTAATGCGCCGACAATAGCGACAGACGCAACGCCTCGGCCGGATGCTGGTCGAGCAGGTCGTGCACGCGGCTCACGTTGCCGAGCGATTTCGACATTTTGGTGCCGCCGAAATTGAGCATGCCGTTGTGCAGCCACACTCTTGCGAACACCTTGCCGCCGTGCGCGCAGGTGCTCTGCGCCACTTCGTTCTCGTGATGCGGAAATTGCAGGTCGACGCCGCCGGCATGGATGTCGATGGTGTCGCCCAGATGCGCTTCGCTCATCGCCGAGCATTCGATATGCCAGCCGGGCCGGCCGCGGCCCCACGGCGAATCCCAGCCCGGCAGTTCCGGCGTCGACGGTTTCCACAGTACGAAATCGCCCGGATCGCGCTTGTACGGCGCCACTTCGACGCGCGCGCCGGCCAGCATGTCTTCCGGATCGCGCCGTGAAAGATGGCCGTAGTCCGGGTAGCTGCGCACCGAGAAAAGCACATGGCCTTCGGCCGCATAGGCGTGTCCAGAGGCGATCAGCCGCTCGATCATCGCGACGATGTGCGCGATATGGTCGGTGGCATGCGGCTGCACGTCGGGCGTGGCGCAGCCCAGGCGGCTCATCTCGTCCTGGTAGGCGGCGGTGTACTTGGCCGTGATGGTGCCGATCGGCACGCCCAGTTCGGCGGCGGCATTGTTGATCTTGTCGTCGACGTCGGTGATGTTGCGGGCGTACACCACGTTGCCGTAGCGCCGCCGCAGCAGATCGGCCAGCACGCCGAACACCACCGGCGGGCGCGCGTTGCCGATGTGCACGTAGTTGTAGACCGTCGGGCCGCACACGTACATCGTCACGCGGGCGGGATCGAGCGGCGCGAAGGCCTCGGATTGGCGGGTCAGCGAGTTGTAGAGTCGAAGTTCCATGGGGCACGCGGCAGCGGACGAGGGCGCAAGCCGTCGTCGGGGTGGGAATTAACGAAATTCTAAAGCTTGGATTCAGGCGTCGGATGCTTGAATCCCGCTGGACTGGCGCGGTGCGCAGAACCCGGGGACACCGGAGTACGTGGCCACATGGGCAGGCCGTCAGGGAGCACGGCTGCCGCGCACCTCGCCAAAACGCTTCCGGAGCATGCCATGAAATCCAGCTTGAAGTTCAGCCTCGCTGCCGCGCTCGCGGCGGTGGGAATCGCCCACGCCCAGGTTCCGCCGCCGCCGGGCGGTCCGTATGCGCGCGAAAGCGTCAACTACGGCTATGCCGACGTGCTGCGCGTCGATCCGGTCTACGAAACCGTGCGCTATCGCGAACCGCGCGAAGAGTGCTACGACGAACAGGTCAGCGTGCGCGAGCGCGGCGGCGGCGATCCGACCGGCGGCACCGTGGCCGGCGCGATCATCGGCGGCTTGATCGGCAACCAGGTCGGCAGCGGCAGCGGCCGCCGCGCCGCCACCGCGGCGGGCGCCATCATCGGCGGCTCGGTTGGCCACAACGTCGACCGCAACAACGGCGGTCCGGACCGCGTCTACAACGACACCGAACGTCGCTGCCGCGTGGTCGATGTCGAACGCGAAGACCGCCGCATCGCCGGCTACGACGTCGAATACCGCTTCAAAGGCGACGTCTTCGTCTCGCGCCTGGACTACGACCCGGGCAACAAACTGCGGGTGCGCGTGGCCGTCTCTCCTGCTGACTGATGTGGAGTGTTCTAGAGCAGGACGCAGAGGGCGCAAAGTTAAAAGAAAGGACGCAAAGGAAGCATTGAAGTGAACTGGGGCGTGTGGGTTGCCCGATCCCTTGAAATCTTTCTTTGCGTCCTTTCTCTTTCCTTCGCGTCCTTTGCGTCCCGCTTTGGCTCAACCAGAGCCCCGTTGCACCGCAACATCGACCCGTGCAACACTTCGCCCATGCTGTTCCATCACGCCGACGCCGATGTCCTCACCTCCGCCCGCATGGCGGCAGGGATGACCTCGCGCGCGCGTCGACCGCAACCCGACCAACCGGCTGGGTAACGGCGCGCGATCGCCTTTTCGTTTTCACGAAACCCAGCCTCAGCGCTGGGTTTTTGCGTTTCTGGGCTCCCGAATCACACGCCGCAAAAATCGCGCTTCAACAAATCACGCCGCGGGAATACACACCACATGAAACACTTCCTCAATACGCAGGATTGCACCCGCGCCGAAATCGACGCTCTGTTGCGCGAAGCCGCGCGTTTCAAGCGCGAGAAGCTGGGCGATCAGATGCGCGGCAAGTCGATCGCGCTGGTGTTTTTCAACCCGTCGCTGCGCACGCGCACCAGTTTCGAACTCGGCGCCTTCCATCTCGGCGGCCATGCCGTGGTGCTGCAACCCGGCAAGGATGCCTGGCCGATCGAATTCGATCTGGGCACCGTGATGGACGGCGAGTCGGAGGAGCACATCAAGGAAGTGGCGCAGGTGCTGTCGCGCTATGTCGATCTGATCGCCGTGCGCGCTTTCCCGAAGTTCGTCGACTGGGCCACCGATCGCGAAGACCGCGTGCTGCGTTCGTTCGCCGAATACTCGCGCGTGCCGGTGATCAATCTCGAAACGATCACCCATCCGTGCCAGGAACTGGCGCACGCGCTGGCCCTGCAGGAGCACTTCAAAACCGACGATCTGCGCGGCAAGAAGTACGTGCTGACCTGGACCTATCACCCGAAGGCGCTCAACACCGCGGTGGCGAATTCCGCGCTCACCATCGCAACGCGCCTGGGCATGGACGTGACGCTGTTGTGCCCCACGCCCGACTACGTGCTCGACGAGCGCTACATGGACTGGGCCCAGCAGAACGTCGCCGAAAGCGGCGGCTCGCTGCGCGTCAGCCACGACATCGAAAGCGCCTACCGCGGCGCCGATGTGGTGTATGCGAAAAGCTGGGGTGCGCTGCCGTACTTCGGCGCGTGGCAGAACGAGAAACCGATCCGCGATCAATACCGCCACTTCATCGTCGACGAAGCCAAGATGGCGCTGACCAACAACGGCGTCTTCTCGCACTGCCTGCCGCTGCGCCGCAATATCAAGGCCACCGACGCCGTGATGGACTCGCCGGCCTGCATCGCGATCGAAGAAGCCGAGAATCGCCTGCACGTGCAGAAGGCGGTGATGGCGGAGCTGCTTAAGAGCAGGGGTTAGGGGCGAGTGGCGAGCTTGCTCCGCGCTTGGCCTTGAAGATTCCCACAGTCTCCAGAATTACGCCCTCACTACTAATCCCTAGCCCCTTGAAGCCAATCCCATGACTCCTTCCGCCCGCCCCATCGTCCTCGCCTTCTCCGGCGGCCTCGACACCAGTTTCTGCGTGCCCTATCTGCAAGAACGCGGCTGGGCCGTGCATACCGTGTTCGCCGATACCGGCGGCGTCGATGCGGAAGAACGTGCCTTCATCGAGCAGCGCGCGCAGGAACTGGGTGTGGCGAGCCATGTCACCGTCGATGGCGGGCCGGCGATCTGGAACGGTTTCGTCAAGCCGTTCGTGTGGGCGGGCGAGGGCTATCAGGGGCAGTATCCGCTGCTGGTGTCGGATCGTTATCTGATCGTCGATGCCGCGCTGAAGCGCTGCGAAGAAATCGGCACGCGCGCGATCGCGCACGGCTGCACCGGCATGGGCAACGATCAGGTGCGTTTCGATCTGGCGGTGAAGGCGCTCGGCGACTACGAAATCGTCGCGCCGATCCGCGAAATCCAGAAGGAACACAAGGAAGTCCGCGCCTACGAGCAGAAATACCTCGAAGCGCGCGGCTTCGGCGTGCGTGCCAAGCAGAAGGCCTACACGATCAACGAAAACCTGCTCGGGCTCACCATGTCGGGCGGTGAAATCGATCGCTGGGAAGCGCCCGGCGAAGGCGCGCGCGGCTGGTGTGCGCCGCGTTCCGAGTGGCCGTCGGCGCCGCATCGCGCGACGCTCGCGTTCGAGAACGGCGAGGCCGTTGCGCTCGATGGCGAGCGCCTGCCGGGCGCGCAACTGCTCGCTCGTTTGAACGAGCGCTTCGCAAAGTACGGCGTCGGGCGCGGCCTCTACACCGGCGACACCACGATCGGCCTCAAGGGCCGCATCATTTTCGAAGCCCCCGGTCTCACCGCGCTGCTCGTCGCGCATCGCGCGCTCGAAGAAGCGGTGCTCACCAAACACCAGAATCGCTTCAAGCCCGACGTCGCGCGCAAATGGGTCGAGCTCGTGTACGAAGGCTTCTATCACGATCCGCTCAAGACCGATCTGGAGGCTTTCCTCGCCAGTTCGCAGGCGATGGTCAACGGCGAAGTGGTGCTCGAAACACACGGCGGCAGTGTCGGCGCCGTCGCGATCCGTTCGCCGCATCTGCTCAACGCCAAGGGCGCCACGTACGCGCAGGCCGCCGATTGGGGCGTGGCGGAAGCCGAGGGCTTCATCCGCCTGTACGGCATGAGCTCGACGCTGTGGGCCGAAGTAAATCGCAAATAGTCTTCTTCCTTGCCGTCGTTCCCGCCAAAGCGGGAACCCAGCGACTCTCAAGCACTGCAATCGAAGCGGCACCGCCAAACAAGCATGCTCCCCACCATCCTCCAGCACCTCGAACACCTGGTGTCCTTCGACACCCGCAACCCGCCGCGCAACATCGGCACCGGCGGCGTATTCGACTATCTGCGCGCACAACTGCGGGGCTTCCGCGTCGAAGTCACCGATCACGGTGCCGGCGCGGTATCGATGCTGGCGATACGCGGCACGCCGACACGCGTGTTCAACGTGCACCTCGACACCGTCCCCGATTCGCCGCACTGGACCGCGGATCCCCACAAACTGCGCGTGACGGCCGATCGCGCCATCGCG
The DNA here is from genome assembly GCA_965653565.1 of uncultured Chiayiivirga sp. Lineage (GTDB taxonomy): Bacteria > Pseudomonadota > Gammaproteobacteria > Xanthomonadales > Xanthomonadaceae > JALCLA01. Next base: position 14,667 of record CBFHAI010000056.1, on the reverse strand, counting down.
CTGGGCGCGTGCGACATCAAAGGAGCGGCCGCCGGGCTGCTCACCGCGGCGGCCACCACGAAAGGCGACGTGGCCTTCCTGTTCTCTACCGACGAAGAAGCCAACGATCCGCGTTGTATTCGCACCTTTCTGGCAAGCGACCACGGCTTCACCGAAGCCATCATCGCCGAACCCACGCGCGGCGAAGCCGTGCTCGCGCATCGCGGCATCAGCTCGGTGTTGATGAATTTCGGCGGCGCTGCAGGCCATGCATCGGGCGCGAATGCCATGGAAACCAGCGCGCTGCACCAGGCCGTACGCTGGAGCGGCAAGGCGCTCGATCATGTCAACGACAGCGCGCACCTACGCTTCGGCGGCCTCACCGGCCTGCGCTTCAACATCGGCCGCATCGAAGGCGGCATCAAGGCGAACATGATCGCGCCGGCCGCCGAATTGCGCTTCGGCTTCCGTCCGTTGCCGTCGCAGGATATCGACGCGCTGCACGCGACGTTCCGCGGCTTTGCGCCGGCATCCGCGCTCGCGCACTACGAAGAAACCTTCCGCGGTCCGTCGCTGCCGGCCGGCGACGTCGCGCGCGCCGAAGAACAGCGGCTGGCTGCGCGCGATCTTGCCGATGCCCTGCATTTGCCGATCGGCAATGCCGTCGACTTCTGGACCGAGGCCTCACTGTTCTCGGCCGCCGGCCTGACGGCGCTGGTGTACGGCCCCGGCGACATCGCGCAGGCCCACACCGCCGACGAATGGGTCGCGCTCGACCAGCTCGCGCACTACACACGAACAATCACCCGGATCCTCGAGTCGGATGGACACGCATAGCCAGACCCGCCAGACCATCGTGCGCCTGCTTTCGAGCATGGCGAGCGCGAAAGAGATTTCGCAATACCTCAAGCGCTTTTCGCAGCTCGATGCGAAAAAGTTCGCCGTCGTCAAAGTCGGCGGCGCGGTGCTGCGCGACGATCTCGAAGCGCTGACTTCGTCGCTCGCGTTCCTGCAGGAAGTCGGCCTCACGCCGATCGTCGTGCACGGCGCCGGCCCGCAACTGGACGAAGAACTCGCGGCGGCCGGCATCGAGAAGAAGACGGTGAACGGCCTGCGCGTCACGTCGCCCGAATCGCTCGCCATCGTGCGGCGCGTGTTCCAGGCGCAGAACCTCAAGCTGGTCGAAGCGCTGCAGGCCAGCGATGCGCGCGCCACATCGATCATTTCCGGCGTGTTCGAGGCCGATTATCTCGATCGCGAGCAGCTCGGTCTGGTCGGCGAAGTGAAGCGCGTCAATCTCGCGCCGATCGAAGCCAGCCTGCACGCCGGTTCGATTCCGGTGATCGCGAGCATGGGCGAAACGCTCGGCGGACAGATCCTCAACGTTAACGCCGATTTCGCCGCGAACGAACTGGTGCAGGTGCTGCAGCCGTACAAGATCATCTTCCTCACCGGCACCGGCGGCCTGCTCGACGGCGACGGGCGCGTCATCGATTCGATCAACCTGTCGACCGAATACGATCACCTGATGCAACAGCCGTGGATCAACGGTGGCATGCGCGTGAAGATCGAACAGATCAAGGATCTGCTCGACCGGTTGCCGCTCACTTCGTCGGTGTCGATCACGCGTCCGGCCGAACTGGCGAAGGAACTTTTCACGCATAAGGGCTCGGGCACGCTGGTGCGGCGCGGCGAGCGTGTGCTGCGCGCGCAGACGTGGAATGAACTCGATCTGGATCGTTTGCGCGAATTGATCGAATCGGCGTTCGGCCGCAAGCTGTTACCGGACTATTTCGAGCGCACGCCGCTGCGCTGCGCCTACGTCAGCGAGAACTATCGCGCCGCGGTGATCCTCGTCGAAGCGATCGGCCTGGTTTACCTCGACAAGTTCGCCGTGCTCGACGAAGCCCAGGGCGAAGGCCTCGGCCGCGCGGTGTGGCAGGTGATGCGCGACGAACATCCGCAGCTGTTTTGGCGTTCGCGGCACGGCAATCCGGTGAATCCGTTCTATTACTCGGAATCCGACGGTTGCTACAAGCAGGAGAAGTGGAAAGTGTTCTGGTACGGCTTCGGCGATTTCGCCAGCATCGAACGCTGCGTCGAGCATTGCAGCGGTCGCCCGCCGACGCTGGCCGAGCCGGCGCAGGTCGCGGCATGAGCGTCTTCACCACGGTGCCGACTTTGCAGGGCCGCCACGTGCGGCTCGAACCGTTGCAGCACGAGCACGCCGACGGCTTGATCGCGGCCGCTTCCGACGGCGAACTCTGGAAACTCTGGTACACCAGCGTTCCCGGCCCGGAAACCGTGTCGAAGTACATCGACACGGCCCTCGAATGGCAGTCGCAGGGCCGGGCGTTGCCGTTCGTGGTGCGCGATGCGCAGGGCGAAATCGTCGGCAGCACGCGCTACGGCAATGTCGAGGCGGCACATCGGCGCGTCGAGATCGGTTGGACCTGGTATGCGCAGCGCGTGCAGCGAACGGCGCTCAACACGGAGGCCAAGCGCCTGCTGCTCACGCACGCTTTCGAGGTGATGAAGTGCATCGCGGTGGAGTTGCGCACGAGTTGGTACAACTTCCGCTCGCGGGCAGCGATCGAGCGCCTGGGCGCCAAACAGGACGGCGTACTGCGCAATCACATGCTGATGCCGGACGGCACGATGCGCGATAGCGTGGTGTTTTCCATCATCGAGTCCGAGTGGCCGAACGTGCGGAGAAACCTCGACTTCCGGCTCGCGCAACGGAGCGAGCCGTGAATTCGCGCGTCACGGTCGGACTGATCGGTGCGCGCGGCTACGTCGGCAGCGAGCTGATCCGGCTGATTGCCGCGCATCCGCATTTCGACCTGGCATACGTGTCGTCGCGCGAACGCGCCGGCGAGCGTGTCGATGCGCACGAATCCGGGTTTCGTGGCGATCTGCGCTACACCTCGCCGACGCACGGGGAAATGGTGGCGCTTGGCGCGCAGGCCGTGATTCTCGCATTGCCGAACGGCAAGGCGGAGGCTCTGGTGGCTGCCTTCGATGTCGCGAATGCGGACCCGGTGATCGTCGATCTGTCGGCCGACTACCGTTTCGACGACGCGTGGTATTACGGTTTGCCCGAGCTGACGCGCAGCGCTTATCGCGGTCAGCGCCGCATCAGCAATCCGGGGTGCTACGCCACGGCGATGCAGCTTGCCGTCGCGCCGATGCTGGATTCACTCGATGGGCCGGTCCAGTGCTTCGGCGTTTCGGGCTACTCGGGAGCGGGCACGACGCCGTCCGACAAGAACGACGTTGATAAACTACGCGACAACCTGATGCCGTACTCGCTCGCCGGCCATCTGCACGAGCGCGAAGTGACGCGGCATCTTCGCCATCCGATCGAGTTTTTACCGCACGTGGCACCGCATTTCCGCGGTCTCACGATCACCGCGAACCTGCATCTCTCGCGCTCGTTCACTCTCGACGAAGCGAGGTCGCGCTACCGGGAACGTTACGCCGGCGAGCCGTTGGTGCGCGTGCTCGACGACACGCCGTGGGTGAGCCGCATCGCGGGCGCACATCATGTCGACATCGGCGGTTTCACGCTCGCCGCGAATGGTCGACGACTCGTGGTGGTAGCCACCGAAGACAATCTGCTCAAGGGCGCGGCCACGCAGGCGTTGCAAAACCTCAATCTTGCTTTCGGTTTCGATGAGTTGCTCGGTCTGTCGCCGGAGAAAGAACGATGAGCGATCTGCTGTGGCAGAAGGCCGGTGTGCGGATCGACCCGCGCATCATGAAATTTCTCGCCGGCAGCGACGTGCTGCTCGATCGCGAGCTGCTGCCGTACGACATCGAAGCCAGCCGCGCGCATGTCGACGGCCTGCAGCGCATCGGCGTGCTCACGCAAGACGAATCGGCGGCGCTCGATCGCGAACTCGCAACGCTCGCCGATGATGTCGCCAACGGCGACTTCGTGCTCGACGAGCGCTTCGAGGACGGCCACAGCGCGATCGAAGCGCGCCTCACCGAACGTCTCGGCGATGTCGGCCGAAAAGTGCATACGGGTCGCAGCCGCAACGATCAAGTGCTCGTCGCAAGCCGTCTGTGGCTGAAAGCCCGATTGCGCGAACTCGAAGCGGTTTGCCGCGAAATCGCGCAGATTTCGCTGCAACGTGCGCGCTCCGAGAGCATCCCGATGCCCGGCTACACGCATCTGCAGCGCGCCGTCGTGTCGTCGACCGCGATGTGGTGGGCAGGCTGGGCCGAAGGCTTCATCGACAACACGGTCCGCGCGCGCCAGGCGCTCGATTGGATCGATGCCAATCCGCTCGGCAGTGCCGCCGGCTATGGCGTGAACCTCGCGCTCGACCGCGATCACACCACGCAGCGCCTGGGTTTCGCGCGACTGCAAGTCGCGGCGACCTACGCGCAACTTTCGCGCGGCAAATTCGAGCTGGCGGCGCTCGATGCGCTCGGTGCCGCGATGCTCGATCTGCGCCGTCTCGCCTGGGATCTGAGTCTGTTCACGACCGCCGAATTCGGCTTCGTGGCCTTGCCGTCGGAATACACCACCGGCAGTTCGATCATGCCGAACAAGCGCAACCCGGATGTGGTGGAACTGATGCGCGCAAGTTATGCCACGGTGGCGGCGGCGCGCGCGGAGATCGAGCATCTGCTCAGCCTGCCGTCGGGCTATCAGCGCGATCTGCAGTACAGCAAGGGCTCGCTGATCCATGGCTTCGGTCATGGGCTCGCCGCGCTCGCGTTGCTGCCCGGCTTGCTCGCAGGCCTGCAGTGGAACGAAGCGACGATGCGCGCGGCGATCGATCCGTCGATGTATGCCACCGATGTCGCGATCGAAAGCGCGGTCGCCGGCGTTCCGTTCCGTGAGGCCTACCGCGCCGCCGCCGACGCCGCCGGCAGCGTGGGGCAGGGACGCACGCCCGAAGCGAGCCTCGCCGCACGCACGTCGCCGGGTGCCGGCAGCAATCTTCGCCTCGACGATCTTGCGGCGCGTCTGGCGGCACTGGAGTCGCAATGACATCCCCCGCCCGCTTCGCAGCGCAACCGCTCGCGCCGTGGAAGCGCGCGGTGCTCAAGGTGGGCAGCAGCCTTCTCGCCGGTTCCGACTCGGGGCTGAGCACGCGTTACGCGCTTGCGCTCGCCGAGTTCGTTCGGGCGAGCCGGGCGGCCGGTCGCGAACTGGTGATCGTGTCGTCGGGCGCCGTCGCAGCGGGTCGCGCACGATTGCGGCGAGGCGGCGCCGAGCGCGATTCGCTCGCCGGAAAACAGGCGCTCGCCGCGCTCGGACAAGCCAACGTAATCGCGTTGTGGCAGCGCTTCTTCGACGCACCGGTCGCACAGGTGCTGCTCACGCACGACGACCTGCGCAATCGCCGCCGTTACCTCAATGCGCGCGCCACCTTGCGCGAATTGCTCCGGCTCGGCGCGGTTCCCGTCGTGAACGAGAACGACACCGTCGGTGTCGATGAACTCAAGCTCGGCGACAACGACAATCTCGCCGCGATGGTGGCCGCGTTGATCGATGCCGATCTGCTGCTGATCGCCAGCGATGTGCCGGGCTTGTACGACGCCGATCCGCGCGTGCGCAGCGATGCCGCACCGGTGCTGCGAGTCGAGCAGTTCACCACGTCGATCCTCGCGATGGCCGGCGGCGCCGGCACCGCACTCGGCACCGGCGGCATGCTGACGAAATTGCAGGCCGCGCAGAAGGCCGCGGAAGCGGGCATCGCGACCGCGTTGTTTCCCGGCAGCGACGCCGATGCGGTGCGCGCGCTCGCCGACGATCGCCTGCACGGCACCTGGTTCGCGCCGGCGCGCTCGCGGCTGGCGGCGCGCAAGCACTGGATCCGGCATGCGCCCGCTGCGAACGGCCATATTTTCGTCGACGAAGGCGCCGCGCGCGTGTTGCGCGAAGGGCGCGCATCGCTGTTGCCCGGTGGCGTGACCGGCGCGGAAGGCGAATTCGGTCGCGGCGATGTGGCCGAGATCCGCACCCGCGGCGATACGGCCGTCATCGCGCGCGGCGTGGTGCAATATTCGGCGAGCGAAATCCGTCGCCTCGCGGGTCGCCACACCCGCGATATCGAATCGACGCTAGGCTACAGCTACGGCGAGAACATCGTGCATCGGGATGACCTGGTGCTCGCCGTCGCACTGGATGCAAACGCATGACGCTCGACGTGCGCGCGCTCGCAATCGCGGCGCGCGAAGCGCAGACCGCGGTCGCCGCACTCGACGCCGACGCGCGCAGCGCGGTGTTGCGTGACATGGCCGACGCGCTCGAAGCTCAACGCGATGCCATCCTTGCCGCGAACCAGGCCGATATCGCCGAAGCGCAGGAACGTGGACTCGGCGTCGCGTTGATCGATCGATTGCGCCTGGATGCAGCGCGGTTGGCTTCGGTCGCGACCGGCGTGCGCGCCGTAGCGCAATTGCCCGATCCGGTCGGACAGACGACGCGCAGCGAAATCCGACCGAACGGCCTGCAGGTTCAGCGCGTGCGGGTGCCGCTCGGACTCATCGCGATGATTTACGAAGCGCGGCCCAACGTCACCGCCGATGCGGCGGCGCTGTGTTTGCGGGCAGGCAATGCGGCGATCCTGCGCGGCGGCCGCGAGGCGCGCCGCAGCAACGCGGCGATCGCGATGGCGTTGCGCACCGCATTGCGCAAACACGGCATTCCCGAGGCCGCGGTCACCACCATCGACGACCCCGCGCACGAACATGTTCTTGCGCTGCTGCAGTTGAGCGATCTGATCGACCTGGCGATCCCGCGCGGCGGCGAACGCCTGATCCGTTTCGTCGCCGAGCATGCGCGCGTGCCGGTGATCAAGCACTACCAGGGCGTGTGTCATCTGTACGTGGATCGCGCTGCGGATGCGGCGCTGGCGCGCCGCTTGCTCGTCGACGGCAAGACCACGCGGCCGGCCGTCTGCAATGCGCTCGAAACGCTGCTCGTGCATCGCGATATCGCCGCGCGATTCCTGCCCGAAGCGGCGCGCGAGTTGCAGGCACGCGGTGTCGAACTGCGCGGATGCGAAGCCACCCGCACGCTGCTACCCGGGGTGAATCCGGCCACGTCGGACGACTATGCCGCCGAGTACCTCGATCTGATCCTCGCTATCCGTGTCGTCGATTCGTTCGACGAAGCGATCGCGCACATCCGCCGCTACAGCTCCGATCACACCGAAGTCATCGCCACCGACGACGCCGCGACAGCCGATCGCTTCGTGAATTCACTGCGCTCGGCCGTGGTGATGGTTAACGCCTCGTCGCGCTTCTCCGACGGCGGCGAACTCGGCCTGGGCGCCGAAATCGGCATCTCGACCACGCGCCTGCATGCCTACGGCCCGATGGGCGCCGAATCGCTCACCATCGAGCGATTCGTCGTGCGTGGCACCGGGCAGGTGCGACACGCGATCGATCCGGGTTAGCGTTTCAGGCGGAACACCTGGATCTGCGTGCCGCGCACGCCGAGATCCGAGGCCAGCAAGGTTTCGCCATCGAACGCCAGGCGTGCGCCGTACGGCGATTGCACGCGATCGACCAGGTTCCAGCGATTGCCCGAGCGGTGGAACACGCTGATCGGTTTGTCGGTTTCGCCGGCGCTCACATACGAACCGAGAATCGCGAGATCGCTTTTCAACGCGACGGCGAGTTCGCCGTGCGCGCCGGGAGGCGCGGTGAGTTCGGTCTGTTGCCGCCAGCCAAGCGCGCCGCGCGTGAAGACGTACGCGGTGGGCGCACGCTGCGTCGAGAGCCAGAAATTGCCGGCAGCACCGACCAGCAGCGTGTCGAATTCGAGCGCCAGGTCGCTGCCGAAACGTTGTCCCGAGGCCGCCGGCGAGCCCTGCAGACGCGCGGTGAGCAGCCATTGTCCGGCGCGCCGTTCGAGCATGTAGACCACGCCTTCGGCTTCGCTGCCGAGCTTGAAATCGGCCACGCCGATCGCCGCGGTATCGCCATGCAACGCGACGGCGGTGAGTGAATCGCCGCGTTCGCGCGAGCCGGCCGGGTAGTGCGCTTTTTCCTGCCAGCCATCGAGGCCGCGTTCGAAAATCCACACGTCGAACGGACCGCCGATGATGGCGGTGTCGTTGTCGAGCGCGATCTGCTCGCCGCTCACCGGCGCGCCGTTGCGATCCAGCAAGCGCGTGACTTCCTGCCAGCGGCCTTCGCGCCGGGTGAACACATAGACGCCGGACGATTCGATCGGCCCGTAGCCGCCGATCGCCGACACCAGCGCGGTATCGCCGCTCACCGCGAGCGCGCGGCCGAAGCCGTTGAGGTTCACGACCGGTGTCGGCACCACCGTCATTTCCTTCTGCATCACGCCGTTCGCGTCGCGGCGGTACGCATAGGCTGCGCCCGGCCGAACCGCCGCCGGACAGAAGCCCGCGCATAGCCCGGGCCCACCAACGAAGGCGGTTCCGTGATCGATCGCCAGTGCAAAACCGAAGCTGGTGATCTCGCGGTCTTCCGTGCTGCTGGCCGCGAGCCGCTCTTCCCACGCTTCGTTGCGCCGTTCGAAGATGAAGGCTTGGCCGCGATCGGGGCTGACACCGATGTCGAGCGACGGCGTACCGATCATCGCTTGCGTGGCATCGATCGCGACGGCATAGGCCAATTCGGATCGCGCCGCAATGTTCGACGGCAACGGCGCCTGTTCTTCGCCCCATTCGCCGCCGCGCAGCCGGAACAGGCGTGCGTTGCCGCGCGTCGCGGCATCGGTGAGGCGGCGTCCGCCCGCCAGCACGGCGGCGTCCGACAGCGCGACCGACCAGCCGAGAACCTCACCGGCGGCGCCGTCCGCCGCGATCAGCTTGCGCTCGGGCACCCAAGCCTGGCCAGCGCGCGCGAACAGATGCACCGAGCCCTGATCGATGCGTCCATCGATGTCGTCGTGATAGGCGCCGACGGCGATGCGCGTCGAGGTCGCGGCAAGCGAGATGCCGAAGCCATCGCCATCGGCGCCATCGGCCGCGACCAGCTTCTGGTGTTCGATCCACTGTGCGGCGCCCTGATCTTCGAACGCATACACCGCGCCCGCATTGCCCGCCGCGCCCACCGAACCGACGAATGCGCTGTTGCCGGCGAGCGCGACGCTCAGTCCGAACACATCGGAGGCGCGCCGGTCGGAGGCGAGCAGGCTGGCCTGTTGCGTCCATTTGCCATCGGCGCCGCGGCCGTACACGTAGGCGGCGCCGTGATTGAGCGCCTCATCGCTGTCGCGGCCCGGCGCCCCGACGAGGGCGCGGTCGCCATCGAGCGCGACGGCATAGCCGAACATATCGAGATTCTTGCCGGCCGCCGGCTGCAGCGCCGACTGCAATACCCAGCGATCGCCGTCGGCGACGAACACATAGGCGCGGCCGCTGCCGAGCGCTCCGCCGCGCGGTGCGCCGATCAGCAAGGTGCCGCCCTGCAGTGCCAAGGCGGCCCCGAACTTGCCGCTGCCGGCCGGACTGGTGAGCGTGGCCTGCAACACCCAGGCACCGGCCTGCTTGCGATAGACGTAAACCGGTTCGGGCCGTCCCGAGCCCGACACTTCGAGTGCGGCGCTGACCGCCGCCACATCGCCGTCGATCGCGACGCTGCGGCCGAACTGGTCGAGCATGTTGTTGGGGGTGTCGCTGGCTTGCAGCGGAGCCTGTCGATCGAACAGGGCCGAAGCGCCGGCATCGGCGGCCGCGACCAGCGACAACGTGCCGAGCAGCAGGCGCGAGAGAAATGCAGTGGGCTGGAGCATGGCGAGGCCTGGGGATGAGTACGACGGGGACGATAAAAATCGCCGCTGCCCCCAATACCGATGCCGGGCCACGCCTGGAATCGCTTTCCAGGAACAATCTGCAGCGACACGCCGATCATAAACAAGAAGCCCGGCAGGAAACCGTCCTCCAACCTCCGTGTTGGACGACGGCTCGTTGCCGGGCTTGCGCAGTTTGCGTTTCGCACGGCTCCCGCGCCTGTGAAGTCGATCTCGAACGCTCCGGTCCTATCGACATGCGCAACAAATGCAAACAGGCGGAGTCGTTCGACGGGACGGTTTGCCGTTACCGGTGCGAACGTCTCGGCAAGCGGTGCGCGCGCGTGAGCGCGCACCGATCGATTCGCGAGCCTCAATGCATCGAGTCGGCACCCAAATGCGTCAACACGGTCGTGCCGAGTCACCCAAGCGGGAAGCATCAGCCATGAAAACCGACTCCGTCGACGTCCCCCATGCGCAAGCCTTCGCGTCCGACACGCAGGCCAGGCGCTGGCTGCGCATCGTCGTGACGTCGATGCTGGTGATCGCCAGCCTGGTGCTGGCGACGGTTTTCGTGCGTTCGATCGGACCCGATTCCACGGTCATCGAGAGAAGTGCCGCGCGTACGGCGAGTCGGGAACAGGCCCGCAGCGATGAAGATCGCGCCGCCGATGCCGCCTGGCAGCGTGCATCGAGCCGGCTCGCGCGCCATCGTCGACTTGTCGCTGCGGTATTCCTCTTCGGCAATCTGCTGATCGTCGTTGCCTGCGCGCGTTCCACGCGCAGACTTGCAAGCGATTTGCGCAACGGACAATTGCATCTGGACGAAGCCTGCGCCGGCGCGTTGTTGCGCGCCACGCTCGCGCTCGGCGTCGCCTTCGGTGTGATGGCGGCGACGCCCGGCATTGAACTCGTCACGGTCGGCGGCGGCATGTATGCGGGCGAACAGGTGGTCGCCGCGATGGTGACGGCGGCTTCGTTTTTCGTAGTGTGGGCGTTGGCCTTGTGTCTGGCGTTCCTCGCGTTGTGGCGTTGCGGCCGAGTCCGCCAGCCGGGAGATGATGGCGTGCTCGATAATGTCCAGCCAGACGGCGATGAATCGATGCTGCGACCGAATCTTGTTCGCCCGCAGCGGCCGTGACGCGAATTCACCTTTTGTCCCGTTGTGTGCGCTGCTTTTAGACGATGATTGCATCGTCGGTACGTTCGCTGCGCGTGCTCCGCAAGGATCGCGCGCAGAGCCGATCTCTTCCAATGCGCGGAATCTCGCGCCCTCGTCCTGCCGGAGTCGTCATGTCCCGTCCGTCGTACGCGCTGTTGTTATCCGTTCTGATGGCTTTCGCGGCGAACGCCGCCCCGATGCAGACCGGCGGCGAGCCGGCCTGGCCGAACCTCAAGGCGGCGGCCGACCTCGGCCTGCGCGATAGCGCTTATCCGAAGGCGCGTGCGGCGAGCACCGTCTTCGCCCCGATCGAGGCGGCGCGCATCGATGCGATGCGCATCGACAACTCGGTGGCGTCGGCCAAGCTGCTGATGATCGGCGTCGAACGCGATGTCGCGGCCGAAGCCGCAACCAGCCATACGTCGCTCGACTGGCGCACACAGCCCGATGGCCGTCGCGTGGCGCAGATGCAGGTCACCTCGCCGGGCGCCGTCGCGATGCGGGCCGCGCTCGACGTGGCCGAACTGCCGGCCGGTACCGAACTGCGCTTCACCGGCGACCTGGCGCCGGGCGAGTCGGTGGCGGTGGTCGGGGCCGATGAAATCGCCAAGCTGCGCGAAGTGCAGCCGCTGTACTGGACGCCGGTCACCGAGGGCCAGACGCAGACCATCGAAATCGCCCTGCCGGCAGGCGCCGATCCGCAGTGGGCGCGGCTGTCGCTGAAAGCGGCCTCGCATCTTTTCGTATCGCCGAGCGGCTCGCTCGCCGGCGCCAAGATCGGTGAATCCGACGATTGCGAATTCGACGCCAAGTGTCTGACGAATCCGTCCGCCGGCTACAACAGCGCGAAGAATTCCGTCGCGCGCATGGCGTTCCAGACCGGCGACGGCACCGGACTTTGCACCGGCACACTGCTCAACGACACCGATCCGAACACACAGGTGCCGAACTTCTACAGCGCGGCGCACTGCTTCACCAGCCAGAGCGTGGCCAGCACCTTGACGACGTTCTGGTTCTACGAAGCCACCACGTGCGGCAGTGGCGTGCTCGATAGCGGGCAGCGCCAGATTTCCGGCGGCGCGACGGTGCTGTTCGCCAGCACCTCGTCCGACGTGCTGCTGGTGCGCCTCAACAACGCGCCGCCGACCGGTGCCTACTACCTGGGTTGGAATTCCGCCACCTTGTCGGCGGGCACCGAAATCGCCGTGCTGCACCACCCCGCCGGCGATGTGAAGAAAGTCTCGATCGGCGGCATCAAAGGTTTCGGCACTTCGACCCTCGCCAGCGGCAACTTCATCAAGGTCGGTTACACCGACGGCACCACGGAAGGCGGCAGCAGCGGCTGCGGCCTGCTGACGTTGAACGCCAACGGCGAATTCCAGCTGCGCGGCGGATTGCTCGGCGGTACCGCCGGCTGCGCCAACACCGGCTCGCTCGCCACGCCGGCCAACAGCGACGACTTCTCGCGCTTCGACCAGGTGTTCCCGAGCCTGCAAGCGTTCCTGCAGCCGGCCGCCACACCGGCCGCCGACTACACCGGCGCCTGGAGCGACCCGTCGCAAAGCGGTTGGGGCGTGGCCGTGATCCGCGGTGCGAGCGGCACCTACGCGATGAATCTCTATCACTACGATCAGGCCAATACCTCGGCGTGGTATCTGGGCGTCGGTGCCTTGAACGGCACCAGTTTCAGCCAGTCGGTGACATCGTTCAGCGGTCCGTGGTTCGGCATCGTGCCGTTCAATTCCGCCGCCGTGGCCGGCCGCAACGCCGGCACGCTGACGATCAATTTCACCAGCCCCACCACCGCCAACCTGAGCTTCACGATCGATGGCCGCACCGTGACGGCGAGCATCCGGAAACTCGCGTTCTAAGTTTGACTTGAGCGAAATCCAGAGCGGCCCGGTGCTTCTGCACCGGGCCGCTTTGTTTTTGTCACGGTTCGTTTTCGATGCGACGCGCCGTGGCTCCGCCGATTTCGATCGTCAGGCGGGATCGCCAGGCGGGAGGGCCGAGGCTTCCATCGCATCTGCGGCATTGTTTTCGCACGGTCCTGCGGTAGCCGAGCCGACGGCATCGGCGGCCAGTATCGCGCAGCGCGCGATATCGTCGCTGCCCAAAAAAGCCAGCGCTTCGTTGGCGTCTTCGGTGTTGAACGCCGCGAACGAGGCCGTCGACCACAGCAAGGCGTCGGCCGAATTCTCCATATCGATTTCGCCGCCGTCGGCCTGCGCTGCGCTCACCGCGGCGAACAAGCGCTCGCGCGCCGCCTCCTGCGCTGCGTTGCAAATCTCCAGGCGGCAGACGTAAGTTTGCTGATGCTTGGCGACCCAGATGCGACGCATGCCGCCATCGGGCAGTCTGGCCCACCACCCGGCGATGAGCGGCGGATTTTCGTTCTCGTCTTCCAAGACAGTTTCCCCCGGCATGCCAGTCCTATTGGCTGCGTCATTTCGGCAGGCCGGCTCCGACCGGCACGTTACCGTGCCCAGCAATAAGCATCGACCGTGCCACCTCGCGCGTGGCTATGGTGCAGCGCGGAGAGATCGCCGGTGCTCGCCTGGATTTCCGAAAAGCACTGCAAGCTGCACGAGGAAGGCGGCGGCAGGCGTGCATTTTTCAATGCTTTTCGTCTCAACTGCCGATGCGTGTGGATCAATGGCCGGCAAGGGTTTACAGCGGCAAACGGTAGCCGCCAGAATCGATCCCCGCGTTCGATCGGGGACCGGCTCGGCCGTGACACGGGCGTTCGATCCATTCCCGGCACAGGCTCGCGGACGGCTTCGGGCACCGGCTCTGAAGGCAAGGGAAAACGGCAAGTTTGATGAGGCGCCCGAATGGCTCGTTTCGGCCATTCTTCGAAACTCGATAGTTTTTCGCTCCATCGTCGGTCTGCGGCGAGTGGCGACGAGGCTCCACTACCCACCCGGTCAACGCAGAAAATGCAAACCGTCTCGACCCTGCCGAGTTCCAGACGCCAATGACGCCGCTCGGATTTCTCGATTGGCAGGGCGCCGAACAACCCGCCACCGACGAACCCATCCTCGTACTGACCGGCGAAGCGAACCGCTTCGATGGCCTGGCGCGCGGCTGCGCGCGCGAACTGGTGGAAGCCTACGGCCGCAATATCCTCGCCTGGCGCCGCGATCCCGAAATGCCGGCGATTCCGAAGGACGGCCGCTGGCTCCGCTTTCCCGACGACCTGCCGCAGCCGGGCCAACATGTCATCGCCTTTTTTCTCGACACCATCGGCTGGCGCGCGCTGTCGATCGAAGGCATGTCGGCGCGCCGATTCGACGGCCCGTCGAAGGCGTTGTGCGTTTACGATCGCGGCGTGCCGTTCGGCACGATGATCGCCCGGGTCACGATGCCGGGCTTCCCGGAATGCAGCGACGCTGCGCGGTGGGCGCCGTTCGCGTGGCGGGCCGTGACGACGAAGGATGTGCGGCAGATTTCGAAGTGATTTGAGCTTGGGTCTCTGCTAGGTGGGTCGGGCTTGTGGTTATCTCGTTCTTCTCATCCGTCGGCAGGTTGAGGGCGGACTGGCCTGCAGCCGGGGGGCTGCAGTCAGGCGGACATCTGGAGTTACTCATCCTTCGTCATTCTCGCGCAGGCGGGAACACCAGTGACTCGGAGCGTTCCGCTTTTCGCGAAGCACAACAATCTCGTCATTCCCGCGTAGGCGGGAATCCAGTGACTTTGAAGCGGTCCGCTTCCCTCTTGTTTGATGATGCGACGTCGCGAGTTTCGTCCCCCTCAGCGGGGGCCGAGTCACTTTCTCTTGCTTGTCCAA
>CBFHAI010000055.1:0-31658 GCA_965653565.1 uncultured Chiayiivirga sp. | reverse complement strand
TCACCAAGGAGTGGGCCGCGATCCATCGCAAGCACCACGCCAAGTGCGAGACCGAAGAAGACCCGCACAGCCCGCGCTTCAAGGGCATCAATCATGTGATGTGGCGCGGCGTTGAGCTGTACCGCGAAGCGCGCTCGGATCGCGAATCGATCGAGAAGTACGGCAAGGGCTGCCCGGACGACTGGATCGAACGCAAGCTCTACACGCCGCATTGCCTGGCCGGACCCGCCCTGCTGTTGTTCATCACCGTGGCGCTGTTCGGCGCCGGCGGGCTGGCGATCTGGGCGCTGCAGATGCTGTGGATTCCGCTGTGGGCGGCCGGCGTGGTGAATGGCCTCGGCCACTGGTGGGGCTACCGCAATTTCGAAACCACCGACACCGCCACCAATCTGACGCCGTGGGGCGTGTGGATCGGCGGCGAGGAACTGCACAACAACCATCACGCCTTCCCGAGTTCGGCGAAGTTCGCGCTGCGCCGCTTCGAGTTCGATATCGGCTGGGCCGCGATCAAGTTCTTCGAGTTCTTCGGCCTGGCGAACGTATTGCGCGTGGCGCCGTCGCTCGACGTGCGTCCGAACATTCCGATGCCCGACGGCGAAACACTGAAAGCGCTGCTCTCGCACCGCTTCCAGGCGATGACCGATTACTACCGCGGCGTGATGCTGCCGACCTTGCGCGAAGAAGCTGCGAGCGCCGGCGACCGCATGCGCGCGCTGCCGCGCAAATGGCGCAAGGCGCTCGCCGACAACGGCCGCTGGCTCGACCCGCAGGCGCGCGAGCGGCTGCACGATTACGTCGCGCGCAGCCCGCGCCTGGCGATGCTGGTGGAATACCGCGCGCGCCTGGCCGCCGTGCTCGAAGAGCGCCAGCAGGATGCCGCCACCACGCTGGCGCGGCTGCAGGACTGGTGTCGCGAGGCGGAAGCCTCGGGCATCCGTGCGCTGGAAGAATTCGCCGCCCGCCTGCGTGGCTATGCGCTGGTTCCGGTCAAGGCCGGCTAGTCCGGCGATGACGCGCCTCGGCGCGCCGTTGACGTTCAGGCGCCTCGGCGCGCCGTTGTCGTTGCTGATCGCCGCCGGCGCGGCGGCGCAGCCGATGCCGCGCACGCCGGCCGATTACCTGATCACGATGGACAGCGACGGCGACCGTCGTGTCGCGCTCGCCGAATATCAGGATTATCTGAGCCGCGGCTTCCAGCAGATGGACCGCGATGGCGACGGCCTGCTGACGGCCGCCGAACTGCCGCAGGGTGCGCGCACGCGGCGCGCGCCCACGCTGGAAAACCACCGGCGTTCGCTGGCCGCGACCTTCGATCGCCAGGACGTCGACAACAACGGCTACCTCGACGCCCGCGAACTGGCCGCGCCGCCGCGCTGAGCGATACGTTTGCACGCCGGCCTGCGTTGCTGCACCTTGGACCAAGGCGAACCCATCACGGTGCGATCGATGCGAAATCTGGTGTTGCTGTTGGCGTTGAGTGGCGCGGCGCTGCACGCGCAATCCACGACCCTTCCGAAGATCGACCTGGCCCGGCACGACGCCGACTGGCGCGTCACGTACACCTTCGAAGCGCCGGCCACGTCGATGCAGTTCGCACGCGTCGACACCCAGGGCAATCGCGCCTACATGTGGACGCCGGTGGACGCGGCGTTCGAGATCGCGCGTGTCGATGGCGTCGAGATCGTGCGGCGCTTCGACGGTGCCTCGTTCACGCAGGCGGCGTTCGACATGGTGCCGCGCTACGTGCCGCTGGAAAAAGACTATGCGCCGTTCTCGCCGTTCGGCGACGGCGGCCTGCTGATCCACACCGGCCGTTTCTTCGCCTGCGCGCCGGCCTGCGGCGACGGGGTGCTGACCTGGAACGTGTCGATCACGCCGCCGGCGGGGTCACACGTCATCCATGACGGCCGCATCTCGGATCAGCCGTTGAGTTTCGTCGATCGCGACAGCGGCACCAACTTGTATGTCGGTGCGGCCAAGCCGATCGAGAACGATCACGTGGTGGCGGTGATCGACGACGCGTTTCCGCGCCAGGCCCGCGATCAGCTCACGCAGCTGTTTCCGCGCCTGATGGATTTTTATGCCGAGCGTCTCGGCACGCTGCCGGCCAAGCCGATGCTGTTCGCCTCGAACGACGAGAAGCATCCCGGCGGCGGTTTCGGACACCAGGGTGGCATCCTGCCGGGCCAGGTTTTCGTGCATCTGTACGGCCGCCAGAAGAACGACGATCCGGCCGCCTTCGCCGATGGGCTGAGCGCATTCTTCGCGCACGAAGCCGGGCATTTGTACCAGCGCTACGAGAATTCGCAGGATCACAACGCCTGGATGCACGAGGGCGGCGCCGACGCCTTCTCGCTGCTGGCGCTGAGCGAGTTGAACCTGCTGTCGCCCGAAGCGCGCCTGGCCCGCACGCGCGACGCACTCGACGCCTGCGCGGACGGCATCGCCGGCTTCGCGCTCGATGCCTCCGCCCGCCGCGGCAAGTTCGACAACTACTATCGCTGCGGCATGCTGATGCACCTGGCCGTCGACGCTGCGGCGCGGCGCAGAAGCGAGGGCGCCTGCGACCTGTTCTGCGTCTGGCGCGAGTTCCACGTCCGGCTCAAGGCCGGCCAGCCCTGGAGCGAAGCCACCTATCTCGCCGTCGTTGCCGACCTCGGCGACGTGCGCACCGCGCAATTCATCCGCGAACTCGCCACCAAGCGCCAGCGCGACCCAGCAACGTTCCTGCATGCCGGCCTGAAATCCGCCGGCGTCGAAGTAGCCGCATCGATCGACGCAGCACCTTAAGAAATAATCTTCGCGTCCTTTCTCTTGTCTCCTTCGCGTCCTTCGCGTCCTTCGCGTCCCGCTCTTTCCAAGCCTTCAGCGAACGACGAAATCGTCAGAACTGGAAATAGACGAACGGCACCTGCGTATCGATCTGCGCGAAGATCTCCAGGAACAACAGCGCCACCGCCCCGCTGACCGCCGCCAGCGGCAACGAGGCCTCGCGCACCAGCCAATCCTGCACGCGACGCCCGCGATCGACGAGGCAGAACAGCAAGGTTGCGAGCGGGATCAACCACACGCCGGTGTGCGTCGCGGCGAAGGCCGGATCCGGCCACGTCGCCAGGGCCGAGAACGTGGCGAGGGTCGCCGCGAAATCTTCCGCGCGGAACGGCACCCAGCCCAGCGTCACCAGCGTGAAGGTGCACAGCACCCATAGCGGATGCAGCGCGCGGTGGTCGACCAGCGGTGCCACCCCGGCGCCTTCGACGAGCCGCCGCCAGAGCCGGTGCGCGATCAGCAGCAGGCCGTGATACAGCCCCCAGATCGCGAAATTCCAGCTGGCGCCGTGCCACAGCCCGCCCAGGCCCATCACGATCATCAGGTTGACGTAGGTGCGTGCCACGCCGACGCGATTGCCGCCCAGCGAAATGTACAAATAGTCGCGCAGCCAGAACGACAGCGAAATGTGCCAGCGGCGCCAGAAATCGGTGATATCGGCGCTCAGGTAAGGGCGCTCGAAATTGGGAGGAAATTTGTATCCGAGCAGCCTGGCGCAGCCGCGCGCGATGTCGGTGTAGCCGGAAAAGTCGAAGTAGATCTGGAACGAGAACGCCAGCACGCCGGCCCAGGCCGGCACGGCGCCGCCCTGATACTGCGCCCCGCTGAACCAGGCGTCCGCGATCGGCGCGAAGTAGTTCGCGAAGGCGACCTTCTTGATCAGGCCCTTGAGGATTTCGCGCATGCCCCAGCGCGAATCTTCCGACGTGAGCGCCGCGCGCTGCGCCAGTTGCGGGAAGAAATCCGTCGGCCGGATGATCGGGCCGGCGACCAGATGCGGGAAGAAGGAAATGAAGAGCGCGAAATCCGTCTTGCTGCGCACCGCGGGCAGGTGACGGCGATAGACATCGGTGGCGTAGGCGATGCCTTCGAAGGTGAAGAAACTCACGCCCACCGGCAGCACGATGTTCAACGCCATGCCGTTCGGATCGAGCCCGAACAGATCGGCGAACGAGGCGATGAAGAAGTTGGTGTACTTGAAGTACGCCAGCACGCCGAGATTGAAGGTGACCGCCAGCGCCAGCGCACGTTTGCGCGAAGCGCCCTCGCGCGCGCCGATGATGCGGCCGAACACGTAGTTGGCGATCGTCGAGCCGGCCAGCAACAGGCAGAAACGCCAATCCCAGAAGCCGTAGAACACGTAACTCAGCGCGACCAGCGTCACCTTTGCCGGCTTGTCGCGCAATGCGGCGAGCAGCACCAGAGTTGCTGCGAAGAAGATCCAGTATTCGAGCGTATCGAACAGCATGCTCAGGGCGCTCCGTCGTCGAGCACCGAGCGCACCTGCTCGCCGACGATGGCGCTCATGCGCTCGCGGCCGGCACGGTTGGCGTGCAGCACATCGAAGAAATAGGACGGATCTTCGAGTTCCTGCAGCAGCCTCGGCGGTAGCGCGATGGCGTTCGGTATCGACGCGATCGCGCGTTCGGCCGACGAAGCGCCATCGATCGCCGGCAGCGCGTTTCGATACGGTCCGCGCGGCAGCGGGAACAACACGAGCTTCGCGCCCTTGCGCCCGGCGCGTTCGGCGATCGCGCCGAACCACTGCGCCAGATAAGCATCATTCGCCTGCATCACGCCGGCATCGATCGTCGCTCCAAGATCGGCCAGGTGGGTTTGCACCAGCGCGCGCTGCGCATCGGTCGCGGCACCGAAATCGGCAACGCTGCCGTCGGGCGCGAAATTCAGCGCCGGCATCGTTTCCTCGCGGCCCGGGTAGGCGGCGACGGCCCCCAGATAAGCTGGACGGAATTTTTGTACTTTGTTGTAGCGCTGCAGCGGTGCGGCGAGCGCGGCCTGCGTATCCTTCTGCATCGTGAGCGCCGGAAACAGCACGGCGTGCAGCGCACGCTCGCGCATTTCGGGTGCGTCGTAGCTGGCGGGATAATCGGCGAGATCACGCAGGCCAAGCAGCGGCGCCTGATGCGTCGGATCGAGCGGCCAGTCGGCGCGCCGCGTACGCTCGGTCGGTCGATACAGCGTGCCGACGACGACGGCCTCGTACTCGTAGCCGCGGCGGTCGATCTCGCGCAGCAGGTAGTACCAGGTGCGCGCCGTGCTGCCGGGCACGGACACGTTGATGAAATCGATCGATTCATCGCCGCGGGCGATATCGTTCGAGAACCCTTCCGCCACGCGCGAATCGCCGAACACCAGCGCCGTGCGCACGCCGGGCCGATAGAGTTTTTCCAGCAGCAGCAGCGAATTGACCACGGCGCCGGTGTTGGATTCCGGCTCGGCCGCGCTGAAGTACCAGCCCGAGCGATATAACAGCGCCTGGCCCACGAACCAGATCGCCAGCATCGCGCCTGCGAACAGTGCGAGCGCTTTCAGGCGGCCGGCGATGGCGGCGGGACGATCGAACATGCGGGGCGGTGTCGAGGGATCGCGGCGGAGCGCGGAGCATGCACGCTGGGAGCGGCGATGCTCAAGTCATTGAGTCAGGAATTCGATGGGCGGGACGTCTTGCACGGTTCGCAAGCCCCGTAAAAACGAAACCCGCCGGTAGGCGGGTTTCGTTGCAAGGCGGATCCGCACGTTCGTGCGTGGATGCGTTACCGCATCACTTGATCTTGCCTTCCTTGTACATGACGTGCTTGCGCACGACCGGATCGTATTTCTTCATTTCCATCTTGGCCGGCGTGTTCTTCTTGTTCTTGTCGGTCGTGTAGAAATGACCGGTGCCGGCGGACGACGTCAGGCGGATTTTGTCGCGCTTGGAAGCCATGATTTACTCCTCAGACCTTTTCGCCGCGGGCGCGCAGTTCGGCCAGCACGGCGTCGATGCCGTTCTTGTCGATGGTGCGCAGGGCGTTCGCGGAAACGCGAAGTTTGATCCAGCGATTCTCGCTGGCGACCCAGAAACGGCGCTCGTGCAGATTCGGCATCCAGCGGCGCTTGGTCTTGTTGTTGGCGTGCGAGACGTTGTTGCCCGTCGTCACGCGCTTTCCTGTTACCTGGCAAACTCTTGCCATGACACACCTCGTACAAGTTGCGTCTCCCATAGCCCGGGAAACATCGGCCCCGCCGTGATGCACGGCACGCGATACAGGAAGTCGAAGACTCTGGACTGAAGGCCTGGCGACATCGCGTTGTCGCAGGCGCCGGGGGTTAGCCGGGCAGAGGGCCGCGCATTATGCACGACTGCGTGTGGGGGCGCAATCGCGCGGTTTTTACGCGGGGAGTCGGGAGAAAGCAGGGTGTCGCGTTATCTCGTTCCGCCCCTGCGCCTTCGCTACTCGCCCCTATCCCCTGCTTCTCCCGTCTTCCCCGCCCGAATATCCAGCCAAAGGCTATACGCCGCGGTAAACGCCGGAAAAAGATTCTGCAGCACGCCGACCGAATCCTGCTTCGACGAAAACAGGAAGTAGCTGAGCGTCATCACGCTGCCGATCAGGCTCATGTACCAGAACAGGCGCGGGATCACCGGGCGGCGTGCGCGGCGGGTGGCGACGAACTGCACCAGCCAGCGGCCGCCGAACATCAAGGCGCCGGTGTAGCCGATCAGCTTCCACGGCGTGACGTGCATGCCGCTCCACGACAGCCAGAGGATTTCCTCGTTCATGCGCGACGTACCTCCTCGACCCCCGTCTTGCGCGAACGGCGGATCAGCCAGGCCATGCCGCGCAGATCGGCGATGCCGACCAGCGCGCGATTGAGGTTGTTGTACTTCGATGCGCCCGCCGTGCGCGGCCGGTGATTCACCGGCACGCTCACCGTGCGCCAGCCGGCGCGCTGCATCAGCGCCGGCAGGAAGCGATGCATGTGATCGAAATAGGGCAGATCGAGGAAGGCTTCGCGCTCGAACAGCTTGATGCCGCAGCCGGTGTCGGGCGTGGCGTCGCGCAGCAGCCACGCGCGGATTGCATTGGCGAATTTCGAGGCCCAGCGCTTGCTGCCGCTGTCCTGCCGGTTGACGCGCCAGCCGGCGTAGAGCTTGGTCTGCGGGTCGCCCTGGTCGCGCGCGGCGAGCAGTTTGGGGATGTCGGCCGGGTCGTTCTGGCCGTCGCCGTCGAGGGTCGCGATCCACTTGCCGCGCGCGGCCTTCACGCCGTTGCGCACCGCGGTGCTCTGGCCGCTCTGTTGCAGATGCCGGATCGCGCGCAGCTCGGGATAGTAGTCGAGCGCGTGGCGCAGCTTGTCGCCGGTCTGGTCGCGGCTGGCGTCGTCGACGTAGACGATCTCGAAACGCGCGCGGCCGCGCAACGCGGCGACGATCTCTTCGATCAGCGGCGCAACGTTGTCTTCTTCGTTGTGCACCGGCACCACGACGCTGAGGTCGAGCGCGTTGCCTTCGGCGCTCATGCGCGGTCTCCGAAGTAGTCGCGACACCAGGCCACTACCGGCGGCAGGCCGTCGCGGATCGACATGCGCGGTTCGAATCCGAACGCGGCTTTCGCCGCCGAGGTATCGGCCATCGTTTCGGGCATGTCGCCGGGCTGCATGTCGCGATAGACCTTGCGTGCGGGTTTGCCGGCGGCGGTTTCGATTACGCCGATGAAATCCTCCAGCGCCTCGGGCGTGTGATTGCCGAGGTTGAACACGCGATGCGGCGGTGTGCCCGGCGGCGGATGATCGAGCGCGCCGAGCACGCCTTTCACGATGTCGTCGACGTGGGTGAAATCGCGCCGCATGCGCCCGTGATTGAACACGTCGATTTCGCGCCCGGCCAGCACCGCGCGGCTGAAGATCAGCGGCGCCATGTCGGGCCGGCCCCAGGCGCCGTAGACGGTGAAGAAGCGCAGGCCGGTCGAACGCAGCGCGTACAGATGCGCGTAGGTGTGCGCCGTCAGTTCGTTGGCGGCCTTCGTCGCCGCATAGAACGACAGCGGCTTGTCGACGCGCGCGTCTTCGCGAAACGGTGGTTGCGCGCCGCCGCCATACACCGACGACGACGAGGCGTAAACCAGATGCTGCACGCCGTGATGGCGGCAGGCTTCGACGATCGACAGGAAGCCATCGAGATTGCTGTGCGCGTACGCCTGCGGGTTCTGCAGCGAGTAGCGCACGCCGGCTTGCGCCGCCAGATGCACGACGCGGTCGATACGGTGATGCGCGAACAGATTCTCCAGCGCGGCGCGATCGGCGACATCGGCGCGTTCGATCGGCACCTGCGGGCACAGCGCCGCCACGCGATCGGCCTTCAGTTGCGGATCGTAGTAGTCGTTGTAGTTGTCGAGCCCGAGCACGGGCTCGCCGCGCGCGGCCAGCGCACGGCAGACATAGGCACCGATGAACCCGGCGGCGCCGGTGACGAGGATGGTCACGGGAAGGAGTGGTGGCGGAAACGGGCGTCGATTCTACCCGCGGGATGCGGGGCCGGCACTTGCGGGCGCCTGTGAATCGACCGACTCGGCTGAAAACCGGCGGAAAACGCCGGCCGCCGCGGCGAAATCAGCGCCGTACCCGCTCCAGGATGCCTTCGAGTTCGTCGAGGCTGTGGTAGTGGATGACGAGCTTGCCGCTGCCGCCGCGCGAACTTTGCACGGCGACTTTGGCGCTGAGGATTTCGCCCAGTTCGCGTTCGAGCGCGGCGATGTCGGCATCCTGCGTGGCTTTTTTGGTCGCCGGTTTCGCGGCCACCGGCGTGCCTTTCTGCAGCGCCTGCACCTGGCGCTCGATCTCGCGCACGCTCCACTGTTCGGCCGCGGCCCGCTGCGCCAGCGCAATCGCCTGCGGCTGCGGCAAGGTCAGCAGCGCGCGCGCGTGGCCCATTTCGAGTTCGTGGCGCTCGACCAGGCCGCGGATCACTTCCGGCAATTCCAGCAAACGCAGCAGATTGCTGACCGCCGCGCGCGACCGGCCGACGGCTTCGGCCGCCTGCTGGTGGGTCAGATGGAATTCGTCGATCAGCCGCTGCAGCGCGACGGCTTCCTCGAGCGGATTGAGGTCTTCGCGCTGGATGTTTTCAATCAGCGCCATCGCCAGCGCGGCGTGATCGTCGGTTTCGCGCACCACCACCGGCACTTCGCGCAGGCTCGCCAGTTGCGCGGCGCGCCAGCGGCGTTCGCCGGCGATGATTTCGTAGCGATCCGGGCCGATGCTGCGCACGATGATCGGCTGGATCAGGCCCTGCGATTTGATCGACTCGGCCAGTTCGGCCAGCCGCTCGGAATCCATGTGGCTGCGTGGCTGGTACTTGCCCGGCTGCATCTGTTCGATCGGCAGTGTGCGCAGGCGATCGCCGGCCGGCTCTTCCTTCGACGACGTCACCGCTTCGCGGATGAGGCTGCTCAGGCCGCGGCCGAGCGCCGGTTTTTTCGCGGCCATGTCAGTGTTTCTCCGCGCGCGCCGCGGCGTGGCCGCGTTCGCGTCCGATCACTTCGCCGGCCAGGCCCAGATAAGCCACGCCGCCGCGCGACGCGGGGTCGTATTCGACGATGCTCTGGCCGTGGCTGGGCGCTTCGGCCAGGCGCACGTTGCGCGGGATCACCGTGCGATAGACGCGATCGCCGAAATGCCGCTGCAATTCGGCCGACACCGCGTTCGCCAGGTTGTTGCGTACGTCGTACATGGTGCGCACGATGCCTTCGATCTCGAGTTTCGGATTCAGGCGGCGCTTGACCGCTTCCATCGTATCGGTGAGCGAGGCGATGCCTTCGAGCGCGAAATATTCGCACTGCATCGGCACCAGCACGCTGTCGGCGGCGGCCAGCGCATTGAGCGTGAGCAGGCTCAGCGAGGGCGGGCAGTCGATCAGCACATATTGATACTCGCGCGCGATCGGTTCGAGCGCCTGCTTGAGCCGCGTCTCGCGGTCGTTCATGTCCATCAGCTGCAGTTCGGCGGCGATCAGGTCGGTGTTGCTGGGCAACAGGTCGAACTTGCCGGGCGTGGGCTTGATCGAATCGCGCGCCGGCGATTCGCCGAGCAGCACCTCGCAACTCGACGGATGCGCATCGCGCTTGTCGACGCCCGAGGCCATCGTCGCGTTGCCCTGCGGATCCAGATCGATCAGCAGCACGCGGCGGCCGATATCGGCCAGCGCAGCCGCAAGGTTCACCGCGGTGGTGGTCTTGCCGACCCCGCCCTTCTGATTGACGACCGCGATGATGCGCGACATGACTGGAATGCTCAGAGTTTTTCCACGACGACCAGATGCCGCTCGGCGTCGAGCCCCGGCACCGCCAGGCGATGCGTGGCGAGGTGACGGAATCCGTTCGGCAGAGCCGCAATCTCCTCCGCCGGCACGCGGCCCTTCATGGCCAGCAGCCGGCCTTTCGACTTGAGCAGATGCCCACCGGCCGCAAGGATCTCCTCTAGGGTACCGAAGGCGCGCGCGGCAAGACAGTCGTGTTGTCCCGATTCGGGCACGTCCTGCGCGCGCGAATCGAACACGCGCACCCGCTCAAGGCCCAGATGGCGCACCGCTTCGCGCAGGAAACGCGCCTTCTTGCCGGCGGTTTCCACCAGCGAAACGGAGAGATCGGGATCGGCCAGCGCCAGCGGGATGCCGGGCAATCCGGGGCCGGTGCCGATATCGGCCAGCGAACCGGAGACGTACGGATGGATCGATAGCGAGTCGAGCAGATGCTTGGCGATCATCTCGTCGGGCTCGCGGATCGCCGTCAGGTTATAGGCCCGGTTCCATTGCAGCAGCAGCGCCAGATAGGCGAGCAGCCGCTCGGCCAGCGGTTCGGCCGGCAGGCCCAGCTCGGTCAGGCCGGCGCGCAGCCGGGGGGCGAGGGTTTCGAGGGAGGTCACGCGCAGGTTGCCGAACGTCGGGCCGGCCAGTATCGGCAGCGGGGGTGCGGCAGACAACCGGCGACTGCCTCGGTTGCGAGGCAGAGCCTATTCAACGCGTCGAAATCAGGCTGCCGACAGTTGCAGCTGGCAGCGCGTGATGCGCAGGCCCAGGCGGCCCAGGTGCTGGTTGAGCTCCTGCTTGAGACGACCAGCCAGCGCGGTCGACTCGGAGGGCAGCTCGCCGGCGGCGATCGCGGCCAGGCACTGGCGGGCTTCGCGTTCGACCAGCGCGTCGACATCGTCGAGCGCATCGCCGGCGCGTTCGGGCTCGAGAATCTGGTAGTACACCGCGCCGCGTGCGGAGGTTTCCGAACCGAAGCTCTGTGCGGGCAACTCGACCTGGTGGCCGACCAGGCGCACGCGGTGCGCGATCTTGTCGACGAACGGCAGCGTGAAACGGATACCGGGCGTGAGCGTGCGGACGTAGCGGCCGTGGCGATGCACGGTGCAGACGGTGTCCTCGGGAACACGGCGCAGGCTGGCGACCGCCAGACCTGCGCCACACAACATCAGAATCGCGACGATCATTTCCATCTTTTTTTGGCAACGCTTCTAGTTATATCAGCAGGTTACGCATTGTTTCTGATTCGGAATATAGCACTCGTGTGCAAGCACGCAAGTTTAAAGCTGAACTTGTGTTTAACTGATTCCTAACAATCGCACTCGACCACGCCAAGGGATTCAATCCAAAAGACATTTTTTGCTTTGCGGTGTGCTTACCTAGTCGACGAACAATAAAGCGTGTATCGGACAACCTGTGACAACTTGTAACGATTGCGCCGCCGCCAATCCGAGAGCCGGTTCACACGGACCTCCGAAATCCCATGCAAATTCGCTCGAATGATGGAATTTGCGACGTGCGTCCCGAGTTGCGCACGCCGGCGTAATGCCTGCGTGTCCGGCCGATCGGCCGGATCAGGGGGAAGCCGTGCCGCGTTGCGCGCAAGCGCGCTGCCGCCTGTCTACAGACGCAGGCTGGCCCATGAAAAGCGCAAGGTTCTGGTGCAAGACGATCGTGACGCTTCTGATGCTTTGCGCGGTGCACAACATCGCAGCGCAAGCCGCGGCGTCCGGCGGTGCCGAAATCCACAGCGTGCAGCCGCATTCGCCGGCGGCTGTGGTGGGCCTGGCTGCGGGCGATCGGGTGATGGCGTGGGTCGATGCATCGCCCAACAGCGCCGCAAGCTCGGCGCCCATCGCCGGACCCATCGAAGCGATGCTGCTCGAACTCGAACGAGCCGACCTGCATTCGCTGGTTTTGATTGGACACCACAGCGATAGCGATCGGCGCTGGGCGTTGCCCACCGGGCGCTGGGGCGCGACTTTCCGGCCCATCGCGCGAACGCCTTTCGAAGCGCATTCGATCGACGCGGCGTTGCAGCACGCCGAAGCCGAAGCGCCCGAAAAAGCCTGCGCCGCCATCGCCGCGCTCGTCGAAACGTGGTCGGTATCGGATCGCGAATCGGACACGCTGTGGGCGCAGTGGACCTGTCTTTCTTCGTGGCTCGCGGCGCGCCGCAATGACCGGGCAGCGCTCCAGGCGGAAGCGGTTCTGCAGTTGGCCGAGCAGATTCTGGACAACCGGCAGCGCGGACTGCTGGCCTTGTTGCTCGCGGACGCATCGATCGATGCAGAACTGTGGGCGCTCGCAGAACGCGCGCTCGATCGCGTCGAAGCCGCGATCGAAGTCGGAGACCGGAACCTGCGCGCCAAACTCGAAATTTCGCGCGGCGTGGCCGATCTGCGCCGCGGTCAAGGCGCGCTCGCCGCCGAGCGATTCAACGCCGCACTGGCCCTCCTCGAACCGGACGCCGACAACTCTTTGCGTGCGGCGGCCGCGAGTTGCGAACTCGGCTTCGCCTACCTGCAGCAGGCGCAGGCAACGCAAGCCATCGAGGCGGCGCGCGACGGCCTCTCCATCGCGCAGCGGTTGGCGCCCGGCGGAATGCAGGCCGCACGCTGCGGCGCGAATCTCGGCCTTGCCCTGAACGAGCGTGGCAACGTGCTCGACGCCCAGGCGCAAATCACCGCGGCGCTCGCGCTCTACGACCGGCTCGCGCCGGAGACGACGCGGGTCGCCAGCACGCTCAATGCCCTGTCCAACGTGCAAGCCAATCTCGGCGATGTCGTCGGTCAGGAGCGGTCGCTGCGGCGCGCGCTGGCGATCAACGAACGCCTGCGGCCAGGCAGTTCGTCGGTCGCGATCTCGCTGCAGAATCTCGCGCAGGTCGCGCGCCTGCGCGGCAATCTCGACGAAGCCAGGCAACTGGCCGAACGCGCGCGCGACATTTTTCTGGAGGTCACGCCGGACAGTCCGAACGTCGCCTTCAATCACCATCTGCTCGGCCTGATTGCGCAGGCGCGCAGCGATGCGGCCGAAGCCACCGCGCAGTTCGCCGCGTCGGCGGCCTTGCTCGAACGGATCGCGCCGCAATCGCTGCATCACGCCTGGGCGCTCAATTCGCAGGGCGACCTGGCCTACGACCAACGCGACTTCGACGCAGCGTTGGCGCACTACCAGCAGTCGCTGGAAATCCGGCTGAACCACGACGCGAACCTCGAAGAACGCGCCTTGAGCTGGACCGACGTCGGCCTCGCGAAACTCGCGCTTGCACAATGGGACGAAGCGCGCATCGCGATCGAGAATGGCATCGCCTTGTTCGAATCGATCCCGGTCCCCGTCGTCGAACATGCGGCGGCGCTCCACGCGCGCGGCAAACTG
Organism: uncultured Chiayiivirga sp.; assembly: GCA_965653565.1. Taxonomy (GTDB): domain Bacteria; phylum Pseudomonadota; class Gammaproteobacteria; order Xanthomonadales; family Xanthomonadaceae; genus JALCLA01. The sequence continues at coordinate 18,142 of CBFHAI010000055.1, read as the reverse complement.
CTGGCCCGAGGAAACGACCGGCCGGCAGCGCTGCAGGCTTACTGCGCCGCCGCCGACGTGATCGATCGCTTCCGCGAGCGCGTCAGCACCGAGCCCGAAACGCAGGCACAGGCGATTGCGCGCTATGCGCAGTTCCACAACGATTGCGTGATCGCCAAGATCGAGGCCGGCGACCCCGCCGGTGCGCTGGAAACACTGGAACGCGGCCGCGCGCGAGCGATGGCGACGTTGCTCGGTCGACGCAGTCTCGCCGATCATCCGGCCCTGCCGCTCGAACTCAAGCGCCTGTGGTTGGAGCTGGAAGCGAAACGCGCGGCGGCACGAAGTCGATTGCTTGCGTCGAATTCCGAACCCACGAACGCCGCCTCGGCAAACTTGCAGCTTGAGAACAGCTCGCTCGAGCTGGAGTTCGACACCCTGATCGAACGCATCCGCACCGCATCGCCGCAACTGGCGCAGTTGTTCCATCCGACTCCGATCACGTTCCCCGAACTGGCACGACAGATTCCGGCGAACACCGCCGTCGTGCATTTCGTGGTCGGAGACGACGGCTCGTTCGTGCTGATCTCGCGAAATGGCGATCGCGCGCCGGTCGCGCGGCGCATCGACTTGCGTCGCGACATGCTCGACGCCGGCATCGGCGAGTTGCGCAATGCATTGCTGCGACGTACTGCCGATCGCGACGCGCTTCTGCAGCGCTGGCATGCGCGGTTGATCGCGCCGCTGCTCACTGATCTCGATAACGTCGGCAGCTTGACGATCGTTCCGGAGGATTCGCTGTTCCAGCTTCCGTTCGCGGCGCTGCGGGATTCCAACGACGACTACCTCGTCGAACGATTCGCCATAAGCATCGTCGACTCCGCCACCGTGTGGACGCGTCTGGCAACCCACAGCGCGGCGAGCCGCACATCGCCCAAGCTCGTCGCCGTGGCGCTGCCCGATGTGGCTGCTGCGCACGCGCGGTTCCAGCCAGCGGGTTTCGCCAGCATCCCAGGTGTACTGAGCGAAGCGACGGCCATCTCCGCACAGCGGCCCGAAGCGCAGTTGCTGCAAGGCGCGGCCGCGACGGAATCCGCGGTCCAACGTGCCGCCATCGACGCCGGGCAGCTGCATTTCGCCGTGCATGGCGTTTACAACCCGAACGCGCCGCTCGAATCGGGGTTGCTGCTGCAGCCCGACGCCAGCCGGCTCGGCGCATCTGGCGATGGCTTCCTGCAGGCGTGGGAAATCCTGCGCGACTGGCGCACCTCGGCACACATCGTCACGCTTTCGTCGTGCGACACGGGGCGCGGCGATGCACTCGCCGGCGAGGGGCTGATCGGGCTGACGCGCGCGTTCCAGTACGCAGGCGCCAGCAACGTCGTCGCCTCGTTATGGGAAGCACCCGATCGCAGCACGGCGCGGTTGATGACGCGCTTCTACGAGGCGCTCGATGACGGGCTTCCGCCCGACCGTGCGTTGCAGGCCGCCCAGCTGGCGTTGCTCGCCGAAGGCAGGCCGGAGGGATCGAACCTCGCCATGCGCGGTGTCGGTGCGATCGCTATCGCCCGCCGTAAAAACAGCGCTGCCAACGACCCGCTCTACTGGGCCGCGTTCGAAGTTTTCGGTTCGGGTCGGTAACCGACTTTCGCTGTGAATCTCGGCGCCGTTTCAGACCGAAGCGTTCGCCGAAAATACACGATAACGCACAGGCTTCACCGCGACCAAGGCTCCGGGCGAGGGCAGATCATTCTGCCGTCCATCCGTCAGATCCAGCTCGATCGATCGTTCCTGCGCCGCCAGCTGCAACTCGATCGTCGCGCGCCCGGCGAGCCGCCGCACATGGCGTACCTGCGCCGGTAAGCCTTGTCCTTCCGCGACCAGACGCAGATCGTGCGGACGCACGAACAGCTGCGCGGTGCCGTCCCGCTGCGAGTCGGGCAGCGAAAAGTCCACCGCCGACCCATCGGCGCGAAAACGGCCGCCGTGTACCGATCCTGTCAACCGGTTGGATCGGCCCAGGAAATCGAACACGAACGGTGTGCGCGGGTCGGCGTAGATTTCCTCGGGCGTGCCGATCTGTTCGATGCGGCCTTCGTTGAGTACGACGACGCGATCGGCAAGTTCCAGTGCCTCTTCCTGATCGTGCGTCACGAACACCGTGGTGTAGCCGGTGTCGTCGTGGATCTGACGCAGCCAGCGGCGCAGTTCGACGCGTACCTTCGCATCGAGTGCACCGAATGGCTCGTCGAGCAGCAACACGGTCGGATCGATCGCCATCGCGCGGGCCAGCGCAACGCGTTGTCGCTGACCACCCGACAACTGGTCCGGCAGGCGATCGCGCAATTCGGAAAGTTGCACGCGATCGAGCAGTTCCAGCGCGCGGCGCTCGATCTGCGCGCGCGCCGGCCGTTCGCGGCGCGGCTTGCAGCGCAGGCCGAACGCGACGTTATCGAGCACGCTCATATGCCGGAACAGCGCGTAGTGCTGGAACACGAAACCTGCGCGGCGCGCCTGCACGCTCAGCGACGAGGCATCGCGTCCGCCGAACAGGATCTGGCCGCGATCGGCGAATTCCAGTCCCGCGATTGCTCGCAACAAGGTGGTTTTGCCCGAGCCGGACGGTCCGAGCAGCGCGATCAACTCGCCGGATTCGATCTTCAGATCGACGCCGCGCAGTGCGACGAAATCGCCGTAGCGTTTTTGCAGAGCGCGAATTTCGATGTCCATCGGTGAACTTCCTGGTTGCGACGGTGATGGCGGCGATCAGTGACGCCGGCGCGAAGCGAGTTGCGCGCCGAAGCGCCATTCGAGCAGCGATTTCACGCCCAGCGTCAGCAGCGCCAGGGCGGCGAGCAAGGTTGCCACCGCGAACGCGGCGACGAAGTCGTACTCGTTGTAGAGAATTTCCACATGCAGCGGCATCGTGTTGGTGAGGCCGCGGATATGGCCGGACACCACGCTCACGGCGCCGAACTCGCCCATCGCACGCGCATTGCAAAGCAATACGCCGTACAGCAGGCCCCACTTGATATTGGGCAACGTCACGCGAAAGAAGGTCTGCAATCCGCCGGCGCCGAGCGAGAGCGCGGCTTGCTCGTCGTCCGTGCCTTGCTCGGCCATCAGCGGAATCAGTTCGCGCGCGACGAACGGGAAGGTGACGAAGATCGTCGCCAGCACCAGGCCCGGCACGGCGAAGATCACGCGGATTTCATGCTCCGCCAGCCACGGCCCGAGATAGCTCTGTGCACCGAAGATCAGCACGTAGACCAGGCCTGAGACCACCGGCGACACCGAGAACGGCAGATCGATCAGCGTGATCAGCAAGGCCTTGCCACGGAAGCGATGTTTGGTGATCGCCCACGCCGCCACGACGCCGAACACCAGATTCATCGGCACCGCGATGCCCGCCACCAGCAGCGTGAGCTTGATCGCCGACAGCGCGTCCGGTTCGCGCAGGGCGGTGAAATAGGCGCCGACGCCTTGCCGGAACGCCTCGGCGAACACGGCGAACAGCGGCAACAGCAAAAAGAACGCGAGAAACCCCACCGCTGCGGCGATCAACAGCGCGCGTACCCAAACCGGTTCCGCCGTCGCCGGCCGCGGCGGCCGCGCACGCAGCACGCGCGCGGACTCGCGCGGCGCCTCCACCAGCGATTCCGACAGGCGTTCGGCCAGTTCCATCGTCATGCGTACCACCGTAGCGCGCTCATCGCGGCTGTCCTGCCCGACGTGCCGCCCACGACTGCAGGGCATTGATCGCCAGCAACAGCGCGAACGAAAGCAGCAGCATCGCCGTGGCCACGGCGGTGGCGCCGGCGTAATCGAACTCTTCGAGTTTGATGACGATCAACAGCGGTGCAATCTCGGTGAGGTTCGGCAGATTGCCGGCGATGAAGATCACCGAGCCGTACTCGCCGACTGCTCGCGCAAAGGCCAGCGCAAAGCCGGTGATCACGGCGGGATACAACGTTGGTAGCAACACTTTGCGAATGGTCTGCCCGCGCGTCGCTCCGAGCGAGGCCGACGCTTCCTCGATATCGCGCCGCGCTTCCTGCAGCACCGGTTGCACGGTGCGCACGACGAACGGCAGGCCGATGAAGACCAGCGCCACGGCGATGCCGAGTTGCGTGTAGGCGACCTTGATACCGTGCGGTTCCAGCCATTGGCCGACCCAGCCATTGCCCGAATACAACGCCGTCAATGCGATACCGGCCACCGCAGTAGGCAGCGCGAACGGCAGATCGATCGCCGCGTCGAGCAACTTGCGGCCGGGAAATTCGTAGCGCACCAGCACCCACGCCACCAGCGTTCCCATCACCGCGTTAACCGCGGCTGCGATCAACGAGGTGCCGAAACTCAGTTTGAGCGCGGCCAGCACGCGCGGATCGCTCCATACTTTCCACACGCCTTCGAATCCGAGGCCGGCGGCCTTCAGGAACACGCCGCCGAGCGGAATCAGGATGATCAGGCTCAGATAGGCCACGGTGAAGCCGAGCGTGAGTCCGAAGCCCGGAATCACGCGCAGCCCGCGCCGATTGCGCGGCGGAAGAGCGTCGACAGCGATCGCGTTCATGCCTTGCGAACGAGTCGATCAGCGCGCGGCGTAGATCTGGTCGAACAGCCCGCCTTCGGCGAAATGTTCGCTCTGCGCCTTCGACCAGGAGCCGAAGTCGCCGTCGATGGTCACCAGTTCGAGTTGCGGGAAGCGCGCCGCATCGGCCGGATCGGCGTGTTGCGGCTCGCGCGGCCGGTAGTAGTGTTTGGCGGCGAGTTTCTGGCCTGCCGGCGTGTAGAGGAATTCGAGATAAGCCTGCGCCACCGCGCGCGTGCCCTTGCGATCGACGTTTCGATCAATCAGCGCAACCGGCGGTTCGGCCAGGATCGACAGCGACGGCACGACGATCTCGAACTGATCCGGCCCGAGTTGCTCGATCGCGAGGAACGCTTCGTTTTCCCACGCCAGCAACACATCGCCGATACCGCGCTGTGCGAAGGTCGTGGTCGCGCCGCGTGCGCCGGTGTCGAGCACCGGCACATTGCGATAGAGCGCGGCGAGGAATTCCTTCGCCTTGCCGGCGTCGTTGCCGTTGTGGCGCAGCGCGTAGGCCCAAGCCGCCAGGTGATTCCAGCGCGCGCCGCCGGAGGTCTTCGGATTCGGTGTGATCACGGCGATGCCCGGCTTGACCAGGTCATCCCAATCCTTGATGCCTTTCGGATTGCCTTTGCGCACCAGCAGCACGATGGTCGAGGTGTAGGGCGTGCTGTTGTGCGGCAGCCGCGATTGCCAGTCGGGCGGCAGCAGCTTGGCTTTTTCGGCGATCGAATCGATATCGAACGCCAGCGCCAAGGTGACGACATCGGCTTCGAGTCCATCGATCACCGCGCGCGCCTGCTTGCCGGAACCGCCGTGCGAGGCCTGCACACGCACGCTGTCGCCGGTTTTCGCCTGCCATTCGGCGGCGAACGCGGTGTTGATGTCGCGGTAAAACTCGCGGGTCGGATCGTACGACACGTTCAACAGTTCGACGTCTTTCGCAAAAGCGCCGCCGGCGATCAGTGCGAAGGCGACGAGAGCCAGCGCGCGGTCGATAAGCCTCATGGGAAATCTCCGGGAAAAGGACATCAGAAGGCCACCTGCACGCGGGAGAAGAAGGTCTTCTCATCGTCGCGGTCGCCGCCGGCTGCGCCGCCATCAAAGCTTGCGCGTGTGTGGTTGAACGCCAGTTTCAGATTCGAAGTCAGGAACCAGTTGAGACCGATGCCGTAGGCGCGCGACCGGGTGGCCGCCGTGGCCGGGTCGGCGTAGCGCGGGAAGGCTTCGTCGTCGATGTCGAGCTCGCCGTAGCGACCCACCACTTCGAACGCGCCCCAGCCTTCACCGCCGACGGCGAACGGATGATTCGGTTTCACCACGCCGCGATAGCCCGCATCCTCGCCCGTCAGCACCCAGCTGCCGGTCAGCTGCCAGGCCGAGTGCGCCAGCTCGACGCGCGAATCGGCCGCGCCCGGAATCAGCAATTCCTGCTCGGATTCGATGTATTCGGCCTGCAGGCCGAAGGCGTTGCGATAGTAGTAAGCCTGCGGCGACCAGCGCGTGTGGCTACCGTGCGCCGTCACCGGCGTGCGGTAGTTGAAGAACACGCTCTGGCCCGGCGTGCGGTAGCGCGGCAGGAAGTTGTTGCCGGCGCCGTCCTTTTCACCGGCGCTGGCCGCGATGCCGAAACCCAGGCCCGACAGCGCATTGGCGGCGTTTTTCCAAGGTTCGAAGAAGACCCGGCCGGCGTACTCGAAATTGTTGTCGGAATCGGTCGTGGTGGCGTCGCGCCCATCCGGCGTGCCGTTGAACAGGCCGATCGCGTAGCTGACGCGCGCCTGCGCCAGCTCGCCCTGCAACTGCGCACCCAGATCGCGATTGGGCGCCAACTCCGTCGGGAACCCGCGTTCCATCAGCGCCAGCGCGTTGGCGGCCTGCAAGCGTTCGAGGCCGACCGGGCCTTTCACCTTGCCCACGCGCAGCGTGTACTTCGGATCGAATTTCACATCGACGTAGGCATCGATGATCGTCGCGCTGTCGCCGGCGAATTCCGGCGTCAGGCGAAAGCCGATCAACGAACCGAGCGAGCCTTCCAGCGAAGGCCGGATGCGGCGGAACAGATAGGTATCGTTGAGTGGCAGATCGCCGTCGCCGAAAAACGAGCGCTGATCGGCCTGCACTGTGCCGCGCAATTTGATCTCAAAATCCCCCTGCGGCGATTTCACCGCCAGGCCTTTTTCGTTGAGCGACGCCACCGGCATGGTGAGCGATTTCGCAGCGGCGTCCTCCTGCTGCAACTCGAGCTTGCGCTCGAGGATGCGCAGGCGCTGATCCAGTGCGGCGACGGGGTCGGCCGCCGCCGCCGGATCGCTTTGCGAATCCAGGCCGAGGCGCGCTTCGATGCGTCGCAAACGTTCGACGACGGCATCGAGTTCGGCCTGATCGGCCGCCGTCGCGAGCGTGGGGAAAAACGCTGCGGCCAACGAGGCCGCCAGCAAGGTAGGTCGAAACATGAGGTCTCCAGAGAGCGATGTCATGGCGGAAACCTCCAGTCGTCTGGTCGGTATCGGAAAGCGATGGATCAGACGCGAACTTTTTCGGTCTTCACGATCTGCACGATGCGCGATTGATGCACCACCACTTCGACCTGGCCGAACGGCAGGTCGCGCAGCGCGGCGATCACGGCGCGCTCCTCGGGCAGCAGCGGCGGGAACGTGCTGTCGGTGCGCGAGGTCGCATCGATGCGCGATGAAGTCGGAGTGGTCGGGTTGGCGGGCATGGCGATGCTCCTGCACAGATGGGGTGATCACGCGGCGAGCTCGCCGCGCGGGGTGGGTGCCGTGGAATCGGGGACGTCCAGAGCAAAGCCAGCGCCTTCTTCGGCGCTGTCGAGATCGAGTTGGTCGCGCAGGCTGCGGCCATCGAGCACATGGGCGATGGCGTTGCGCACGTCGGTCATCAGGCTGCGCACCGCGCACTGGGCAGGGTCGGGGCAGTCTTCGCAGGGGCGATAGGCGGTGAGGCTGGCGCAGCGGATCGGCGCCAGCGGGCCGTCGATCGCGCGGATCAGATCACCCAGGCCGATCTGCTCGGCGGGACGCGCCAGCGCGTGGCCGCCCTGCAGCCCGCGCTTGCTGGCCACGAAGCCGGCACGGCGCAAGTCGACCAGAATCGTCTCGAGGAATTTTTCCGGCACGCGCGCGTCCTGCGCGATGCGGCGCGCCGGCAGCGGCTGCTGCTGGCGTGCCAGGGCCGTCATGGCGCGCAAGGCGTACTTGGCTTTCATCGAGAGCATGGCGCGCAGGGTAGAAATCCTACCGGCCAGGTAGGAAATGCGCATTGAGCATGTGGATATGCGGGAAGATGTTGCCGGCTGGGCGTAAAATCGTCGCCTTCTCGTTAGAGGCGAATCCGTGGCCTATCCCCATTCCCGCCCGCGCCGGCTTCGGCGCGACGATTTTTCGCGCCGGCTGGTGCGCGAAACTGTTCTCACCGCCGACGATCTGATCTATCCGGTGTTCGTGCATGAGCCCGCCGGCCGCGAGGCCATCGGTTCGATGCCGGGCATCGAGCGCGTGTCGATCGACGAACTGTTGCGTGTGGCCGAACAGGCCTCGGAACTGCGCATCCCGGCGCTGGCGCTGTTCCCGGTGACACCGCTCTCGGCCAAATCGCTCGACGCGGCCGAAGCCTGGAATCCGGACGGCCTCGCGCAACGCGCGGTGCGCGCCTTGAAAGCGCGTTTCCCGGAACTGGGCGTGATCACCGATGTGGCGCTCGATCCGTTCACCACGCACGGCCAGGACGGCCTGATCGACGACAGCGGCTATGTGCTCAACGACGAAACCGTCGCGACGCTCGTGAAGCAGGCGCTGTCGCACGCGCAGGCCGGTGCCGACGTGGTGGCGCCGAGCGACATGATGGACGGCCGCATCGGTGCGATCCGCCTGGCGCTCGAAAGCGCGGACCTGCCGCACACGCGGATCCTCGCCTACAGCGCGAAATACGCGTCGGCGTTCTACGGCCCGTTCCGCGATGCCGTGGGCTCGGCCGGCAACCTCGGCAAAGGCAACAAATACACCTATCAGATGGACCCGGCGAATTCCGACGAGGCGCTGCGCGAAGTCGCGCTCGATCTCGACGAAGGCGCCGACATGGTGATGGTGAAACCGGGCCTGCCGTATCTCGACATCGTGCGCCGCGTGAAGGACAAGTTCGGCGCGCCGACCTTCGTCTATCAGGTGAGCGGCGAATACGCGATGTTGAAGGCCGCCGCGCAAAATGGCTGGATCGACGAGCGCGGCTGCGCGCTCGAAGCGCTGACCTCGATCAAGCGCGCCGGGGCCGATGCCATCCTGACCTACTTCGCACTCGATGCCGCGCGTTGGCTGCGCCAGGGCTGAGCCGGCGCAATAAAATCAGAGACCGCAACCCTGGATACAGCGCAGCGGGATCCGGGTCCGCACGCTTCGTAGCGGCCGCTTCGCCGGATTACGCGACAAGCCGCTTCCTCCGGGCTGCGAGGCCGTGGACCCAGGGGCGGGCGCTGCATGAACGTCGCCCCGGGCGCGATGAAGAAACGCGATGCCGGCCCCTCCCGCAGGCCCGCCGCGCGGGCGTAAGCTAAGCGCCGCTCACGCTTTCGACCCGCCGGAGACACCCCATGCAGGACGACACGCTGTTCGGCCTCGAGACCGATATCCGGTTCGCGAAAGATGTCGAGGTGCAGCGTTTCGCGGTGTTCGGCCAGCCGATCGCGCACAGTCAATCGCCGGCGATCCATCTGCGCTTCGCCGAGCAGTTCGGCATCCCGCTGCGATACGACGCCATCGAAGCTTCGGCCGAACGTTTCCCCGACAGCCTCGCCAAATTCGCCGCCAACGGCGGTCGCGGCGCCAACGTCACCTTGCCGCTGAAGGAACTCGCGGCTTCGTTGTGTGACGAGCTCGGCGAGGCGGCACGCATCGCCGGCGCGGTGAACACGCTCAGCCGCCATGGCTCAGGTTGGCGCGGCGACAACACCGACGGCGAAGGCCTGGTGCGCGACATCACCTCGCATCGCGGGCTCGACTTGCGCGGCCGCCGCGTGCTGATGCTCGGCGCCGGCGGCGCCGCGCGCGGCGTGGCGCCGGCGCTGGTCGATGCGGGCATCGCCGAAATGGTGATCGCCAACCGCACCCCCGATCGTGCCGACGCACTGGTCGATCGCATCGGCCTGCCCGATCGCGTCACGTCGCGTTATTGGGACGATCTGGGCAACGCCGGCGCCTTCGATCTGATCGTCAACGCCACCTCCGCCGGCCGCGGCAATGCGGCGGTCACCTTGCCGGCTTCGCTGCTCGGTGCGCGCTGCCTGTGCTACGACCTCAACTACGGCGAGGCCGCGATCGCGTTCCTGGCCTGGGCGCGCAGCGGCGGGGCGCCACTGGTCTTCGATGGCCTGGGCATGCTGGTCGAGCAGGCCGCCGTCGCGTTCGAGCTGTGGCACGACCGGCGCCCGGACACCGACCCGGTGCACGCGGCCTTCCAGGCCAAGTCGGCCGTCCTGCACACCGCCGACTGACCGATGAAGACGCCGTCCGCCGCGGCCATCGAGTGCCGCAGCGGTTGCGGCGCCTGCTGCATCGCGCCATCGATCTCGTCGCCCATTCCCGGCATGCCGCACGGCAAACCGGCCGGCATCCCCTGCGTGCAGCTCGACGACGATTACCGTTGCCGCATCTTCGGCCGGCCCGAGCGACCGGCCGTTTGTTCGACGCTGCGGCCGGCCGCGTCGATGTGTCGCGACGAGCGCGGGCAGGCGATGGAATTCCTCACTTGGCTGGAGTCGATTACCGGCTCATCGACCGCAGCAGGGTGAGCAATACGTGCAGAAAAATCTCAGCAGAGCCCGCTCGTGCAAATAGTTAAATCGGCGCAACAAAACATTCAGCGATGTGCAGAGCGTGCTGAATCGGTGTTCATGCGATCACGATTTCCGTAAAAACTCGTTAATTTTCATGCGCCTGAGCGCGTTTCGACAGCGCGCGTTCACGCTCGCGCCGTCAGCATGCGCGAGCTTTTTGACGAGGGAACTCATCCGTGCGCATTGGGAAGTGGATCGGCGGGCTCGTGTCCGCAGTGGTTTTCGCAGCGCCCGCTTTTGCGGCTTATCAGACCCCGGTAGTCATCACGCTCGATTCGATCGACTACGTCAGCTACGATGTGGCCAGCCTGGACCCCGTCACCAGCATCCTTTCCACACCCAACGCTTCGCTGAGCAATTGCCGCCGCGCCGACAATTCGTTGCCCGCGTCGGACAAATGGCGCCTGCACCGCAGCGCCGAAACGCTGGACATCGACTTCGCCAGCCTGCGCATCGATTTCAATCCGACCCGGCTGGTGCTTGAAAGCAGCACCCACGACATCGTCTGCGACGGCAAGGCGATGGGCTGGCAGACCGGCATCGGACGCGTTTTCCGCGATGATTTCGACGAAGCATAAAAACAACCCAACGGTGTTTTCGAATGCGCTGCCTCGATGAGGCGGCGCATTTTTGTTTGCGCGACCATTTCCTTCGAGGTTGCCGGCGTGCCGGCCAAACCCGGCGACATCGAAGGTGAGCCAAGGCCCACGCGGGTGATCCGGAACGGTCTTGCCGGTAACCGGCGCCCCACAGCCCAGCCTGCTTTCGATCGAATTTTCGATGTCCGTGTGCAATTTCGCCTACTCGAACGTTATTGCATGAGGTGGCGACTGTGCCGCGGACACGGGAATCGACATGACCTCTTCCGGGACTTCCTCCCAACTGCTCGACGTCGCCGAGCGGATCGCCGACGGCGCCGATATCGATTGGTCGCAGGCCGACGGCATCGAGCCGGAGTTGCTGGCTTGCCTGCGCGCGGTCGAAGCGCTGGCGGGTCGTACGCCTGCGATGCCGCCGCCGGTGGAGCCGCGATGGCTGGCCGCGGGCGCGCGTTTCGCTGGTCTGGAGATCGTCGAACCGATCGGTTCGGGCAGTAGTGGCGTGGTGTATCGGGCGCACGATCCTGTGCTCGGTCGCGACGTCGCGCTCAAACTGTGTGCGCCCAGTGCCGACCACAGTGCCGCGCTGTTGCGAGAAGCCCGCAAGATGGCGCGCGTCGATCATCCCGGCGTGTTGCGTGTGCACGGCGCGGTCGAAGAGGCCGGCGTCGTCGGCTTCTGGTCCGACCTGATCGCCGGCGAATCGCTCGAGACCTGGAGCAACGCGCATCCGCGGCCGGGAGCCGGCGAACTCGCGGTGATCGGGCTGGAACTTTGCGCCGCGTTGGCCGCCATCCACGCCGACGGATTGATTCATGGCGACATCAAGCCCGGCAACGTCATCCGGCACGCGTCGGGGCGGTGGGTGCTGGTCGATTTCGGCTCGAGCAGTGTCACCGGGGATGCGGTCGCGACTACCGGCACGCCGCTGTATCTGGCGCCGGAATTATTCGATGGCGCCAAACCCGCGGTCGCCACCGACATCTACGCATTGGGCGTGCTGATGTTCCGGCTGGCGAGCGGACGTTTCCCGGTCGAAGCCAACGAGATCGGCCGCCTGCGCGACCGTCACCGCAGCGAGGAGCGCGCGAGATTGATGGATCTGCGACCCGACCTGCCGCCTGCGCTCATCGCTGCGATCGAAAACGCGATCGCGCCGAGTCTTCCGTCGCGACACCGGTCGGTGGGCGAGTTTGCACACGCTCTCGACGCCGCGATCCCACGAGCGACGGCGAAACGTACGCGCCGCTTCGCACTCGCGGGCGCCGCGCTCCTGGTCGTTTTTGCGATCGCTTCGCCGTTCCTGCGGCCGTCGGCCTCCGTGTCGGGCGCGCCGCGCATCCAGCTGCACCGCGTGGCCGACGGCAGCAGCGAACCGTTGCGCGACGGCGACGCGATCGCGCCGGGCGATGGGCTGTCGCTGTCGTATCGCTACGCGGAGCCGGCCCATGTCTACGTCGTCAATGAAGACGGCACCGGGGCCACGTTCCAGTTATTTCCGCTCGGCGAAGCCGCGATGCAGAATCCGCTACCGGCCAATGTCGAAGTCCGGCTGCCCGGACGCGTCGGCGACGAGGCGGTGGACTGGCAGGTGACCTCGCGCGGCGGCGACGAGCATTTCTACATCGTCGTGTCGCCCGAGGCCTTGCCATCGCTGACCGAACACGGGTTGGTCGAAGCGGGCAGTGCCAGCGATGTTCTGCACGGAGCACTGGCGATGGATGGATTCGAACCGACGCGCGGCGCGTCCGGGCTTCGTCCGAGCGCGCCGACAGCCGGCGCGAGCCCGTTCGCAAAATGGCTCGACGAACTCGAACGCACGCGGCCGGACATCCACGTCCGCCGCATCGACCTGCGCAATCCGTGACGCGCTAGGCCCGATATTCGCGCATCGTCTGCGCCAGCCGCGCCACGGCGCGCGCGATCCGCATGCGCGTGGCATTGGCCGAGGAGCTGCCGGTCAGCTCGGCGATGTCTTCGTGCGGCAGGCCGAGCTCGATCCGCATGATCACCAAGTCGCGCGTTTCTTCATCGAGCCGCTGCAGCGCGTATTCGTAGGCCTGCAGCGTTTCGAGCGAGACCGCGCTGGCCAGTGGCGATGCGGCGGCGTCTACGGCCTCGGGCGGCAGCTCGACGAAGGCCGGACGGCGCAGGGTGCGGCGGATTTCATCGCGCAGCAGATTCATCACGATGGTGCGCAGGAATCCGAAGAACGCACCGCGTCCGTCGGAAGAGAACTGCGGCAAATATTCGAACGCGCGCATCAGCGCGGTCTGCACCAGATCGGCGGTTTCGTTCAGATCGCGGGCTTCTTCCGGCAGGCGTCCATGCGCCCAGCGCGTGAGCAGCGGCAGGTAGCGTTCGACCAGCCGGTCACGGGCGGCAACGTCGCCGCGCTGGGTCAGTTCGACAAGATCGAGCGTGGTTTCCAGCCTGCCCGGCAAACTTCCCCGGAACGTCATTCCGCGATCCCCGATGCGCAGCGAACCTGCGAACGAGGATAGCTCATGTGCTGCCGGGGCTGTGTCGCGTGGCGGCTCGGTGCTGCGGTTTCCTGGCGCGATTGGAATGCAATCAAATACGGCTTGAAAACGACATTGTCAGGAAATGTGTGCGTTTTCTCTCACTCGGACGTTTCTATTCGAAGGCGCCACGTGGTCGGACGCCCGCATTGCGATTTGCTCAGAGAACCAGCCGGGGAGAACTCGATGAACAGCGAACCGATGGATCAGGCCGACCGCGACGTGCAGGCGTTGCTTTCGGTGTCGCCGCGATCGGACCCGGCGGCGTCGGCGCAATCGGTGCTGGAGTTCTGCGCGGCGCGACGGTTGAGCCTGCGCAGCCGGCTGGAGATCGTCGAGCACGTGTGCTCGCTGGTCGGCGCCGCGCATGAGACGGGTTCGGGATTCCTGCGGATCTCAGGCGGGACGGTGATGGTCCAGTACACGGAGGGCGGCCTATCGATCGACATCCCGGATGCCATCGCACTGCCCGGTGCGGCGAACAATGCCGTGCGCGAGCCCGGAGAAACCGGCCGATTCACAGCCGGACAATTGATCCGTGCCGCCAATGTCGTGGAGTTGGGCCACATGCTGGCCGATCTCGCCGGCCGCGTTGCGAAACTGGACCGGCGCGTCGCGGATCTCGTAGAGCGCGCAACCAGCCTGCGATCCACGGCGCGCGTCTCATCGGCATTGGAATTGCGCGATGAAGTCGGCAGGCTGCGTGCGGACTGGATCGCGATCGGCTCGGCTTCGACAGCACAGGCGAAGGTGAGCGACGCGAAAGAGGGTTCGCCACAGCTCTGGTCGTGGGCTTGAAGCGTGCGCGCGCTATTCCGGCTGGCCTGCGAGCGTCTTGCGCAGATCGGCGAGGCCGCGGCGGACCAGTTTGCTCGCGGCATCCACGCTCAAGCCGAGCGCCTCGGCGGTTTCGCGCATCGTGTAGCCGAGCAGAAACAGCTGCACCGGCCGACGGCGTCTCGGCCCGAGTTCGCCCAGGCCTGCCGTGAGCCGGCGGGCCCATTGCAGGTTCGATACCACCACGTCCGGTTGCCAGCCGTGGTCGACGAACTGGCTGTTCTCCGGATCGAAATCCGTCGCCCACTCGCGGCCGCGCGTACGCTCGCGGCGCACCGCATCCACCACGACGGAAAATATGATTTTCTGGATGTAGGCCGGCGGCAGCGCCTTGTCGGGATCGCGATCGAGCATCGCCCACAGGCGGATGCGTACCTCCTGTTCGATGTCGTCTTCGTCGAGCCCGTGGCGCGCGAGGTCGTGCGTGCGCAGTCTGGCCCGCACGTACCGGGTGAAACGACCGATCAACTCGGCCAGCTCCGGTCGATCCATCGGTTTGGAGTTGGCCGCGTGCCTCGGCGGGCTCTCCACGGCGCGTTCGACACGCTCGGCACGTTCGACCCGATTGCTCGCGGCTATCACTGCATCCATCGCAACGCCTCTCCCCGTGGGCGCCGTCGGAAATGTGCGCCACGAACTAGAAAACGATGCACTAGGCGAAATCGCACAGATTCCTTTCGTCGACTGCCATGTGCGATTCGGCGCGCTGCGACGTTCTTTTGGGGGATGGCGATCCGAAGGCTCGTCGTCACCTCGATCGCATACCCAGCCAGGTCAAGCATGAATCTACTCAATCGGGTGCACTTTTCGGTGGTGGCCCAGGCGCCGGAGCGCGGCGTACGCATGGGCTCGCGGCGCATCGCGATGCATATCGACGGCATCAGCCTGATCGACCTGTTGGCTGCGGTCGAAGCCGGGCAGGCGCAGCGGGAGGGGGCGCCGTTGCTGGCAGGCAACTATGTTTGGCCCGTCGGCGACGAACGACTACTGGCGATTCTCGAAGGGCGCGACGAACTGGCCGGCAAGCCGGTGGCGGCACGCAAACATGTCGGCGCGGCCTTGCTCAACTGTGGCTGCGGCTACAAGGATTGCTGGCCGTTGGCCATGCGGGTGCAGTACGGAGCGCGCGTCGTCACCTGGTCGAATTTCTGCCAGTTGCGACGCAGCGGCGAAGGCATGCGGGTCTGGAGCTACGCCGAACTCGGCTCCTTCAAGTTCGATCGTACGCAATACGTCGCGGCCCTGGCACAAATCAGTGGCGGGTTCGGATGGAAACGCGACGTGCTGAGTCGCAAGCGCGATGCGGCAGTCTTGGCCGACGTTTCCTGAGTCAAACGACGCGCGCGTTGGCCGATTTCAACCGTGTAACTCGCGGTCGAAAAAAAATCGAAAAAAGTTGTGCGATTTCGCCAACCCGGACGTTTATATATTTTGAAGACCCCGGGGCGACCAGCGCCCTCTCGCTCCCGTACGCTTTGCGGAGTGAAGGTTCGGTGTCTGGAACCATCCCCCCGATCGGTTCCAGCGTCCCTGCCGAAACGCAACCCCCTGACCGAGTTGCCCCGGGGTCTTCACTTTTCCTCACCGGCCATCCAGAAGCGAGTGGGGCATAGCGATGCGATCCGATGCCGTCAGGCATTCAACGAGTCATGCGGCGAGCGGGGCAGGAAATGAATCGCATGCAGACGATAGCCGGACCGATCGGCGAAATTTACTTCTCGCTCGATGTCGTCCGCCTTCTCTACCGCGAGATTCTGGCGTCGGGTTCGAACGGATTCGGTGAAGTATTGCCCCGCCGGATCCGAGCCAGCCTGGTGCGGAACTATGTCGAGCGACGGAACGCAGCCATCGGATGCCGATCCCGCGTCGTCAGGCTACAAGTTCTCTTCGATCGGATCGAGCCAACAGTGCAATCGATGCTGGCCCAATCGCTTCGGCACCTCATCGTGCGACTCGTCGGCGCTCACATTGGATTGGTATCGGGCGCACCCAGCCGGCTAAGCCGGGTCGCAATGCTGATCGAAGCCTATCGAGTCGTCTGCGCGGCGCTCCCCGTCGACCTCACCTTGCCTCCGCCGCTGTGTTTGTCGTTGTCGGCGGAAGATTGGGAGCATATCGACCGCGAACGTGCGTCGTTGCAAATGGCGTGCGAGCGAGCCGGGCGCTCTCCCACGGCAGAGCATCTCGACTCCGCGTGCGCCTCCGGATCGTCGTCGGCGCGCTCATCCCCGACCAATGGTGCGATCGACAAGCCTGCTGCGTCCACATTGGTCCTGCGCCAGATCTCCGCAATCCCGTAGTGAGAGCCGCAAGACCGCGTACCGAACGCACGTTTGGTTCTGACCTCCGTCGGGCCTGCGCAGAAAAATAGCCTAGATGTAGACTAGGCCGCCCCGTCCGCGTCATTCCCAAGCACGCGGCGCGGCTCCTTCGCTCAGCCTACGAACCGTGGCATCCGCCGCGGCAGGAAAGACTCGTGACGACACTGCAAGACTCCCTCGACCTGATCGCGCGTGGCGCCCACGAGATACTTAAGCTCGAAGAACTCGAGGCGCGCCTCAAGCTCGACCGTCCGCTGCGCATCAAGGCCGGCTTCGACCCGACCGCGCCGGATCTGCACATCGGTCACACGGTACTGCTCAACAAGATGCGCCAATTCCAGGATCTGGGTCATCAGGTGATCTTCCTGATCGGCGACTTCACCGGGATGATCGGGGACCCCACCGGCAAGAACGTCACCCGCAAGCCGCTGACCCGCGACGACGTCGAAGCCAATGCGCAGACCTATCGCGACCAGGTCTTCAAGGTACTCGATCGCGATCGCACCGAAGTGCGGTTCAACTCCGAATGGTTCGACCGCATGAGCGCGGCCGACATGATCAAGCTCGCCGGGCAACACACCGTGGCGCGCATGCTCGAGCGCGACGATTTCGCCAAGCGCTACGCCGCGCAGCAATCGATCGCGATCCACGAATTCCTCTATCCGCTCGTGCAAGGTTACGACTCGGTCGCGCTGAAAGCCGATGTCGAACTGGGCGGCACGGATCAGAAATTCAATCTGCTGATGGGCCGGGGCCTGCAGGAGGGCGCGGGCCAATTGCCGCAGATCGTGTTGACGATGCCGTTGCTCGAAGGCCTCGACGGCGTCAACAAGATGTCGAAATCGCTCGGCAATTACATCGGCATCAACGAGCCCGCCATCGATATCGTCACCAAGACGATGAAGATCGGCGACGAGTTGATGTGGCGCTGGATCGAGTTGCTCAGCTTCGAAATCTCGCTATCGGAACTGGCCAAGTTGAAAGCCGACATCGCCTCGGGTGGGCTGAATCCGCGCGACTTGAAGCTGCGGCTGGCGCGCGAACTCACCACGCGCTTTCACGATGCGAGCGCCGCCGAACTCGCCATCGCCGGCTGGAACGCGGCGGTGCGCGGTGAAGGCGACACGGCCTTGCTACCGACCACGGATATCGCGGTTAGCGCCGCCGGCGTGCGAATCGCGGCGCTACTGACGGCTACCGGATTGGCAACTAGCAACTCCGAGGCGAGCCGCAAACTGAAAGAACGCGCCGTGCGCGTCGACGGCGAAGTTTTTGAAGACGCACAGCGTGTTTTCGTCGCGGGTTTCGAAGGCGTGCTCGCCATAGGCAAGCGAAATTTCGCGCGCGTGCGCTTGGTCGGAACCGAAACAGCGATCTGATCGATATTGCCTCTTCCAATTCACGAGCGGCTTTGAGTAAGATGCGCGCCCCGCAGTGCCCGG
>CBFHAI010000054.1:0-31952 GCA_965653565.1 uncultured Chiayiivirga sp. | reverse complement strand
AGCAAGGTCCGATCGGTTTGACCGGTGCAACCGGCGCGCAAGGCGAACAGGGTATTCAAGGCGAACAGGGTCCCATCGGCCTGACCGGTGCGATTGGCCCGCAGGGTGAGCAGGGTCCGATCGGTCTGACCGGTGCAACCGGCGTGCAAGGCGAGCAGGGCATTCAAGGCGAACAGGGTCCCATCGGCCTGACGGGTGCGACTGGCCCGCAGGGCGAGCAAGGTCCGATCGGTCTGACCGGCGCGCAAGGCGAACAGGGCATTCAAGGCGAACAAGGTCCCATCGGTCTGACGGGTGCGACTGGCCCGCAGGGCGAGCAAGGTCCGATCGGTTTGACCGGTGCAACCGGCGCGCAAGGCGAACAGGGTATCCAAGGCGAACAGGGTCCCATCGGCCTGACCGGTGCGACCGGCCCGCAGGGTGAGCAAGGCCCGATCGGTCTAACCGGCGCAACCGGCGCGCAAGGCGAACAAGGTATTCAGGGCGAACAAGGTCCCATCGGCCTGACGGGTGCGACTGGTCCGCAGGGTGAGCAAGGCCCGATCGGTCTGACCGGCGCGCAAGGCGAGCAGGGCATCCAAGGCGAACAAGGCCCGATCGGCCTCACGGGTGCGACCGGTGCAACTGGCGCACAAGGTCCGACGGGCGCTACCGGTGCAACCGGTACGCAGGGTCCGATCGGTCTGACGGGAGCAACCGGCGCAACCGGTGCGACCGGCGTGCAAGGTCCGGTGGGCGCAACGGGTGCGACCGGTACGCAAGGTCCGATCGGTCTGACGGGCGCTACCGGTGCAACCGGCGTCCAGGGTCCGATCGGTCTCACCGGCGCCACCGGCCCGGCCGGCGCGACGGGTGCCACCGGTGCCACGGGCGCGGCCGGAACGGTCAGTCTGATTGTCATCGTCACGGGCATTGCCGCGACCGATAACAACTTCAACGCGACGGATGTGCTGACCTCGACCGCGACCTGCAGCGGCGCCACGCCGCGGTTGATCGGCGGTGGTGTCAACGCCAACCAGTTCCAGGGCTTCCAGATCGCGCAGAGCGCTCCGATCAACGCCACCACCTGGAGCGCGACGGCCGTCTCGTTCAATAACGACGCGCCGTCCACGACGATCACCGCTTACGCGATCTGCATTCCGTAAGCAGAGCTTCGCCGCCGTCCTCGCCATTGCGAGGGCGGCGGATCGTCGATCGAAATATTCGCAATGAGAACCGGTCGGTCCCCCGACCGGTTCAGCTTTTTGCGGCGAGCGCCTTCAGCGCGAAATCCAGATTCGCTTCGACGCGGGCGCGATGCACCGCGGGCAGCTGCGTGCCGGCCAGCAACCGCTCGCAGGCTTCGCGCGAGCGCTGATACTCGCCGATCCAGTACGCCGCGATCGCGAATTCATCCAGGCAACGCCACTGATACCACTCCGGCTCGACGAACAGCACGTCGTCGGGCTGCGGCAGTTCGATCGCGCGCTGCGCGAACAAATAGGCCTGCGCCCAGCGGTTGCCCTGCTCGCGCAGATACATCGCCAGGTCGCCCAAGGCTTCGGCGCGCGTCGGCCGCGATTCGTGCGCCTGCAAATAGCGTTCTATCACTTCGGCCGGCGCATGGCCGAGTCTTCGCGCCAGGCGCGCGGTCTGCAGCAGCGAATAGAACACTTCCTCGGCAAAGCCGCCCATCGCGGCGCGGCGTTCGTAGGCCGCCAGCGCCTTTTCCGGCTGTTGCGCGTCGCGATAACTCTGCGCGAGATAGAAGGCGTAGCGCGGGTTGGCCGGCGTATCGCGCAACGCGGCTTCGAGGATTTCGGCGTCGCGCGTGAACTTGGCTTCCTCGTCGATCTGGCTGCGCCCGCCGCCGCCCAGGATGCGCATCGTCACGCCGCGCAGATGCGCGCGGCGCGCCGGCGCTGCGCATTCGAGATATTCGTGCAGCACGCCTTGCCAGTGCCAGTCGAGCGCGGTGCTCACCATCGCGATGCGGCGGTAATGCAATTCGCCGTAGTGGATGTCGATTTCATAGGCGTCGGCATCGAGCGCGGAGCGATCGAAACCGGGCGCGAATTCCAGCGCATCGTCGGCATCGATGAAGAACAGATAGTCGGCTGTCGGGCGTGCCAACTGCAGCGCCTCGCTGCGGTTGAAGCCGAAGTTGCGCCACGGGCGTTCCAGCAATTCACCGGGCAAGTCGGCCATCGCGCGGCGGATCACGTCCTGCGTGCCGTCGCTCGAACCGGTGTCGACGATCAGCCAGCGATCGATCAGCGGACGCACCGAGGCCAGGCAACGTTCGATCACGTGCGCCTCGTTCTTCACGATCATGTTCAAACAGACGGTCTTGCGGGACACGAGTCGGAAGCTCCGGACAAGCAGTGCAACGTCAGCGCAGCAGTTTGGCCCGCAGGAATCCGGCGCGCTGCACCGTGTATTCGGCCTCGCCGCCGCTGAGCTTCACGCGGACGCGCAGCACGTCGCCGCTGGCATCGAGCAATTCGACGTTGCGTGGCGGATTGTGCACTGTCCAGATACGGATGCGCTTGCCGCGATGACGCGCCAACGCGTCCCACGACAGGGTGTCCTGGCTCGGCGCTTCCTCGACCAGGCGTTCGATGCGCGGGCGGTTCGGACGCGCCGACGACACCGCCGGCTTGCGCGTCGGCACCACGGTGGGGGGCGGCGGCTCGGCCGTCGGCACCGGCGTGACGACCGGCGTTTCGGGTGTCGCAACGACGGGTTCGGGTGGCGTGGCTACCGGCGTGGGCGGCGGCTCGGCGACGGGTTCGGACGCGGTTTCGGCTGGCGGCTCGGGAACGACGACGGCGACCGGCGGCGAGGGCGCAGGCGCGTCGATTTTTTCCGGCTCGGCGGCCGCCGTCACCGGAGTCTGCTCCGGCAACGCGGCAGCCGGCGGAACGGGTTCGTCGCCGCCGCGCACCGCGTTCTCCAGTTCCGTCTGCATCGCCGCGTAGGTCGCGACGCCCTGATCGACGGCGGGCAAGGGACGCGGCGCCACTTCCTGCCACAGCACCGGAACGCCGCGGCCGTCGCGTTCGAGCATCGCATTCAGTCGCAGCAGCGCGCGGCCATCGTCGCGCGCATCCATCAATTGTTCGCGCGTCAGCGGCGGCGTGTAGTCGCCGCCGAAGGCCAGATCGCCGCCGCCGCGCGCAAAGCGGCGATACAGCGCGCGTGCGTTGACGTCGGCCGCCAGACCCAGGGTTTCGAGGCGGCGATCGACGGCCGCCAGGTGCCGCTCGACGAAGCGTCGCGTATCGATGTTGTCGCGTTCGGCGCAAAAACGATTGCGCGCCAGCACGAAACCGTGATCGCGCACCTGCCAGCGTTCGGATTCGATGTTCGACGCCGGCTGTCCGGCGAGCAGGCTGGCGACCGGCGCGGTGATGCGGCTGCTGCGATCGAGCTGGGTGCGTGAAATGCCGAGCGTTTCGAGTGCGATCGAACTGGCGAAAACATCGCCTTCGAGCCGATAGTTCAGATCGAGCGTGGTCGCGCCGGGCGCCAGACCCATTTCGGTGAGTTCTTCGCGAGTCCACACCGTATTTTTTGCGCAGCCTTCGGCTTCGAACGGCGAGGCTGTCACCGCGCCGATCGGCCCTAAGTCGACCAGCAGCGGATCGAGCCCGGCCACCGAGCTGCCTTCGCTCAGTACCAGGCGGATCTGATCGAGTCTGGCGTTCGCCAGCGAACGATCGAGGCTGTTGCGCAGGAACCAGCCCCAGCCCGGCGTCGCCAGGTGCACGCGTTCGAAGCGCGTTTCGGCGGCGGCGCCCAGATCGTTCGGGCGCAGCACCAGCTGCTTGGCGACGACATCGCCATCCCACTCGAACCAGACGCTGGCGAAGCTGCTCTGCTGATCGGCGAAGGCCACCTGCAAGGCGCGCGCGAGCAAGGTGTCGGCCTGCCGCACGGTGAAAAAAACCGCGCCCAGCAGCAGCGCCAGGACCGCGATGATCCGGAGCAGCGAACTCTTCGAGGGCGCCGATCTGTTCATCGCTGCAGCCATGTGAGGAGCAAGGAGCTTAGCATCGCCCGCCGCGGCGGGATGTGCACCGGCGCCCGGGAAACGGCCGGGCGAGGTGGCGAATTGTGTCGGCGGGCAAGCTTAGCGCGCGTGCTGCGCGAGCGGCTCGGGGTCCGCCGGCGACGGCGCGTAGGGCGGCGCGTCCGGATACGGCAGGTGCGGCACCAGGCTCCAGCCGCGATCGGTCAGTTCGCGCTGCGCGGCGAGGCTGATGGTGCCGGTGACCAGCAGCGTGCGGCCGCGTGCATCGAGCTGGTCGCCATCGAAGAAGCGCTGCATCTGCGCATTCCAGCTCAGATAATCGACCGGCAGCGGCAGCAGCAATTCGCCGTCGCGGGCGCGGTAGATCAGGCTGGCGCCGAGCGGCAACAGCTCGCCGCCCGCTTGCGCGTCGCCCAGATGCTGTTGCAAGAGGCGCAGCCCGTTCACCACGAAGCGCGCTTCCTGCTCGTTGGCCGCCATCAGCGCGGTTTCGAGCAGCGCGTCGCAGCCACGCGCCGGCGCCAGCGCGCGCAGCGATTCGCTGAGCGCGGTCTGCAGCTGCGCGTTGAAAGCCTTGTGATGCAGGAAACGGCGCAGCAGGATTTCGTCCGTGCACCAGGGCGAGATGCGCGCGCGATTGCGGGCGCGCAGATCGATCGGATCGAGGCGCCAGATCGCACCGTGCAGCTTGCCGCTGGCATCGAGCACCTCGCCGGCCAGCGGCCCGAGCGCACCGAGCGCCAGCCCCGCGGTCTGATCGCCGCTGACCGCCACCCAGGCCAGCGCATCCAGACGCGGCTTGATCAGCGGATTACTGGTCTGCGGATCGATGCCCAGACGCTGCGCCCAGTGCCGCCGCGCACGGCCGTAGTTCAATTCGCCCTTGACCAGATTCATCACTTCGCGCGTCGGCTTGTGATGCCAGGCGCGCGATTGCCGCTGCGGCGAACGGCCCGCACTCATCGCGCCTTCGGTGCTGTCGTACGGATCGCCATCCTGCGTGATCCTGCGGCGCGTGCGATCGCCGAGTTTCTGCGCGCGCTCGCCGAGCTTGCGCAGACGCTCGCCGAAGTAGCGCGCCACGCCCTGCGGCAGACCGGCCAGCGTCTTGAGCGGATGCCGCGCCACTTGCGCCAGCGCCTGGCCGGCGCCCGCCACCGAATTGGCCGCCGCGCGCGCCAGCACTTCACTCGCCTGCGCGCCGTGCAGTGCTTCCACCGCCGGCATTTCGGCAATGCGCAGCGCGAGCATTTCGACGCTTTCGGCTTCGATCTCGCCGTACTTGGTGCGCAGCGTGAAACGCGCCTGATAGCCCACTACCGGCGCGCCCGGCAGCACCGTGTAGCCCGGCCCGTTCAACAGCGAGGGCGAGACGAGTTCGGCGGCGTGAAAGGTGGGTTCGCGTTCGAATGCCGCGCGCGCCTGCTCGCCGGCGGCGAGGCCGACGAGGAGCAGCAGCGAAATTCGCAACGACATCGACGTCACGACGGCGAACAAACCCCGGCCGCGATCAATTCCAGGAGCACACCACTTTTCCGCAATGCCCGCTGTCCATCAGCTCGAAGCCGCGCTGGAAGTCGTCGATGTGGATCTGGTGGGTGAGCACCTTCTGCAGCGGGAAGCCGGTGAGCACCATCTGCGTCATCTTGTACCAGGTCTCGTACATGCGGCGGCCGTAGATGCCGTGCAGCGTGAGGCCCTTGAAGATCACCTTGTCCCAGTTGATGCCGGCGCCATTGGGCAGGATGCCGAGCAGCGCGATCTTGCCGCCGTGGTACATGCAATCGAGCATATCGTTGAAGGCCGCCGGGTTGCCGGACATTTCGAGCGCGACGTCGAAGCCTTCCATGTGCAGGTCTTTGACGACTTCCTTCAACGATTGCTTGGCGACGTTGACGACACGCGTGGCGCCCATGTCGGCGGCCAGCTTCAGGCGGTAGTCGTTGACGTCGGTGACCACCACGTTGCGCGCGCCGATGTGCTTGCAGATGCCGGCGGCGATGATGCCGATCGGGCCGGCGCCGGTGATCAGCACGTCTTCGCCGATCACGTCGAACTCGAGCGCGCAGTGTGCGGCGTTGCCGTAAGGATCGAAGAAGGCGGCCAGTTCGCTCGGAATCTGGTCGGGGATCGGCCACAGGTTGCTCGACGGCATCACGATGTACTCGGCGAAGGCGCCGTTGCGATTGACGCCGATGCCGACCGTGTTCGGGCAAAGATGCTGGCGTCCGGCGCGGCAGTTGCGGCAGTGGCCGCACACGATATGGCCTTCGGCCGAGACGCGATCGCCCAGTTTGTAGCCGGTGACGCCCGGGCCGAGCTCGACGATGCGGCCGACGAATTCATGGCCGATCACCAGGCCCGGCTTGATCGTGCGCTGGCTCCATTCGTCCCATTTATAGATGTGCAGATCGGTGCCGCAGATCGCGGTCTTTTCCAGCTTGATCAGCACTTCGTTGGCGCCCGGCGAGGGCACCGGCACCTGCTCCATCCAGATACCTTTGGCGGCTTCGCGCTTGACCAGGGCTTTCATCATCGGCTGCGACATGGACGGACTCGGGCGACAACGGTGGGGCGCGAATTATAGGCCGCCGCACGGTGCGCCCGCGCAGGCCGGTCGTATACTCGTCGTTCGCCGTTGCGACGGCATTCAAACCCCTCGATTTTCATCCGATTGCAACGGAGTTCGCGCATGCGTCTGGCCGTCACCCTGCTCGCCCTCGCCGCCACCGCCGCCCAGGCCAACGAAGGCATGTGGCTGCCGCAGCAACTGCCGGAAATCGAGGCGGCGCTGAAGCAGGCCGGGCTGCAGTTGGCGCCGGACAAGCTGGCCGATCTCACCGCGCATCCGATGGGCGCGATCGTCAGCCTCGGTGGCTGCACCGCGTCGTTCGTTTCGCCGCAGGGCCTGGTGGTGACGAACCATCACTGCGCCTACGGCGCGATCCAGCTCAATTCGACGCCGGAGAAAAACTACCTCGAAACCGGCTTCAACGCAGCGACGCTCGCCGACGAAGTGACCGCCGGCCCGAGCGCGCGCGTCTATGTCACCGAAGCGATCCGCGATGTCACGGCGGAAATCGACGCAAAACTGTCGCCCGACATGGACGACCGCGCCCGCTTCGACAGCATCGACGGTACGAAGAAAACGCTGGTCGCCGATTGTGAACGCGACGCCGGCTATCGCTGCAACGTCTACACCTTCCACGGCGGGCTCACCCACCGTCTGTTCAAGCAACTCGAAATCAAGGATGTGCGCCTGGTGTACGCGCCGCCCGGTGCGATCGGCAATTACGGCGGCGATGTCGACAACTGGATGTGGCCGCGCCACACCGGCGATTTCAGCTTCCTGCGCGCCTATGTCGGACGCGACGGCAAGCCCGCCGCGTTCTCTGCCGATAACGTTCCGTATCGCCCGAAACACCATCTGGAACTCGCGACGCAGGGCTTGAAGGAAGGCGATTTCGCGATGGCAGCCGGTTATCCGGGGATCACCTATCGCAACCGGCTGGCCGATGAAATCGCGCAGGTGATCGAATGGACCTATCCGACCAACATCGCGCACTACAAAAAAGTGATCGATCTGGTGGCCGAGGCCGGCAAGAGCGATCCGTCGATTCCGATCAAATACGCCAGCTTCGACGCGAGCTGGAACAACGCGATGAAGAACCAGCAGGGCCAGCTCGAAGGCTTTGCGCGCGCCGGCGCGCTCGAGCGCAAGCGGCGCGAGGACGCCGAGTTGCTGGCTGCGCTGCAGGCGCGCGGTGAAGCCGGCCGCGCCGCGCTGGAGAATCACGCCGCGTTGAAGGCGCGCATCGCGGCCTACAGCGCGATGCGCGAGCGCGATCAGGTCCTCAATTTCGGCCTGAATTTCGGCCTGATCGATGCCGCCAAGGACATCGTGCGCCTCGCGGCCGAACGCGAGAAACCCGATGCCGAGCGCGAGCTCGGTTATCAGGCGCGCGACGAAGCCAAGCTCGAAGGCGATCTGCGACAGCTCGAAAAGCGTCTGGATACCGGCGTCGATCGCCAGTTGATGACGTATTGGCTCGAACGCTACATCGCACTGCCGAAAGCGCAGCGTGTGCCGGAACTCGATGCGTGGCTCGGTGCGAACGCCACCGCCGCCGACATCTCCGCCAAGCTCGAACCGTTGTACGCAGGCACCGGCCTGGCCGATACCGAAACCCGGCTGCGCTGGTACAAAGCATCGAGCAAGGAATTGGCCGCCAGCGTCGATCCGATGCTGCAACTGGCGCAGGGCCTGATGCCGGCGATCCTGCGCATGGAGGACGAATACAAGGCCTACCAGGGCGCGCTCGCAAAGATGCAGCCAAGATTCCTCGAAGCGCTGATCGAACATCGCCGCGAAGAAGGACGCGCCGTGTATCCGGACGCGAATTCGTCGCTGCGCATCACCTTCGGCAAGGTGCAGGGCTACACGCCGCGCGACGGCGTGGTATATCGCGCCTTCACCACGCTCGAAGGCATCGCGGAAAAACACACCGGCGTCGAACCGTTCGATGCCGGCGAAAAGCAGCTCGCGGCGATCCGCGCGAAGAACTACGGCAAACGTGCCGATCCGGTGCTGGGTACGGTGCCGGTCGATTTCATGACCGATCTCGACGTGACCGGCGGCAACTCGGGCTCGGCCACGTTGAACGCGCGCGGCGAACTGGTCGGCCTGTTGTTCGACATGACCTGGGACTCGGTGGCGTCGAACTGGATGTTCAATCCGGCGCTCACCCGCACCATCCACGTCGACATCCGCTACGTGCTGTGGGTGATGGAACAGGTGATGCCGGCGCCGCGCCTGCTGCAGGAAATGGGCGTGGCGTCGGCGCGCGGCCGATGACACGCGGCTGCGTCAAGTTCCGTCAGGCGACGATATGAATCTGCAGCAGTGGCTCGAGCATCAGCAGCGGGTGCATCCGAAGGAAATCGCGCTCGGCCTGGAGCGCGTGTCGAAAGTGGCCGCGACGCTGGGTCTGCAACGCCCCGCGCGCTGCGCGATCACGGTGGGCGGCACCAATGGCAAAGGCTCGACGGTGGCCTTCATCGAGGCCATCGCGCGCGCGGCGGGACATCGCGTGGGTGCGTTCACCTCGCCGCATCTGCTGCGCTACAACGAACGCATCCGCATCGACGGCGAAGACGCCGGCGATGCCGCGATCGTCGCCGCGTTCGAGCGCATCGAAGCCGCGCGCGGCGACGTGCCGCTCACCTATTTCGAGTTCGGCACGCTGGCCGCATTGCTGTTGTTCGCCGAGGCCAGGCTCGATCTGGCGATTCTCGAAGTTGGGCTGGGTGGCCGGCTCGATGCGGTGAACATCATCGATGCCGATGTCGCCGTGGTGACGACGGTGGCGCTCGATCACATGGAATACCTGGGCAACGATCGCGAAAGCATCGGGCTGGAAAAAGCCGGGATTTTCCGCACCGACCGGCCCGCCGTGATCGCCGAGACCGATCCACCCGCATCGCTGGTGCGGCATGCCGAACGGGTCGGCGCCCGCTCGATCCGCGCCGGCCGCGATTACAAATTCGGCGATCGGCTCGGCGGCAAATGGTTCTGGCAGGACGCCGCGCTCAAGCTCGACCTCACCAGACCGAAACTTGCCGCGCCGGCGCAAACGGCGAATGCCGCCGCGGCGATCGCCGCGTTGCGCGCGCTGGGCGACAAGTTGCCGGTGTCGAACGATCACATCGCGGTGGGCGTGGCGGTGGCGACGGTGCCGGCGCGCTTGCAGCGCATTCCCGGCCCGGTCGAAATCCTGATCGACGTCGCGCACAACCCGCAGGCCGCGCAACAACTCGCGCAATGGATGATGCGCAACCGCGCGACGGGCGCCACGCAGGCCGTGTTCGCCGCGCTGGCCGACAAGGATGTGCCGAACATGGTGGCCTCCTTGCTCAATAATGTGGATCAATGGCGGCTGGCCGGCTTGCCCGATGTCGTGGGGCGCGGGCAGGACATCGAGCAACTGTGGCGGCAGGTGTCGGGACTGATGTCGCGCACGCTGAGCAGCAAGCACGACACCGTCGCCGATGCGTTGGCGGCGGCGCGCGCGCAGGCGCATCCGGGCGATCGCATCCTGGTGTTCGGTTCCTTCCACACCGCTTCGCAGGCGCTGCGCAAACTGCAGGCCGATGGATTGATCGCCTGAGCGACGATGCGTTCGTCATCGCGCTGCAGATGTACCGCACCCAAGCAACGCATCGAACCGGCCGCGCAGGCCCGCAAACCGGCAGGGCTATAATCGCCGCGCCCTCCCCGCCGGGAAAACGCGAATGGATGCAGCCTTGAAACAGCGCCTGATCGGAGCCGCCGTCCTCGTCGCCCTGGCGGTGATCTTCCTGCCGATGCTGGTGGACGGTCCGGAACCGCAGCAAGGCACCGCATCGGTGCCGCTCGACATCCCCGCCCCGCCGCAACGCGATTTCGAAACGCGCGAACTGCCGGTGGTGCCGACCACGCCGACGCCGGACGCCACGTCGCCGCCGGCCGACGATCCGGATCGCATCGTCACCGTGGAAGCGGCGAACGAGCCGCGCGTCGATGCCTTGCCCGAAGATCTCGCGCCGCCGGCGACGCCTGCACCGACGCCGGCACCTGAAACCGCGCCGCCGGCCGCGCCGGTCGCGACGGCGCCCGCAACGCCGGCGGCGACTCCCGCTGTCCCTGCGCCCGCGCCGACGCCCGGCGGCCGCTACGTCGTCAATCTCGGCAGCTATGCCAACGTCGGCAATGCGCAGGCACTGGTGAAATCGCTGAAAGCCGCCGGTCTGGCGGCGTATTCGGACGCCGTGCAGATCGAAGGCAAGGCCGGCCAGCGCGTGCGCGTGGGCCCGTTCGCGCAGCGCGGCGAAGCCGAGGCGGCTCGGCTCGCAGCGCAGCGCGTGCGCAGCGATCTGCGCGGGGCGGTAGTGGCGATCGACGGCGACGAAGCCGCTGCCGCGCCAGCCCCGGCGCGGCCGGCGACGGCCTCCGGTTTCGCCGTGCAGATTGGCGCGCTCAAGTCCGAAGCCGATGCCAATGCGCTGCGCGATCGTGCGCGCGGTGCCGGATTC
This sequence comes from uncultured Chiayiivirga sp., assembly GCA_965653565.1. GTDB lineage: Bacteria > Pseudomonadota > Gammaproteobacteria > Xanthomonadales > Xanthomonadaceae > JALCLA01. Next base: position 20,866 of record CBFHAI010000054.1, on the reverse strand, counting down.
ACCGCCTATGTCGAGCGCGTCAACGCCGAGGCCGGCACATTGTTCCGGGTGCGGATCGGGCCGGAATTGCAGCGCGCGAATGCCGATGCGCTGAAAACCTCGGTGAAGCAGAAACTGCAGATCGATGGCGTCGTCGTTACGCATCCTTGAGTCGCCGCCGGCCTGATCGATGCTGACCTGGGTCGACATCGCCTTGCTCGCCATCCTGGGGCTGTCGACCCTGGTCGGCCTGTGGCGCGGCTTCGTGGTGGAAGTGATGTCGCTGGCGGTGTGGGTGGCGGCGTTCTGGCTGGCATTCGCCTTCGGCGACGATGTCGCGGCCCTGTTCGAAGGCACCGTGCAGGCGGCTTCGGCGCGCCTGTTCCTCGGCTACGCGCTGCTGTTCGTCAGCGCGCTGATGGTCGGCGGGCTGGCCACCTGGCTGATGGGAAAGCTGGTCAAAAGCACCGGCCTTTCCGGCACCGATCGCCTGCTGGGCCTCGGTTTCGGCCTGCTGCGCGGGGTGGCGCTGGCCTGCGTGCTGGTGCTGCTGCTCGGTTTCACGCCGATTCCGCAGGATGCGTTCTGGCGCGAATCGCGCCTGCTGCCGAGCTTCCAGCGCGGCGCCGAATGGCTGCGCGGCTGGCTGCCGGAGGCGGTTTCGCAGCATGTCCAGTTCGGTGGAATGATGCCGACCTTGCCCGGCCTCTCGCCGCCGGAGCCCGAGCCGGGCGACAATAGCGACCTGCCCGAGTCCGCGGCCCCGCCGTCGGGCTGAGGTCCGCCTTGCATCGGCCGGCTTGCAGCGGCGAGATTTTCGGCCGCAAACCAGGCTCCGCGACCCTTCCAGCGTTTTCCGGATAAACCTTATGTGCGGCATCATCGGCATCGTCGGCACCAGTGAAGTGGCGGCCGCGCTCTACGACGGACTGACCGTGCTGCAGCACCGCGGCCAGGATGCGGCCGGCATCGCGACGGTCGACGGCGCGAAAATCCGCGTCCACAAAGGCAACGGCCTGGTGAAGGACGTGTTCGAAGAGCCGCAAATGCGGCTGCTGGCCGGGCGCGTGGGCATCGGTCACTGCCGCTATCCGACCGCCGGTTCCGAGGGTTCCGACGAAGCGCAGCCGTTCTACGTGAATTCGCCGTACGGCATCGCGCTCGCGCACAACGGCAACCTGGTCAACACCGACACCCTGCGGCGCGAAGTGTTCGAACAGGACAAGCGCAACGTCAACACCGAATCGGATTCCGAAGTGCTGCTCAACGTGCTGGCGCACGAGCTGGGCGCGCAGGGCACACTGACGCCCGAATCGGTGTTCCGTGCGATCGAAGGCGTGCATCGCCGTTGCCGCGGCGGTTACGCGATCGTCAGCATCGTGCTCGGTTTGGGCCTGGTGGCGTTCCGCGATCCGCACGGCATCCGTCCGCTGGTGCTCGGCAAGCGCGTCACCGAAGCCGGCACCGAATACGCGGTGGTGTCCGAGAGCGTGGCGCTCGATCTGCTCGGTTTCACGCGCGTGCGCGATGTGGCGCCCGGCGAGGCCATCGTGGTGACGCCGCGCGGCGAACTGCATGCGCGCCTGTGCGCCGAGCCGGCGACGCATGCGCCGTGCATTTTCGAATACGTCTATTTCGCGCGCCCGGACTCGATGATCGAGAACGTCTCGGTGCACAAGGCGCGCATGCGCATGGGCGTGAAGCTGGGCGAAAAGATCCTGCGCCTGCGGCCCGATCACGACATCGACACGGTGATCCCGATTCCCGATTCGTCACGCGATGCGGCGCTCGAAGTGGCGAACACGCTGGGCGTGAAATATCGCGAAGGCTTCATCAAGAATCGCTATGTCGGCCGCACCTTCATCATGCCCGGGCAAAGCGAGCGGGTGAAATCGGTGCGCCGCAAGTTGAATGCGATTCCGCTCGAATTCCGCAACCGCGTGGTGCTGCTGGTCGACGATTCCATCGTGCGCGGCACCACCAGCCAGCAGATCGTGCAGATGGCGTACGAGGCCGGCGCGAAGAAGGTATATCTGGCTTCCGCCGCGCCGCCGGTGCGCTATCCGAACGTGTACGGCATCGACATGCCGTCGGCCTCCGAACTTGTCGCGCACGATCGCAGCGACGAAGAAGTGCAACGCCTGCTCGGCTGCGATTGGCTGATCTATCAGGATCTGGCCGATCTCGAATGGGCGGTGGCCGAAGGCAACGATGCGCTGACCCGCTTCGATGCCTCGTGCTTCACCGGCGAATACGTCACCGGGCTCGACGAAGGCTATTTCGAGCGCCTGCAGCGCGCGCGTTCGGACGACGCGAAGGTTTCGCGGCGGCGCGCGTCCTGATTCCGGTCATGTCGGGCGCCGAGGCGTTGGTCGACAATCTGCACCAGGCCGCGGCGGCTTGCCTGCGCGCGGCCGAGCCTGCGGTGAAAGTGGCGCTTTCGCGTGCGACGGCGGAGAAATTCCGCACTGGCGCGTTGCTGTGGGATCGCGCTATTTCGACTGCCGTCGACATCGCATCGCCGGGCCGGCCGGCGCGGCCGCAACTCGTCGCACCGCGGCAACTTCCGCAGCGTGGGCTGGGCACGCCCGAAGGTCGCGCGGCGTTCGTGCATGCGATTGCGCACATCGAGTTCAATGCGATCGATCTGGCCTGGGATGCGATCTACCGGTTTCGCGGTCTGCCCGCCGAGTTCTACGCCGACTGGGTGAGCGTGGCGGACGATGAATCGCGGCATTTTGCCTTGCTGCAGACGCGGCTCGAAGAACTCGGTCATGGCTACGGCGATTTCGATGCGCACAACGGTTTGTGGGAAATGGCCGAACGCACCGCGCATTCATGCCTGGCGCGCATGGCGCTGGTGCCGCGCGTGCTCGAAGCGCGCGGACTGGACGTGACGCCGGCGATGATCACGAAATTGCGTGCGCTCGGCGACATGAAAACGGTGGATATCCTCGAAGTGATCCTGCGTGAGGAAGTGGCGCATGTGGCGGCCGGATCGCGCTGGTTCGCGTGGTGCTGCGAGCGCGATTCGCGCGACCCCGACGAGGTCTTCGAATCCTTGCTGCGCCAGTTCGCGGGGCCGGCGTTGCGCGCCCCGTTCAACCTGCCGGCGCGCCGCGCCGCCGGCTTCACCGATCGCGAACTGGTGCGGCTGCAACAGCTGGCGCAGGCCGGCGCATGATGCCGCGACAGCGCGACGTCGGATTGTTCGCGGCGATGATGCTGGCCGGCCTCGTGCTGATGCTGGCGTTCGCGCATCCGCAGTGGACGGCGCCGTTTTCGCCCGCGCGCGTGGTGATTACTGACTCGGCGAAATTCGAGTCGGCCACGAGCACGCTCGCAACACAGGACGATGGCTTCGTCGCCGAAGGCGCCGATGTCACCGGCGCATCGATCCTGTGGCAGGCGGTCGAACCGTTCGACGCCGCCGAGTTGCCGTTCGTGGTGTACGATCTCGACCTCACTGCGAACGACAAAGGCTTGCTGTTGTGGCGCGTCGGCGAGCAGGTCGGCAGCGTCGAGTTCGCCGGCTGTGGCGGCACGATGGATCTGCGGGCCTTGCCGGCGTGGAAGGGCAGGGTGGAAGCGGTGGGCGTGGCGTTGTATCCGACCGATTACTTGTCGGGCCAGCTGCTGCGCGATCGCGTGTTCGAAGTGCCGGCGATCGCGCTTGAATCGGATTCGTGGCGCGGCGCAATCGCCTCCTTGTGGACATACTGGTCGGCGTACCGGCCGTGGAACGGTCGTTCGAATCACACCGGCGGATTCAGTCTTGCCGGTGGGCCGGGACCTTCGTTGCAGGCGTTCGTTGCGGCGTGCGCCGGGATTTTTCTGGTGCTCGTCGCGCTGTTCCACGGGCGTGCCGCGATGCGCCGCGCGCTCGTGCCCGCGGTCGTCATCGCGGCGGCGTGTCTGGCGTTGGTGCAGTTCTCGGCGTTGTTGGAGCGCAATGCGGTCGCTCGCGCGGCGTCTTCGCTTGCACGGCCGCATCCGGAACTGCCGCTCGCCGCACAGCCGCAAATCGGCGCTGCCGCCGCCGAACTGGTCGAAAAACTGCGCGAGCTGCCCGGTCGTCCGCGCGTGCTGGTGCATGGCGCGTCGTTGTTCCTCACCGAATATCCGACCTATCTGCTGCGTGCGCACAATGCGGCGACGCTGCCTTATCCCGACGCCTTGCCCAAAGAACTCGCCGAGGAAGTTTTCCTCGTGCTCGTCGGTCCGGGCACGTGGCAGTTCGACCTGGCTGCGGGCCGTTTGAACTTCGGCTCGCAGACGCGCGATGCGCAGTTGTATTTCGATGGCGGCGTGCTGCGTGTGTATCGATTGCCGGCGTCGGAGAAAGCGGCGTGAATGCGCTTTACGTTGCGCTGGCGATCGTGCTGCCCGCGGCCGCGGGCAGCTTGCTGTGGCAATGCGTGCTGGGCCGGCCGCGCGATTTCGCCGGATGGATCGCCAGCCTCGGTGCCGGTTACGTGCTCGGCATGCTGCTGTTCGGATGGACGCTGCGCTGGTTTCCGGCAACGTCGACGCAGGCGTTGTTCCGGAATTTCGCGCCGTGGCTGGCGGTGATCGTCATCGGGTTGGGTGTGCTGCGCAGTCGCGCAAGATTGCTGCCTACGTCGACGCGGGAGTCGAGCGCATCCGACGCATGGAACTGGATGTGCTGGCTGCTGCTCGCCGTGCTGGCGCTCGAAGCGGCGATCATCTTTTCGCAGGCCAGTGCGCTGCCGACCCTGACCTGGGATGCGTGGAATGCCTGGCTGGCGAAATCGAAAGCCTGGTATTTCGCCGGCAGTTTCATTCCGGCCGTCGAATTGGGCGCCTGGTTCGCGGCGCCGGCCGGTGCGACGTTCAATGTCACCGCTTCGGCGTATCCGGAAGCCTTGCCGCGGCTCGGTGTATGGATGGCGAGCGCGGCGGGCGGTTGGGACGAGTCGGCGGTGCATTTGTTGTGGCCGAGTCTCTGGCTGGCGCTCGGGGCAAGCCTGTACGGGTACGCGCGCCTGGCCGGATCGAATTCGCTACCGAGTCTGCTGACTTCGGCGGCCGTGATCATGCTGCCGCTGATCACCGCGCACGCATCGCTCGCGGGCTACGCGGATCTGTGGCTCGCCACCGTGGTGTTGCTGGCGGGCATTCATTTGCTGCGCTGGTTCGACGGCCGCAACTGGCGCGACGCGGTTTTGAGCGGCTTGTTCTTGTTGCTGATGCCGGCCGTCAAGCTCGAGGGCGCGGTGTGGTTCGTGTGTGCCGCAGTGGCCGTCGCGCTGTGCCTGCTGCCGCGTCGGTGGCGTTGGCCGGCGGTTGCAGTTGCGGTCGGAATTTTTGCGATCGGGCTGGCATTCGGCGGGTGGCCGCTGCCGCTGCCGGGTCTCGGCGTGATCCGGCTGGCTTGGGGCGAAGTGCAGGTGCCGGTGATCGGCGCGATGACGCTGAGCTGGCGCTCGGTGGGCGAGGAAGTGATCCAGACCCTGTTCCTGCTGCCGAACTGGAATCTGCTCTGGTACGTGGCGCCGCTGATCGTGCTGGCGCGCTGGCGCGTGCTCTCGGAGCGCGCCGGCTTGGCCGTGGTCGGCTGGACGCTCGGGTTCGGCTTCGCGTTCCTGTTTTTTCTTTTCTTCTTCACCGACGCGTCGCGCTGGGCCGAGAACTTCACCAGCGTCAATCGCGTGCTGATGCACATCGTGCCGCTGACGGTTTTCTGGCTCAGCCTGGTGTGGGCGTTGCCAGCACGTCGCGATACAACTCCAGCCAGCGCAGATTGACGGCATCGATGCGGTAGTCACGCGCCCAGCGCGCGTGGCCCGCTGCGCCGTAGCGCTCACGCATTTGCGGCGACGCCGCCATGGCGGCCAGTGCGCGAACGAGCGCATCGACATCGCGAACCGGAGCGAGCGTGCCGGTTTCGCCATCCACCACGACGCTGCCCACGCCCGAGCCCGGAATATCCGAAGCGACAACCGGCTTGCCGGCGCGCATGGCTTCCAGCAGCACCATGCCGAAGGCTTCGGCGCGATCGATCGACGAAAGACAGAATACGTCGCAGGCTTCGTAGGCGGCCTGCAGTGTGGCGTCATCGATGTTGCCGGCCATCCGGACGCGGTCGCTCACGGCAAGGTCGCCGATCCGCTGTTCAAGCGCCGCGCGTTGTTCGCCGCTGCCGACGAGCAGCAGCGAGACCTGCGGCAGCTTCGCCACCGCATCGAGCAGGACATCGAAGCCTTTGTAGTAACTCAGACGGCCGACCGCGAGCACGCGCAGCCCGGCACTGGGCCACTCGGGTGCCTTACCGGCGGGCGGCGCGTCGGCCAGGCCCAGCGGGATGACCCGCGTTTTCTCTTCGTGCCGGCTTAGTACGCGACTGGCGCGGCGATAGGTTTCGGAGGTCGCGACTATCCGGCCGGCCTTGTTCAACAGAGCTCGTTCGAAAGCGCGATACGGCGGATAGGCTAGGCGCAGCGCGCGTTTCGTGGTGCCTTCGGGAATATCGGCGTGCCAGTGCACGATCCACGGAATGCGTCGCGCGGCCGGCAGCGCGAGCAGCCAGAACACCGACGGGTTGGGCACGTGCAGATGCAGGAGCTGCGGTTTGAAGTCTCGCAGCAAGCGCGCAAACCGCATCGGCCACGATGGGCTGACCGGCGCGAAGATCAATTGCCCGTGGCAGGGCACTTCATCGATCAGTGCGCCGTTGTCGTGCCAGCGGAACGGCGTTCGGGATTGGCCCGGCGCGCTGTGCACCAGCGCCGCCACGTCGGCGCCGGCCGCGACTTGCGCAGCCATGAGTTCGGCCATGTGACGCTCCACACCGCCGGCGTGCGGCGGGTAGAACTTGCCCAGATGCAGGACGCGCAACGGGTGGATGCTCTAGTCCTGCGCGGGGGGCGAATCGCGCGAGTCGGTCGGCGCCGTCCGTGCCTCGAGTTCGGCGCGCAGCGTGCCCAGTTCGAGTTCGAGGATCGCGACCTTCTGCAGCAGCCGGCGCAATCGTCGCTCGCGTCGCGTGACGTCGATATCCACGCCCAGCAGTTTGAGCAGGATCGCGACCAGCGCCACCAGCACCAGCAGCATCGGCGGATAGTTCACGCCGAGCTTGAGGCCGAGCCAGTCGACCAGTCGCGGGAAGAAGCCGACCACCAGCGAACCGATCGCCACCAGCAGCCACCACAGCGCATAGCTGCCGTGCAGCCGATCGCCGCGCACCAGCCAGAGAATGCCCAGCGCCAGCAAGACGCCGAGCGCGGCAGAAGTAAGGAACGGCGTCATCATCGCGGCAGGCCGGGCAGCCGACGGCGGCGACCGCCCATCTGGGCCAGGCACAGCACGGTGGTCTGCGCCATGTAGCGCGCGACGGTGAACCAGGACGCGAAAACCCGCGAGTGGCCTTTCAGACGCGGATGCATGGTCACCGGGACTTCGTGGATGGTCATTCCGTATTTTCGCAGCAACAGCAGCACGCCGACATCCTGGTAGTCGAGCAGGGTGGCCTCGGCCGAGGCCAGCACCTGCAAGGCCCGCGGCCCGTACAGACGCAATCCCGAGGTCAGGTCTTCCACTCCGAGGCCGGTGATGCCGCGAAACCAGAGCCAAGCCAGGCGTTTGAGGGGGCTCAGGCGTTCCGGGAAGGTACCGATGACCACGTCGGCGCCGGTTTGTTGCTGGGCGGCCAGTAGCGTAAGGAGGGAGGCCGGGGCGTGCTGGCCGTCGGCATCGAGCGAAGCGACTTGCCGGAAGCCGTGCCGGTGGGCGTAGCGGAACCCGGTCTGGGTGGCGCCCCAGGCACCGATCTGCTGAGACAGTTCGATGACCCGGGCGCCTTGGCGGCGGGCCACCTCGGCGGTATCGTCGCGACTGGCATCCGATACCACTAGTGCCACGCAGCCGACATCCCGCTGCAGTTCGCTGACGACCTCGGCGACGCTTTCGGCCTCATCGTGAGCCGGTAAGACGACCAGCAAACCGGACCCGGCACTCGGGCGGGACACAGGACTACGCGGTGTGACCTTTTCGGCAGCAAGCATGCGTATGTAGTCTAGCAGCCCGCTGGAAACCTGGCGGGGATGCGGCGTCCGCATCGCTGCGGTTTACGCGTCTAAGGTGAGCGTGTTAGTGTCATTGCACTAATACGCCAGCTTTCTGGAACCAAACTCTCAGAAGGGTCAATCGCTATGCAACTTTCCCGTAAAATTCTCGCTGGCGCGTTGATCGCGCTTCTTCCGCTGGGCAGTGCCCTGGCTTGCACCACCGGTGCATGGACCACCACCACCGGCGCCCCGAAAGCTGACGATCCGGACGCGTCGGCAGGTACCAATGCCCCGGAAACCGGCCATGTCAAACGTTACTCGGGCAGCTGCGGCCTGGCTCCGGTCACCGCCGCCGCTAGCCACGTGACCAACGACACCCCGGGTACCGAAGGCGTTTACCGCGCTCGCGTGTACTTCTTCAACGGCATCACGACCGGTGCGCCGAAGTTCCTCGAGGCGACCTCCGCTGATGCGGGCGGCGGCACTCCGATCTTCAGTGTCACCTATGATCGCGCTGCTGGCGCAGGTGGCAGCCTCACCTTCACCGCTAATGGCACCACCGTTCCGGCGATCCCGCTGCCGGCTGCCAACCGTTGGTATTCGGTTGAAGTTCTGCACCAGACTGGTGCGCCGTTGCAGGTTTCGGTGCAGGGCGCAAACTCGGCAGTAGCCGATAATGCCCCCTTGACCGCTACCAGCGCTGGCAACGTGGCTGGAACTGTGGGCTCGGCGCGCCTGGGCAACTTGAATAGTGCGGCGCTTGGATTCCAGGCTACGCCTGCGGCTAACAACAACTCTGGTTTCTCAGTCGACGAATTTGATTCGACCCGCTCCGCAGCGACCCCGATCGGCCGTTTGTGCCGTGGCGATGCCAACAACAACGCCAACGCTGCAGTTGGTGACCAGGACCTCAACGTCGCCGACGCCAGTGCAATTATTGCCGAACGCTTCGGCACGGGCATTGCGGCCGGTCAACCCGATGCGAACGAAGATGGCGTAATCAACGTAGCCGACGCTTCCGCCGTCATTGCTATGCGATTCGCTTCCAAGAAGTGCAACTGATCAGGAGTTCCCCGTCATGAAATCTCTTTCCAAGTACACTTCTGTGGCTTTCGCGCTCGCTCTCGCAAGCACACCAGCCTTCGCCGACGATCTGCTCGGCACGTTTGCCAAGGGCAAGGGCGGCGTCAATAACATGGCGCTCGACCTGGTCACGAGCGGCGAATCGGTTGCTTTCGAATTCGTCATTGAGGTTCCGAAGGGCGCGACGAACGTCGACGTTTCGAAGTGCCTCAGCACGTTGCCGGCTACCCACATCGGCAAGTGTCAGTACAACGACAAGACCCGCGAAATCATCGCTATCGCGTACAGCACGTCGAACGCCAAACTGCCGGCAGGGGCCCTCGGCCTGGGCGGCATCAGTTACACTTCTTTACAGAAGGGCGGTTCCGGAGCTACGATCCGTGACCTAGTGGTGGCTGATGGTGTGGGTCAAACCATTCAGTCGGAAATTCGATCCGAAGACGCAATGTTGGGGAATCAAAAATGAAGAACGCTTTGAATAGCGCGATTGCTGCTGCCCTGTTTCTCGTTGCTGGCGGAGCGAGCGCTGCCGCTCTCTCCGTATCGCCTGCGGTTGCTACGGCCGCTCCGGGTGCCGGTAATGCAACCAATCCGGGGTCCATCCTGGTTAACTGGGACAACACCGGCTCGACTGCTGACGGTATCGAGGTCGAGTTGACCTTCGACGATGTCGATCTGAATGCTTCCGTGGCGGGGTCGTGTAACTACGTAGCCGATTCGGGCACTGTGGTTGTTGTGGCTTCTGACGCCCTCGGCAACACGATTGCAAGCGGCACGTTGTGCACCATCACGTTCACCACGGACGCTGGTGCTACCGACGGCGAATCCAAGCCGCTGGTCCTGCAGAACCCCGTGCTGGCTGACGGCGTCAACCCGCTGCCGGCGCCGGATTTGAATAACGGTGTGATCAACATCGCTGCAGCTCCGCCGGCTCCGCCGACTGTGACCTTCAACCCGAACGGCGGTCCGATCACGCTGACTGCCGCCGCTGGTGCGGACGCAGGCACGCTCTCGAACGCTACCCCGATCGCGGTCACGGCCGTTGGCGGTGTTGCGCCGGGCGCGGGTAGCTACACGTGTACGGTCCCGGCTAATTTCCAGGTCACCAACCCGTCGAATCCGACGGTTACCGCTGGTACCGATCCGGCAGACATGAGCGTCACCTGCACCCTGACCACCGCGGTGCAGAACGCAAACATGACTTGTAACCGTACGGGCGCTGACGTGACTCCGGTCAACTTCGCGCTTTCGTGCCCGGCTGGCGAAGCAGTCCCGGCTCCTGTCCTGGCCAGCACCCCGGCCAACGGCACGACGCTGACCTGCAACGGTGCAGCCGGTGCGCAGACGACCACGCAGGCCACCATCCGCAATACCGGCAATGCCGATATGACGGGTGTCGCATGCGTCGTGTCGGGTGCGAACTTCACGCTGATGACCCCGCCGGCCGCTACGATTCCGGGCGGTGGTCAGTCGAACGCAGTCGTGCAGTGCACGGTTCCGGCCGAAGGTGCGCCTGCTGCAACGGGTACGCTGGATTGCACCACCACGGCTCCGGCCGGTGGCGCGCTGTCCTTCCCGCTGTCGTCGATCGCTCAAGTGATCGTCGCCCCGTCGCAGCCGGAAACGATCCCGTCCACGTCGCTGTGGTCGAAGCTCGGTCTGATCGGTCTGCTTGCCGCGCTCGGCGTCCTGGTTGTCGGATTCCGTCGCCAGAGCTGATCGTTGCTGACATCGATGTAATGAGAAGGGGCGCTTCGGCGCCCCTTCTTTTTTTGGATCTACCGCTCATGCCACAACCCATCGATTCCCGGTGCGACCGGCGTCCGCCGCTGATCGCCTTGATGGGCCCGACAGCCTCGGGAAAAACCGCGCTCGCAGTGGATTGGGCTAAGCGCTTCAACGGTGCGCTGATCAGCGTCGATTCGGCGCTTGTCTATCGCGGTCTCGATATCGGCAGTGCCAAGCCCGACCCGGCGACGCAACTCGAAGCGCCTCATCGGCTGGTCGACATTCGCGACCCACACCAAATCTATTCGGCCGCCGACTTCCGCGCCGATGCGTTGAATGCGCTGCAATCCATCGCCGACGAAGGGCGGTTCCCAATCCTAGTCGGCGGCACGGGCTTGTACTTCCGCGCGCTGCTGCACGGCCTTTCCCACATGCCGGACGCCGACCCCGAAACCCGCCGTCAACTCGAGAACGAAGCCAACGAACGCGGCTGGCTCGCACTGCACGCCGACTTGGCGCGCATCGATCCGGAAGCGGCGGCTCGCATCCACGCCACCGATGCCCAACGCATCCAGCGCGCGCTGGAAGTGTGGCGGCTCACCGGTCGCGCCATCACAAGCTGGCAAAAGAGCAGTGCGCGCAAACCGTTTCCATGGCGCGTCCTGAAGCTCGTGATCGCGCCCGACGATCGCGCCGTCCTGCATCGCCGTATCGAGCAACGCTTCGATGCGATGCTTGCCGGCGGACTCATCGAAGAAGTCCGCGCGCTCAAGTCCGATCCGCGCTTGCATCCCGACTTGCCTTCGATGCGCGCCGTCGGTTATCGGCAGGTCTGGCACTACCTCGACGGGCAGGGCGATCTCGATGATCTGCGCCTGCGCGGTATCGCCGCCACGCGCCAACTCGCCAAACGCCAGCTGACCTGGCTGCGCTCCGAACTTGATGCGCGCTGGTTCGATCCTGATATTCGCCGGGGGGAAATCGAACGCGCCGTCGCCGATTTCATCGGGCATTTCTTCAAGCCCGCGGCTTGACCCGGCCTGCACACTCGCGGTGTACCATGTCCTTGATTTGTCGTCCCAGCGCCCCACCTTTGGGACAGCGCCGACGACGCTCCAGTGGCCGCTCTGGCACTGCATAACAACACATCAGCAGGAGAGAAGACCATGTCGAAGGGCCAGTCCTTGCAAGACCCGTTTCTCAACGCACTGCGCCGCGAACGCGTGCCGGTGTCGATCTACCTGGTCAACGGCATCAAGTTGCAGGGCACGGTCGAATCCTTCGACCAGTTCGTGGTGCTGCTGCGCAATACAGTGAGTCAGATGGTGTACAAGCACGCCATTTCGACGGTCGTGCCGGCCCGCAACGTCCGCATCGGCCCGCCGGGCACGCATGCGGGTGGCGATGGCGGCCACGACGATGCGCCGCATTCCAACGAAGAGGATTGAAACACTAAGTGTTCGAACGTTCGAAACGGGGCGAGCAAGCCCTTCTGATCCAACCGCATGCCGCCGGACAATTCGATCCGGCGGTCCTGGAAGAATTCTCCGAACTGGCACGCTCGGCCGGCGCCACCGTGCTCGGCACGCTCAATGCGCGCATGGACCGGCCGAACCCCGCCCTGCTCATCGGCACGGGCAAGGTGGAGGAAGCGCGCGACCTGTGCGAGGCCATCGGCGCCGATCTGGTGCTGGTCAATTTCGCACTCACGCCGGTGCAGGAGCGCAACCTCGAAAAGGCGCTGCAGCGCCGCGTGGTCGATCGCACCGGCCTGATCCTCGACATCTTCGCCCAGCGCGCCCGCTCGCACGAAGGCAAGCTGCAGGTGGAGCTGGCGCAGCTGCGGCATATGTCGTCGCGGCTGGTGCGCGGCTGGACTCACCTGGAGCGCCAGCGCGGCGGTTCGATCGGGCTTCGCGGCCCGGGTGAAACCCAGCTTGAGACCGACCGTCGCCTGCTGCAAAAGCGCGTCGAGATCCTGCAGGCGCGGCTGGAAAAAGTCGAAGTGCAGCGCACCCAGATGCGCCGCGCGCGCATGCGCAACGAAGTGCCGCGCGTGGCGCTGGTCGGCTACACCAACGCCGGCAAATCGACGCTGTTCAACACGCTGACCGGCGCCGAGGCTTACGCCGCCGACAAGTTGTTCGCCACGCTCGACCCCACCGTCCGCAAGCTCGAAGGCCTGCCGTGCGGCCCGGTCGTGATCGCCGACACCGTCGGCTTCGTCCGCGATCTGCCGCACGATCTCGTCGCCGCCTTCCGCTCCACCTTGTCGGAAGCGCGCGATGCCGATCTGCTGCTGCACGTTGTCGATGCCTCCGACCCGTTGCGCGACGAGCGCGTCGAACAGGTCGACGCCGTGCTCAAGGAAATCGGCGCCGAAGACATCCCGCAACTGCTGGTCTACAACAAGATCGATCGCCTCGAGGACATCGCGCCGCGAATCGACGATCTCAGCGGTACGCATCCGGCGGGCGACGAACTGACCGGCAGCGAGCGCTCGCGCGTCTGGGTATCGGCGCGCGATGGGCTCGGCATGGACCTGCTGCGCGCCACCATTTCGCAGCGTTTCGAGCGCGAACGCATCCACCGCTGGATTCACCTGCCGTCGAAGGCCGGTCGCCTGCGCGCCCGTCTGTTCGAGGCCGGCGCGGTGGTCACCGAGAACGTCGGCGATGCCGGCTGGGACCTCGAACTGGACCTGCCGCTCGCTTTGGCCGAACAACTTTGCGCCAGTCCGGACGCCGAAGCGGCGGCCTTGCGCGGCCAGTTGCTTGCCGCGTCCTAGCGCGGCTTCCTACAATCGAAGACTTACACTTCCCATGACCCCCGACCGGTTGCCGCCGTGCTCCGTCGCCCGCCACGCCGTTCCGGCCGTGGCAGCGCACGTCGCACGGCTTGACCGACCGGCGACGGAGTAACGAATGGCCTGGAACGAACCCGGCGGCGGCAAGAAAGATCCCTGGAACAGCGGCGGCAACAACGACCAGGGTCCGGACGTCGAAGCTTTTCTCAATCGCCTCAAGGCCAGCTTGAACCGCGTCTTCGGCGGCAGCGGCGGCGGTCCCACCGCGCGTGGCAAGGGCGGCCGCGGCGCGCCGTCGATCGGCCTGTTGCTGGCCGGCCTGCTCATGCTGTGGTTCGTGTTCGATTCGTGGACCCTGGTCGACGAAACCGAGCGCGGCGTCGTGCTGCGCTTCGGCAAATACGATCGCACCATGGGCCCGGGCCTGAACTTCAAATGGCCGCGGCCGGCCGAGCGTGTCGAAAAAGTCGAAGCCACCAAGGTGCGCAATCTTTCCGACCGCGAAGTGCGCATGCTGACCAAGGACGAAAACATCGTGCTGGTCGACTTCAACGTGCAATACCAGGTGTCCGACCCGCAGTTATGGCTGTTCGGCACGCGCGACCCGGCCGAAACCCTGCAGCAGGCGGCCGAAAGCGCGGTGCGCGAAGTGATGGGCAACAACGAGATGGACGTCATTCTCTCGAGCGAGCGCGCGCAGCTCGCGTCGCAGGCACGCGAGCGCCTGCAATCGGCGCTCGAGCAGTACGAAACCGGCATCACGGTGAGCGAATTCAACCTGCAGAACGCGCGCCCGCCCAAGCAGGTGAAGGATGCCTTCGACGACGCCATCACCGCGCGCGAAGACAAACAGCGCATCGAGAACGAAGCCGAAGCCTACGCCAGCAAGCAGGTGCCTGAAGCGCGCGGCGACGCCGCGCGGATCAAGGCCGAATCCGAAGGCTACAAGGCGGCCGCCATCGCGCGTGCGCGCGGCGACGCCGATCGCTTCACGCTGCTCGCCGGCGAATACAAGAAGGCGCCGTCGGTCACGCGCCAGCGTCTGTATCTTGAAACCATGCAGGACGTGATGGCCGACAACACCAAGGTCGTGGTGTCCGATCGCAACGGCAACAACGTGCTGTACTTGCCGCTCGACAAACGCAACGGCGCAACGCCGGCGCGCGCGGCCACCGATTTCGTCGAACGCCTGCCGCCGGTGCAGACCACCGTCGCACCGCGCGACGCCTACCGCGATCCGCGCGATGTCCCGCGCGCCGGCCGCGATGGAGAGAACCCGTGAAGAATCTGCTGCTCATCATCGCGCTCATCGCCGCGCTGCTGCTCGCCAACTCGGCTTATGTCGTCAGCGAAGGCCAGGTCGGCGTGCTGTTCCAGCTCGGCCGCATCCAGCGCAGCGACATCGGCCCCGGCATCCACCTGAAACTGCCGATGGTGCAGGACGTGCGGCTGTTCGATCAGCGCATCCTCACCCTCGATGCCACGCCCGAGCGCTACCTCACGTCGGAAAAGAAAGACGTCAACGTCGACTTCTTCGCCAAGTGGCGCATCAACGACGTTCGCCTGTACTACACCACCACGCTCGGCGATGAACTCGGCGCGCAGCAGCGCCTGAGCCCGATCCTGCAGGAGGCGCTGCGCAACCAGATCAGCCAGCGCACGCTGCGCGAAACGGTGTCGGACGCGCGCAGCACGATGACCAAGACGCTGGTCGACAACGCCAACGAAGCGGCCAAGACACTCGGCATCGAAATCGTCGACGTGCGCATCAAGCGCATCGATCTGCCGGAAGAAGTCTCCGAGTCGGTCTACAACCGCATGCGCGCCGAACGCGCGCGGGTGGCGAACGAACTGCGTTCGCAGGGCACCGAGGTGTCCGAGACGATCCGCGCCAATGCCAACCGCGAACGCCAGGTGATCCTGGCCGAAGCCGAACGCGATGCGCAGCGGCTGCGCGGCGAGGGCGATGCGGAAGCCGCGTCGATTTACGCCCAGGCCTATAGCGCCGACCCGGAGTTCTACGCGTTTCACCGCAGCCTCGAAGCCTATCGCCGCGCCTTCGCCGACGGCGAAGGCGTGCTGGTGCTCGATCCGGATACCGAGTTCTTCCGCTACTTCGAAAACGCCGGCCGCGCGGAGTAATTCCGCGTGAGCCGCGAGTTGCTGGCGGCGTTGTGCCTCGTGCTCGTCATCGAAGGCCTGATGCTGTTCGGGGCACCCGGCTGGTGGAAGCACATGGCGGCGCAATTGCAGGGCCTGCCGGACAAAAACCTGCGCATCTACGGCGCCGTGATGGCCGGCCTCGGATTGATCCTGTTGCAGCTCGCGCGCTGAACCGCGCCGCCATCGCGGCCGCAGCGCGCGCCGCAAACTCCTGCAATTCCCACGTGTTTCGGGGATAATTTCGCAAAGCCGGGTCACCCCGGCTTTTCGTGCGTTTGTGCCCCGGATTCGCGTCTTTCGACGAACCGCGGCCCGCGCAGAGCCTCGACACCAACACGGAGCAGCAGGTCATGGGTCAGTCGGTAGTGGTGCTGGGCGCCCAGTGGGGCGACGAGGGCAAGGGCAAGATCGTCGACCTGCTCACCGAAGAGATCGGCGCCGTCGTGCGTTTCCAGGGCGGCCACAACGCCGGCCATACGCTGGTGATCGCCGGCAAGAAAACCGTGTTGCACCTGATTCCGTCCGGCATCCTGCGCCCCGACGCGCTATGCCTGATCGGCAACGGCGTCGTGCTGTCGCCGGCCGCGCTGATGAAGGAAATCGGCGAACTCGAAGCCAACGGCGTCGAAGTGCGTTCGCGCCTGCGCATCAGCCCGGCCACGCCGCTGATCATGCCGTACCACATCGCGCTCGATCAGGCGCGCGAAAAAGCCGCGGGCGGCAAGGCCATCGGCACCACCGGACGCGGCATCGGTCCGGCTTACGAAGACAAGGTCGCGCGTCGCGGCATTCGCGTTGCCGATCTGCACTATCCGGATCAACTCGCCGAAAAACTGCGTTCGGCAATGGATTATCACAACTTCGTGCTGACCAAATATCTCGGCGTCGAGGCGGTCGATTTCCAGAAGACGCTCGACGAAGCGCTCGCCTTCGGCACCTATGTCGAAAACCTCAAGTCGGATGTCACCGGCACGCTGCTGGAACTGCGCAAGCAGGGCAAGCGCGTGTTGTTCGAAGGCGCGCAGGGCTCGCTGCTCGACATCGATCACGGCACCTATCCCTACGTCACCTCGTCGAACACCACGATCGGTGGCGCACTCGCCGGTACCGGCGTCGGCGCCGATGCGATCGACTACGTGCTCGGCATCGCGAAAGCCTACGCCACGCGCGTCGGCGGCGGTCCATTCCCGACCGAACTCGACGACGAAGTGGGCGAGGGCATCCGCAAACGCGGGCAGGAATTCGGTGCCACCACCGGCCGTCCGCGCCGTTGCGGCTGGATGGATATCGTCGCGTTGAAGCGCGCGGTGGCGATCAACGGCATCACCGGCCTGTGCATCACCAAGCTCGACGTGCTCGACGGCATGGAGAAGCTGAAAATCTGCATCGCCTACGAGTACCGCGGCAAACGCACCGAATACGCGCCGCTCGATGCCGCCGGCTGGGAAGAGTGCACGCCGGTCTATCTCGAATTCCCCGGCTGGCAGGAAGACACGCACGGCATCACCGAGTGGGAAAAACTTCCGCCGGCGGCACGCGCGTATCTGCGCGCGCTCGAAGAGCTCGCCGGCTGCCAGCTCGCCATCGTCAGCACCGGTCCCGACCGCGACGCGACGATCATCCTGCAGGATCCTTTCGCCTGAGGCTGGTGGTTGTGCCGGGGTTGGATTAAGCCTCGCAGCGAAGCGCTAAAGTAAAGGCGGTTTTCCAGCATGGAGACCGCCGATGCGCGATTATCGAATCGACCGCGATCGCATGGTCGACAAGCACATCGCCGCGCGCGGCGTGCGCGACCCGCGCGTGCTCGCTGCGATGCGCGAAGTGCCGCGCGAACTCTTCGTCGGGCCGCAACTCGAAGAATTCGCCTACACCGACAGCCCATTGCCGATCGGCGAACAGCAAACGATCTCGCAGCCCTACATCGTCGCCGCGATGCTCGAAGCCGCCGAATTGACGCCGGCCGACCAGGTGCTCGAAGTCGGCGCGGGCTCCGGCTACGCGGCAGCGGTAATGAGCCGCATCGCGGCGCACGTCCACACCATCGAGCGCCACGCGTCGCTCGCGCGCGAGGCGCAGGAAAGGTTCGACCGGCTCGGCTACACGAACATCGAACTGCATGTCGGTGACGGCAGCAAAGGCTGGCCGGCGGCGGCACCGTTCGATGCGATCCTGGTCGCTGCCGGCGCCCCGGCACCGCCGCAGGCTTTGCGCGAGCAGCTCGCGATCGGCGGCCGGTTGGTGATTCCGGTCGGCGACGAAGAACGCTCGCAACGACTGCGCAAGATTCGCCGCATTGCCGCCGATCGTTACGAGGAAGAGGATCTCGGCGGTGTGATGTTCGTGCCGCTGATCGGCGCGCAGGGCTGGGCCGAAGACGGTACGCGCGCAGCGAGCAATCACGTGCCCGGCAGCGCCCGCGGCCATGACCTCGGCGAACTGATCCGGAAGGCGGCCGAACCGTTGCCGGCGCTGTCGAGCGAAACTTTCGCCGGCGCGTTCGACCGCTTCGCGTCCCGCCGCGTCGTGCTGCTCGGCGAATGCAGTCACGGCACCGCCGAGTTCTATCGTGCGCGCGCGGCGATCACGCGCCGCCTCATCGAACGCCACGGCTTCACCATCGTCGCCGTCGAAGCCGATTGGCCCGATGCCGCCGCGCTCAATCGCTACGTCCGCCATCACGCGCCGCGCGCGAACGCGGAACCTGTTTTCCAGCGTTTTCCGACCTGGATGTGGCGCAATCTCGAAGTCGCCGAGCTGGTCGAATGGATGCATGGATTCAACGAGAGCAAAGCTCCGGCCGGGCAGGCCGGTTTCTACGGGCTCGATATGTACAGCCTCGGCGGCTCGATCGCCGCGGTGCTCGACTATCTCGACGAAGTCGACCCGCAGGCTGCCGCGGTCGCCCGCCATCGCTATGGCTGCCTCACGCCGTGGCAGAACGCACCGGCGACTTACGGCCGCGCCGTGCTGAGCGCCGGCTATCGCAGCTGCGAAGAAGCCGTCATCCGCCAATGCCGCGAACTGCTCGAGCGGCGCCTGCAATACGCCACCGATGGCGGCGAAGAATTCCTCGACGCCGCCCAGAACGCACGCCTTATCACCGCAGCCGAACGCTACTACCGGATCATGTATTACGGCGGCGCCGAAAGTTGGAATCTGCGCGACACCCACATGTTCGAAACCCTCGAACATCTGCTCGAAGCACATGGCCCGGACGCGCGCGCCGTCGTGTGGGCGCACAACTCGCACATCGGCGACGCCCGCCACACCGACATGGGCCAGGCCCGCGGCGAACTCAATATCGGCCAGCTATGCCGCGAACGCTTCGGCACCGAGGCGGCGCTGATCGGCTTCGGAACGCACAGCGGCACCGTCGCCGCGGCGCACGATTGGGACGACGACATGCAGGTGATGCGCGTGCGCCCGTCGCATGCGGGAAGCATCGAACGTCTTTGTCACGACGCGAAAATCTCCAGCTTCCTGCTCGACCTGCGCGAAGGCCGCAACGACGCGCTGCGGGCCCGCCTGCGCGCGCCGCTGCTCGAACGTTTCATCGGCGTCATCTACCGCCCGCAGACCGAACTGCTCAGCCACTACGCCGAGGTCTCGCTGTCGCCGCAGTTCGACGCCTACGTCTGGTTCGACGAAACCACGGCAGTGACGCCGCTGGGCCCGCAACATGCGAAGCCGGGCGTGCCGGACACTTATCCGTTCGGGGTGTAGGGGGCTTCTCGCTTTCGCCACTCCCGCCGATGCGGGAATGACGAGGAAGTGAGGCGTCCGGGCACGAAAACCCGCTATGCGAAGCTTCGAGCCAGGTGGCCGGAAAACCCTACATCACATTCGGCTCACTGAATGCCTCAGGCTCTTCGACGAACGCCCCGATCGGCACGCAACTGCAGAACACATTCTTGTCGCCGTAGACATTGTCGACGCGCGCCACCGGCGACCAGTACTTCTGCTGTTTCAACGAGGCCAGCGGGAACGCCGCGAGTTCGCGCGGGTAGGCGTGCGTCCACTCCGTCGCCGACACCATCGTCGCCGTATGCGGCGCGTGCTTGAGCGGGTTGTCTTCGCGATCCAGCCGGCCATCTTCGATCGCGCGGATTTCGTCGCGGATCTGGATCATCGCGTCGATGAAGCGATCGAGTTCGTGCTGCGATTCGCTCTCGGTCGGTTCCACCATCAGCGTGCCGGCCACCGGGAAGCTCAAGGTCGGCGCGTGGAAGCCGAAATCGATCAGCCGCTTGGCGACGTCTTCGGCGCCGATGCCGGTAGCGTCCTTGATCGGCCGCAGATCGAGGATGCACTCGTGCGCGACGAGCCCGTTACGGCCCATGTACAAGGTTTCGTAATGCGGTGCGAGGCGCTTGGCGATGTAGTTGGCGTTGAGCAGCGCCACCTGCGTGGCCTTGCGCAAGCCCTGCGTGCCCATCAGCGTGATGTACATCCACGAGATCGGCAGGATCGACGCCGAACCGAAGCTCGCCGCACTCACCATGCCGACTTCGCCTTCGCCGCCGAAGGTCCGCGGCAGGAACGGCGCCAGATGCGAACGCACCGCGCACGGACCGACGCCGGGGCCGCCGCCGCCGTGCGGAATGCAGAAGGTCTTGTGCAGATTCAGATGCGAAACATCCGAACCCCATTTGCCCGGCTTCGCCACGCCGACCAGCGCGTTGAGGTTGGCGCCGTCGGTGTAAACCTGTCCGCCGTGCTCATGCACGAGGTCGCAGATGCGCACGATGTCTTCTTCGAACACGCCGTGCGTCGATGGGTAGGTGATCATCAACGCGGCCAGCCGCGACGAATGCTTTTCGGCCTTGGCACGGATGTCTTCCACATCGACGTTGCCGTTCGCATCGCACTTGGTCACCACCACCGTCATGCCGCACATCTGCGCCGAAGCCGGGTTGGTGCCGTGCGCGGATTCGGGGATCAGGCAGATGTCGCGATGCGCTTCGTTGCGCGAGCGATGGTAGGCGCGGATCGCGAGCAGCCCCGCATATTCACCCTGCGCGCCCGAGTTCGGCTGCAGGCTCACCGCGTCGTAGCCGGTGCATTCGACCAGCATCGCTTC
>CBFHAI010000053.1:0-32034 GCA_965653565.1 uncultured Chiayiivirga sp. | reverse complement strand
GGGAATCGGGAATCGGGAATCGGGAATCGGGAATCGGGAATCGGGAATCGGGAAACGGGAATCGGGAGAAAGCGTGTGCGCTCTTCGCTCTATTCCCGATTCCCGTCTCCCGATTCCCGCGACGCAGCGACGCTGCGGCGCAGCGCAGCCGCCGCACGTCACATCACCGAAGTCCCCGCCGTCACCAAAGTCGAACGCGCCGCTCCAAGCCGGAAGCGCCGTTGCCGGAGAGTCGTCATGTCGAAGTTGGGTTGGGTGGTGTTGGCCGTGATTCTGTTCGTGGTGGTGGCCTCGGGCTCGTTCGTGCCCGGCTGGCTGTTCTCCGTCGGCAGCGGCATCGGCGGCGGTGTCGCCGGGGTCGGTGCGGGGCTCATCGGCGGTGTCGTGTCGGTGTTCGTCGCGGTGGTGCTGGCGCTGGTCGGAATCGTCGTCGCCGGCATCGTGGCGGTGATCGCCGGGCCGGTCGCGGTGATCGCGGTGGTTTTCGCGCTGATCGTCGCGGCCATCGCCGTCGTGATCGCGCTGGCCGTCGGCCTCGCGCCGATCGTGCTGCCGGTGCTGGTCGTGCTCGGCATCGTCTGGCTGCTGGCGCGCCGTCCGTCGACGCCTGTGCATCCGGCCTTGCCGGCGCCGCCACGCTGAGCGAGCGCATTCCCGGCGGCGGAGCGGTTGCCTACACTGCACCGATGACTCCGCCGCCCATCACCCCGCCCGTCACGCTGCACGACTGGCGCCCCGAATGGCGTGCGCATTTCGCCCGGCTCAATCTCGACTGGCTGGAACGCCACTTCACGGTCGAAGACATCGACCGGCGCGTGCTCGGCGATCCCGAATCGCACATCCTCGCTGCCGGCGGCCACGTCTTTTTCGCCGCGGCCGGCGATCAAGTCGTCGGAACCGGCGCGCTGATTCGCGAAAGCGACGGCGTCTACGAACTCACCAAGATGGCCGTCGATCCGCAGCAACAGGGCCGCGGCATCGGGAGGCTGATCGTGCAGGCGGCGATCGATCGCTTCATCGCCTCGGGCGGTACGACCCTGTTTCTCGAATCGAGCAGCAAACTCGCGCCGGCGCTGCATCTGTACGAAAGCCTCGGCTTTCGTCACCGCGGCCGCAAGCCCGGCTCGCGCTACGCGCGCAGCGACGTCTACATGCTGTGGCAGCCGCCAGAATAGCTGCGGCGGCCCGCGAGGTCAGTCGACCCAGCCCGCCACCATCACGCGCTTGCGATGCACCAGTTGCTCGTAGCCATCGTCCGGCACCGGCAACACTTCGACGCGCTTGAAACCGATGCGATCCATGATCCACACCAGCGCCTCGACGCTCGGCACCAGGCAGATGCCGGTGGTGGATGCTTCCGGGCCATGCGTCTCGCCGGTTTCGTCGATGATGCCGAAGCTGCCCTTGAGCGGGCGCACGAAGCGATAGCTGCCGTAGTCGACCCAACCGGTCAGGCCCGGCACCACCTGCGTTTCGACCAGGCACAGCTTCTTGGTCAGCGCGCGCGCCACGCGCAGCGCGCCGACCGGGTTCTCCAGGTGATAGATCAGCCCGAAGCACAGCACCAGATCGTGCGTGCCGAATTCTTCCGCCGTCAGCGTGTGCACGTCGCGCTCGACCAGATCGATGCGATCGCGCAGGCCCAGCGCATTGCGGATCAGCGTCGCATCGCCGATGTGCTCGGGCCGCGCATCCACGCTGGTCACCTTGCCGAATCCGGACTGCGCCAGATGGGTCGAAAACCAGCCCTGATGGCAGGCCAGATCGACCGCGGTGAGCCCCGTGCGATGCGCGCCGAACTCGCTGTCGAGCACCGCATCGAGCATCTGCGTGCGGGTGTGATGGATCGCATCGAGCTCGCCCGTGCCATAGGTCGGCGTGGTCTGCCCGGAAGGCAGCCGGAACGGATAGAACCAGGTCTTGGCGAGCGCCTGAGCTTCGAGATCTTGCATGGGACGGTCCGGCAGCGGGGGGCGAAAGTGTAGCCCAGCGCGGGCGCGCCACGGGCCGCATGGCACCACCGTTAGAATGGACACATGAGCCTCCGCGATCTGCAACCCTCGCACCGCCTCACCGTCGCGCCGATGATGGATTGGACCGATCGGCATTGCCGCTCTTTCCACCGCCTGCTGGCGCCGCGCGCGCGGCTGTATACCGAGATGGTGCATGCCAACGCCGTGGTGCTGGGCGATCGGGAGCGGTTGATCGGGTTTTCGGTGGCGGAAAAGCCGCTCGCGTTGCAGTTGGGCGGCAGTGAGCCGGAGTTGCTGGCACGGGCGGCGCGGATGGCGCAGGAGCGCGGTTACGACGAGGTCAATCTCAATGTGGGTTGTCCGTCGGATCGGGTGCAGTCGGGGCGTTTCGGTGCCTGCCTGATGCGCGAACCGAAGCTGGTGGCCGAGTGCGTGGCGGCGATGCAGGCGGCGGTGTCGATTCCGGTGACGGTGAAGTGCCGGCTCGGGGTCGACGAGCAGGAGGACTACGTGAGCCTGCTCGATTTCATCGATACGGTGGCGGTTGCCGGTTGTTCGCTGTTCGTCGTGCATGCGCGCAAGGCCTGGCTGCAGGGCCTGTCGCCGAAGGAAAATCGCGAAGTGCCGCCGCTGCGCTACGAGCAGGTTTATCGGCTCAAGCAGGAACGGCCGGCGCTCGCGATCCTGATCAACGGCGGCATCGTGGAGACGGGCGCGGCGCTCGCGCATCTCGATCACGTCGACGGCGTGATGCTCGGCCGCGCCGCCTATCACGAGCCGTATTTCCTGCATCGGTTGCATCGGGATATCTACGAACCCGGGGCACCGCTGCGTCAGCGCGCGGAATTGTTGCGCGCACTGGAACCTTACGTGCGCGAGCAGCTGGCGCACGGGGTCGCGCTCAAGCACATCGCGCGGCACGTGCTGGGGCTTTTCCACGGCCAGCCCGGCGGGCGTGCGTTCCGGCAGATCCTGAGCGAAGGCGGCCATCGCGCCGGCGCCGGCTGGGAATTGATCGAACGCGCGCTGGAGGTCACCGAGCGAGCGCGGCCGCAGGCGGCCTGACAAGGACAGCGATGAAATTCGACAACGCCACCGGTTACGCCAACCTCGCCTCGCAGCCTTTCCCGGCCTATCGCCGCCCGAATGCGCGAGCCGCCTTCCTGGTGGCGCCGGAAGGCTTCGCGCTGGCCGAACAGTCGGCCGGCGACAATCGCTACATGGACCTCGGCGTCGCCGTCGCGCCGGAACGCGCGCTGGCGCAGCACCGCGGCTTGCAGCGCGCGCTGTCGAAAGTGCTGCCGACGATCTGCTTCCCGGGCGATCCCGCCACGCCCGATGCGGTGTTCCCGAACAACGTCTTCGCCACCGCTCCCGGTCGCCTGATCCTGGGCCACATGCGCCACCCGGTGCGCCAGCGCGAGGCCGAGCGGCCTGACATCCGCGGCTTCTTCACCGATGTGCTGGGCTACGAGATCCACGATCTGCGCCGCCAGCCCGGCATCTGCGAACTCACCGGCTCGATGGTGATCGATCGCGCCCGCGGCATCGGCTTCGTCGGCCACACCGAGCGCTGCGATTCCGCCGGCGCCGACGCCATGCAGGCCGCCTTCGATCTGCTCGCCACGGTGCGCTTCGCGCTCAAGCCGCACGAGTACCACGCCAATGTCGTGATGAGCGTGCTGGCCTCGCGCGCCCTGGTGATCTGCCCGGATTCGTTCGCCGACCCGGCCGCGGTTGGCGCAATCTCAGGTTTGTATGGACGCGCGGTGATCGAGCTGAGTGCGGCCGAGAAGAATGCGTTCAGTGGCAATTGCATCGCGCTGTCGGAGGACGCGGTGTGGATGAGCGAGGCGGCGGCCGATGTGCTGTCGCCCGCCAGCCGGGGCGGGCTCGAACGCTGCGGCTTCCGCATCGAAAGCGTAGCGCTCGATGAAATCGAAAAGGCCGGCGGCTCGCTCAGGTGTTGCGTCGCGGAGGTGTTCTAGTGCCTCATAAGCGCCTCGAGGCGGGCTGAAAAGTTCAGACCCAATTCACCGCCTCGTCCCCAGACTTTCTCGCAAGTCCACGTCACCAAAGGGTTTGCAGGCATCTTCGCTGACGCTAAGATGCCGCCCACGCCATGCGCCCGTGCCTTCCTCCCACGCTGCTCGCTCTCGCACTGCTCGTCACGGGCAGCGGCGTGTTTGTCAGCGGCGTGTTCGCGGCCGACGCCGGGCGCCTGCCCGAGTCGGTCAGCCGCATCGAGCGCGAAACCGGCGGTCGCGTGCTGTCGGCCGAGAAGAGCCAGCGCGGCGGACGCGAGATGAACCGGATCAAGGTGTACACCCCGGAAGGCCGCGTGCGCGTGATGTGGGACGATCCGCAGCGCGAGCGTCGCGACAGCAACAGCCCCCGCCGCGGCGAACGCGGCCCGCGTCCGGCCGCCGAGCCGCGCCAGTCGGTTGTTGAACGCGAGGCATCCACGCCGCGCGATGACGGTTGACGGCGCCGCGCGCCGCGCGTATCCGTTGTGGGCGGTGCTTACCTGCGAGCGCCGCGAAGTTTCGAACCCGCCCCGCGAACCGGCCGCCTGCGCCGGCTCGGGTCGTCCGTGTGATCGATCTGCCCCTGTTGAGGAGTACGCATGCGCATTCTGCTGGTAGAAGACGAAGCGCCGCTGCGCGAAACCCTGAGCGCGCGACTCAAGCGCGAGGGCTACGCGGTGGACGCCGCGAGTGACGGCGAGGAAGGCATCTATCTCGGCCGCGAAGTACCGTTCGATGTGGCAGTGATCGATCTGGGCCTGCCGAAGATGTCGGGCATGGACCTGGTCAAGCTGCTGCGTTCGGAAGGCAAGAAATTCCCGATCCTCATCCTCACCGCGCGCTCGAGCTGGCAGGACAAGGTCGAAGGCCTGAAGGCCGGCGCCGACGATTATCTGGTCAAGCCTTTCCACGTCGAAGAACTGCTGGCGCGACTCAACGCGCTGCTTCGGCGTGCCGCCGGCTGGAGCAAGCCGTCGCTCGATTGCGGCCCGATCAGCCTGGATCTGGCGGCGCAGACGGTGTCGGTCGAAGGCGCCGGCGTCGATCTGACCAGCTACGAGTACAAGGTGCTCGAATACCTGATGCTGCACGCCGGCGAGCTGGTGTCGAAGGCCGATCTCACCGAGCACATCTACCAGCAGGATTTCGATCGCGATTCGAACGTGCTCGAAGTCTTCATCGGCCGCCTGCGCAAGAAGCTCGATCCGGAAGGCGCGCTCAAGCCGATCGAAACCGTGCGCGGCCGCGGCTACCGCTTCGCCATCCCGCGCAACGAATGACGCCCGCGCCGCTGCGCCTGCGCTGCGGCATCCGTCGTGATCGAATTCGCCAGCCGGAGGGCTGGCGTGCTTTGGCCCGGAGGCCTCCGGCATGAGCGTGACCCGCATGCTCTCGCTGCAGGCGCGCCAGTTGCTGGCCGCCAGCCTGGGCCTGGTCGCGTTCCTGGGCCTCACCGGTTACGCGCTCGACCGCGCCTTCGCCGAAACCGCCGAGACGGTGCTGCGCCAGCGCCTGGAGAACTACGCGTTGGCCTATCTCGAAGGCTCCGAGATGCTGCGCTCGGGCGAGCTGATCTTCCCCGAAGCCTTGCCCGACGCGCGTTTCGACCGGCCCGGCAGCGGCCTGTACGCCGGCGCGATCGGCGAAAAATTCCGCCGCGAATCCGAATCCACCGTCGGCCGCGACCTGCCGTTCGATGTGCAATTGGCGCCCGGCGAAACCCGCTTCGAAGGCCCGATCGCGGTGCCCGAAGGCCAGGTCTATCGCTACAGCATGGGCGTGGCCTGGGAAGTGAGCGAAGCGCAGGAAGTGCGCTTCACGCTGCACGTGGCCGAAGACACCGTTGCGATGGATCGCCAGGTGGCCGTCTTCCGCCGCAGCCTGTGGGTCTATCTCGGCGCGGCCGCCGCATTGCTGCTCGGCCTGCAGATCCTGGTGCTGCGCTGGAGCCTCTCGCCGCTGCGCCGCGTGGTCGGCGACATGGAACGCATCATGGACGGCCGCCTGGAGCGACTGCCCGGCGGCTATCCGGAAGAACTCACGCTGCTCACCGACAGCTTGAACGAAATGATCGACGTCGGCCGCGAACAGATCGGACGCACCCGCAACGTGCTGGCCGACCTGGCGCACAGTCTGAAAACCCCGCTCGCCGTGATGCGCAGCGAACTCGACGCCGATCACTACTCGACCGACCTGCGCACCGGCTTGAAAGAACAGATCGGGCGCATGGGCGAAATCGTCGCTTATCAACTTTCGCGTGCAGCCACGTCGGGCCGGCAAACTTTCTCGACGCCGCTGTCGCTCGAAGCGCCGGCCGAAGAAATCGTCACCAGCCTCGAAAAGGTCTACGCCAGCAAGAACATCCTGTGCGAATTCGACATCGACCGCACCGCCCGCTTCTACGGCGAACAGGGCGACCTGATGGAACTGTTCGGCAACCTGCTCGAAAACGCCTTCAAATGGGCCAACCACCGCGTCCTGCTGACGGCGCGCGCGATGACCATCGCACCGCAACGCCGAGCCGGTGTCTTGATCACGGTGGAAGACGATGGTCCCGGAATTCCGCCCGATAAGGTCGATCTGTTGTTGCAGCGTGGTGTGCGCGGCGACGAGCGCGTGCATGGGCATGGGATCGGGCTGGCGATCGTGCAGGACATCGTGAAGGCGTATCGCGGGGAGTTGAATGTTGAAAGATCGGATGAGTTGGGTGGGGCGAGGTTTGTGGTCAGGTTTTCGCCGTCGCTTTGACTGCGACGCCGGCCTCGCGCTCTGCGATTGTTCCCGGTTGTCCGGTTTGCGCCGCTTTGCTCAAGCCCGCTTCCGCCGTTCGCCGTAAAAATCCGCCAACCGATCCGCCACCGCCGGCATCGCCGAATGCAAGTGATCGGGCGCCGTGAACCAATACTCGCTCGCCACCGCAAAAAATTCGTCGGCCCCCTCGGCGGCATACTCGTCGATCGCCGTTACGCGGCCGGCTTCAACGTCGGCGCACAAGGCTTCGTAAGCCTGCTGAAAATCTCGCGTCCACGCCGTGCGCATCGACGCGCTCGGCAAGGGCGGCATGCCGTCCATGCTTCCATCGAGTGCATCGAGTTTGTGCGCGATCTCGTGCGCGACCACGTGATAGCCCGGTTCGGGTCGGTCCAGATCGGCGCGCACGTCGGCCCACGAGAGAATCAGCGGGCCGCGGTCCCAGGCTTCTCCGACCAGATCGTCGTCCCACTCGGCCAGTACGCCGGTGGCTTCGTCGTAGTCGTGCCGGCGGACGCGGAATTGTCCCGGGTAGACGATGATTTCGCGCCAGCCCTTGAGCCAGTCGTAGCCCAGGTTGAGGACCGGCTGGCAGCAGAGCATCGCGATCAATGTGCGGCGGTCGTCGGTGAGGAGAAAATCGGCGGCGGGGGTGATGGCCTTGTCGGCCAGCAGGCGGCCGGTGAAGTCGCGCAGGCGTTGTCGCGCGTCGGCGTCGAGCGCACGCGTCCAGGCGGCGCGCCGGGTCAGGCGGTCCCAGGTTTCGTCATCGAGGGCGAGGGGAGGGGGTGAGCCGCTGAGGCGGCGCCACCAGGACTTCAGACCGGCGATCATGCCGCCAATCTGGCGGGGAGGCCGGGGTTTGGCAAGGACGCGGGGAGTGTTGTGGGGACTTGCCGCGCCCTTGCCAGTGCTGCCCTGCGGTAGTTGGGACTCGCCGGGCGCCGAAAGGTTCCCTCGCCGAGTTCCCCGGGCGCGGTTGCTTACTTGAACATGCCCGGCAGGAACGAATGCCAGCGCGCGCCGGCCTTGGGCCGCGCCATCGTGCCGCCGCCTTTCGACGGCGCCGGAGCGGCGGGCTTGGTGCCGCCGGCCACGGGCTCGTCGGCGGCCGGGGCTTCTTCCGCCGCCGGTTCGGCATTCGGGCAGTCCGAACCGCCGCCGTCGGCATCCTGGCGGGCCGGGGTGATGGCCTGCGCGGTGGCCGCGACGATCAACAAAAGCGCTGCGAGCAGATAGCGTGACATGAGATTTTCCCCGGGGTCGGGCCGGTCTGGGCCGGCACTCGAATTACAGATGCACGCGGGCGTCGAAAGGTTACGCGACAGTCTAGCCCGTCCTGCTCCGCCTTGCCCTCGGCGGACCCGATCACCGATTCGTTTCGTCGCAGGAAAGTTCCCGCGATGCGATGTCCGTCCCGTTCCGCTTCCGCGCTGCAGCGCAGCAAGACGCCGGCGCGCACCGTTCGGCACACTCGGGCTCGCATGCTCGTCCTCCCGCAACCCGCCTTGCCGAACACCGCGCGCATCACCGCGCCGGCGCTGCGCCGCGCACTGATCGCCGGCATGCAGCGCGTGATTTCGCGCCGCGAAGCGCTCAACAAGATCAATGTTTTTCCGGTGCCCGACGGCGACACCGGCAGCAACCTGGCCTTCACCCTGGGCACCGTGTTGGCCGGCAGCCTGAGCCGGCGCGCGCGTTCGGCCGGTGAACTTCTGCAACAGGTGGCCGACGATGCGATCGACGGCGCGCGCGGCAATTCCGGCGCCATCCTCGCGCAGTTCCTGCAAGGCGCGGGCGAAGTGGCGGGCAACGATCGCGTGCTGACGCCGGCCACGCTGGCGCGCGCCGCACTCGCCGGCTCGCAGCAGGCGCGCGGCGCATTGGCCGAGCCGCGCGAAGGCACGATCCTGAGCGTGATCCGCGCCTTCGCCGAATCCTTCAGCGCGCAGGTCGCGAGCGGCATGCTCGATATGCAGGCCGGCTTCGCCTTGGCGGTGCAGCGCGCGCGCGTCGCGCTCGCCGATACGCCGCGCCAGCTTGCCGTGCTGCGCCAGGCCGGCGTGGTGGATGCCGGCGCGCAGGGTTTCGTCGATCTGCTCGAAGGCATCCAGCACTACCTCGTCACCGGCGAGGAAGGCGAAATCCTGCCGCTCGAAGAAAGCCACGAATTCGCCGGCGAACACCTGCACGAACATATCGACCCGGCACAGCGCTGGTGCACCGAATGCCTGCTCACCGGCGACGGGCTCGATCGCGACGCCGTGCGCGCGGCGCTGGTCGTGGCCGGTGCGGGCAGCATCGTGGTCGCCGGCAGCGAGCGCCGCGTGCGCGTGCATGCGCATGTCGGCGAACCCTGCGCACTGTTCGAAGCGGCGGCGCGCTTCGGCAAGGTGAGCGCGCGCAAGGCCGAAGACATGCTGGCGCAGCATCGCACTGCGCTGCGCGCCGACGCGGTGGCGATCGTCACCGACAGCGGCGCCGATCTGCCGCGCGAGATCTGCGATCGTCTCGACATCCACATGGTGCCGGTGCGGGTCAATTTCGGCGACGAGGATTTTCTCGACAAGGTGTCGATCTCGACCGGTGAGTTCTACGCGCGATTGCGCAGTTCGCCGGTGTTGCCGCAGACCTCGCAGCCACCGCCCGGCGATTTCCGCCGCCAGTTCGAATTCCTGCTCACGCATCATCCGGCGCTGGTTTACGTCGGCATTTCGCGCGCCGTCAGCGGCACGCTGCAATCGGGCGAGACCGCGGCGGCGCGCGTCGATGCGGTGAGGGCCCGCGTCGTCGACACCGGTCACGCCTCATGCGGGCAGGGCCTGCTCGCGATCGCCGCGGCCGAGGCGGCGCGCGGCGGCATGGATGCCGCCGGCATCGTCGCCACCGTGGAGCGACTGCGCCCGCTCACCCATACCTACGCATTGGCGCGCGACATCAGTTTCGGCGTGCGCGGCGGGCGGGTTCCGGCGTGGTCGAAACCGGTGGTGGAATGGCTCGGCGTCACGCCGATCGCGAAAGTGCGCGCCGATGGCAAGCTCGGCATCAACGGCGCGCTGTGGGGCCGCAGCGACGCACCGCGACGCTTTGCCGCCTACGTCGCCAAACGCCTGTCGCCGGGCAAGCGCTGGCGCGTGCTGGTCGGCCATTGCGATTGCGCCGACGACGGCGCCGCGCTGCTCGCCGCGTTGCGCGAACGGCTCGATTGCGTCGATGCCTGGCTGGTGGAGGCCGGCCCCGCGATCGGCGCGCATGCCGGGCCGCAGGCGCTGGTCGCGTCGATGCAGGAAGCGTCCTGACGCAACCTGGCCGCTGGCATCGGCGGCGGGCGTCTGAAACACTGCGCGGATGATGTCGTCGCTGCTCGCGCTATCGCTCGCCTATCTACTCGGTTCGCTGTCCGGCAGCCTGCTGGTGGGGCGCGCGGTCGGCATCGATATCCGCACGCGCGGCAGCGGCAATGCCGGCGGCACCAATGCGCTGCGCACGCTCGGCTGGAAGTTCGCGCTCGCGGTCGTGCTGATCGATATCGGCAAAGGCGCGCTCGCCGGCTGGCTCGGGCTGACGCTGGCCGCGAGCGATTCTCCAGTTTCGCCGCTCGCGCTGGGACTGGCCTGCGTGATGGCTGCGGCCATCGGGCACACCTGGCCGGTGTTCTTCGGCTTTCGCGGCGGAAAAGGCGCCGCAACATTGGCCGGCGGATTGCTCGTGCTGTGGCCGCTCAGCGTGCCGGTCTTGCTGATCGTGTGGCTGCTCGTATTGACGGCCACCGGTTACGTCGGCCTCTCGACGATCTGCGCCGCGCTGTCGCTGCTGCCGCTGGCCTGGTGGAGCGGAGCGCGCGATCTCTCCGATCCGCGCTTGGCCTTCGCGCTGGCGGCGGTGAGCTTCATCGTGTTCACGCATCGCGCCAACCTCCGGCGATTGGCGGCCGGCAACGAACACCGTTTCGAGCGCGTGCGTCTGTGGTCGCGCTGGTTCTCGCGCAGGCGGGCCGAATGAGCGCCGACGAAAAACTGCAGCCCGAGCGCATCCTGCAAGCGATGTCGCCGTCGACGCGCGACCGCATCGGTGCGCTCGAAGTGCGCGACGACATCGACTCGACCAACGCCGAACTGCTGCGCCGCGGCCACACGCAAACGACAGGCTCGGTGCTGCTGGCCGAAGCGCAATCGGCCGGTCGCGGCAGGCGCGGGCGCACTTGGGCTTCGCCGCCCGGCGCCAACCTGTATTTTTCCTTGTATTGGCGATTCGCAGCGGGGCCGCGCGCGCTCGGCGGATTGAGCCTCGCGATCGGTGTCGCCTGCGCCGAGGCGCTGCGCGCGATCGGCGCGGCGGCGGTCGGCGTCAAATGGCCGAACGATCTGGTGGCGCACGGACGCAAACTCGGCGGCCTGCTGATCGAATTGGCGCACGATGCCGCCGTGATCGGCGTCGGCGTCAACGTGCGCATGCCGCAGGCGGCGGCCGCCGGCATCGATCAGCCCTGGATCGATCTGGCCGAGCTCGATTGCGATGTGTCGCGCAATCGGCTGGCGGCGCGCTTGATCGACGAAATCGTCGCGGCCCTGATCCAGTTCGAGGCCAACGGTTTCGACGCCTTCGTCGAACGCTGGGACGCGCTCGACGCGCTCGCCGGCCGGCGCGTCCTGGTGCAGGCCGGCGAACGCGAACACCGGGGCGTGGCGCAGGGCGTGGCTCCCGACGGTGGTTTGCGTGTGCTGCTCGACCAGGGCCTGCGCGTTTTCCATAGCGCCGATGTGAGCCTGCGTCCGGCATGAAGCTGCTGCTCGATGTCGGCAATACGCGCCTGAAGGCCGCGATCGATCGCGATGGGATGCTCGGTGAAACCGCGACGTTCGCGCTGGCCGACGACGCGTTCGCAGCGATGTTCGAGGCATGGCTCGCAGCAAATGCCCGAGCGGTTTCGCACGCGTGGCTGGCCGCCGTAGCGCCCGACACCGTCATCGAGAAAGTCGCCGCCGCGCTCGCGCGACACTGCATCGTTCCCGAGCGAGTCACCACCCGATCGCAGGCCCTCGGCGTACGCATCGCCTATGCCGACGCCACGCGTCTCGGCGTCGATCGCTGGCTCAACCTGCTCGCGGCGCATCATCGTTCGCCCAGCGCGACGTTGATCGTCAGCGTCGGCACCGCGCTGACGATCGATGCGCTGTTGCCCGATGGCCGGCATCTCGGCGGCCTGATCGCACCGACGCCCGAGATCGCGCGCGCCGCGCTGCTCGTGCGCGCGCCCCGGCTCGATGTCGCGGCCGGACGCATCGCACGCTTCGCCACCAACACCGAAGACGCCGTCGCCAGCGGCGCCGTGCTCGGGGCGGCGGCGCTGGTCGAACGCAGCGCCGCCGAGCTCGAAGGCGTCGCCGGTATCGCGCCGGCCTTGCTGCTGACCGGCGGCGGCGCGGCGGAATTGCAGCCGTGGCTGCCGCCGCACCAACGGATCGACGATCTGGTGCTGCACGGCCTGGCGCGCTGGGCGTCTGCCGCAGGCGAGCGCGGTTGAGGCCGACCGGGCCGAGGTCGACCGGGTAGAATCGCCGCTTCCCCGAATCGCGGCCCCCGGCTCCAATCCATCGATGCTCGCGCGCGCGCTGCTGCTCTCCCTGCTGCTGATGAATCTCGGTGTCGCCGCCTGGTGGTGGCTGCGCACGCCGCCGCCCGAGGCGGTGCCGGCCACGGTCGACCCGGGCGTCGCGCCATTGCAATTGCTGAGCGAAACCGAAGCGCCCGACACCGGCGCGATCAGCGCCGACGCCGAAGCCGTCGGACAGCCGGCCGACGTCGGCATTCCGATCGACCAGCGCTGCCTGCAGATCGGCCCGTTCCTGACCCAGGCCGACCTGCGCCGCGCGATCAATGCGCTGTCGCCGGCCGTCAGCCGCATCCAGTTCCGCGAAAGCCGCGTGCTGACCAATCGCGGCTTCTGGGTTTATCTGCCGGCGCAGGGCACACGCGAAGCGGCGCTGGCCTCGGCGCGCGAACTGTCGAGCCAGGGTCTGCGCGATTACTACGTCGTCACCGCCGGCGATCAGGAAAACACGATTTCGCTCGGCCTGTTCCGCGATCGCGGCAACGCCGACACCCGCAAGCGCGAAGTCGAAGCGCTCGGTTTCACGCCGGAACTGCAGGAGCGCACCGAGGAGATCCCGAACTACTGGATCGAACTGGCCGCCAGCCCCGATTTCGACTGGCGCGAGCGCCTCGGCGGCTACGCCGGCGTCGATAGCCAGAGCATGCCCTGCGAGTAGCGGCGCGCCGCGGCCGCACCGCCGGCCGATCTGTATCGCGACCATGCTGCTAGAATTCCCGCCGCGCCGGCATAGCTCAGTCGGTAGAGCAACCGCCTTGTAAGCGGTAGGTCGTCCGTTCGATTCGGACTGTCGGCACCACTCCTGCGCACCAACCTCGGCCTTTCGAAGCGCGCCCGTGTCGCAGCGCGACTTGCTTCATTGCGCGCAAGCCGCAACCATTCGGGTCGATGCCGGGGGAACGGCGCGCAAACGATCGGGGTGGGCGTGGAAGGATTCGAAGCACTGCAGCGCATGTATCGCGAAGCCTTGCCGGAAAAGTGCCAAGCGCTCGAAGTCGAGTGGCGCGCGGTGCTGGCCGGCGCCGAGGCCGAGCCGCATGCGCAATCGCTGCGGCGGCAATTGCACCAGTTGAGCGGATCGGGCGGCGCCTATGGCTACGAAGCGATGGGCGAAATGGCGCGCGAGCTGGAAAAACGCTGGGTGCAATGGCTGAACCTGCCGCCCGAGAAGCGCGGCGATCCGATCGAGCTGTGCGTCGAACTCGAACCCTTGATGCGCACGCTGCAGGAATCGCTGCGCGCCGCCTCATTGCCGGCCGAGGGCGAGCTCTAGCGGCGCGTCGAGCCCTGCATCGGCGCAGCGCAGCCGATATCCTTGAGGCTCTCTTTGCAGGATGTCGGCCATGCTTTTTCTGTTTGCCAACGGGGTGCTGCGATGAAACCCATCCCGCCCATCAGCCTGATCGGCGTGCCCACCGACATCGGCGCCGGCCATCGCGGCGCCTCGATGGGACCGGAAGCCTTGCGCGTCGCCGGCCTGGCGGAGGCCTTGCGCGAGCGCGGGCTGGAGGTCGTCGATCGCGGCAATCTCGTCGGTCCGTCCAACCCGTGGCAGCCGCCGCAATCGGGCTATCGGCATCTGGTCGAGGTGGTCGAATGGAACCGACTGGTGATGCAGGCCGTCTACGACGAACTCGCCGGCGGCCGCCTGCCGATCATGCTCGGCGGCGATCACTGCCTGGCGATGGGGTCGATCACCGCGATCGCGCGCTGGTGCCGCGAACGCGGACGCAAACTGCGCGTGCTCTGGCTCGATGCGCACGCCGATTTCAACACCAGCCTCATCACGCCGTCGGGCAACGTCCACGGCATGCCGGTTGCCTGTCTATGCGGACACGGGCCGCGCGAGTTGACCCATATCGGCGGCGACTCGCCGGCGCTGCGGCCCGATCAAATCCGCCAGATCGGCATCCGCTCGGTGGATGAAGGCGAGCGGCGTCTGGTGCACGAGATGGGGCTGGATATCTACGACATGCGCTACATCGACGAAATCGGCATGAAGCGCGCGATGGAAGAAGCGCTCGACGGCGTCGACGCCGACACCCATCTGCACGTGAGCTTCGATGTCGATTTCCTCGATCCGGGCATCGCGCCGGGTGTCGGCACCACGGTTAAAGGGGGCCCGAGCTATCGCGAATCGCAGTTGGTGATGGAAATGATCGCCGACACCGGACTGATGGCCTCGCTCGATATCGTCGAACTCAACCCGGCCTTCGACAACCGCAACGAGACCGCGCGGCTGGCGGTGGATCTGGTGGAAAGCCTGTTCGGCAAGTCGACGCTTATGCGCAGTTGACGAATGTGAAGGAAGCTCGAACGAGGCGGCCGCCGCCGGCTTCCCGGCCTTCGCTGAATGGTTAAACTCGCGTTGCCGTACCCCACCAAGGAGACGTTTTATGAAACGCAATCTTTCGGTTCTGCTGCTGGCCCTGATGGCCGCGATGGTGCTCAGCGGCTGCAACACCGTCGAAGGCGCCGGCAAGGACATCGAGAAGGCGGGTGAGGAAGTGCAAGACGCTGCCGACTGATCCAGTCGACTGTGTCCTAAGCCAGACGGGCCGGAATTATCCGGCCCGTCTGCGTTTTCGGGTTCGCCTTTCCCGCGCCGAGGGCGCGATCGGTGCCGATCAGGGATCGGGTACGAAGCCGATCGGGAACGGGTCGGGCGCGCCGCGGCGATACGGCTGCGCAATGACGCCCATCGCCACCAGGTTCGGATAGCTGTCGTAGTTGAGCGCGATCACTTCGAACGGCGACGTGCTCTCGCGCTCGAACGCCACTTGCCGGGCGTGGCTCCATTCGCGTGCGCCATGGCCGGTGCCGAGCGATTCCTGCGGTGCCGGCGACGGCGGCACCGGGCCGCGCGCCATCGAATCGCTGCTCGACGCCGGCGCACCCGCGCTACTGGCCGGCGCTTCGCGGCGCGGACGTTCGGCCTGCCGGCCGATCGACTGTTCGTAGTCGTAGCCCGGATGCACCGGCCGGCGTTCGCGGAACACCGCTACGCCGATCACGCCGACATTGCCCGGCCGTCCGGTGCGCGCCGCGTAACTATTGCTCAGCGCGGTGAATTCGAAGGCGGCCACCTGCGACATATCCTTGCGCCAGCCGGAGATTTCGGTGCGCTGCCAAGGTTCGAGCACGTAACCGGTCTGCTGGGTCGACGCGGTTTCGCCGCTGACCGCGTTCACGCCATCGACACTCAGCACCGCCAGCACGCGCTCGCCGCTCTGATTGACCAGCCGCACCGAATAGCGATGGCCGGGCATGCCGGCGATCCACTGCTTGGTGTGCTGCGCGTAGACCGGCAGCACCGTTCCGCTTTCGCGGTCGACCACTTCCACATCGACCAGACTGCCGGCCTGCGCCGCAGCGCTGCATCCGGACAGAATCAGCCATAGCCAACTGCGCATCGTCGTGCTCCTCATGGGGGTGGCTTTGACAACGGCGCCGGTCGTCGAAAGGGGTCGAAAGCGGTCGGCATCGCTGGACGCCGCGCCCGCGCGCTCGGTAGTCTGCATCGACCGACTCAACGCGAAGCGGGACGGCGCGCGTGCGGGATTCCGGATCGAACGCGAAGGCCAGGCGGGCGGCGGCGTGGGCGCTGCTCGTGCTGGGCGTGGCTGCCGCTGCCGCCATGGTGGCGCTGAAACTGCGGCCCGAATTCGGCGCCTGGCTGGGTTCGCTGTGGTTGCCGCTGTTGGGCGTGCTCGGCATCCTGTGGCTGATCCTGTCGTTGCGCTACGCCGCGCTCGCGCGCCGCCATGCGGTGCAGGCTGAACAGGCGCTGGCAGAACTCGCCGCGCAGACCGCCGCCGCCGAACGCATGCGCTCGGCGCTCGACGAATCGCGCCACGACCTGGCCAGCGTGCTCGACAGCGTCACCGACGCCTTCTATCTGGTCGATTCACAGTGGCGCTTCGTGTACGTCAACGCCGAAGCCGAACGGTTGATGGGCGCGAGCCGCGAAACACTGATGGGCCGCAGCCTGTGGGATCAGTTCCCCGATGTCGTCGACAGCGACGCCTGGACGGTGATGCAGCGCGCCGTGCGCGAACAGACCAGCGCATCGTTCGAGTTCGATTACCCGCCGCTGGGCTGGTTCGCCGTGCGCGTTTATCCGCATCGCGCCGGTCTGGCGGTGTATTTCCACGAAATCACGCAGGCCAAGCAGAACCAAGCTGCCCTGCAGCGCATGCAGCGGCAGACCGAGCGCGCGCAACAACTGGCGCGGCTGGGCAGCTGGGAGTTCGAGCCGGCCAGCGGCCGCTTGCGCTGGTCGCGGCAGGTCAGCGAATTGTTCGGTCTGCCGCATACCGGTGAACCGGCCGCGCGCGATGTGTTGCTGCGCCTGGTCCACCCGGAGGACGCGCCCGCCGTGCGCCGCGCCTGGCAGGCCTGGCTGGCCGGCGAAGCGAATCTCGACATCGAGTATCGCGTGCTGCGCCACGACGGCACGCTGCGCCACGCGCACGAACTGGGCACGCTGATGCGCGACGGCGACGGCAGGATCGTCGACGGCGCCGGTTCGATCCAGGACATCTCCGAGCGCCGCCGCGCGCAGGAAGCATTGCAGGAAGCCACGCGACGCCTCGAGCATTCGGTCTCGCTCAATCGCATGATCATGGACAGTTCGCTCGACGTGATCTGCGCGATCGACAACAACGGCCGCTTCGCCACGGTGAGTGCGGCGTCCGAACGCATCTGGGGCTATCCGCCGGCCGAACTCAACGGCAGGCCCTATCTCGAGCTGGTGCATCCGGACGATCACGCCGCCACCGAGGCGCAGGTCGAACGCGTGAAAGCCGGCGAACCGACGATCGACTTCCGCAACCGCGTGCTGACGCCGGAAGGACGCGCGGTGGCGATGCAGTGGTCGGCGATCTGGTCGGAACGCGACCGCCTGATGTTCACCGTCGGCCGCGATGTCACCGAAGTCGAACGCCAGAAGGAAGACCTCGTCGCACTGAAGGATCGCCTGCTGCGCGCGCAGCAGGTGGCGCAACTGGGCAGTTGGGAGATCCACCTCGACGAGAATCGGCTGGTATGGTCGGACGAAGTGTTCCGCATGTTCGGCGTGACGCCGGATAAATTCGGCGGCACCTTCAACGATTTTTCCTCGCGCGTGTATCCGGAGGACGTGCCCGCGCTGTTGATCGCCTACGACCACGTCATCAGCGGCGCCGGCGAATTCGATGTCGAACACCGCATCGTGCTGCCCGACGGCCGCATCCGCCACGTGCACGAACGCGCGCGCCTGCTGCGCGATGCCGAAGGCCGGCCGTGGAAGCTGTCGGGCAGCGTGCAGGACATCACCGAGCGCACCCTCGCCGAGCACGCGCTGCGCGAAAGCGAGCAGCGTTTCAAACTGGTCGCACGCATCACCACCGACACCATGTGGGACTGGCAGGTGATGTCCGACACGCTGTGGTGGAGTGATGGCTTGTCCGGCCTGTTCGGTTACCGGCCTTCCGATGTCACGCCCGGCGCGGCGTTCTGGACCGACCGCATCCATCCCGACGACCACGCCCGCGTGCTCGAAGGGTTCGACCAGGCGTTGTCGCAGGGCGATTCCTGGCAGGACGAATACCGCTTCCGCCGCCGCGACGGCAGCTACGCCCACGTGCTCGACCGCGCGCTCGTGATCCGCGACGAACACGGCCGCGCGGTGCGCATGGTCGGCGGCATGAGCGACCGCACCGAGCGCAGGAAGGCCGAGGAAGCGCTGATGCGCGAGCGCCGTTTCCTGGCCGCGCTGCTGGAGAATCTGAGCGATGGCGTGGTGGCCTGCGACGCCGAAGGCACGCTCACCACCGTCAACCGCGCCACGCGCGAGTTCCACGGCCAGGGCCAGGACGCGAAAGACCCGGCCGACTGGGTCGCGCACTTCGACCTCTACCAGCCCGACGGTACGCCGCTGCGGCCCGACCGCGCGCCGCTGCGGCGCGCGCTGCAGGGCGAACCGGTGGTCGATGTCGAAGTCGTGGTGGCGCCGCGCAACCGGCCGCATCGCCTGCTGTCGTGCAACGGTCAGCAGATCGTCACCGCCGAGGGCGAACTGCTCGGCGCGGTGGTGGCGATGCACGACATCACCGCGCGGCGCAGCGCCGAGCGTTTCGAAGCCGCGCAGCGCGCCATCCTTACCGGCATCGCCGCGCAGTGTCCGCTGCAGCAGAGCCTCGATGCGCTGGTGCGCTTGTACGAGGAACAACATCCGCACAGCCTGTGCTCGATCCTGCTGCTCGATGCGGCCGGCGAGCACATCCTGCACGCTGCCGCGCCCAACCTGCCGGAGGAGTACAACCGCGCCATCAACGGCGTGCGCATCGGCGAAACCGCCGGTTCCTGCGGCACCGCGGCGTATCTGGCGACGCGCGTGGTGGTGCGCGATATCGCCAGCGATCCGCGCTGGATCGACTACGCGCCGCTGGCCCTGGCGCACGGTCTGCGCGCCTGCTGGTCGACGCCGGTGATCTCCTCGCACGGCACCGTGCTGGCGACCTTCGCCGTGTATTACCGCGAGCCGGCGGAGCCCACGCCGGCGGAACTGGCGGCGGTCGACAGCATGGCCGCGATGGCCGCCATCGCGATCGAACAGGAACAGGCCTACCGCCAGATCTCGCTCAG
The DNA here is from genome assembly GCA_965653565.1 of uncultured Chiayiivirga sp. Taxonomy (GTDB): domain Bacteria; phylum Pseudomonadota; class Gammaproteobacteria; order Xanthomonadales; family Xanthomonadaceae; genus JALCLA01. The sequence continues at coordinate 13,045 of CBFHAI010000053.1, read as the reverse complement.
CGAACAACGCTTCCGCTCGCTGTTCGCCGAGCATCCGGACGCGGTGTATTCGATGGATCTCGAAGGCCGCTTCACCAGCTACAACAACAGTTTCCACGCGCTCTCGGGCTTCAGCGACCGCACCATCCTGGGCACCACCTTCGACAAGCGCATCATGCCGGCCGAACTGGCCGCGGTGCGCGAACAGTTCCACGCCGCCGCCGCCGGCGAAGCGCGTACGTTCGAAACCAATGTGCTGCTGCCGCAGGGCGGCACCGTGGCGCTGCGCGTCACCAATCTGCCGATCGTGGTCGATGGCAAGGTCACCGGCGTGTTCGGCATCGCGCACGACATCACCGAACGCAAGCGCGCGGAAAACGCGCTGCAGCGCGCCTTCGAAGACCTGCGCATCCGCAACCGGGAGCTGCAGGATTTCGCCTTCGTGGCCTCGCACGATCTGCAGGAGCCGCTGCGCAAGATCCGCGCTTTCTCCGATCGCCTGCTGTCGCGCCATGCTGACCAGCTCGATGCGCAGGGGCAGGACTATCTCCAGCGCAGCGCCCAGGCCGCCGTGCGCATGCAGGCGCTGATCGACGACTTGCTGGCCTATTCGCGGGTGAACTCCGGCGGCCGCCCGTTCGCGCCGGTCGACCTCGGCGCGCTGGCGGCGAACGTGGTCGACGATCTGGAAGCGCGGCTCGAATCGAGCCGCGGGCGGATCGAGATCGGCCCGCTGCCGGTGATCGACGGTGACGCCCGCCAATTGCAGCAACTGCTGCAGAACCTGCTGGCGAACGCGCTGAAATTCCGCGCCGCCGAGCGCGATCCGCTGGTGCGCATCGAAGCCGAGCCCGTTGTGCTCGACGACGAACGGCCGGGTTTCGAGATCCGCATCAGCGACAACGGCATCGGCTTCGATCCGAAATACACCGAGCGCATCTTCGCGCCGTTCCAGCGCCTGCACGGCCGTCATGAATATGAAGGCACCGGCATCGGGCTGGCCATCGTGCGCCGCATCGTCGAGCGCCACCGCGGCAGCATCGCGGCGCACGGACGCCCCGGAGAAGGCGCATGCTTCGTCCTGCGGCTGCCCGAGCGGCAGCCCGTGCGGGAAGACGAAACGGCGCCCGACCCGACGGTTTCGTTCGGCGTCTGAGCGTGTAAGCTCACGCTTCGGTGCGACAGGGGCACGCATGAGCGGCAATCAGAACGCGGTCACGATCCTCATCGCCGATGACGATCCGGACGATCAGTTGATGCTGCGCGAGGCGTTCCGCGAATGCCGCCTGCGCAATCCGCTGCGTTTCGCCCACGACGGCGAAGAACTGATGGAAATCCTGCAATGCCGCGGCCGCCACGACAACTCCGGCGAGCCGCCGCCCGGTCTGATCCTGCTCGACCTCAACATGCCGCGCAAAGACGGCCGCGAAGCCCTGCGCGAGATCCGCGCCGACCCGGTTTTGCGCGGCATTCCGGTGCTGGTGTTCACCACCTCGAACTTCGAGGACGATATCGCCGCGGCTTGGCGCTCGGGCGCCGACGCCTTCCTCAGCAAGCCGGCGAGCTTCGCCGGCCTGGTCGACATGGTGCAGACCATCGCGCAGCGCTGGTTGCCGGCAGCGTCGCGCGGCCCGGCATGATCGAGCGCGGCCTGCGCGTGCTGGTGGTGGACGACGACGAGGAAGATTTCCTGATCCTGCGCGACCTGCTGGCCGATCTGCCGCAGGCCGGCTACAAGCTCGAATGGGCCTGCAACTTCGACGCCGGCGCGGCGGCGATCCATGCCGGCAATCACGACGTGTATGTCGTCGACTACCGGCTCGGACCGGAAAGCGGACTCGATCTGGTGCGCCTGGCCGCGGCCGATCCACGCCGCTATCGCCCGGTGATCCTGCTGACCGGCCGCGGCAATCCCGAAGTCGACCGCGAAGCGCTGGCCGCCGGTGCCGCCGACTACCTCGTCAAAGGCCAGATCGATGCCGACGCGCTGGCGCGCTCGATCCGCTACGCCGCCGAACGCGCGCGCGAACGCATCGCGCTGGCCGAAGGCCGCGAGCGCTATCGGCTGATGTTCGATCTCAATCCGATGCCGGCCTGGGTCTACGAAATCGAAAGCGGCGCCTTCATCGACGTCAACGAAGCGATGCTGCGGCACTACGGTTACAGCCGCGAAGAACTCGCCGCCATGACCATCCTCGACATCCGCTCGCCGACGGAAGCCGAGCGCCTGCGCCTGTATCGCCGCGAACGCGACCAGCCGTTCGGTTTCGCCGGCGTCTGGCCGCATCTGCGGCGCGACGGCAGCACGCTCTACGCCGAAGTCTGGACCCACGATCTCACCCTCGACGGCCGCCTGTGCCGCATGACCATCGCCAACGACATCAGCGCGCGCCGCCAGGCGCAGGAACGCGCGCAATTGTTCGAGCGCGCGGTGCAATCGAGCGCCAGCGGCGTGGTGATCTGCGACGCGCAGGCGCCCGACTTCCCGCTGATCTTCGTCAATGCCGCCTTCGAACGCCTGAGCGGCTACACGCAGGCCGAAGTGCTCGGTCGCAACTGCCGCTTCCTGCAGGGCGAGGAACGCAACCAGGCCGAGCTCGATCTGATCCGCCACGCCTTGCGCAGCGACACCGACTGCAACGTGCTGCTGCGCAATTTCCGCAAGGATGGCGTGCTGTTCTGGAACCATCTGTTCCTGTCGCCGGTGCGCGACGAGAGCCAGCGCGTGACGCATTTCCTCGGCGTGCTCAACGATCTCACCGAACGCCGCCAGATCGAAGCCGACCTGGCCTACGCCGGCAGCCACGACGCCGTCACCGGCCTGCCGCGCTATCCGGTGGTGGAATCGTTGCTGGCCGGGCTGCTGGGCGCCGGCGACACCAAGGTCGCCGTGCTGTTCATCGATCTGGATCGCTTCCATGCGATCAACGAATCGATGGGCCACGTGTTCGGCGACGAAGTGCTGCACCTGATCGCCGCGCACCTGCGCGCCGCGATGCAGGGCCGCGGCCACATCGCGCGTTTTGCCGGCGACGAATTCGTTGCGGTGCTGGCCGACGCCGATTCGGCGCAGGCGCACGCCGTCGCCGAACATCTGCGGCACGCGGTGAACGAGCCGATCGAAGGCGATGGCTACCGCCTGCGCCTCACCGCCAGCATCGGCATCAGCCTGGCGCCGGCGCACGGCCACAATGCGATGGATCTGCTGCGCCGGGCCGAGGCCGCGATGACGCGCGCCAAACGCCAGGGCCGCGATGCGGTGTGCGAGTTCGCGCTGGATCAAATGCAGGAACTCGAAGACCGCCTGCTGCTCGGCGCGCGCCTGCGCGAAGCCCCGCACCGCGGCGAACTCGAACTGCACTATCAACCGCTGATGACGGCCGACGAAAAGATGCTCGGCTTCGAGGCCCTGCTGCGCTGGTCGAACCCGGAACTCGGCCGGGTGTCGCCGGCGCGCTTCATTCCGATCGCCGAAGGCCTCGGCCTGATGTCGGAAATCGGCCACTGGGTGATCGAGGAAGCCTGCCGGCAACTGCGTGCCTGGGACGATGAGGGCCTGCGCGATTTCACCCTGGCGGTGAATTTTTCAGCGCAGGAATTGCAGCGTCCCGACGTGATCGCGGTGGTGCGCGACGCCATCACCCGCCATGGCATCGAAGCCTCGCGGCTGGAAATCGAGATCACCGAAAGTTCACTGATGGAGCACGTCGACCGCGTCGTGGGCGTGATCGCCGAACTCAAGCAACTGGGCGTGAAACTCTCGCTCGACGACTTCGGCACCGGCTATTCGAGCCTGGCCTATCTCAAACAATTCGCGCTCGACAAGATCAAGATCGACCGCACCTTCGTGCGCGACCTGCCGCAGGACGCCGACGACGCCGCGATCGCCCGCACCATCGTCGCGATCGGCCACCAACTGCGCATGAAAGTCGTCGCCGAAGGCGTCGAAACCCCGGGCCAGGCCACCTACCTGCGCGACATCGGCTGCGACCAACTCCAGGGCTACCTCTTCAGCCCACCGGTCCCTGCTGCTCGTGCGATGGAACTGTTGCGGGCTTCGCGTGGGGGATGATCGTTAGTGTTTGGAGAGAAGGACGCAAAGGCAAGAGAAAGGACGCAAAGAAAGCAGAAGGAAAAAGGAAACAAAGGTGAGCCGGAGAGAATGGCTCAAGGGCCCCTGAAAACTTCCCTACCACCTATTCTCGGCTTTTCCTTCGCGTCCTTTCTCTTGCCTTTGCGTCCTTTGCGTCCCGCTTTTTCCAGCGCCATGGATCACTTCACCGCACAAGGCCCGCTAAACTGTCCGCCTCCCGCGCTGCAGATTCCCCGCATGAGCAAAACCCGCGTTCTCACCGGTATCACCACCACCGGCACGCCGCATCTGGGCAATTACGTCGGGGCGATCCGGCCGGCGATCGTGTCCAGCCGGCGCGCCGATGTCGATTCGTTCCTGTTCCTGGCCGATTACCACGCGCTGATCAAGTGCGACGATCCCGCGCGCATCGAGCGGTCGCGGTTGGAAATCGCGGCCAGCTGGCTGGCCGCCGGGCTCGATCCGGAGCGCGTGACCTTCTATCGCCAGTCGGATATCCCGGAAATCCCCGAGCTCACCTGGCTGCTGACCTGCGTCACCGCCAAGGGCCTGATGAATCGTGCGCATGCCTACAAGGCCGCGACCGATGCCAACGAGGCGGCGCGGGAAGATGCCGACGCCGGCATCACGATGGGGCTTTTCAGCTATCCGATCCTGATGGCGGCCGACATCCTGATGTTCAACGCGCACCGCGTGCCGGTCGGGCGCGATCAGATCCAGCACATCGAAATGGCGCGCGATATCGGCGCGCGCTTCAATCATCTGTTCGGCAACGGGCGCGAGTATTTCGTGCTGCCCGAAGTGGTGATCGAGGAATCGGTGGCGACCTTGCCCGGGCTCGACGGGCGCAAAATGTCGAAGAGCTACGACAACACCATTCCGCTGTTCGACGGCGGCGCCAAAAAACTCAAGGAAAGCATCGCGCGCATCGTCACCGATTCGCGCCTGCCGGGCGAGCCGAAGGATCCGGAGTCGTCGCCGCTGGTGACGCTGTTCCAGGCCTTCGCGACGGCCTCGGAAACCGAAGAATTCTGCGCCGCGCTGCTCGATGGCCTGGGCTGGGGCGAGGCCAAGCAACGGCTGTTCGAACGCATCGACCGCGATATCGCGCCGATGCGCGATCGTTACGAAGCGCTGATGTCGAAACCGGCGGACATCGAGCATCTGCTGCGCATCGGCGCCCGCAAGGCGCGCGCCGTCGCCGCGCCGTTGCTGGCGGAGTTGCGCGCGGCGGTCGGGCTGCGGCCGTTCAAGGAGATCGGCGGTGCGGTGGCGGCGAAAACCGCGAAAGCGCGCAGCGCCTTGCCGTTGATGAAGCAATACCGCGAGAACGACGGCAAGCATTATTTCAAACTGCTCGACGATGCCGGTGAACTGCTGCTGCAAAGCCGCGGCTTCGAATCGCCGCGCGATGCCGGCGGATTGATCCGCACGCTCAAGGCCAACGCCGCCGAGCTGGCCGCCAGCGCTACCGCGAACACCTCGGCCTTGTTCGCCTTGCAGACTTCCGACGGCAACGAGTACGCGTGGGGTTTCGCATCGATCGACCAGGTGCGCGCCGCGCTCGCGATACTCGCCGCCGCCGATGCCGAGAAGGAAACGCCGTGAACCCGGAATTCGAATTCAATCTCGCGCTGATCCTGTTCCTGCCGTGGTTCGCGATCCTCGGCGCGCTGTACTGGTTCTACCCGCGCACGCCGCGCGGGCCGGCGCGCCGCGGCTTCGACCTGGCCGTGCTCGCGGTCGCGCTGGTGCTGAGCTGGGCCGGCATGCGCTGGGGTTTGCTCAACGCCGACGCGGCCGCCGGCGCGATCTGGAAGCAGGTGCTCGCGACACTCGTCGCGTACGGGCTGTTCCTGATCGTGGTGGCATTCGGCTGGCTGGCGCGAAGCAAACTGTTTCCGCCGCGCTGAGGACGATCTACCAGCGATTCAACCGCGCGCCTTTCTTCTCGTCGCGCAAGCGCACCACGCAGAAGCGCTGACCGGTCGGCGCCTGCATCACCACCCAGCGCGCGTTGTGCGGGCGGCTCACTTCGACGGCGCCGAGCGTCTTCAGCCGCGCCACTTCGGCTTCGATGTCGTCCGATTCGATATCCAGATGCACGCGCGATTCGTGCGGCACTTTCTGCACTTCGATATGCAGATCGGCCGGCGTGTCGCCGAGCACCGCGTACTTGCCTTCGCCGCCTTCGTTCGGATCGGTGATCGGCAATCCCAACGCCGCGCTCCAGAATTGCGCGGCGGTCGACACGTCGTCGCTCTTGCAGTCGATGATGAAACCGGCGAGGCGGCTGCGGTGGGCCATGTCAGTGCGTCCTTTGCAGATCGTCGATCACCGCCCGCAGGAAGCGCGCGGCCTCGCCGCCGGTGGCGGCGCGATGGTCGAAGGTGAGCGACAGCGGCAGGTTGCGATGCGTCTCCAAGCCGCCGAGCACCGGCACCACGGCGTGATGCAGGCGTCCGGCGCCGACGATGCAAACGCACGGCGGCACCACGACGGGAGTGGCGTATTTCCCCGCGAAAACGCCGAAATTCGACAGCATCAGTGTGTAATCGCGCATCTCTTCGGGCGCCAGCGAGCGGTTCTTCACGCCATCGCGCAACCGATTGAGTTCGGCGCGCAGCGACGCCGCGTCGCGTATGTCCGCGCCACGCAACGATGGTACGAACAGGCCGTCCGGCGAATCCACCGCGATGCCCACATCGACGCGCGAATGCCGGCGCAGCGTGCCTTCCTTCGCGTTGAGCCACGAGTTCAGTGCCGGCTCGGCGCGCGCACCGGCCACCAGCGCGCGGATCAGTCGTGCCATCAAATCTTCGCCCGAGCGCCACGCGTGCAGATCGGCATCGTCCATCAACGTGGTCGGCACCACTTCGGCGTGCGCGGCGCTCATCGAACGCACCATGTTGCGGCGCACGCCGCGGATCGGCGCGTCGGTGTCGAAGGCGGCGGTAACGCGGGAACCATCCGCACCGCGGCCGTCTCCTTGCAGGGCAGGGGACGGGGGCGTGGTGCGCGGACCCGGTTGCCGCTCCGATGGGATGGGAGGAGCAGAAGAGGCCTGGCGCAGATACTGCTCTCGCTCTTTCAACGAGAGGGCCGGGGTGGGGATGGTTTTCGAACTGGCCGCGCCTTTCACATCGGCGAGCGTTATCACGCCGCCCGCACCCGTCGCCTGTACGCGCGACAGGTCCACGCCCATCTTCTTCGCCAGCGCCCGCACCGCCGGCATCGCCTTCACGCCGCCGACGCTGGTCGCCTGCTCGACATGCACGCGATCGCTGCTCTGCATCGCGCCGACCACGGTGCCCGCGTCGGCACGCACTTCGCCCTTCGGTGCCGGTGTATCGGACGCCGGAATCTCTCCGCCATCGTCGGACGCATTCACCGTGATCGCATCGCCATCGTCGCGCGTGTGTTCGGCCGGCACCGGCGCGCCTGCGCCTTTGTGCGCATCGCCGCCGCCATGATGGTGGCCGGTGTCCTGCGCGTCGGCGCGCTGCGGCAGCGAGGGATCGATTTCTACTTCGGCCAGCATCGCACCGGTCGCCACCACATCGCCGGCCGCACCGGCGAGCTTCACCACCTTGCCCGAGAACGGCGCGGGCACTTCGACCACGGCCTTCGCGGTTTCCATCGACACCATCGGCTCGTCGAGCCGAACCACATCGCCCACCTTGACGTGCCATTCGACGATCTCCGCGTCGGGCAGGCCTTCGCCGAGATCGGGGAGGTAAAAGACTTTGGTTTCGCTCATGGCTTCATCCGGAGGTGTGCGCGCATCAACTGGTGGCCAGCGTGCGCTGCACGGCAGCGACGATTTTTTCGACGCTCGGCAGGTATTTCATTTCGAGCCGGAACAGCGGAATCGGCGTGTCGTAGCCGGCGACGCGTTCGACCGGCGCCAGCAGGTCGTACATCGCATGCTGCGCTAGCCGCGCCGCGATTTCGGCGCCGAAACCGCCGGTGCGCGCGGCTTCGTGCACGATCACGCAGCGGCCGGTTTTCTTCACCGATTCGTGGATGGTGTCGAAGTCGAGCGGCTTGAGCGTGGCGACGTCGATCACCTCGCATTCGATGCCGTCCTTCGCCAGCGCCTCGGCGGCTTCGAGCGTTTCCTTCACCTGCGCGCCCCAGGTGACGAGCGTCACGTCGCCGCCGTCGCGCAGCACGTAGCACACGTCGAGCGGCAAGGCTTCGCCGTCGTCGGGCACTTCTTCCTTGTACTGGCGATAGATGCGCTTGGGTTCCATGAAGATCACCGGATCCGGATCGCGCATCGCGGCGAGCAACAAACCGTAGGCGCGCTGTGGCGAACTGGGCAGCACCACGCGCAGGCCCGGCACGTTGGTGAACATCGCTTCGTTGGCTTCGGAATGATGCTCCGGCGCGCGGATTCCGCCGCCCCACGGCACGCGCAACACCATCGGGCAGGTGAGCCGGCCGCGCGTGCGGGTGCGGAAACGCGCGGCGTGGCAGACGATGTGATCGAGCATCGGATAGACGAAGCCGTCGAACTGCACTTCGGCGACCGGCTTCATGCCTTGCGAGGCCAGGCCGACGGTGAGGCCGGCGATCGTGGTTTCGTCGAGCGGCGTATCGAGCACGCGATCGGCGCCGAAACGCTGCTGCAGGCCGGCGGTGGCACGGAACACGCCGCCGTTGACGCCGACGTCTTCGCCCAGCACCAGCACGCTTTCGTCGTGCGTGAGTTCCCAGGCCAGCGCCTGCGTGATCGCTTCGATGAGGGTGATCGCGGCCATCAGGCGGCTCCTCCGCCGCGACGTTCCCACGCGATCGCTTCCGCCCGCTGCGCCGCGATGTCGGCCGGCATGTCGGCGTAGAGATGATCGAAGATCGATTCGATCGGCTGCAATTTCGTGGCGAGATAAGCGTCGACTTCGATATCGGTGAGGCGGCTGCACTCGGCCTTCCATTCGACTTCGTCGGCTTCGCTCCAGAGTTTTTCGGCCGTGAGCCAGGTGCGCAGCCGCGTCATCGGTTCGCGCTCCCAGGCCGCCTTCACTTCTTCGTCGCCGCGATAGCGGCGCGCATCGTCGGCGGTGGTGTGGTCGGCGAGGCGGTACGTCACCAGTTCGAGCACCGTGCCGCCATGGCCATGGCGCGCGCGCTTGAGCGCCTGGTCCATCGCCGCGCGCACCGCGATGATGTCGTTGCCGTCCACCTGCAGGCATTCGAGCCCGCCGGCGATGCCCTTCTGCGCCAGCGTGCGGGCCCCGGTCTGCGCCGAACGCGGCACCGAGATCGCCCACTGATTGTTGATGATGCACAGCACGAACGGCAGCGCGTAGGCGCCGGCGGAATTGATCGCGGCGTAGGTGTCGGCTTTGCTCGAACCGCCATCGCCGACGCAGGCGACCGCGACGCGCGGTTCCTTGCGCAGCTTGAACGCGAGCGCGGCACCGGCGGCATGCAGGCATTGCGTGCCGATCGGCACGCACCAGGAATAATCGTGCGGCGGGCCGGAGAAATCGTTGCCGCGTTCGTCGCCGCCCCAGTACATCAGCAGCTCGCGCGGCTTCACGCCGCGCACGAACTGCGCGCCGTATTCGCGGTAGCTCGGCGCCAGCACATCGTCGTACTGCATCGCGGTGCCGATGCCGATGTGGGCGGCCTCGTGGCCCAGGCAACTGGCGTAGGTGCCGAGCTTGCCGGTGCGCTGCAGCGCCACCGCCTTGCTGTCGAAGGTGCGCACCTTCAGCATTTCCTTGTACAGCTCGAGCACGGCGCGCGGATCGCGCGCGAACTCGGGCAGATCGTCGCGCACCAGGCGGCCGTCGGGCGCCAGATATTGCAGGTATTCGATCTGGAAGCTGGCAACCGTGCTCATCGCAGGCCGTGATAGCGGAATGGACGCTCTTGATAGCAGCGAGCCATGACGCTGGCAAGGCGCACCGCCGCGAAGCGCCGTACAATCGCGGCCCTGACTCCGAGGCCTCGCATGACCACGCCGGACCATTCGCCGCAGAATGTGCGCACGCTCGAAAGCGACATCACCACCGATCTGCGCGACCGGCTGACCTACGGCGGCTATCTGCAACTCGATACACTGCTGTCGGCGCAGAAACCGCTGAGCGACCCGCCGCATCACGACGAGATGCTGTTCATCGTGCAGCACCAGACCTCCGAGCTGTGGATGAAGCTGGTGATCCATGAACTGCGCGCGGCGATCGCCAGCCTGCGCGAGGATCGCGTCGACCCCTGCCTGAAGATGCTCGCGCGCATCAAGCAGATCCAGCGCCAGCTCACCGAACAATGGTCGGTGCTCGAAACGCTGACACCGAGCGAATACCTCGAATTCCGCCACGTGCTGGGGCCGGCCTCGGGGTTCCAGTCGCTGCAATACCGGCTGATCGAATTCCTGCTCGGCAACAAGAACGCCGACATGCTGCGCGTGTTTTCGCACGATGCCGCCGGCCAGGCCGAACTGCGCGAAGCGCTCGAATCGCCGAGCCTGTACGACGAATTCCTGCGCTATCTGGCGCGCCGCGGGCATGCGATTCCGGCCGGCCTGCTCGATCGCCCGTGGGCCAAGCCGCACGAGCGTTCGTCGGCGCTGATCCCGGTGTACAAGCGCATCTACGAAAACACGCGCGATTTCTGGGCCGAATATCACCTGTGCGAGCAACTGGTCGACGTCGAGACCAACTTCCAGCTCTGGCGTTTCCGCCATGTGCGTACCGTCGAACGCATCATCGGCTACCGGCGCGGCACCGGCGGCAGCTCGGGCGTGGCCTTCCTGCGCCAGGCGCTCGATCTGACGTTCTTCCCGGAATTGTTCGAGGTCCGCACCGAGCTCACCGCACCGGCGCGCTGAAACCCCGGCCCGTCGCGTTTATTGCGCCGCAACATGCCGCGCGGTTTGACTAAAGACGCATGCTGCGGGTACACCATGCGGGCCGTGTGACCGCCCCTCGTGTCGTGGTCGCGACTGCAACGCCCATTCACCACGCAATCGATACAGGGGAGACACCCGCATGAGCGGTGCCGCAGCAATGCCCGAACAGGGCCCGATTCCGGAATTCAAACAGGTGCTGGGACATCCCCGGCCGCTGTGGATGCTGTTCATGACCGAATTCTGGGAACGCTTTGCGTTCTACGGGATTCGCTGGGCGCTGGTGCTCTATATCGTGGCGCAGTTCCACGCCGGCGACGGCGCCGGGGAAGCGCCGGCCAACCGCACCTACGGCGCCTATCTGGCGCTGGTGTACGCGGCGGCGATCTTCGGCGGCTATGTGGCCGATCGGATACTCGGCTACCAGCGCTCGATCCTGCTGGGCGCCGTGATCATGGCCTGCGGCCTGTTCGCCATCGCGATCCCGAGCGAGCAATTCTTCGAGTACGGCCTGGCGACGATCATCGTCGGCAACGGACTGTTCAAACCGAATATTTCCACCATGGTCGGCAAGCTCTACACCGCCGCCGACCAGCGCCGCGATTCGGGTTTCACCATCTTCTACATGGGCATCAACGCCGGCGCGTTCATCTCGCCGATCCTCACCGGCTGGCTGGCCGAGCAGGTGTTCGGCACCGCGGCGATGCCGGCTTACAAAATGGTGTTCATCGCTTCAGGCATCGGCATGCTGATCAGCCTGGTGTGGTTCTGGTTCGGCCGCAAGCAACTCGAAGGCATCGGTCGCCCGCCCGAAACCAATGCCGGCAAGCAGAACGTGCTGTACGTGCTGGCCGGCGCGCTGGTGGCGATCCCGGTCGTCTACTACGTGCTCGGCGGCGCCTTTGCCGAACACATCGCGCGCCTGCTGCTCAATTTCGGCATGATCGCCCCCGAGTTGACGAACGGCGTGGTCGACTTCGAGAAAACCCTGCCAGCCTCGACCGTGCTGGCCTGGGTGCTGGGCATCATGTTCGCGGCGCTTTGCATCCAGCTGCTCATCGAAGGCGTGCGCAACGGCAAGGTGGCGCGCGACAAGGTGATCGCGATGCTGATCATCTTCGTCTTCAACGTCACCTTCTGGATGTTCTTCGAACAGGCCGGCAGCTCCTTCACCTTCCTGGCCGACAAGATCGTCGACCGCGACCTCTTCGGCGCCGGCGGTTTCATCTTCCCGAACGCCTGGTTCCAGTCGGTGAACTCGCTGGCCATCATCACGCTGGCGCCGGTCATCGCGTGGATCTGGATCGCCCTGCGCAACTCCAACCCGTCGATTCCGCGCAAGTTCGGCCTCGGCCTGATCTTCAACGGCCTGGCTTTCGCGCTGCTGATGTTCGCGCTGTCGAGCCTCGTCGACGACGCCGGCAAGATCCCGTTCTGGACCCTCTTCATGGTGTACGTGATCCAGTCGATCGGCGAGCTGTGCCTGTCCCCGATCGGCCTGTCGATGGTCACCAAACTGGCCCCGCTGCGCCTGGTCGGCTTCGGCATGGGCGGCTGGTTCCTCTCGACCGGCATCGGCAACAACCTCTCGGGCATCTTCGCCAGCCACGTCAGCGGCGAGGAGGGCATGACGGTGGAGTCGGCACTGAGCGGTTATACGTTCGGGTTCTGGGCGCTGGTGGGGTCGGGGGTGTTGTTGTTCCTGATTGCGCCGTTGATTCAGAAGTTGATGCATGGGGTGAAGTGAGTTTTCGCCTTGTTGCGCGTTGATTCGCGCGGATGAAAAAAAGCGGCCGAAAGGCCGCTTTTTTTTGGTTCTGGTTGGCGGGACTTCGTGATGCTCGCATTCGTTCGATGGCTGTTTGCGAGGCCCGACAACTTCGTCATTCCCGCGAAACCGGGAACCCGGTGACTTTGAAGCGTTCTGCATTTCGCGAGACCCAACAATTCTCGTCATTCCCGCGAAGGCGGGAATCCAGTGACTTTGAAGCGTTCCGGTTTTCGCGATTCTTCTTCCGCGAATTGAAGTGTTCCGCTTCCCTCGCGAATGAAGTTGGGACTTCGCGAGTTTCGTCCCCCTCAGCGGGGGCCGAGTCACTTTCTCTTGCTTGTCC
>CBFHAI010000052.1:0-32148 GCA_965653565.1 uncultured Chiayiivirga sp. | reverse complement strand
GTGTCCGGTCCATACACTTGTGCAAAGAAAGTAACAAAGAAACACACCCCGGGTTACGCGCCCCTCAACCTTCGGTTGAGGGGAAGCTCCGGGCGGGTGGGGTTTGTCGACAGCACGTCCCTGTCCTGACGACAAACTTGCGCGCATCCATGCGCGCAACCCTGACGGGCTGATCCACCCGCCCGGAGCCGCTTCACACGGGGCCCAAAGAGCCGCTTCACTCTGATGATTATTTTTCCTTTGCGTCCCGCCTCTTGCCTTTGCGTCCTTTCCGTCCCTTCGTTCACTGCAAGCTTCATCAACGCACTCACCTAACCTTCCGGCTTCGCCAGAATTTTCTGGATCACCCGCGACACCGCCGCAAACGCAAACGTCCCCGTGACGTGCGTCGCCGCACCCAGCCCCGCGCCGCAGTCGAGTTTCAGCGCGGCGTCGCGGTCCATTGCCGGTCGCACGCCGCAGACGGTGCCGTCGGGATGCGGGTATTGGACGTTTTCCAGCGAATACACCGCCTGCACGCCGAAATAACGATCGGGATTGCGCGGAAACGCAAAATCCGCGCGCAGGCGTTTGCGTACCAGGGCGAGCATCGCGTCGTGTTCGGTGCGGCTGAGGTCGCGCACCTGCACGCGGGTCGGGTCGGTGCGGCCGCCGGCCGAGCCCACCGTGATCAGCGGCATTTTGCGCCGGCGGCAAAAGGCGATGGCCTCGATCTTCACCTTCACGCTGTCGCAGGCGTCGAGCACCATGTCGTAGTCGCGCGCCAGCATTTCTTCGAGGTTGCCGACGGTGAGGAACTGCTGCAACGCATCGACCTGGATCAACGGATTGATCGCACGCGCGCGTTCCGCCATCGCCTGCACTTTGGCGCGGCCGTACTGGCCTTCGATGGCGGGCAGTTGCCGCGTGGTGTTGCTCAGGCACAGATCGTCGGCGTCGATCAGCGTCAGGCGTCCGACGGCGCTGCGCGCCAGCGCTTCCACCGCCCACGAGCCCACGCCGCCGACACCCACAACGCAAACGTGGCTGCGCGAGAGCTTCTCGACGCTGCCACGGCCGTAGAGGCGGTCGATGCCGGCGAATCGATCAAGCAGTGCGCGTTGCATGGGGTGGCTTGGCGAGGAGAGACACGTAATCGGCGGTTTCGATGTTCATCGACGACAAGTTTATCGCGCCGTGAATATCGATGTTTCCACGGCAGCGGAATTTTTTCCCGTGTGAAGGGCTGCAAGGCTGTGATGCCGTGCAGCCGAGATGCAAGCGCTAAGCAGGAAAATCAAACCGCCCGCGCCGGCACCACACGCGCCATCACCGACTTCAACGCCAGCGGCTTCAGCGGCTTGTAAAGCAGATGGCAGCCGGCGGCTTCGACCTCGGTGCGGATCGCGGGGTCGTGATCGGCCGTGATGATCACGCAGGGCAAGGCCATCGCCGCCGCGCCCAACTGCTCGCGCAGCGCGATGCCGGTGAGGCCGCCGTCGAGGTGATAGTCGAGCAACAACAACTCGGGCCGGCGTTTGGCGTATTCGCTGCGCGCTTCTTCCAGCGTGCGCGCGCCGGCTACCTCGCACTGCCAGGTTTCGAGCAGCGAGCGCATCGCCTTGAGCACGGCCGCATCATTGTCGACCACCAGCACGCGACTGCGCGGGGTGGCGGGCACGGGTTCGATGGGCAACGCCTCACTCGGCGGCAACGGTTCGGCACGCGGCACGTCGATCGCGAACACGGTGCCGCGCCCGGGCTCGGAATCGAGCGTCAGCGGATGATCGAGCAACCGCGCGATGCGTTCGGCGATCGCCAGGCCCAACCCCAGGCCCTGTCCGCCGCGATCGAGCCGCCGGAACTCCTCGAAGATCACCACGCGATCGCTTTCCGCGATCCCCAGACCGGTATCCCACACTTCGATGCGCAACCGCTCGCCGGCGCGCCGGCAGCCCACCAACACCCGGCCGCTCGCCGTGTAGCGCACCGCGTTCGCGAGGAAATTCTGCAGCACGCGGCGCAGCAGCTGCGGGTCGCTGCGCACCCAGGCGCTGCAGGGCACGCAGCGCAACTGCAGGCCTTTTTCGCGCGCCAGCATGCGGAATTCGGCGGTCAGGTGCTGCAACAGATCGTCGAGCCGGAACACCTTGACCTGCGGTGCCATGCCGCCGGCGTCGAGCCGCGAAATATCCAGCAGTCCGGCGAGCAGACCTTCGGCGGAGCCAAGCGCCCCGTCGATGTTGTCGACCGACTCGCGCTGCGGCAGATGTTCGAGCTGCTGCGCCAGCGCATGCGTGAACAAGCGCGCGGCGTTCAACGGTTGCGCCAGATCGTGGCTGACGGCCGCGAGAAAACGTGTTTTCGCGCGGTTCGCTTGCTCCGCCGCCAGCGTCGCATCGGCCAGCGCGGAGGTGCGATCGACGACCCGCTGTTCGAGCGTTTCGTTCGATTGCATCAATTCGCTTTGCGCGCGCCGAAATGCGGTCACGTCGGTGAAGGTCGCGACGAAACCACCACCGGGCATCGGATTGCCGCGGATTTCGACCACGCTGCCATCCGGGAACGTGCGCTCGGAAAGATGCGGCGTGCCCGCGCGCATGTGCGCGAGGCGTTTGCGCACGGCGCGATCGATCTGTCCGGGCTCGCCCGCATAACCGCGCGTCATCGCCCAGCGCGCCAGATCTTCCACCGGACGGCCCACCTGCAGCAGTTCCTCGGGAAAGCCGAACATCTGGCTGTAGCGACGATTCCACGCCATCAGGCGCAGATCGCGATCGACCACGCTGATGCCCTGGCTCATGTTCTCGAGTGCGGCTTCGAGCAGGCGTTGATTGAAGCGCAAGGCTTGCGACGCTTCGCCCACCAGCGTGGCGACGGTCTGCAAACCGGAGCCCGGTTCGCGCCGCGCGGTGTCGAGCAACAGATGAGCCGATGCCGCGCCGAGCATCAGTGCCAGTTCGCGTTCGACCTGCGCTTCCAGCGTCGCGTTCGATACGCCATGCACGAAGAGTTCGTCGACGCGCGCTTCAGGCAGGAACCGCAGTGCCAATTCGCGCAGCGCTGCGGTTTCGATTTCGCCGCCGCGTCCGGTATGCGGCTCGTCGCGTTTGCGCGCGGCGAGCAACAAGGTCACCAGCGCGCCCACCGCGAGACTGAGCAAGACCGCGCGCAACAACCGGCTCCAACCGATCAGGCCGAACATCGCATCGGGCGCCAGCCACGCGATGCCGAACGGCCCGTCCAGCAGCCAGCGCGTGTCGTCCCACAGCAACGGCGCCAGGCTCGGCAACAGCAGCGCCCAGCTCCACACGGCGACCGCGGCGATCAACCCGGCCAGCACCGCGCGCGGCGAGGTCTGCGGCCGCCACATCGCGAACCCGAGCGCCGGCGCCAGGGTCGCAAGCGCCGAGAACGACACGGCCCCGATGTCGGCCAAGGCATCGCTGCCGGCGATCGCGCGGCTGTAGGCCCACGCCAGCAGCACCACACCGAGGATGCCGATCCGCCGTTGCAGCAGCACTTCCCGACGGCGATTCGGCCCGCCGGGCTGCGCCCACGCACCGCGCACGCGCAGCGGCGCGAGCCAGTGATTGCCGATCATCACGCTGAGCGAGAGCGTGGCGAGAATCACCATGCCGGTGGCGGCGCTCAAGCCGCCGAGGAAGCCCAGCAAGGCCAGACCGCCCTGCCCTTGCGCGAGCGGCAAGGCCAGCACGTATAAATCGGACGGCACGCCGAGCGAGGCCAGATGCGCTTCGCCGGCGCGCGCCAGCGGCAGGATCGGCAGCGCGATCAGCACCATGTACAGTGGAAACAGCCAGCGTGCGGTGCGCAGGTGATGCTCGTCGCGACACTCGACCACGCCGACGTGGAACTGATGCGGCAGCGTGAACATCGCCAGCACGCCGAGCACGATCAACGCGGGAAATCCGTCGGCGCCATCGGGACGCGGCGCCAGCGGCGGCGAATCGGCGTACGGTCCGAACACGACGAAGGCGCCGAGCGCCAGCATCGCGCCGAGCTTGAGCAGCGATTCCACCGCCATCGCCAGCACCAGGCCGCGGTTGTGTTCCGACGCCGATGCGCTGCGCGCGCCGAACAGCATCGCGAACAACGCCATCGCGAGCGCGACATAGAGCGCGCTGTCCTCCCACGGCGCCGGCGTCAATTCGCTGCCGCGCGTGAGCAGGCCGTAGCTCATCGCGACGGCCTTCAATTGCAACGCGAGATAGGGAATCAGCCCGAGCAGCGCCACGGCGGTGATCGCCGCGGCCAGCCACGAACTCTTGCCGAGCCGCGTCGCGATCAGATCGGCGATCGAACTGCTGTTGTTTTCGCGCGCCACGCGCACCACGCGGCGCAGCAATCCGATGCCGAAGGCATACAACAGGATCGTGCCGACGAAGGTCGGCGGCAATGGCCAGCCCGAACGCGCCGCCTGCGTCACCGTGCCGTAGAACGTCCACGACGTGCAGTACACCGCCAGCGACAGCGAATACACCGCGCCCCAGCGGTTCGCGAACAGAGTCGGCCGGCGTTCGCCCCACACCGCGGCGCCGAACAGCAGGCCGAGCCAGAGCAGGCCGGCAGCGATAACCGCGGGTGCGCTCAACATGATTCCGTCGCCGCGCGCGCGACGCGCGTCGTTACTTCAAACGCGCGCCGAGCTTTTCCACCGCGTTCGCCAGCCATTGCAGCTGCACGCCGTCGCGGGTGTCGTAGTCGGCTCCGGAATAGCCCCACCAGTCCCAGCATGCTTTCGGATTCAAAGGCAGATAACTCGATCGCGTTTGAGGATACATCAGCACCAGATCGTAGACGTCGGCCCAGCGATTGAAGCCGGCGTCGCGCACGAAGGTTTCACCGACGGCCGCCGCATTCTGCTCGCAACCATGGAACACGATCAGCAGACCACAGGCCTTGTCGCCGACGCATTGCGGCGGAACATAGAGGTATCCGGATTCGTCGAGCAATGCATCGCGTTCGGCCGGCGCGAAGGGTGACTGAACGAAGGGAACGAGCGAGCCGCCCGCCGTTTCTGCCGCCGCAGCCGGCGCACCGAACAACGACCGCATCATCCGACCGGCCACATCGACGCCGCATTTTCCAAGATACGGCGGCGCCGTGACGCCGCAGTCGCCACCGGCTTCGAGCGTCGGGAACACATGCGCGAATTCACCGGAAGCGTCGTATTCGAGTTCCATTTCCGCATCGCGGGCGAGGTTCTCATACAGCGCGAACGAGGCTTGCGTGACGGGTTCGGCGACGAGCGCATCGCCTTGGCCATGCAGTACGAGCACGCGGTCGCCGTGCAGCCCGTCGAGCGGCGCAAGTTGGCTCTTCGCGACGCGCTCGCGCGCGCGGTCCGCCAGGCGCGCTGCGTCCGGCGCATCCGGCTCGGCCTTGATGCAACGCGACAGCGCGGTTTCGAGCGTGCCTTCCGCACATTGATAAGGCGGGCCCGCGAGCAACGCGGCACCGACCAAATGATCAGAAAACGCGAGATGCACCTGTTGCGCCATCGCGGCGCCGGAGGAAAACCCCGCCACGGCGATACGCTGCTGATCGAGCGTGATCCGCGGCAATGCGGCCGGCGGAGCCTTGGCGCACGCGCAAAGCAAGGTCGCCGGCAAGAGAACCAGTGCAGCGGATTTGCGCATCATGTCGATGTTTGCCGGATTCGAAAAGAAACGGGCCGCTTGCGCGGCCCGGGGGGATAGAGCGTGTGCATTCGCTCAGAAATCGTAGCGTGCCGTCAGGCTGTAGGTGCGCGGCGGGCCATAGAAACCCGTCAGCACGCCGAGCGAGCCGATGTTGTAGCCGGTGGTCCGGTATTCCTTGTCCGTCAGGTTGTTGCCTTCCAGCGCGAAGCTCCACGCTCCATCGGTCTGCCAGATCAAGCCGGCCGAAAGCAGGCCATAGCCATCCTGGGCGATCACCGGCGACAGATCCGTGGTCGGATAAACCTCGTCCTGGTAGGTGTAAGTGGCGCGGCTGGTAAGCGTTCCATTGCCTACGAACCCAGCGACGTACACCGCGCTGACCGCGCCAGAGAACTCCGGCGCATTGGTGAAGCGCTGCACATCCGAAACATCAACGCCGTTGGAGATGAACTCGTCGTATTCGGCGTCGAGCCAGGCGAGGTTCCCTTGCACGCTGAAAGCGTCGGTGAACTGGATCGCGTACTCGGCCTCAATACCTTGCACGGTGCCGGCGCCGGCATTGGTGAAGTCGCCGAAGAAGGTGGGCGGATTGGTGTTGGGGATCTCGGTGAAGACGCTGAGCTGGATATCTTTGTAGTCGTTGTAGAAATACGCCAGATTCAGGAAAACAGTGTCGTCGAGGAAAGAGTTTTTGGCGCCGATTTCATAACTCGTGACCTTCTCGTCGTCGAAAGGCAGGCGCGAGCGCGGCACGGCCGTGGCCTGAGCGCGAATGTTGAAACCGCCGGACTTGAAGCCGCGCGAAACCAGGCCGTAGAGCAGCGTATTGTCGTCCCACCGATAGTCGATGGAAATCTTCGGCGAGACATTGCTGAAGCTCACCGAGTCTTCGAAATCGGCGGCCACCACGCCGTTGGGCTGAGTGAACGTCGCATCGGTGTAGCCGATGTTGTAGACGTCCGCGGATTTTTCTTCGTCGGTCCATCGCAAGCCGCCGGTGATCGACCATTGCTCGGTCAGATCCCAGGTGCCCTCGCCATAGACGGCGATGCTGTCGGTATCGACCTGGCCCTGCGTATCGCCGAAGCTCAGGTTGAAGAAGTTGTTGAGCACCTGGCCGCCGGCTTCGCCGGTGAACCAGTAGAGTCCGGCGACGCCACGGAACGAACCGGCGTTGTCGTAGTTGAGCTGGAATTCCTGCGACGTCTGTTCGTCGCTATAGAAAGCTTTTACGTCGGCGATTTTCTGCGGCAGGGTATCGAAGTCGATATTGGTTTCGGTGTCGGATTCACGGAAGGCGGTGATCGATTTCAGGGTCCAGGCTTCACCCAGATTCCATCCCATCGTCAGCGACGCGCCGTCCATCGAGGTGTCGTTGACGTTCGGCATGCCGCTGCGGATGTCGTAGCGATCGTCCAGCGGCGCCACGTCGCGCACATTGATCACCGCATTGGTGTTGGGCGCCAGCATCTGCGCACCGCGCACGCCGGATTGATCGTCCATCCAGTCGGCGGTGAGCTTGAGCCAGAAATCCTCGTTGCCGATGTAGCCGAGCGTGGCGCGGGCGGCGAGGATTTCCTTGTCGGAAACCGGTGCACCGTTGGTGAGGTTTTCACCGTAGCCATCGCGATGCAACGAGGCGGCGGCGACGCGCGCCACCCAGCCGGAATTGCCGAGCGGCATGTTGTAGCTGAGCTTCACGTCGGCCTGTTCGTAGTTGCCGACGGTGATCGACGCACGGCCGTAAGGATCGGCTTCGAGCGGCGAGGAAATGTATTTGATCGCGCCACCGATCGTGTTCTTGCCGTACAGCGTGCCCTGCGGGCCGCGCAGCACTTCGATGCGCTCGACATCGAACACATCGAGCAGCGCACCCTGCGGACGCGCGATATAGACATCGTCGAGATAGATGCCGACACCCGGATCGACGCCCCACAACGGATCGGCCTGACCCACGCCGCGGATATAGGCGGTGACGGTGCTGGTCGAACCGCGCGCGGAATAGATCGTCAGATTGGGAACGAAGGCGTCGAGATCGCCGAGGTCTTCCACATTGAGGCGATCGAGCGCTTCGGCGGTGTAGGCGGTGACGGCGACCGGCACGTCCTGCAGCGTCTCTTCGCGCTTGCGGGCGGTGACGGTGACGCCGGCCAGCGCCGCCGCATCGTTCTTCGGTTCTTCGTCGCCGCTGCGAACGCCCTGCGCCTGCACGGTGAAAGGAAGCATCAAGGCCGCAACGACGGCAGCAGTAAGACGACGAGTGCGCAGCGGTTTCATCGATTCCTCCCCAGGGCGTGAAAGCCTCGTTAATGGCCGGCATCATGGGAGCGGGGTCGGCGGCTGTAACTAGTACCTTCGTACAGTGTGTTCCGGCACTCGCGTGCGGGGACACTCGCTCCCGCTTGAGGCCCTTCCTTTCCGACCCACGGATCGCGCATGTCGTTTCTGATCGTCCTGGCCGCGCTGGGCTTCCTGATGCTGGTGGCCTATCGCGGCTACAGCGTCATTCTGTTCGCACCGGTCGCCGCGCTCGGCGCAGTGCTGCTCACCGATCCGGATCTGGTCGCGCCGATGTTCACCGGCTTGTTCATGGACAAGATGGTGGGCTTCCTGAAGCTGTATTTCCCGGTGTTCCTGCTCGGCGCGATTTTCGGGAAACTGATCGAGATCTCCGGATTCTCGAAAGCGATCGTCGCCGCGACGATTCGTGTGTTCGGTGCGCAGCGCGCGATGTTGTCGATCGTCGCCGTCTGCGCCTTGCTCACTTATGGCGGCGTATCGCTGTTCGTCGTGGTGTTCGCGGTGTATCCGTTCGCGGCCGAGTTGTTCCGCCAGAGCGATATTCCGAAACGGCTGATTCCCGGCACCATCGCGCTCGGCGCGTTCACCTTCACGATGGACGCCCTGCCCGGAACGCCGCAGATCCAGAACATCATTCCGACCACGTTTTTCGGCACCAACGCCTGGGCCGCGCCGTGGCTCGGCACCATCGGCGGCATCTTCATCCTGATTCTCGGCATGCTCTACCTCGACTGGCGCCGCCGCGTCGCGCTCGCCGCCGGCGAAGGCTACGGCACCGGGTTGCTCAACGAGCCGGTGCCGTTCACCGGCGAACGTCTCGCGCATCCGCTGCTGGCGATCCTGCCGCTGGTGCTGGTCGGCGTGTCGAACAAATTGCTGACGACGTGGATTCCGACGTGGTACGGCGCCAGCCACAGCTTCGATCCGGCCGTGATCGGCGATGCCGCGCCGGTGGTGCAGGAAGTCTCGCGCGTGGCGGCGATCTGGGCGGTCGAAGGCGCACTGCTGGTCGGCATCGCGAGCGTGATCGCGCTCGCGTGGAAACCGGTGATGACGAGCTTCGCCGACGGCACCAAGGCCGCGATCGGCGGCGCCTTGCTGGCGTCGATGAACACGGCCTCCGAATACGGTTTCGGCGCGGTGATTGCCGCGCTGCCGGGATTTCTCGTCGTGGCGAACGCGCTCGCCGCGATTCCCGATCCGCTGGTCAACGAAGCGATCACGGTCACCGCGCTGGCGGGAATCACCGGCTCGGCCTCGGGCGGCATGAGCATCGCGCTCGCCGCGATGGCGGAAACCTTCATCGCCAACGCGAACGCGGCCGGCATCCCGATGGACGTGCTGCACCGCGTCGCGGCGATGGCGTCCGGCGGCATGGACACCCTGCCCCACAACGGCGCGGTGATCACGCTGCTGGCCGTCACCGGCCTCACGCACCGGCAGGCCTACAAGGATATTTTCGCGATCACGCTGATCAAGACGGCCGCCGTGATGGTGGTGATCGGCGTGTTCTACGCGACAGGACTGGTTTAGCCGGCGCCACGCCGCCCGTTGTACGCTGCGCGCGAAGCCTGCGACGCGCGCAGGCACCGGTGCGAGGCATCGATGCGTTACCTGATTCTGGCCCTGATTCCGCTGTTTTCCTGCGCTCCGGCGCTGGCGCACGAAGACGCCGACGACATCGCCCTGCTCACCTCGACCGATCTGCGCGACTGGTGCCAGCGCGAATCCGAAGCGCGCTTGATCGCCGAGTCGAAAACGCCGAGCAACTGGACCGCGCGGCACTACGAAAAAGGCAATACGCTGATGGTCGACGGACGCTGGCGCGTCGATGGCGTCGATATCGAAGTCGGCTGCCGCGTCGGCCGCGGGGCGCGCGCCGAGTTCGCGACGGTGACGTTGTCGCCGCGCAAATAAGTTCGATTCGATGCAGCGATCGCGAGTCGTGCGGCCTGATCGTGCCCGATCGGTCGTTCCTCCGGCGAGCCCCCTGGAGAACCTCATGACCTCGATCCTGCTCCGAATCTTTTTCCTGGCGGCGAGCCTCGCCACGCTCGCGGCCTGCAATGCCGACGATTTCGTCTCGCGCATCGACTGGGATGCCGTCGACACGCAAGTCACCAAACTCAAGGACGATGGCGATTACGCCGCGGCGGTGGCCTACATCGCCCCGCTCGCGCCGAAGGCCGAGGAAGAACTCGCGGACAATCCGCAAGACCTCGCCCGTTTCCATTCGCTATTGGGCGACGTGCAGCGCGAATTCCACGATCTCCACGCCGCCGCAACGGCCTATCGGCGCGCGCTCGCGCTGCAGGAAAAGGCCTTCGGGAAAGACTCGGTCGTGGTGGCGATGACGCTCAACGACCTGGGCCAGGTGCATTTCGAGGAAGACGATACCGAACAGGCCCGGCCTTACCTCGAACGGGCGCTCGCCATCCTCGACGCCCAATCGACGCCCGAACCCGAGAACCTCGCCCTCGTGCTGCACAACCTGGGCGCGCTGCATTACCTGCTCGACGAATACGGCGAAGCGCGCAAATTGTGGGAACGCGCACTTGCCACCCGCATCAAGGCCTACACGGAGCAATCCGGCCCCGCGGCGACCACGCTTTACAACCTCGCCGTGATGTCCGAAATGGAAGGAAAATCGGAGGAAGCAGAAACCCTCTACCGCCGCACGCTGGCCGCCTACACCGGCGCAAAAGGCGCGGATCATCCCGACGTGGCCGATACCCACGTCGTGTACGCCGACTTCCTGATCGACCAGGAGCGCGTCGAGGAAGCCGTGCCGATGCTGGAGGCTGCCATCGCAAGCTACGAGCGCGCCTACGGACCGCGGCATGACGTGATCCTCGAACCGCTGCGGGACCTGGCCGATGCTTACGGTGAGCTGGAACGCGATGCGGATGCCGCGCGGATACAGGCGCGCATCGATGCCTGGGATGCAACGCCCGATAGTGCGGCAACGCCTGAAGCAGCGGAAGTCGCGGAAACTGCTGCGAAGGAATAACCGCGCGTTTGCGCGATAGCCGACGACAACCGGCAAGCGTGCGGTGCTTCGCGGGTGGATTCGACAGGCTCACCACGAACGGCGATCGGGAACCGCGCTGACGACGCGCTTCCGCGCTGCAATCCCAGAAGCCGTTGTGGTTAGCCCAGCGCGCTCATACCGCAACCCCGGAGCCCGTGCGTGGTGCGCCTGTCGAACCACTGGCCTCTGTCGTCCGGCATTCCATCACCAAAAAAAAGCGAAACCGCGTCATCAAGGCTTCGGAATCCGCAACGTCTTGCTGATCATCAGCGACCCCGACAGCGCAAACATCAACACCAGCGGATGCAGCAACCACGGCCCGAGCCGGAATTCCCCGAACCACAGCCCGGCACCGATGCTGCCCTGCCAGGTGGCGATCGCCAGAACGATAACGAGCACGAGGCTGGTGGGAATCGGCGTACCCTCGAAATACTTCACCTTCGCGCCGCCTTCCGACAACGACTCCGCGGTGACATTGAATCGCGCTAGCCGGCTCACGCCGCAGCAAACGAAATACGACAGGATGATCCAGTCCCACCCGCCCTGCAGTCCGCAGGCGTAACCGAGCGCCGCGGGCGCGACGCCGAACGAGATCACATCGGCCAGCGAATCGAGTTCGCGCCCCAGGATCGACTGCTGCTGCCGCCAGCGCGCGACGTTGCCGTCAAGCGCGTCGAGGATGAAAGCCAGCGGCACCAGCGCCATCCCGATCAACAGATCGCGCGTGTTGCCTTCCTGCAAAAACCGCATCGCCGCGAACACCGCGCCGGTGCCGCAGAAGGCGTTGCCGAGCGTGAGCCAGTCGGCCAGATGGAACTGGCGGATCATGCTGAAGTGCCGGCGCTCGGTCATGACATCGCTCCCAGAAAGGCTTGCCGCCAGCATCGCCGTTCGGGGGGTGCGACTCAAGCTGTTCCTGCGCGCAGGAGCGCTGGCGGTTCACCTCGGAGCGGGCGCGCTGCACGAGGATGACGATGGACGTCAGGCTACGAAGACAACCCCATGAGGTGATCGCGCCCGATTGGACGTAAGGATGTCGGGCCGACCGGCAGTTGCCTGCGTGTCGGCTCGTCTGCGCCGCGGCATCCCGTCGCGACGCGCGAAATCTGCCGAGGTATTCGATGATCCAGCGTTACCGCACGATGTTGTTCGCAGCGATGCTTCTGTCCGGCGCCGCCGCCGCCGATACCCCGCCCACCGATCCGCTGGCTGCCGGCGTGCAAGCCGGCCTGGTCGAAGGGATGCGCGCCAAGCTGGCGGTCAGCGAACACTATTTCGCGAAGAAAGCGTGGCCGGCCAGCGTCGAAGAAACCAGTTTCACTGCGGCCGACCCGAGCAAGGCAACGGTGACGATCGCCGACGGCGGCGTCGTCACCGTCGAGTTCGCCGCGCCCGCGGAACTGGCCGGCAATACGATCGTGCACTCGCCCAGCTACGCGCAGAACGGCGACATCGAATGGTCCTGCGAAACCACCGGCAACTTCCCGGCCGCCACTCTGCCCGACCACTGCAAAAAACCCAATCCGCAGCCGTAGGGTTACGGCTGATCGGGCGTTGGGGTTCTGGAAGTTTTAGAGAAGGACGCGAAGGACGCAAAGGAAAGAGAAAGGACGCGAAGAAGAGCAAAGCCAGAAGAACCGGATAGAAATTTTCGAAAGACTGCTTCTCTTTCTTCGCTTCTTCTTTGCGTCCTTTCTCTTTCCTTTGCGTCCTTTGCGTCCCGCTCGCGCTGTTGCTGATCCAGCGAGAGCCCGCATTCGGCCAGAACCGCACCGCGGAGCGCCAAGCTGACGAGGCCGATGTGATCGTGACGTCGGACGCCGCTTGGCTCGCCCCTTGCTGACTGCAGGTCGCTTCGCCTCGCTCCCGCCATACCGCCGCCGCGATTGCGGCGTGCGGCGAGTTGTGCCAGCGGCGGCATCACCGACATCGGCGCCTACGAATTGCAATCGTTGAACATCTTCGGCGATGGCTTCGAACCCTGATCGCCACCGACGCGAGACACGCCGCAGCGACGGGCGGTGCTCGCATCGCATGTCGCGACTTTCCGGTCCGTGGCCCGCCCTCGATTGAAGGGCGAACCCCGTTGCGCGACGGGCCTGTACGTAATTCAGGCCATCGCGGGTGCGCCGGTGCTTCCACGTTGCATCGTGCTCAATGATCCGTGGCACCCGCCGCGCCGCTGCCGGCGGCGGGCGTCGCTGCGGTCGTCTGAAGCATCCCCAGTTGCTTCATCAACCCCAGCGAGTTGGCGCAGGTCCACTCTTCGGCGATGCGTCCGTCGTCCAGCCGGAACAGCGTGGTACCGGTGATTTGCACCGCGCGGCCGGTCGCCGGAATGCCGTTGCCGGTACCGGTGTTGGTGCCGCGCGCGGTCCAATGCACGGCCACCAGATCCTGTTCGGCAACCTGCTTTTCGACCGTGATTTTCAGATCCGGAAATGCGTCGCGCCATCCCCTGGCTTCGGCCATGCCATCGGCGTGGGTGAAGGTCGCATTGCCGCCGTGTCCGACGAAGTCTTCGCTGTACGGCACCTCGAAGCGACCCTGACTGAGACCTTCTTCGTACACCTTGCGGGTGATCGACTTGTTCAGTTCGAGCGACTCGGCATCAGCACCGCCGGACGCATTGGCCCCGCACGGCATGACGCCGGAAACGGCGGCGAACGTCGCCACGGCAGACAACAGGATTTTGTACGGCTTCATGATCGGCTCCCAAACGCAGAAGTGCGTGGGGCGGATGATGAGATGCATTGACAGCCACTCGCGCCGCCTCTGTGACGGGCGGACGCAGAGGTGTGAGGAGTGGAGGCGACGCCGTGATGGGCCCTGATGCTACGCAATGCGACGGCGGCAACGGCGCTCAACCAAGCAGCACATCGAGTGCCGCGCGATAGCGACGACTTCCATTGACCTGCACGCCATTCTTGAGCAGGACGACGAAATCACCGTTGAACAGCGGCTGCACTTCGCGAATCTGCGCGATGCTCACGATCGCCGCGCGCGAGACACGCAGGAAGCGTTGCGGATCGAGGCGAGCCTCGAGGCTGGTCATCGTCTCGCGCAGCAGGTGCGGTTTGGCGCCCGCATGGATTTCGACGTAGTTGCCGGCGGCGACGATGCGATCGACGTCGGCGATGTCGAGCAATCGAACGCGACCCTCGGAGCGGATTGCCAGGCGCGTGGGGTATTGCGGCAGTTCTCCCCGATCGATCAGCTTCAAGGCCTCGGAAACGCGACGCACGAAGCCGTCATCCGGATCGGCCAGGCGCGCACGGACGCGCTGCAGAGCACGGCGAAAGCGCTCCGGATCGACCGGCTTGAGCACGTAGTCGATGGCTTGCGCATCGAACGCTCGCACCGCGTGTCGATCGAACGCGGTCACGAACACCACCGCCGGCATACGGTTTCCGCCCACGGCCTCGATCACGCCGAAGCCATCGAGCTCGAGCATCTGCACATCGAGAAAGACCAGATCGGGCGAGAGCGCGCTGATCGCGGCGATCGCGGATTCGCCGTCGCCGCACTCACCGACGACGTCGATGTCCGGCTCCTGCCGCAGCAGCCGCAAAATCCCGCGACGGGCGACCGGTTCGTCGTCGACGATCAGTACACGGATGGTCACGGAGTCGTGCGCCACGGAAGCTCGATCGCGGCGATGACGCCGCCGTCGTCGGAATTGCGTAGCTCCAAGCGCTGCCTGTCGGCATAAAGCAAACGCAATCGCGCCCGCGTGTTAGCCAGTCCGACGCGTTCGGTCGTGGCCTGTGGCAAGCCCCGTCCATTATCGGAAACGCTCAGCCGCAGGACGTCGCCGTGCCGCTCCGCTTTGATCTCCACCTGCCCCGGGCCGGCGCGCGCGGCGATTCCGTGGCGCAGCGCGTTCTCGACCAGCGGTTGCAGGATCAGCGTCGGCACCCGCGCTTCGAGCGCCTGATCGGGGACCAGGACCCGGTAGCTCAGGCGCCCGTCGAAGCGGGCTTTCTCGATCTCCAGATAGCTTTCGAGAAAGCCGATCTCTTCGCCGAGCGTCACCTCGTAGGCCTCGCTGCTGTCGAGCGAGCGGCGCAGCAAGGCGCTCAGTTGCAACAGGATGCGATCGGCCGAGTCGACATTCTCGTGCATCAGCACCGAGATCGTGTTGAGGGCGTTGAAAAGGAAGTGCGGCTGCAACTGGGCGCGCAGTGTCTGCAGGCGGGCATCGGCCAGCTGCGCTTCGAGGCGAAGCTGCCGGCGATCCTTTTCGCGGGCGGTCCGCACCATTCGCTCCACCTGTGCCGCGGCGACGATGAGCCAATACACCGGAAGGTTCAGCAGCAAGGTCGTGCCGAGCAGCCGGCCGAGAGTGCCGAGCCAGGTCGGTTCGACCTGGGTTGCACCGATGACGGGCGCCGCCAGCGCGAAAAGGGCCAGGTTCGCCAAGGCACAAGCCGCCGATGCGACAGCGTGGATCGCGATCGCGCGCAGCAGTTGCGGACGCTGCAGCGGAAAGCGCGCTGCAAGCCGTAGCGCAATCGGAGTGAGCGCAGCCCAAACCGCGGCCCAGACGAGCCAGATGACGCTCGCACGCGCCCAGGCCAATGGTTCGCCGCGTACCTGTGCGGCGACCCAGGCCTGCCCCGCGAAGAGCATCGCGACCAGCGTCCATGCCGCCACCACGGCCACTCCCCGGCGGCTGATTCCGGATTCGTTTGCCACCGGTTGCACTGCCTCCAGGAGCCGACACATTGCCGGCGCCGGCAGCATACATTTGCTGCCTCCGCCCGAGCGAGGCGTCACACACTCATCGTGCGCGTCAGTGCAGCCCCGGGTACACCAGGGTCGTCCCGCGACGCTGTGCTCCGGGCGTCATTTCCGCCGGTATCGCCTTGTCTTTCGCCATCAGATGCAAGACGGCTTCCTCCGACAGCAAGAGATAGTCGGTGATGATCCGGCGATGACAACGCCACCAGACCGCCTCCGAACACATGATGGCCGTGGTCGCCGTGTGCCCGAGCGCTCGTAGACTCGCCAGGCCGTCGGCAAACCCGGGCGTCAAGGCGTAATCGGCGTAAGCGCGAAAGCTCGGCTGTTGCCAATAGCCGTTGGGGGAGCCTTCCGCCAATGTCGTGGAACGGCGGCCACCGAGCGCCGCCAGATGGACATAGCCCACCCCGACCAGGCCCAACGACCGAGGCAGGCGATCGACATTGAAGTGCGGATTGGTGCGCGAGCGCGGGTACCGGCGCACGTCCGCGATGCAGCGGATTCCGACGCTCGCGATGAGGTCGATGAAGCGTTCGAGCGGGTGATTGGAATGACCCACGGTATAGAACGGCATCGGCGCTCCTCCGCGCGGAACGACGGTTCGAAGCGACCCAGGTCCGCGTGCGCGAGCCGCCGAGAGAGCTTGCGCAGTTGCCGCTGAACTTGCGGCGACGATGCCGCACCACGCCGCGGGTTCCCGGCCCGATGGGAACCTCGATCCTGCTGGGGCATCCCTTTGCGCGCCATCCGGCGAGATCTCAGGAGATTGCACATGGACGCAACAACGACTTCCCCGGCTGCGGCTGGGTTGCTCGCACGCCGTCGGGTCCTCATGGGGGTAGCGGCCGTGGCCTGTGCGCCGCTGGCAGGAGCCGCGACGCTCGAGGGGATCGAAACCATCGGCGGCGGCACGCGGCCAACCTACGTGCCGGCCGCCACCGACGATGGCGCGGCTCATACGGTTGCCGAATCGCTGTTCTGGAACGAGCAGATGAAGGAGCACGCGACCTTCTTCACCATGCTCATGCCCGGCGACGCCCTGGCCGAGCCGCGCGCCCAGGCCCAGGCCTTCGAGCGACGATTCGCCGCGCTGCTACAGCAAGCGCACGCAACAGCGCCCGCCGGCGTGGCCGCACTCGGTGACGCCTCGATCGAAGCCTCGCGCGAGTTCGTAGCATTCAAACGCAAGATGCAGCAAGAGCAGTCGTCCGGCCGCCTGCAAAGCCTGGTCTGGCCCACCTTCTTCGATCACACCGCGCGCGAGGGCGAATATTTCATCGCGCGGCTCACGGCGCTTGGCCGCGGCCAGACCCGGATCGATCGCGAGCAAGCGGCGCATTTCTGGCTGCTGATCATGGGCGAGCACGCCGGGTTCGTCGCTCATCTGCTCGATCCGCGCGAGAAGGCGCTGGTGCAGAAAGCACTCGCATCCCAGGACAAGCTGCTGGGTCTGGCCGACGACCGCCGCGCCGGCCGACACGCGCTCGATGCGGTGGACGATATCCTCGACTTCAAAGTCGCCGCCCAAAAAGGCATCGAAACCGGCGCCATCAAGAGCATCATCGCCCCGGCGCTGGCCGATCACGTGCGTCGCGAGGCGCTCAAGGCCGGCAACGAATTGCGCCGCGCGGTCTGATGCGCCGGGCCGGGGCCGTCGGGTCCGGCACTGTCGTCGGATCGCAGGAAGGCCTCGGCTGCGCACGGAATCGACCCGCTGGTACGGCGGCGATAACGGCTCAAGCGCGCCGCCGCCCGCGCATAATCGAGGCCCGTGCCGCGACTCAACTACCAACATCTGTACTACTACTGGACGCTGGTGCGTTCCGGCAGCCTGGCGCGCGCCTGTGAGGAACTGGAGTTGGCGCCCGCCACGGTGAGCGCACAGGTTCGACTGCTCGAGGAACATCTGGGAGAAAAGCTCCTGCAGCGACAAGGCCGGCGCCTGGAACCGACGGAGTCGGGACGACTGGTGCAGCGCTTTGCCCAGCAGATTTTCGGGCTCGGCCAGGAAATGCAGGAGACGATCGCGCGACGGGCCGCGGGTCAACCGCAGACGCTCGCCATCGGCATCGACGATGTCGTGCCGAAGGAACTGGTGCATCGCCTGCTGGGACCGGCCGTGGATCTCGGCCCGCTGCGGTTGCGGTGTCTGGAGGGCACGTTGGACCGGCTGGTGCAGCATCTGATCGAACGCCGCGTCGACCTGGTGCTGGCCGACAACCCCGTCACTCCCGGTCTGGAGCGCGGCGTCTACAGCCATCTGCTGGGCACCAGCGGCATCGACTGGATGGGTACCGCGGCGCTCGCGCGGCGCCTGAAGACAGGATTTCCGGGTTCGCTGGACGGCCAGGCGGTGCTGCTCCCAACGGACGACACCGCCATGCGGCGCGCGATCGATTTGTGGTTGGGACGCAACGAGCTGCAACCCGTGCTGGTCGGCGAATTCGAAGACTACGCGCTGCTGCGCGAGTTCGTCCGCGCAGGCCGTGCGATCGCGCCGGTGCCGGGCGTGCTGCGCCGTCAATTCGAGCGCGAGTACGGCCTGGTGCACCTCGGCCGCGCCGACGGCGCGCTCATCCGCTACCACGCCATCACGCTGGAAGCGCGGATTCGCCACCCTGCGGCGCGAGCGATCCGCGACGCAGCGCAAGCCGTCTTCCAGCAAGAACGAGAGCCCCGCCCTCGCAAGTAGCCGCCGCCTGCCGGCCCGCCGCGGGAGTGCGGCCGCCGACGCGCGCGTGGAACGCCGGCACGGCCGTATTCGTTCGTATTTTCCGGCGACGGCCTCCGGTTTTTCCGAACTGTTGCGCATTGATACCTGCGCCATGCGGCCGCACGATCAGGAGTATCCCCGTCGCAAGAGAGCGCCATGGCTACGCCGATGCCCCCGATCGTGTTGTCCGACCAGGACGTACTGCGCCTGGAACAGTTGTCGGACGCGCCCGACCTGCGCCAGCAGGCCGCCGTCACCCGGCTGCTGGCCGAAATCTCGCGGGCTCGCATCGTGCCCGCGAGTGAAGTGCCGAGCGATGTCGTGACCATGAACGCGGCCGTCATCTGCACCGACGAGGTCACCGGCGCGCGACGGCGATTCACGCTGGTCTATCCGCGCCAGGCCGATATCGCCCAGGGGCGCGTGTCCGTGCTGTCGCCGGTCGGCATGGCGCTGCTGGGGCTTCGCATCGGCCAGTCCATCGAATGGCCTGCGCCGGCGGGGAGCCCCCTGCGTCTGACCGTGACCGATTGTGCGGCCGTGGTCGAAGGTGCGGCATGAATCCGTCCAACCTCACCCATCGCACGCTCGCAGCGGACGCACGCGAACACCAGGATCGCCTGCTCGACGAGGCGCTGGGCGAAACCTTTCCGGCCAGCGACCCGATCGCGATCTTCGTTCCCGCCGCATGCAAGCCCGCAAAGCAAACGCCGCGCGTCGCCCCGCATCGCGGGACGACGCGTCCGTGACCGCTTCGAGCGCGAATCAGTCCTGCCGGCTCGATCAGCTGCGCCGCGCCCTTATTCGACGACGAGGACGGTGCGCATGCCCGGATGGTATTTGCAGAACAGATCGAGGCGACCGGTTCGAGCCACCGGGGAACGAACCGATTCGCCGGCCCCGAGCGTGACGTCGAAGCCCCCGGCATCCGACGTGGCGGTGTGCGGAACACTGTCCTGGTTGACCCATTCGATGTTGTCTCCGATATGCACCTGCTTGTCGGGCAACTCGTAGGCCATGCGATGGATCGTGACGACGTGGGTTTCGGCGTGCGCGCCGGCGGCTGGCAGCAGCGCGAGCAGCGCCATGCCCGCACGCAAGGCGCGCATCTTCACGGCGCCTTCCGCGCGGCCAGCGCTTCGGCGTGTTTCTGATGTTCACTGAACAGCGCGAGCCCGTCCTCGAGCAGCGACTTGAGCTCGGCGTTCCGCGCTCCGGGGATCAGCACGCTGCGCAAGGCTTGATTGACCTGTTGGTGATAAGCCGCTTCGCCGGCGATGTAGGCGCGGTCGAACTCGGCCCCGGCCAGCGCGCGCTGCGACTCACGCGCGGAAACGGCCGCTTCACTCAAGGCCTGACTGGTGGGATTGTCCTGCGGCGTGACCTCGAGTCTGGCCAGCAGCGCCAGCGCCTGCTGATTCACCGCTTCGTGATCGCGCAGCATCGTCTGCGCGAATTGGCGGACTTCCGGCGTGCTCGCCTTGTCCAGCGCCAGCCTGGCGGCGTCGATGTCGATCTGGCCGGCCGTGTAGGCGATATGGGCAATCTGTGCGTCGCTGAGCGCGACGGGCTCGGCCGCCCAGGCACTGGCCGTGAGCAGGAGGATGAGAGGCGCGAACGTGCGTTTCATAAGGACCTCATGGCAACCGCGGACTTGCGGAGCGCAAGAGATGCACCACCGCACGCGAGGTTCCTGCGCGGCTCGCGGGAACCTCTGGCCCACTGGCGCATCCGTTGCGGACCTGACGCCGGGCCTCGCAATGCGATGGATAGCGATGCTCGCCGCGTCGGGACGGCAAACCATGTCCACCGGGCGCTCGCGATCGCTGCCGCACGTTCCGCCGAAGATTCCCAGAGAAAGATTTCCAGACAGGAGAAACGCGGTGAGTGCCGTTCCGCTTGCATCCATCGACTACGACTCGCTTGCCGAAGAGTCGCTGCTAGGCCTGCTGCGGCGGCGCGACCCGCGTGCGTTCCGCCAGGTGATGATGCGCAACAACCAGCGCCTGTTCCGCACGGCACGGGCCTTCATGCGCTCGGATGCCGACGCCGAGGACGTGGTGCAGGAGGCTTACGTCTGCGCGTTCGAGCGGCTGGATGCATTCCGCGGAGAAGCCGCGCTGTCGACCTGGCTCGTGCGCATCGTCGTCAACGAGGCGCGTCAGCGGCTGCGCAACGAGAAGCATCAGATCTCGATCGACACGGGCGATCGATCCTCGAACGCCAGCGTCATCCTGCGATTTCCCGATGCCGACGATCCTTCGATGACCACCGCCCGAGCGGAATTGCGACACCTGCTCGAAGACGCCATCGATAACCTGACGCCCGACTTCCGGGCCGTCTTCATGCTGCGCGAGATCGAAGAGTGCTCGATCGAAGAGACCGCGGCGGCCCTGGGGATACGGCCGGAAACTGTCAAGACACGTTTGCATCGGGCGCGGCGGTTCATTCGGACTCATCTTGAGCAGCGCGTAGCGGCCTCGCTCAAGGATGCGTTTCACTTCCAGGGTGTGCGTTGCGCACGCATCACCGAACGCGTGTTGTCGACCGGGCGAATTCGAGCACTGCTGGCCGATCCCGCGACGTCCCAGGCCGCGCCGACAGTGCCAACTCAACGCGCCTGAAGTGCCGAGGCTGCACCTCACGAATCGCACGACTCCGATTCCAGACCGTCGGCGAACACGGTCCCGGATCTGCGTCCAGTTGGTTGGCTTCCACGCTCAACACGATGTTCTCAAGACGCCGACCGACACCATCGCTCAGCCCGCCGAGCTGTAACAACCGCACAGCGAGCGCGGCAATTTTTCCATATGAAATCTTGATGACAGTCCGTTCAGTCGAATGACTCGAGCGAATCATATTCGGAATATTTTTCCGATTCGCTCCTGTGATCGCGCGCACATGATCATTCGAAATGCACTGGGTGTCCGCATTTTTGTCGATGTAGTTTTGCCGCCGCGAGCCACCCCGCGCTCGCGGCTGGCGACGAGCGTCCTAGGCAACGTGTCGATTGCCGGTCTTTACGATTCAGGAGAAAAAAGATATGCAAAAGGCAATGTGTTTCGGCTTGGCAATTATCGCCACCATGGGCCTGGCCTCGTTCAACGCCGCTGCGAAGGACGGGTTGAAGCCATCGCGCGCCAAGCCCATCATCACGGCGAAACTCGATGGCAGCTGCGATTTCGTCGGCTGCAACGAACGGTTCAGCAATGACATGGGCAATACGATTACGAGTGAGGGCTGCACCAACGGTCCGAGCGGCGGCATCAGCTACAAGCAGACGTGGACGCGCCAGGCGGACGGTAGCTATACCGTGACTTCTCGCTCGGAAGAGTTGCACGTCGCGGGCTGCCCCGTCGGATAACGGCAGCAAGCTCAGGCGCCTCGCCGGTGCGGCGAGGCGCCTATCCGGAGGACTTGTGAACAGGCAGCTTGCAATCATCCTTGTTGGAATCGCGATCGCATCGGGGCTGGGTTTCTGGATGCTCTCGGCGCGCAAAGCGGATCAGGCCCCGATCACCGATCGAGGTGCGGGAGCGCCCGTCGCGACGCAGGGCGCCGCCTCGGATCGCGCAGACGATCAACCCTCGCCGGGACCCGGCCGTACGTCAGAACGAATTGCCGAAACCGCGACCGTCGCAGGCAATCGTCAACCGTCGGCGGCGCCGGTCGCGACAAAACCAATTTCGATGGAAGACCGGATCGCGAGCAACGTGAACACGCTGCAGAACAACAAATTGCTGACGGCGGACTTCGACGCCTTTGCCGACGAATTGCAGGAGGTGATGGCGGTCGACCGCGCTTCGCTGGAACTCACCGAAGCCTACGAAGCGCAGTTCCAGCTGATGCTCGAAGATCAGAAGAGCGAAGCGACCCTCACCCGAGTGTATTGCGGGCGCAAGCTGTGCATTGCGGAAATGAGGCTTCCGCCGGGCGGCAAGCGCCCCGACCTGAGCGCAGAAGCGACGGGGCGCGTGGGTGCGCCGCTTGCGATTCCGACGATCGTCACCTTCGGCAGCGATGGCGAAGCTTTGACAACCCGCATGCTGTTTTCCGCCGTCCGGTCGCCGAACGGTTAGCCTCCGCGCTGCGCGACGCGGCGGACGTCACGTCTCCTGACGACGTGGTCGCGACCAGGTCTGCTCGAAGGGTGGCAGGCGGAAAACCGGCCAAGGGAAGTCGCGCCATCGAGCGGGCGCGACTGCGCCGCACCGAACGGCGGACACCGACCATGCCAAAAGGGCGGGCCATCAGCGGATCATTCGTGGCCCGGGAGCAAGAACCGGCAGAAAGTTTTCAAGTAACTGCCCCCCCAGCTCGCGCGGCCAATCCACCAAACCACTCCGGCTACTTCGGCAGATTCGAACGAATCAACCGCGCGGTTTCAATAAGCTGCCCGGCAGACGCCTGCACTCGATCTCGACGCTGTGCATCGCCGCTTGGATCGTGCGATGTACCGCGTGGACGTCCGGCGCCATCGAAGGTTGCCAGTTGCGGTGGGCCTATCCCCCAATCGCTGCCCTTCTGCCGCGGCACGACATGGAAATGGAAGTGCGGCGTTTCTTGTCCGCTGTAGACCCCGTTGTTCTGGAACGTAAGTATTCCGAGGGGTTGGTAGGTCTTGACCAACGCCTCTGCGACTCGCTTGGCCGACACCATTACTGCCGCGCATTCCTGCTGCGAAAGATCGAGCAGCGTCGCGACATGCCGACGTGTGATGACGCAGCATTGGCCAACTTCGAATTGCCACGGATTGATCACGGTGAGCGTGTGTTCGCCCTCATCGATGATCGCCCATCGCTGTTCGCGACCTGCCATCCCTTCGCAAAGGTCGCAGGGGTCTCGCATGGGAAGCTCGATCATTGCTCTCTCCGATTCGGTCGGCAGGCCGACGCCAGGTGACGGATCGGTGATCCCGAACCGATGCCTACGGGAACACGCACCTCACGTAATGCATTCCGCTTCACTGCATCCAGGCTACGGGTCGAACCAGGCGAATGCGAAACGAAGTCGCAATCGGGGAGTTGGAGAGAAGGACACAGAGGGCGCAGAGATGGAAAAGAGAGTACGCAGAGATTTTTAGTTATGAAACTCTTTGCGACGACAACCGCAACCGACCCCCTACTCAAAACGCTCTTCTCTGCGTCCTTTCTCTTCCATCTCTGCGCCCTCTGCGTCCCGCCCTTGATCCAAACCCCAGCCAAAAGCCCACAAAAGATCACCGCACAACCCGCGCCCGCTGAAAACTCGCGCGATGCACCGTGTACTCCGCATCGCCGCCACCCAACCGCGTGCGGATGCGCAGCGAATCCGCGTTCACGGCGAGTATCTCGACGAGCCGTGGCGGGTTGTGGAAGGTCCATAGCCGCAGGCGTTGGCCGAGGTAGGCCGGCATGTCTTTCCAGCCCAGGAACGCGCGCGGATTCACCGGTTCGAGCGGCAGCGCCTGGATGATCGGGCGCGCGGCGGCGGGTTTCTGTACAACGCCAACCACCGGCGCGACAGCCGCCTGCGCAACGCCGGCCATCGCAGCGGAACCCGGCGCCGCCGCAGGCGCCGCGGTCGCAACGGGCGGACTTGCGATCGAAGAAGTCTGCACGACCGCTTCCTCATCGCCGCCCTCCTCCGCCCGCTCGCGCAGCAACGCCTCGTACGTGCTGTCGACCTCGTCCAGATCGGCCAGCGGACGCGGGTCGAGTTTCTGCCAACTTACGATATGCGCCGACGGTCCGTAGGTGATCCTGGCATTCGCCATGCGCGGCCAGGCGTCGCCCAGCTCGCGCGATTCGTAGAACTCTTCGTCGTGGATCGGCGGCGAATAATCGCCCCCGAATTCCAGCTTGCCGCCCTTGCGCGCAAACGCGTTGTAAGCAGCGCGGCTGGCATCGTCCACCGCGATGCCGAACGCTTCGAGCAGGCGCTCGACCGAATCGGCGTGGCGCGCCAGGAATTCGTTCTCGGTAACGCCATCCTTCTTCGCGCAATAGCGATTGCGCGCCTGCACGAAGCCCTGATCCTGCACCTGCCAGCGCTCGGACTGCACCAGATGCGGATACTGGTCGATCAGCAGCGCGTTGATCTCTTTCGGCAATTGCGCGCGGCGGTCGAGTTGCACGCGCGACGAGCCCACGCTTTCGAGCGCGACGGTCGTCAACAGCTGATTGCGTTCGACGCGGTAGTCGAACTCGAGTTTCGGCAGCTGCGGATCGAGCCCCATCTGCGCCAGTTCCTGCCGCACCCACATGCCATCCGACGCGCAGCCTTCGGCCTCAAACGGCGACGCGCTATCGAGCCCGAACGGCCCCAGATCGCCGAGCGACGGATCGATGCCGCTGTCGGAACTGCCGCCTTCGAGCGTCAGATGAATCCGATCGAGCTTGGCGAACTTGAGCTTGCGATCGAAGGTATTGCGCACGAACCAGAACCAGCCCGGCGTTTCCAGATGCACGCGCTCGAACTGGATGGTGAGGTCTTGCGACAGGTTGTATGGGTAGATCACCACCTGTTTGGCGACGATATCGCCATCCCACTCGAACCACGCGCTGCGATATGTGGTTTCGCTGTCGCCGAAGGCGATCAGCATCGCGCGCGACAGCAGGAAATTGGCCTGCTGCAGCACGAGGAAAACCACCAGCACCAAGGTCCCCAACACCCCGAGAATGCGCAACAACGACGGCGAAGATTTGGATCTGGAACTCATGCGCTATGTCTCCCCCCGGAAACAAAAAAAAGCGGGCCGAAGCCCGCTTTTTTGCGATCAATAACGCGCGGCTCAGGCCGGCGCATTATCCTCATCGACGGCCTTCATCGACAAGCGGATGCGGCCCTGCTTGTCCACTTCGAGCACCTTCACCTTCACGATGTCGCCTTCCTTGAGCTTGTCGGACACCTTCTCGACGCGCTCGTTGGAAATCTGCGACACGTGCACCAGGCCATCCTTGCCCGGAGCGATGGTGACGAACGCACCGAAATCCATCAGCTTGGCGACCTTGCCTTCGTAGATCCGGCCCGGCTCGACATCGCTCGTGATCTGCTCGATGCGTGCCTTCGCAGCTTGCGCGGCGGCGGCGTTCACCGAAGCGATGACGATGGTGCCGTCGTCCTGGATATCGATCTGCGTGCCGGTGTCCTTGGTGATCGCCTGGATCACCGAACCGCCCTTGCCGATCACTTCGCGGATCTTGTCCGGATGGATCTTCATGGTCAGTAGGCGCGGCGCGTATTCGCTCATCTCCGCACGCGGGGTGCTGAGCGCCTTCGCCATTTCGCCGAGGATATGCAAGCGGCCGTCCTTCGCCTGGGCGAGGGCCACCTTCATGATCTCTTCGGTGATGCCGTCGATCTTGATGTCCATCTGCAGCGCCGAAATACCGTTCGCGGTACCGGCCACCTTGAAGTCCATGTCGCCCAGGTGATCTTCGTCACCGAGGATGTCGCTCAATACGGCGAAATCGTTGCCTTCCTTGATCAAGCCCATCGCGATGCCTGCGACCGGCGCCTTGATCGGCACGCCCGCATCCATCAACGCGAGCGACGAACCGCACACCGACGCCATCGACGACGAACCATTCGACTCGGTGATTTCCGACACGACGCGAATCGTGTACGGGAAGCTTTCCATGCTCGGCATGACAGCCTGCACACCGCGGCGTGCCAAACGGCCATGGCCGATTTCACGACGCTTCGGCCCCATCATGCGGCCGGCTTCGCCCACCGAGAACGGGGGGAAGTTGTAATGGAACAGGAAGTGATCCTTCGTCTCGCCTTCGACGGCATCGATCACCTGGCCATCGCGCGCGGTGCCGAGGGTGGTCACGACGATCGCCTGCGTCTCACCGCGGGTGAACATCGCCGAGCCGTGGGTGCGCGGCAACACGCCCGTCTTCACGCTGATCGGACGCACGGTCACCAGATCGCGGCCGTCGATGCGGGTGCGCGTCTTGAGCACCGATTGGCGCATCGTGTTGTATTCGAGTTCGCCGAATTCCTTGGCGAGGTCGGCCGGATTCCAGCCCTGCGATTCGATCTGCCCGGCGAGCTGGGCCATCGCTTCTTTCTTGGTGGCCGACAGCGTGTCGCGGCGAGCCGCCTTTTCGCGGATCTGGAACGCGCCTTCGAGCTTGTTGCCGACGGCGGCCTTGAGCGCATCGATCTGAGCCTGCGCCTTCTCCGGCGGGGTCCAGTTCCACGACTTCACGCCGGCTTCGGCCGCGAATTCGTTGATCGCCTTCACCACGGCCTGCAGCTCGCGATGACCGAACATCACCGCGCCCAGCATCACGTCTTCCGACAATTCCTTGGCTTCCGACTCCACCATCAGCACGGCACCCTCGGTGCCGGCGACGACGAGTTCCAGATCCGAGGTCTTGAGCTCGGTGACGGTGGGATTGAGCACGTACTTGCCGTCGATGTAGCCGACCTTGGCCGCACCGATCGGGCCCTTGAAGGGCACGCCCGAGAGCACGAGGGCGGCGGAGGCGCCGATCATCGCCGGGATATCGCCCATCACTTCGGGATTGAGCGACATCACCTGCGCGATGATCTGAATCTCGTTCTTGAACTCTTCCGGGAACAGCGGGCGGATCGGGCGATCGATGAGGCGCGAGACCAGCGTTTCGCGCTCGGTCTGGCGGCCTTCGCGCTTGAAGAAGCCACCCGGGATGCGGCCACCGGCGTAGAACTTCTCGAGATAATCGACCGTGAGCGGGAAGAAATCCTGGCCTTCGCGCATGTTCTTGTTGCCGACGGCGGTGACCAGCACCACGGTATCGGCCATTTTCACCACCACGGCGCCACCGGCCTGACGGGCAACTTCACCGGTTTCGAGCGTCACCTGGTGGGGCCCGTACTGGAACGTCTTTGTTACTTTCGCCACGATCTGTATTCCTTCGTCTGGATGTTCCACCGAGGCACCCTTGCCCCGGCGGCGGGCGGCCGCAAGCCAATGCGACCGTCGAAAACGACCGCGGCGCATTTCTGCGCCGCGGGGTAGTGCGTAGGTTTTAGCGGCGCAGGCCGAGACGTTCGATCAACGTCTTGTAGCGCTCGCCGTCCTTCTTCTTCAGGTAGCCCAGCAGGCTGCGGCGCTGATTGACCAGCTTGAGCAAGCCGCGACGCGAGTGGTGATCCTGCTTGTGATCCTTGAAATGACCCGTGAGCTGCTCGATGCGGGCCGAAAGCAGCGCCACCTGGACTTCCGGGGAGCCGGTGTCGTTCGGGGCGCGCTTGAAATCTTCGATGATCTTGCTGGTGTCGATGGACATGGATGGAGCCTTTTTTGATGCGAAGCCCGCAGAACAGCCCGGTTTCGTGACCGGACCAACCGCCTGACCCGCCGGTGGGAGAGTAATTGCTTGAAAAAGCCGGGGAATTGTAGCGGACGACAGCCGATAGCCGCAACCGACCGCTATAAGTGCCTAGCCGTTAGCCGCAAGACAGCCCCTAAGACAAATTCCTAGATACAACTAGGGCGGCTCTGAGTACGCTCACTCGGTGTGTCCGCCTACTGGTGCTTTGGGGGAGTCAACAATGGATCCAGCTACGTTCGCTCGAATCGCCGAGTCGCTCCGGCAATACCGACGAGCAGAACTCAAGGAGTTCGACGAAGACCTCGGTGGCGAGGCAGTCCGAAAGCTCTACGTCGATCCGCTGCCCAATGAGGCCGTTTTGAAATCCGTCCTTTCCTCGAGCACAACATTCTTGCTCGGACGCAAAGGGACTGGAAAAAGTACGATTTTTGCCCGCGCGCAGAGCGAGCTTCGAAGTCGCCAGGATACCCTTACTGGTTACGTCGACGTAAAAAGCCTCTATGACCTCTTTGCCAGCTCCGCCCCGGTAGCATCAACCGGTACAAACAACGCTGTAGATGCAGGCGTGCTACGAGCGCATCTCCTACGCAAGGCGTTTCTCGGGTCGGTGATGGCCGAACTCCTGCGGGAGGTCGATGCCGTTTGCGATCAGATGTCTCTATGGGATCGGTGGGTAGGCAAGGGCCGCACGTATCAAGACGTGAAAAAGCAGGTAGCTGTCCTTCGAAGCCGTCTTGGTACCGCCGAACTAAAAGAAACCGAGCTCCCAGTCTTGCAGCAAATCACAACAAAATTTAGGCAGCGCGACAAAATCGAAGCCGGAGATTCCTCTGAACTTAGCGGCTCGTTAAGCGGTTCGCCGGCCTCCGCAAAAGCTCAACTGAATGCTTCGACCAGTGATTTCGAGAAGACACTCGAGGATCGCGATGTGTACGAAGAGTATTCGGACGTGGTTCTCCGCTCGTTCCCTTTCTCAGAGATCCTCGCGGAGATTCGCTCAATCGTTGAGGAAGGCGGCCTCAAACGCCTAGTAATTTTCTTTGACGATTTTTCCGAACTTGGCCTCGTTGACCAAAGACTGTTCGTAGACGTCATCCTCGCGCCACTGAACAACTCGAGTGGCGAACTGGTAAAGCTCAAAGTGGCTGGTTATCCAGGCAGAGTTTACTACGGGAAGATTGATTCCACGAAGGTCGACACAATCGCGTTGGATTTCTGCGACTTGTACGAAGACACCGATGTGCAATCAATGGAGCGGTCCGCCATTGACCAACTCACCAGGCTATTGCGATCGCGATTTGAAGCCTTCGGCGCGAATCTAGAGGATTACTTCGACGACCGGATTCCGATTGACCAGCATGTGCGCCTCCTTTTTGAAACCACCTTCAACGTGCCACGACTTGTAGGCGCCTTGCTTCACATCTGCTATCTAGACAGCGTTTCAAAGGGAGTAAGGATTACTCAGCAGACGGTGCGGCTAGCTGCCAGAAAATACTACGAATCGACAATTTCACAGTATTTTGATCGAATGAATAGGTTCGCCTTGGAACCGTTCGAGAACAAACTGGATCGACACAACCAGCAAGCATTGCTGAAATGGATCATTGCGCAAGCGCGGGAAGTACGGACGGGGATAGCGGAAGGAAGAATCGGTGGGACTTTCTTCGTAAATCTCCACGGGATGGCCCCGGTTAGCCACTTCTTCGTTGCCAGTTCCTTGTCCCACGTATTTCAATCCCTCGAGTCAAATTTCTTACTCTCGCGCTACAAAAATACGCGCGACAAAGATGGAAAATCTGGCGTTGTTTTCGCGCTTTACTACGGCTTGACTGAATCGGAAAGAATTTCTTGGGGGTATCCTCCGGGACGCGAGTATCGGAATTATTTCGTCCAACGATGTTTCGATTTCTCTCCATCGGTTCAGTCGTTCCTGGCAAAAAATCAAACAATCAAGTGCGACGAGTGCGGCAGCTGTTTCCCCCTTGAGCAGCTTGCCAGCATAGAGCTATACAAAAACTCATGCCCTGAATGTCGAGTTGGTCATTGTCGAATTATCGGATTGGCAGATGATTTTCGAAATGAAGTTCAAGCGTTTCGCAGAGACTTGATGCTAGACCCAGTTGAGTTGAACATTC
The DNA here is from genome assembly GCA_965653565.1 of uncultured Chiayiivirga sp. GTDB lineage: Bacteria > Pseudomonadota > Gammaproteobacteria > Xanthomonadales > Xanthomonadaceae > JALCLA01. Next base: position 2,269 of record CBFHAI010000052.1, on the reverse strand, counting down.
TCACTGTTTTGCACGACGAGCAACGCGCTATGCGTGCCAGCGAAATTGGCGGGCTCATCGACGCTACACATCAAATGGTTGGTCGGCGCACGTCAAAACTGAGAGAAATGAAATTTGTCGATAAACGGGAAGACGACGGCGCCATGAAGAGCCGTATCACTGACGGCGCTGAAAGCCTTTATTTCGGTGAAGACGGTTCACCCCTCGAGCCAAAGTCTCCTTGATAGTCGACCCTCTGATGCGTACATTAGTGGTGCTGTTATCACAGCCGGGATTGGCGTCCCGAACCTAAGGCGCAACAAGCGCCCATCACCGATGCCGGCGCTTTTTCGTTGCCGGCAATCGGCGATAGGTGCCCGTCTCACGGCGGCGGTGCGCGGGGACCGCAAGGTCCGCCGTCCTTAGGTCGGTACGCCAACCGCGCACCGTCTGCCACCTTGATCGCATCAAGGCAGCGGACTTCCAGAGCGAACCACGAGGAAGCCGCCAATGAAAAGTCCGAAGTCCCGCGCCCCGCGCGCTGCGAAGACGCAAGCGAGCCAGTCGACACCGCCCCCTGCCCCGCCCTCGCGACGCACCGCCGCCGCGCCGGCGATCGACGCGACCCCGCCCACTCCCCCGCTCGTCGCCGACGCCTTCCAACTCGCCGACCTGCTCGATGCCCACATCGACCGCATGCACGGCGTGCGCTCGGTCCTGTGGGCGATGTCGGCCCTGCTGCAACGCACACCCACCCACACCACCCCACCGCGCGCGACCTTGTTCGAACTGCAACAACTCGCAAGCACCGGCCTCGCCCTCGCCGGCGAATTCCTCGACGAAATGACCGCCGAGCGCGACGGCACACTCGTCCACCTCTACGCGACGACGTCGAAAGAATCGCTTTCAGCCGCAGTCTGCTGATCGCCTCAGCGTCGCGTGAGGCACCGCCCGGCCGCCGGTGGCAATGTCGCCGGCATCGAATTCGCCGTCGGTTTCCAACGCGAAACCATCATCAAAACAGCGGTGCAAATGCTGTTTTTTGTGTGTCGCGTTGCCTACCCCTCCGCTCTTCGGCGATGAACGGTAACGCGCGTTTTTAGCCGTTTCGTGCAAACAGCACGAACCCTCGGGCTTCTTTAGGCGATTACTAGGAATTTTCCTAGACCGTTTTTCCGAAACACCCCGAAATCAAAAATATTTCACGCCGAATTTTCATTTCCCGTTGCATCCCACCCTGCAGCAAGCCTAGCTTTCGCGCCCAGCCATCAACCCGATGGCAGGACCGAGACTCGACATGCGCAGAACTCCGTTCGTCAAAACCGCCTGCATCAACGCGGCTTCTCGTCTCGTGGCATTTGTCACCTGTCGACATCGCACCCTCCGCGCTCAACCCATTCTCTTTGCCCGCCTGAAGAGAACGGATACATCAGCGAGACGCTATCGAAACTCGATAGTGAAGATGCTTTTCACCGCCACGATGACGGTTGCGTGCTGGCAGGTGCACGCGCAGGCGCTGGCTCGTGGGGAGGGCCCCGCCACCGAGCTGATCGTCCTACTCGACGAGCAACGAGACCCAAGCGTTCTCGGACCGGAGGGTATGGTCGACGCGGTAACACGCGGTGGTGACGATCAAGATGCGCTGATGAATCGGTTTGGTCGCCCGATTTTTGCCAGGTACTTGATCGAGCACGCTCGCATTGCGCCGCAGGAGAGAAGCCGCAGAAACAGGGACGACCCCGAAGTGGGACTCCATCGACTGATTGTCATGACGTACGCTTCAAGCCAAGACGCTCAGGCCGCGTTGGAAAAGCTCTCATCAGACGCTGGCGTCGAATACGTGGATGTCAACGCTCGGATTAACCTCCAGATCACGCCGCTGGATCCCGAGTTTCCCGTAGCCCCTGCGCCGATTGACTACCAGTGGGCCTACTACACCATGTATGTTCGAGACGGCGCGACCAGTACATCCATGAATTTTCAAGGCGCATGGGACAAGACACGCGGCACGGCCTGGGTCGGTGTCGCTGACAACGGAATCATGGTCGGCCACCCGGACCTGACAGCGTTTTACAAGCCGCACTTCGCTTGGAACGTCACCAACAACACTTCGAATCCTGATGAGCTTTCCAATGGGATCGGAACTCAAACCGGTCACGGCACTCACGTTGCAGGAATCATCGGTGCGACCACCGGCTTTCCCGGAGTTGCAGCGGGCTATCCAGGATTCCCTGCCGTCGGAGTTGTCGGAGGCTGCTGGTTCTGCTCCGGGATTGTCGTCAAATCGGCA
>CBFHAI010000051.1:0-32788 GCA_965653565.1 uncultured Chiayiivirga sp. | reverse complement strand
CGCTGACGCCGACGCCGTGCAGGCCGCCGGAGAAGGTGTAGTTCTTGTTGCTGAATTTGCCGCCGGCGTGCAGGCGGGTGAGGATCAGTTCGATGCCCGGGATTTTCTCTTCCGGGTGGATGTCGACCGGCATGCCGCGGCCGTCGTCGGTGACTTCGCAGCTGCCGTCGGCGTGCAGTGTCACCTCGATGGTTTTCGCGTGCCCGGCGAGGGCTTCGTCGACCGAGTTGTCGATCACTTCCTGCGCCAGATGGTTCGGGCGGGTGGTGTCGGTGTACATGCCGGGCCGGCGTTTGACCGGCTCCAGGCCGGAGAGGACTTCGATGTCGGCGGCGTTGTAGCGGGTATTCATGCGGTGCGTTGGGGGAACTTCGGCGGGAGGCGCGCGATGGTCGAGTCTGGCGGCGCGAAAAGCAACCGCTGCCGGTGCGGGCGGCCCGCGAGCGCGGCCTGGTGCGGACTCGGCCTTGGTTCCGCTGCCGATGCCTGACGGAGAGGCGGCCAAGGCGCCGCCAGCGTCCGCAGCCTGCTTCGTTTGACGTAGTGTGATCCGACGCCGGCCAGCGAAACCCGGCGCGGTCCGGGGAGAACAAAATGAGCGATGCGATTCAGGCTTCGGTGCTGCGCGAGCCGAGCGGCTGCGTGGTGCAGTTGTGGGTGTTCGAGCCCGACCTCGTCGGCAAATCGGGCACGCTGAAGATCGAACAGGTGGCGCACGTGAAGCGCAGCAGCCCGGTGCACAAACGCCGCACGCTGGCCGAGCGCAAATTCACGCTGACCCACGGACTCAATCGCATCGCGCTCGGCGATGTGCTGCGCGATGCCTTCGTCTACCGCGGCAAGAAGCTCGACCTCAAGCTTACCGCGCACATCGAAATCGACGACGGCGTGATCTTCGACACCGAACTGGAACTCGATCTGGCCGGCGCCTGCCGCCTGCCGCCGCGCGCCGAGGTGCCGGCCGAACCCGCCAGCGTGCATTCGCCGCGCGACCGCTTCAATTTCATCGCCAATATGCGCGCGATTCCGGCCAAGGCACGCATGATGGTGATCTGGCTGATGGCCATCGGTTTGCCGCTGGTGGCGTTCAACGCCGCGCTCGGCGTGCGCGACCAGTTCGTGCCCGAGGAGCAGACCTGGTTCTACGATCACAGCAACAGCGACGGCGAAAGCGAAAGCCCGCTGATGAAGGCGCTGATGGGCAGCGGCGCGGTCGGCTTCGCGCTGTGGATGGCGATCCGCCTGCAATTGCAGAAATACATGCGCTTCGCCGCGAAACTGCCGGAAGGTCGCATCGAGCGCGGCCGCCGCGTGCGCGCCGCCGATCTGATGGAAGGCGAGGCGCGCGTGCCGCTGCAGCACGCGGTGGCGCGCCTGGTGGCTTACAACCGCGAACATGGCCAATACACCGCCAGCGAAAAGGACGGCAAGAAAACCCGCACCGTCACCAAGAGCTTCTGCGAGAACGCGCGCGGCGTGGTGCTGTACGAGCAGGCGCTGGCCTATGTGCCGGCGCAGGCGCCGCTGCGCGATTTCCTCGAAGGCGAGATCGATTTCACGCCGCTGTTCGACGCGCTCTATCCGCCCTATCTGCTGGGCGAGCACCATGGCCTGTCGCTGCAACTGGAGGCGCAGCTGATCCATCCGGAATTCGTCGACCACGACATCGAACTGCCGATCGCCTCCGGCAGCCTGTCGGTGGAGGAATTCCACCGCGCCGACGCCTGAGTTTGCATACCCGCTTCGCAGCGGGCGGGGCGGGCCTCGGCTAAGCTTGCCGCTGGATTCGACCAAGGGTGGCGCGTCGCGTGAGTGCACAGGGGAAGGCAAGGGCGGCGCGCGCCGTACGGGCGTGGGCGGCAGGTATCGCATTCGGATGGCTGGCCCTCGCGGCGCACGCGGCGGACGACTACCGGCTGGCGCCGCGGCCCGACTGGGTGCACTGGCAGGAGCCGCCGGCGCTCGGCAACGCCGCCGGCAGCGATCGCGTCAGCCTGCTGGTGGACGACCAGGTGTCGCTGGTCGGCAAGGCCCCGACCTGGTTCCACCGCCGCGTCACCGCCGTCACCAGCGGCACCGGCGCCGCGGCGGCCGGCGAGTTCTCGGTCGAATTCGATCCGGTCAACGAGCAGGTCGCGCTGCATGGCGCCTGGGTCGAACGCGACGGCCGGCGCGAAGATCGCCTCGACCGCGCCCGCATCGAAACGCTGCGCCGCGAGGACGGCCTCGAATCGGGCCTGATCGACGGCCGCCGCACGCTGCACGTGATGCTCGACGACATCCGCGTCGGCGACATCATCGATTTCTCCGTCTCGGTGCACGGCCAGAATCCCGCGATGGCGGGCCAGTTCTACACGCAGTGGTCGATGCAGGTGGGCGTGCCGACGCGGCTGCGGCGGTTGCGCCTGCTGCATGCGGCGGCGCGCGAGGTGCCGGTGCGGGTGATCGGCGCGGGGCTCGAACATCGCGAAAAACGCATCAACGATGCGATCGAACACGAATGGACGCGCACCAACGCACGCGCGCAACGCGGCGAAGATTATGTCTCGCCGTGGTTCGATGCCGGCCCGACGGTGGAAATCGGCGGCATGGGCGATTGGGGCCAGGTGGTGCAGTGGGCGCTGCCGTTTTATCGCGGCGTCGACGATCCGGCCATCGCCAGCCTGGCGACCGAACTGGGGCTCAAGCGCGGCGATACCAGCGAAACCGCGGTTCGCCGCGCGATCGCCTTCGTGCAGGACGAAATCCGCTACACCGGCCTGGAACTGGGCGCGCACGCCTACCAGCCGTATCCGCCGTCGGAAGTGATCCGCCGCCGCTACGGCGATTGCAAGGACAAGGCGGTGCTGCTGGTCGGCTTGCTGCGGCATCTGGGCGTCGAAGCCGCGCCGGCGCTGGTGAATTCGAGCACCGCCGCGCATGTGGCTGATCGCTTGCCGACGCCGGAAGCCTTCGACCACGTGATCGTGCGGCTGCTGCACGAAGGCACCGAATACTGGATCGACGCCACCGCCGAAATGCAGCGCGGCCGCTTGTCGAACCTGGCGCAGGCCGACTTCGGCCGCGCCCTGGTGATCGCGCCGGGCGAAGACGAATTGCGCGCGATGAAGATCCCCGTGCGCGACGATCCCAACATCGACATCGCCGAGGAATTCGATCTGCGCGGCCCCGACGGCGGCCTGGCCGAAGACGGCGACTACACCATCCGCACCGTCTACCGCGGCGCGGTCGCCGATACCGTGCGCCGCCGTTTCGCGCGCAATTCGCCGGAAGAAGTGGGCGAGGATTACACCGCCGCCGTCGCGGTCTATTACCCGTCGGTGGAACAGACCACGCCGCCGCAGTTCAGCGACGATCCGGAAAGCAACGAAGTCACCGTGGTCGAAAGCTATCGCCTGGCGCAGGTGTGGGAACCGGTCGGCGACGACGAGGAAGGCACCCACGTCACCTTCTGGCTGACCGAACTCAGTCGCCATCTGCCCGATGTCACGAAAGGCGCGCGCCGCTCGCCGTGGAATCTGGGCAATCGCATCGATGTGCGGCAGAAAACCACGGTGCAGCTCGACGGCGGCTGGCCGGAAGACAACGCGACGCGCACGGTCGACGGCAAGCACGTGAAGTTCGAGCGCACCGTACGCAACGACGGCGACGTGCTGACGATGCAGGGCCGCCTGCGCACGCTGGTGCGCGATGTGCCGGCGTCCGAGGTGCGGCAGCTCGCCAGGGACGTCGAAAAAGCCGACGACGCGATGGGCTACGAGCTCACCCTGGGCGCCGACGCCGCCGTCGCTTCCGACACCGCGACGGGCGCCGCCGCCTCCGATCCGGCGGCGGTATTCGCTTATCTCGATTGGCGCCTGCTACCGATCGCGCTCGGCTTGCTGCTGCTGTGGGCCTGGGTGCTGGCCTGCGCACTGACGCGCAGCGAATCGGTGTGGCTGGGCGTGCTGTTCCGGCCGCGCGCCACCGCGCAGCATGGGCTGGTGCGCGCCAATTATCGCGAGGCGCTGTTGCTGTGCGTGCTGGCCGCGGCGTCGATCGTGGTCGAAGACGCCGGCTATCTCGATCAGGTCGACTGGACCGTCGCCGGCATCCTGACGGTGGCGGCCATGGTGCTGGGGATGATCGTCGGCATGGTCGTGGTGATGTACATCTACGCCGCGTTGCTGGCGCTTTTCGGCCGCTGGTTCGGCGGCAAGGCCAGCGTCAACGAGGTCTGGCTGGCGACGACCTGGAACCAGGTGCCGATGAACGCGACCATCCCGCTGTTCGTGCTGCTGCTGGTGCTGTACGGGCCCGGCGCGACCGAATCGGCCGAGCCCGCCGCCGGCGTCGCGACCGGCGCCATCGCCATCGCCGGCACCTTGCCGATGACGCTATTCGCCTTCTTCGCCTGGTTCCCGATGTACGCGCAGGTGCAGGGATTCACGCTGCGGCGCGCGGTGGTGGCCTCGCTGGTGCCGGTGCTGGCGCTCGGCGTCGCGGTGCTGCTGGCGATCAAGCTGTTCCATCTCGCAACGGGCTGACGCAATTGCTCTCTCCCGATTCCCCATTCCCGATTCCCGGCGGCCACCCGATAGCGCCGACCCCGCATCCAACGCAACGCCAGACCGGACGCAATAAAGCCAGTAATATCAAAGAAATGCACGGATAACCGCCGGCTGCCGCCCACGCAGCCGGCTCGCCGCGGCAGCCGCCAGCCGGTAGAATCCGGTTTTCACGAAAGTGTCTTTCCCATGACCCCCCTGATCTTCGTCACCGGCGGCGTCGTGTCCTCGCTTGGCAAGGGCATTGCGTCGGCGTCGCTCGCGGCCATTCTCGAGGCGCGCGGGCTCAAGGTCACGCTGATGAAGCTCGACCCCTACATCAACGTCGACCCGGGCACCATGAGCCCATTCCAGCACGGCGAGGTCTACGTCACCGACGACGGCGCCGAAACCGATCTGGATCTGGGCCACTACGAACGCTTCGTGCGCACGCGCCTGACGCGCAAGCATTCGATCACCACCGGCCGCATCTACGAAAACGTCATCCGCAAGGAACGCCGCGGCGATTACCTCGGCGCCACCGTGCAGGTGATTCCGCACATCACCGATGAGATCAAACGCTGCATCGACGAGGCCACCACCGGCTTCGACGTCGGCCTGGTCGAAATCGGCGGTACCGTCGGCGATATCGAATCGCTGCCGTTCCTCGAAGCCATCCGCCAGATCCGCACCGAACGCGGGCAGGATCTCGTGCTCTTCATGCACCTGACGCTGGTGCCCTATATCGCGGCGGCCGGCGAACTCAAAACCAAACCGACGCAGCATTCGGTGAAGGAACTGCGCTCGATCGGCATCCAGCCCGACGTGCTGCTGTGCCGCAGCGAACAGCCGCTGCCCGATTCGGAACGCCGTAAGATCGCGCTGTTCACCAACGTCACCGAGAAGGCCGTCATTTCCGCGGTCGATCTGGACAATATCTACAAGATTCCGCTGTGGCTGCACGATCAGCAGCTCGACCAGATCGTCGTCGACCGGCTGAAACTGAAAGCCGCGCCGAGCGCCGATCTGTCCGACTGGAAAGCGGTCGTCGATGCGATGGAGTATCCGGTCGACGATGTGACGATCGCGGTGGTCGGCAAGTACGTCGATCACGCCGACGCCTACAAATCGCTGGCCGAAGCGCTCAAGCACGGCGGCCTGCGCCAGCGCACGCGCGTGAAACTGAAGTGGCTCGAATCCGAGCAGGTCGAAAAGCACGGCGTGTCGGTGCTGGCCGGCGTCGACGGCATCCTGGTGCCGGGCGGCTTCGGCGATCGCGGCTTCGAAGGCAAGGTGGCGACCGCGCGTTATGCGCGCGAAAAACGCATCCCGTATTTCGGCATCTGCTACGGCATGCAGGCCGCGGTGGTGGATTACGCGCGGCACGTGGCGCATCTGGAAGGCGCCAACAGCAGCGAGAACGATCGCGACACGCCGCATCCGGTGATCGGTCTGATCACCGAGTGGCGCACCTCGGGCGGCGACATCGAACGCCGCGACGAACGTTCCGACATGGGCGGAACGATGCGCCTTGGTCTGCAGGAACAACGCATCAAGCCCGGCACGCTGGCGCGCGAACTGTACGGCCGCGACGTGGTGGGCGAACGTCATCGCCATCGCTACGAATTCAATAATCGCTACCGCACCCAGCTCGAAGAAGCCGGCATGGTGATTTCGGCCAAGTCGATGGACGATCTGCTGGTCGAGATGATCGAGCTGCCGGACCACCCCTGGTTCGTCGCCTGCCAGGCGCATCCGGAATTCCTCTCGACACCGCGCGACGGCCATCCGCTCTTCATCGGATTTATCCGCGCCGCGCGCGAGCAGAAGGCCGGCGGGCGCTTGCTGAAGGATGCGAGCGCGTGACGATGATTTTCGCCAGCGCGGCCCCATCTTCGAACACCGTCTCTCCGCTTTGGAGAGACCGTGCAATTTCAAGGCAAGCATCCCGATGAACCTGTGTGGCTTCGAAGTCGGTCTCGACCGTCCGTTCTTCCTCATCGCCGGCCCCTGCGTGATCGAATCGCTCGAACTGCAGATGGAAACCGCCGGCAAGCTGAAAGAGATCACCGGCGCGCTCGGCATCCCTTTCATCTTCAAATCCAGCTTCGACAAGGCCAACCGCACCTCGGGCACCAGCTTCCGCGGCCCGGGCCTGGAAGGCGGCCTCAAAGTGCTGGCCGAAGTGAAGAAACAACTCGGCGTGCCGGTGCTCACCGACGTGCACGAATACACGCCGATGGACGAAGTGGCGAGCGTGGTCGACGTGCTGCAGACGCCGGCTTTTTTGTGCCGCCAGACCGATTTCATCCAGCGCGTGGCGAGCGCCGGCAAACCGGTGAACATCAAGAAGGGCCAGTTCCTGTCGCCGTGGGAAATGAAGCACGTCACCGCCAAAGCGAAGGCCACCGGCAACACGCAGATCATGGCCTGCGAACGCGGCGCCAGTTTCGGCTACAACAACCTGGTGTCGGACATGCGCTCGCTGGCGGTGATGCGCGATACCGCGTGCCCCGTCGTATTCGACGCGACGCATTCGGTGCAACTGCCCGGCGGCGCCGACGGCAAGTCCGGCGGCCAGCGCGAATTCGTGCCGGTGCTGGCGCGCGCGGCGGTGGCGGTCGGTGTTGCCGGGCTGTTCATGGAAACCCATCCGGACCCGGAAAAAGCGCTGTCGGACGGCCCCAACGCGTGGCCATTGCCGAAGATGCGCGCCTTGCTTGAAACTTTGCTGGAGCTCGATCGGGTGACGAAGAAGAACGGGTTCCTGGAGTCGCAGCGTGGCTGAGCGTTCTCTGCACGCCGCGCGCCGCATTCGCGAGGATCGTCCAGAATGAATTGGCTACTCTTCGCCGGAGTGGGCCTGCTGCTCGCCGCGCTCTGGTTCGTACTCGGCATCTTGCGCATGCGCAGGCGCGCCACGCCGATCCAGCAGGACGACCCTTGGCTGCACCAGGCGATGCAGCGCGCGCGCGATTCGACGGACTCGATGGTTCAGTTGCTGGCGCAGGGTGAGCAAGTTGCGATCAAGTTCCCCCTGACCAATACGGCCGGCGACATCGAGCACGTCTGGGGTGGAGTCCAGGGCATCGCAGGCGATGCCCTGCAAGTCGTCATCATGACGCCGCTGTTCGTCGGGCCGACGCCCAAGGGCTCGGTGCACGTCGCACGCAGCGAGTTGGAGGATTGGCAGGTTTTCTTGTCGGACGGACGCATCCGTGGCGGCTATACCACCCAGGCCCAGCTCGCGGTGTGTCGTCGCGAGGGCGTTCCCATTCCGCGCGCGCTCCTGCAGCAGGAGCCGCATTTCTTCGACCGCATCGAATTCACCACGCAACCGACGAGCCCATGACCACGATCAGCAAAGTCCACGCCCGCGAAATCCTCGACAGCCGCGGCAATCCCACCCTCGAAGCCGAAGTCACGCTGGCCAGCGGCCAGGTCGGGCGCGCGGCGGTGCCGTCGGGCGCGTCGACCGGGACCAAGGAAGCGGTGGAATTGCGCGATGGCGACAAGACGCGCTATCTCGGCAAGGGCGTGCAGAAGGCGGTCGCCAACGTCAACGGCGCGATCGCGTCGGCGCTGAAGAATTTCGATGCGGCCGACCAGGCCGGGCTCGATCGCAAGCTGATCGAACTCGACGGCACGGACAACAAGGGCAAGCTCGGCGCCAATGCGCTGCTCGGCGTGTCGCTGGCGAATGCGCATGCAATGGCGGCGTCCAAGCGCGTGCCGCTGTGGAAGCATCTGGCCGGCGATCGCGCGGTGCAGCTGCCGGTGCCGATGATGAACATCATCAACGGCGGCGCGCATGCCGACAACAATGTCGATCTGCAGGAATTCATGGTGCTGCCGGTCGGTTTCACGTCGTTCCGCGAGGCCTTGCGCGCCGGCACGGAAGTTTTCCATGCCTTGAAATCGGTGCTGAAATCGCGCGGATTGTCGACCGCGGTCGGCGACGAAGGCGGCTTCGCGCCGGACCTGAAATCGAACGAAGAAGCGCTCGAGGTGATCCTCGAGGCGATCAACAAATCCGGTTATCGCGCGGGTGAAGATTTGCTGCTCGGCCTCGACGTGGCGAGTTCGGAATTCTTCGAGAATGGCAAATACAACCTGGTCGGCGAGGGCAAGCGCCTGACGTCGGAACAATTCGTCGATTTCCTGGCCGACTGGGCCCGGCAGTATCCGATCGTCACGATCGAAGACGGCATGGCCGAACACGACTGGGCCGGCTGGAAACTGCTGACCAACGCGCTCGGCAACAAGGCGCAGCTGGTCGGCGACGATCTGTTCGTCACCAACCCGAAGATCTTCCGCGAAGGCATCGAGCAGGGCGTCGCCAATGCGATCCTGATCAAGGTCAACCAGATTGGCACGCTCACCGAAACGCTGGAAGCCATCGCGATGGCGGAAGCGGCGAACTACGCGGCCGTGGTCTCACACCGCTCGGGCGAAACCGAAGACACCACGATCGCCGATATCGCCGTCGCCACCACCGCCACGCAGATCAAGACCGGTTCGCTCTGCCGCTCCGATCGCGTCGCCAAGTACAACCAGTTGCTGCGCATCGAAGAAGCGCTCGGCAGCGGCGCGCGCTACGCCGGACGCGACGCCTTCGTCAGCGTGAAATCGGCGCGCGGCTGATCGTACCGGCCGCCCGCACCTCGTGAGCCGTCTGCTGGCCCTGATCCTGGTCGCCTTGCTGCTGTTGCTGCAGTTGAAGTTATGGGTCGGTTCCGGCGGCTGGCGCGAAGTCGAACAGCTCGACACCACGGTGGCCGCGCAGCGCGACGAGAACGCGAAGCTGCAACAGCGCAACGCGGCATTGCGCGCCGAAGTGGAAGATCTCAAGCAAGGCCAGGCCGCGGTGGAAGAACGCGCGCGCGCCGAACTGGGAATGATCAAGCCGGACGAAACTTTTTATCGCACGGTGGAAGCGCCGCCCGTCGAAGCGCCGCCCGCCGCGGACGAAACGCCATGACCTGGGTCGTGGTGCCGGCGGCCGGGCGTGGCACGCGCGTCGGCGGCGAAATTCCCAAGCAGTATCTCAATCTGCTCGGGCGTCCGCTGATCCGCCACACGCTCGAACGCGTGGCCGCGCATTCGCGCGTCACGGGTTTGATGATCGCGCTGGCGGCCGACGACGAACGCTGGCCGGGCTGGCGCGAATTGAAGGGCAAACCGGTGCACACCTGCGTCGGCGGCAGCGAGCGCGCCGATTCTGTGTTGGCCGGTTTGCGCGCGCTGCCCGGTTCGGTGCGCGAAAAGGATTGGGTGCTGGTGCACGACGCCGCGCGGCCTTGCCTGCGGCGCGACGATCTCGACCGGTTGCTCGATCATGGCGCCGCGCACGAGGTCGGCGCGATTCTCGCCGCGCCGGTGCGCGACACGCTCAAACGCGCGAACGCCGGCGGCACGATCGACGCCACCGAACCACGCGAGCGCCTGTGGCGCGCGCTGACGCCGCAGATGTTTCGACGCGCCGCGCTCGAACGCGCGCTGGAATCGGCGCTGGCGGCCGGCGAAACGGTGACCGACGAAGCGATGGCGCTCGAACGCCTGGGCCTGAAGCCGATGCTGGTCGAAGGCGCCGACGACAATATCAAGGTGACCACGCCGGCCGATCTGGCGTTGGCCGAATTCCTGCTCGCCAGGCTCGACGGATGAGCGTGCGCATCGGCATCGGCTACGACGTGCATGCGTTCGGCGATGGCGATCACGTGATGCTGGGCGGCGTGCGTATCGCGCACGAGCGCGGCCTCATCGCGCATTCCGATGGCGATGTGCTGATTCATGCCTTGTGCGATGCCTTGCTCGGCGCGCTCGCGCTGGGCGACATCGGCAAGTATTTTCCGCCGAGCGATGAACGCTGGCGCGGCGCGGACAGTCGCGAACTGCTGCGTGCCGTGGTGGCGATGTTGTTCGGGCGTGGATGGACGGTTGCCAATGTCGACAGTGTGGTGATCTGCGAACGGCCGAAGCTGGCGCCGCACATCGACGCGATGCGCGCCTCGCTTGCCGCCGATCTCGGCATCGCTGTGGACGCAGTGGGCGTGAAAGCCACCACCAGCGAAAAACTCGGTTTCACCGGCCGTGGCGAAGGCATCGCGGCGCAGGCCGTGGTGTTGCTCGAAAATATCCTGTGAGCGCGCCCGACATGCCGCGCGCGCATGGCGCGCCCGTGCTCGCCGCACGCCTGCGCGCCGTGCCGGAAGATTTCCGCGTCGATGAAGATCTCGGTTTCGCGCCGAGCGGCGAGGGCGAACACCTGTTCCTCGATATCGAAAAGCGCGGCGCCAACACCGCCTGGGTGGCGCAGAAACTGGCGCGCTGGGCCGGCATCGCCGAGCATGCGGTGAGCTATGCCGGGTTGAAGGATCGCCATGCCGTGACACGGCAGATATTCACCGTGCATCTGCCCAAGCGCATCGCGCCGGATTTCGCGCTGCTGCAGGACGAAACCGATTTCAAAGTGCTGTCGCACACCTGGCACTCGCGCAAACTGCCGCGCGGCGCGTTGCGCGGCAATCGTTTCGTGCTGCGGTTGCGCGAGGTCGTCGGCGATCGCGCCGCGATCGATGCGCGCTTCGCCACACTCGCGCAGAAGGGCGTACCGAATTATTTCGGCGAGCAGCGCTTCGGCCGCGACGGCGGCAATCTCGCCGCGGCGCGCGCGATGTTCGCCGGCCGCCGCATGCCGCGCGACAAGCGTTCGATCCTGCTGTCGGCGGCGCGCTCGGCGATCTTCAACGCGCTGCTCGCCGAGCGCGTGCGGCGCGGCGTGTGGGATCGCGCGCTCGACGGCGAGGTGTGGATGCTCGACGGCACGCACAGCGTGTTCGGCCCCGAGCCGTTCACGGGCGAATTGCAGGCACGCATCGAAAGCCTCGACGTGCATCCGACCGGTCCGCTGTGGGGCCAGGGCGAGCTGCGTACGCAGGCCGAAGCGGCGCAATTGGAAAGCGCGACCGCGGCCGCGTTCGCGGACCTCGCCGCCGGCCTGGCCGAGGCCGGTCTGCGCCAGGAACGCCGCGCCTTGCGGCTGCCGGTACGCGATCTGGCGTGGAGCTGGGACGACGACGGGCTGGTCGTACGCTTCTTCCTGCCCGCCGGTGCCTACGCCACCACGGTGCTGCATGCGGTCGGCGATTTCGTCGTCGGTACGGCCGAGGAAGGCGACCGCTAGACGCAGTTTCCGCTGCAACTTTTTCGCGGGTTTTCCGCGATTACCGCCCGGAAAAGCCGCGAAAACTGTTCCGAAATTCGCTCAATCGCCGATTCGCCACCGCACTGCGACGGAACTCGCACTCTCGCCGTCCAGCAGGCGTAAGCTTGATTCGACGTCCGGGCATCCGTCGTGCGGGGGTCGCACGACCCGGCGTTGCACAGGCTTCCGAGGAGGTCGTTTATGGTCGCGCTACGTAGGCTCTCCCAGCTCAGGATCTTGCTCGCTCTGGGCGCCGTTGCACTGCTCGCCGGTTGTGCGAGTTCCGGTTCGTCGATGGTCGCCAAGGGTGGCAGCGGATTCCGCAGCGATGCCGACTACATGTACGCCGTCGAAAAGAACGCGCGGCACAAAGGCGTGCAGGTGGTGTGGATCAATCCGCCCAGCGAAGAAGGCAAGAACTACATCCGCTAGTCGTTCGCGTTGCCGGCCGCCGCCGCCTCGTTCGGGCGGCGGCGCGCCAACAGCACGGTGAGCGCTCCGGTTCCGCCCTGCGCGGCTCGCGCGGAGGCGAAGGCCAGCACGTCCGCGCGCTGGCGCAGCAGTCTTTCGGTCAGCAGTTTCAACACCGGGCCTTCGCCTTCCGAGCGCAGGCCTTTGCCGTGCACGATGCGCACGCAGTAGCGCTCGCGGCGCCGGCTTTCCTGCAGGAACTCACGCACGACGCGCTCGGCCAGCACCGCGTTCATGCCGTGCAGATCGATTTCGTCCTGCACGCTGTATTGCCCGCGCTTGAGTTTGCGCAACACGCGTGGCGGCAATCCGTCCTTCAGATACTCGGCGGTGTCGCCGTAAGCCGCATCGACGAAATCGAACGGATGCAGCCGCGAGTCGATCAGTGCCTGCGCATCGTCCGCCTCGCGCTGGCGCGGCAGCGGCGCCGGCTTCGGCGTCTTGGGCGCTTCCGGTGGTGCACTCAGCTCGCGCACCGGCCCGATCGCCGAGCGGAAGAGCTCGGCGTCGGCGGGATCGGGTGGCGGGGCGGGGCGTTTGCGCATGGTTTTGACGGTAATGGAAATTGGGGCGCACGGGGGAGAAGAGCGGGGTTAGGGGCGAGTAGCGAGGGCGCATGGTTGGGAACCGCGGGGACACCGGGCACTTGAGAGCAAGGGATTAGGGGCGAGTAGCGAGGGCGTATTTTCGGCAGGCATCGGGGCACCTCGACCTTTTCTACAGAGCGCCCTCGCTACTCATCCCTAATCCCTGATCCGCCCCATCGACCCGCCTGCGACCCAACCTGTGCGCCGCCCACGCCCCTCGCTCCCGCCCCTCCGCTATCATTGCCCGCTTTCCCCGGTCGATTCGATTCATGCGTGTATTGGTCAGCAACGATGACGGCGTGGATGCGCCGGGCATCCGCATCCTCGCCGACGGCCTGCGCCGGGCGGGGCACGAGGTGACGGTGGTGGGGCCCGATCGCGATCGCTCGGGCGCCTCGAATTCGTTGACGCTCGACCAGCCCATCCGCGTCAAATCGATCGGCGAGGGCGTGTGGAGCGTGGCCGGCACGCCGACCGATTGCGTGCATCTGGCGCTCACCGGGCTGCTCGAGCAGGAGCCCGACATCGTGGTGTCGGGCATCAACAATTTCGCCAACCTGGGCGACGACGTGATCTACTCGGGCACCGTCGCCGCGGCGATGGAAGGCCGTTTCCTCGGCCTGCCGGCGATCGCGATGTCGCTCGCCACCGGCGACCACCACGGCCACCATTTCGACACCGCGGCGCGCGCCGCGGTCGAGATCACGGCGCGTTTGCTGGTCGATCCGCTGCCGGCCGACACCATCCTCAACGTCAACGTGCCCGACCTGCCGTGGCACGAACTGCGCGGTTTCGAAGTCACGCGGCTCGGCAACCGGCACCGTTCCGAGCCGTGCATCGCGCAGCGCGATCCGCGCGGCCGGCCGATCTACTGGATCGGTCCGGCCGGCGCCGAACAGGACGCCGGCCCCGGCACCGATTTCCACGCCGTGCGCGCCGGTTTCATTTCGATCACGCCGATCCATGTCGATCTCACGCGTTACCAGGCGCTGGAGAAGGTCGCCAGCTGGGTCGGCGCACTGTCGGACGCGGTGAAGATCCGTGCGTGAGGCGGCCGGCATGGAGTGCGCCGCATGAGGCATTGCGCATGAACCCGCTGTCGCGCCTGGGACGCGAGGCCGAAGGGCTGGGCATGACCTCGCAGCGCGCGCGCGACCGCTTGATCGAGCGCTTGCGCGCCGAAGGCATCCGCGACGAACGCGTGCTCGCCGCGATGCGCACCGTGCCGCGCCATCTGTTCATCGACGAAGCGTTGGCCTCGCGCGCGTACGAAGACACCGCGTTGCCGATCGGCCGCGCGCAGACGATTTCGCAGCCGTGGGTGGTGGCGCGCATGACCGAGGCGCTGCTCGAATTCGGCGTGCCGAAAAAGGTGCTCGAAATCGGCACCGGCTCGGGCTACCAGGCGGCGGTGCTGTCGGAACTCATCGAGCAGGTCTACACCGTCGAACGCATCGACGAACTGCAGCGGCTGGCGCGCAGGCGGTTCCGCAAGCTCGGCATCGACAACGTGAAATGCCGCTACGACGACGGCCGCATCGGCTGGGCCGAACACGCGCCGTTCGACGCCATCATCGTCACCGCGGCCGCGGCGGCGCTCGACGACAGTTTGATCGCGCAACTCGCGCCCGGCGGCGTGCTGGTGGCGCCGGTCGGCGGCAGTGCCGGCCAGCAATTGTTGCGGCTGCGGCATACCGAGGAAGGCATCAAGTCCGAAACGCTCGGCGCCGTCGTGTTCGTGCCCTTGCTCGGCGGGCTGGCCTGATGAAATTGTTCGCGCCGCTCTACCAACGCACGCTGGGCTGGGCGCGGCATCCGCGTGCGCCGTTGTTCCTTACCGTGCTGAGTTTTTTCGAGGCGATCATCTTTCCGGTGATGCCCGAGGTGATGCTGGCGCCGATGTCGCTGGCGCAACCGAAGCGCGCGTTCTGGCTCGCCACACTGAGCCTGCTGGGCTCGATGCTCGGCATGTTCGTCGGTTACGCGATCGGCTACTACGCGCTGGAAGCCGCGATGCCGTTGCTGGAACGCTTCGGCTACGCGGAAAATTTCGATGCGATCAAACAGCAGGCGGCCGAGAATGGCTTCTGGCTGCTGTTGATCGCAGGCTTCACGCCAGTGCCGTTCAAGATTTTCACGCTGGCGTCCGGCGCGGTCGGCATGCCGCTGTTGCCGTTTTTCTTCGGCGCCTTGATCGGTCGCGGCAAGCGCGTGTATCTGGTTGCCGGTGCGATCCGCCTCGGCGGCGCACGCGCGGAAGCGGCACTGCATCGCCACATCGAGCCGATCGGCTGGACCGCGCTCGCCGTGCTGGTGGCGCTGGTCGGCTTCCTGGCTTGGCGCACGACCGGAGTGGCGCCGGCATGATGCGGGTCCTGCTGCTGCTGCTTTGCCTGTCGATCGCCGCCTGCGCTTCGCGGCCGCGCGCGGTGGTGGTAGAACGTTCCACCGAGCCGGCGGTGACGCGCAGCACGCCACCGCCACGCGGGCGTGCCGCCGAATACCTGGTGGTGCGCGGCGACACGCTGTACGGCATCGCGTTTCGCCATGGCGTCGATTTCCGAGAGCTGGCGCGCTGGAACCGCATCCCGTCGCCGTACACGATCTACCCGGGCCAGCGCCTGAAACTCGGTGGCGAGTCGCGCGTGACACAGACGCCGCCGCCACCACGAACGACACCGGCACCGACGACGCAAACGCCGCGCGCCCCGATTTCGCAGACACCGATCGCTTCCCGGCCGCCAGGCACGACTGCGCCCGCGCCCGCCAGCCCGCGCCCGCCGGCCGCGTCGCCGCCCGCACCGACTCCCGTCCCGCCACTCAAACCGGCAGTACCGCTGGCGCCGTCACCGGTCGCCGGGAATCCGCCGGAAGCACCGCCCTCGGGGGTGCGCAATGCCGAGGGCGTCACCTGGCGCTGGCCGGCGAGCGGGCAACTGGTCAGCCGCTACGTCGCGGGTGATCCGACGCGCCAGGGCGTCAACATCGCCGGCAGCTCCGGGCAGCCGGTATTCGCAGCGGCGGCCGGCGAAGTGGTTTATTCCGGCGCGGGGCTGATCGGTTACGGCGAGCTCATCATCATCAAGCACTCCGATACTTTCCTGTCGGCGTACGGGCACAACCGCAAGCGCCTGGTGAGCGAAGGCCAGCGCGTCACGTCGGGCCAGCAGATCGCCGAGATGGGCCGCTCGGGCGCGGCGCGCGACATGCTGCATTTCGAGATCCGCCGCAGCGGCAAGCCGATCGATCCGTTGCCGCTGTTGCCCAAGCGCTGAGGTGCGCGCCGGCTTTCGGGTGTCCGCGGAGCGGGGAATCGGGAGTCGGGAGTCGGGAGTAGATCAAGAGCCGGGTTCGTTTTGAGCTCTTCTCCGATTCCCCATTCCCGATTCCCAGCCGGGGCACGGCCCGGCGCGGCCCGACGCAACCCGCTACTGGCCCGGCAGCAGAAAGGCCGCCACGACCCGCCGCCCTTCGGCAGCGAGCAGATTGAAGGTGCGTCCGGCCGCCGCGTTGCTCATCGCCTCCAGGCCGATGCCGCGCTGCAGGAAGGCTCCGAACACGGCGGGCTTGGGCATCCGATGCACGATGCCGGTGCCGAGCAGCACCACCGCTGGCTCGAGTGCCAGCACGGCCTGGATCGCAGCCTCGTCGATGTCGTCGATCGTGCGCGGCGACCATTCCACCAGCGCGTCGGGGGCGAGCAGAAAGCTCGACGTGATCTCCTGTGCACTCACCGCGATCGCATCGGCGCGCACCCAGCGGATGGCGTGGATACCATCGGGACGATGTTCCACCAGACTCATGGCGGCACCGGACGCATGACGGCCGAACTCAGCCTTTCGGCAGAACGATCTGCGGTTTGTCGGACGACGGACGATAAAGCGTGGCCATATTGCCGACGCGCTGGACCAGCGCGGCGCCCGAGCGTTCCACCAGTTGTTCGATCCACGCATCGCGCGTCTCGCGATCGCCGGCCGCCACTTTCACTTTCAGCAACTCGTGCCGTTCGAGCGCCAGATCGAGCTCGGCAATGAGCGCATCGGTGAGGCCTTTGCCGCCCATCAGGATCACGGGCTTGAGGTCGTGCGCGAGTCCGCGCAGGTAGCGTTTCTGGGCGGCGGCGAGGGCGGTGGGCATGGGCTGGGAGCGGCTTCACGGTGGAACGAAGGGGCGAAAGGGTATCATGAGCCCCTGTCGCCTTCGTTTCATCGGACCGCCCGCGCATGGCCCGCAGCAAGAGCAGCCAGCGCTGGCTGCGCGAACATTTCGCCGATCCCTACGTCAAGAAGGCGCAGGCCGAGGGCCTGCGTTCGCGCGCGGCCTACAAACTCGAAGAACTCATCGAGCGCGACCGCCTGCTCAAACCGGGCATGGTCGTGGTTGATCTGGGCGCCGCGCCGGGAGGCTGGTCGCAACTGGTGCGCAAGATGCTGCAGGACAAACACGGCCTCGACGATGGCCGCGTGATCGCCCTCGATATTCTCGACATGCCGCCGCTGGCGGGGGTCGATTTCATTCACGGCGATTTCAGGGAATCGGAGTCACTTTCGCGGCTCGAAGCCGTTTTGGGCGGCGCGCCGGTCGATCTTGTGCTTTCCGACATGGCGCCCAATATGTCGGGTGTGGACGCGGTCGACCAACCGCGCGGCATGTATCTGGCGGAACTCGCACGCGACTTCGCCGACTCGCACCTGCGCACCGGCGGCAGCTTCCTCACCAAACTCTTCCAGGGCACGGGTTTCGACGATTACATCCGGGACTTGCGCAAACGCTACACGCAGGTAAAGGTGCGAAAGCCCGACGCCTCGCGCAGCCGATCTTCCGAGGTCTATGCGCTGGCGAGCGGCAAACTGGCGCAACCCAAATGAGCGGCACCGAATTTTCTTTCCATCCTGATGTTCGCCGTCACCGCGCCGCAAGCGCGAGCGCCGGCGAGGGAAATGCACAATGAACGATCTGGCCAAGAATCTGTTGCTGTGGGTGATCATCGCCGTGGTGTTGATGGCGGTGTTCCAGAGCTTTTCGCCCCGCGGCGCAGGCGCGCAGGCGCTCGCCTACGATGAATTCATCGAGCAGGTGCGCGGCGATGCGGTGTCGAAAGTCACCATCGAGGAAGACCGCGTCACCATCAACGGCGAACGCCGCGATGGTTCGAAGTTCACCACCTACAATCCCGGCGACAAGGATCTGGTCAACGACCTGATCAAGCACGAGGTCGCCATCGAGCAGGCGCCGCCGCCGACCGGCCCATCGCTGCTGGTGGTATTGCTCAACATCCTGCCCTACGTGCTTTTCATCGGCATCTTCATCTTCTTCATGCGCCAGTTGCAGTCCGGCGGCGGTGGCCGCGGCGCGATGAGCTTCGGCCGTTCGCGCGCGAAGCTGCAAGGCGAGAACGAAGTGAAGATCACCTTCGCCGATGTCGCCGGCGTCGACGAAGCCAAGGAAGAAGTCGGCGAACTGGTCGAATTCCTGCGCGATCCGGGCAAGTTCCAGAAACTCGGCGGCAAGATTCCGCGCGGCGTGCTGATGGTGGGCTCGCCCGGTACCGGCAAGACGCTGCTGGCGAAAGCCATCGCCGGCGAAGCCAAGGTGCCGTTCTTCTCGATCTCCGGTTCCGACTTCGTCGAGATGTTCGTCGGCGTCGGCGCCAGCCGCGTGCGCGACATGTTCGAGCAGGCCAAGAAACACGCGCCGTGCATCATCTTCATCGATGAAATCGATGCGGTCGGCCGTCACCGCGGCGCCGGCCTGGGCGGCGGTCACGACGAGCGCGAGCAGACCTTGAACCAGTTGCTGGTCGAGATGGACGGTTTCGAAGGCGGCGAAGGCGTCATCGTCATCGCGGCCACCAATCGTCCCGACGTGCTCGATCCGGCGCTGCTGCGTCCGGGCCGTTTCGATCGCCAGGTCGTGGTGCCGCTGCCCGACGTGAAGGGCCGCGAGCAGATTCTCAAGGTGCACATGCGCAAGGTCCCGCTCGACGTCGACGTGATGCCGATGACGATCGCGCGCGGCACACCCGGCTTCTCCGGTGCCGACCTCGCCAACCTCGTCAACGAAGCCGCGCTGTTCGCCGCGCGCGAGAACGCGCGCGAAGTGCGCATGGAACATTTCGACAAGGCGCGCGACAAGATCCTGATGGGCGCCGAACGCCGCTCGATGGCGATGAGCGAGGAAGAAAAGAAACTCACCGCTTATCACGAAGCCGGCCACGCCATCGTCGGCCGCGTCGTGCCCGAGCACGATCCGGTCTACAAGGTGACGATCATCCCGCGCGGCCGCGCGCTCGGCGTCACGATGTATCTGCCGGAAGGCGACAAGTACAGCTTCAACCGCACGGCGATCGAGTCGCAGCTTTGCTCGCTGTACGGCGGCCGCGTCGCCGAGGAGCTGATCTTCGGTGTCGACAAGGTCACCACGGGCGCCTCCAACGACATCGAACGCGCCACCAAGATGGCCCGCAACATGGTCACCAAGTGGGGCCTGTCCGATGAAATGGGCCCGATCGCCTACGGCGAGCAGGAAGACGAAGTCTTCCTCGGCCGCTCGGTGACGCAGCACAAGAACGTGTCGGACGAAACCGCGCGCAAGATCGACGAAGTGGTGCGCGCGATCCTCGACCGCGCCTACGCCCGCACGCGCGAAATCCTCACCCAGAACCTCGACAAGCTGCACATGATGTCGGAGGCCCTGCTGCAGTACGAAACCATCGACGCGCACCAGATCGACGACGTCATGAACGGCCGCAAGCCCGGCCCGCCGCTCGACTGGGCGAAAACCGGCAAGACCGTCGCCGGACCTGGCCCCGGTCCCGGCCCGAACGCCGGTGCCGTCGGCGGCCCTGCGGCGCAGACCTGACGGGACGGGTTTCGACTTCTAGCTGTTCAAGCGTTCGCGCGATTCTGCAAAGAATCGACGGCGCCCCGGGAAACCCGGGCGCCGTTTTTGTTTTCGGGGTGGCTGCGTCAGTCGAGCGACCGACGCACGAGAAATTCCAGCGACTGCAATTTCTTCAGTCGTGCTGACTGCGTGCCGATCAGTCCGGCCGAGCCTGATTGATCATGACGGACATTCGATGGAACGCCGTGCAAAAGACAGGGCGTTCCATCGATACTTTCGTTATCTGCGACGTTACTTGTCGTCGTCCGTGTTCTGCCCGTGGTTGTCCCACTCATGGTGCGAGAGGACGCCGTTGCGGTCGCTGTCGATGTCGGCGAAGGTCATCGAGTCGTGTTTGAGGGCGTCGAATTCGGCGCGGGAGATCGAACCGCTGGCGTCGGCGTCGGCGTGTTCGAAGTTCGACATGCTGTCGTCGTCGGACATCATCTGGCTGACCATCTCGCTTTGCGCCTTGCTGGCGGGGTCTTCGTTGCCGGTGCGCGGGTTGTTGGCGTGAGTCGAGCGTATGGGCTTGTCGGCGTCCGACTGCGACGGCGGATCGCCGGCAAAGGCGGCCTGACCGCCGAAGGCGAGCGCGGCACTGATGAGGACGGCGATGCGGTGCGAGTGCGACATGGGATGCTCCTTGGATACGGATTACGGAAAAGTCCGTCCCCGATCAATCCATGATCCGTGCCAGAAACGCGCATCGCACCGCGTCGAGTCGCTCGACGCTCAGACAACCAAACGATGAGTGAATATTGCCGAGGTGCCGCTCAGTCGCCTTCGATGAAAACCGCCGGCGGTCCCGCCGTGCGCGAGCGGATGTCGCACAGGTTGGTGCCGTCGGGCTGCAGCAGTTGCACCAGATCCATCGAGCCGTCGCCGATCGCCGGATCGTCGGCGTCCCAGGTGAGATGGGCGCGGCCGCAGCCGTTGTAGGCGAAGCGCAGCGTGCCCCAGCGTCGATGCGAGATCGTCGCCGGGCCGGGCGCCAGCGGGGTGCCGCTGGTGATCATCGCGGTGCCCTGGAACAGGTTGCCGTTGGCGTCGGGGATGTAGCCGTAAGGCGCGGTCATCACGATCCAGATCGCTTCGCCCTGGGCGTCGTGCGTGGCCCACTGCACCACGGCCACATCGCCCGCCACCAGCACATACACGCCGCGACCCGATTGCTCGGTCGAATACCACGCGCCGGACATATCGGTGCCCGGATACTCATGCACGCGCACCGAAGCTTCCGGCGTGGTGTAGTTGGCGAAGATCGCGTTGTTGTAGTGCGCGGTCACCTTGAAGCGATGCCGGCCGGAAGTCAGGCCGCCGACGTCGATCAGCGCGCGGTAGTCGAGCGGCGGCGGCGGGTTGTCGCAGATGTCGCCCTGGCGCTGCACCAGCCAGTAGTCGACCTCGTGTTCGTAGATGTCCTGCTCGGGATTGGGCGCGTAGTGGATCTGCGTGGTCTTCACCTGCGGGGCGCGATTGGGATCGACGATCACGGCCGGGCAGCCGCCCGATAGCGCGGGCACGCCGATGCGGTCGCCGGGATAGGCGCGTGCGGGCTGCGGGAAAGGCAGTTCCTGCGCTGCCAGCGGGAGCGACGCGGCGCATCCCAACAGCAGGCACAGCCGGAAAAGAACATCCATCGATTCACCTCGATCGGTGCCTGCAACAGTAGCGCAGGCCAAGATGCTGCAAACTGACGTTATCCCACAGCGATTTTTATACCGGACACGGCTGCGGAATCTTTCTCTCCGCAATGCAGCGTACTCGGCCCCATCGAGTTCGACGGTGCAAAGAGGAGCACCCCTCAAGACGCGCGACGGCGGCCACCGGCCGGCGAATGCGCGAAAAACGGCCGGCGGTCGCGGTGGCGCTCGCCGGACCATTACACTGAAGGCCCCAGAGACGAGGCGTCCCCCTTGGCCAAGCCCAACTATTCCTTCGAAAAACGCCAGCGCGAGATCGCCAAAAAGAAGCAGCAGGACGAGAAGGACGCACGCAAGCGCGAAGCGCGCGAGGCGGCCAAGGGCCCGGCCGATCGCGCCCCGGTGCCGGATCCCGACGCGCCCGGCACGGCATGATCGGGCGCGGCCCGCGCACCGCGCTGGTCGCGGTGACGCTGCTGGCCGTGCTCGGTGGCTGCGCCACGCCGCCGCGGCCGAAGGCGCCGGCGCGCGCGCCGTCCGAAGTCCGCGCGCAGCTAGTGCAACTGCTGCCGGAAAAGACCGCCGATCGCGAAGGCTGGGCGCAGGACATCCAGTCGGCGTTCCAGTTGCTCGATATTCCGCCCAGTACCGAAAACCTGTGTGCGGCGCTGGCGGTGACGGAACAGGAATCGACCTTCACCGCCGACCCCGCCGTGCCCGGCCTGGCGAAAATCGCGCGCGCGGAAATCGATCGCCGCGCCGCGCGGCTCAAGGTGCCGCAGTTCGTCGTCCGCAGCGCGCTCGATCTCGAATCGCCGAGCGGCAAGACCTACGCGCAGCGTCTGGCCACCGTGCGCAGCGAAAAAGAACTGAGCTATCTGTTCGAAGATTTCATCGACGAAGTGCCGCTCGGCCGCCGCCTGTTCGGACGCGCCAACCCGGTGCGCACCGGCGGGCCGATGCAGGTGAGCATCGAATTCGCCGAGCGCCACGCGCAGCGCCACGGCTATCCCTACGACGATGGCGAATCGATCCGCCACCACGTCTTCACGCGGCGCGGCGGCATGTATTTCGGCATCGCGCATCTGCTCGGCTACCCGAATTCGTACGAGCGGCATCTGTACCGCTACGCCGATTTCAACGCCGGCTGGTACGCCAGCCGCAACGCCGCCTTCCAGGCCGCGGTGAGCGCGGCATCGGGCGTACAACTCGCGCTCGACGGCGACCTGCTGCGCGGCGACGGCAAGCCGAGCGCCACCGAAGCCGCGGTACGCTCGCTGCGCGAGCAGCTCGACCTGGGAGACGGCGCGATCCATCGCGCACTTGCCCTCGGCGACAGCGTCGACTTCGAACGCACCGATCTTTACGAACGCGTCTTCGCCCTCGCCGAACGTCTCGAAGGCCGCCCGCTGCCGCGCGCCACCGTCCCGCGCATCACGCTCGAAAGCCCGAAGATCACCCGCAAACTCACCACCGAATGGTTCGCTACACGCGTGCAGCAGCGGTATCAGCGATGCGTGAACAAGGCTTTCGGACGCTGACGAATCGCGGCGAGCGTCAAATCTCCACCGGCGCGCCCAGCGAATCGCGGCGAGCGTCAAATCTCCACCGGCGCGCCCAGTTCGACCAATCGCGTGCCGGGAATCCGGAAGAAGTCGGTCGCCGGCGCCGCATTTCGATGCATCACCGCGAATAAGTGATCGCGCCAGATCGGCATGCCGCGATGCGGACTGGCGACGATGCTTTCGCGGCTGGCGAAATATGTGGTGTCCATCGGATCGAAGCAGATCTCGCTGCAGTCGCTCGAGCGCATCAGCGCGAGCGGCACGTCTGGTGTTTCCATGAAGCCGAAACGGATCGTCGCGCGATGGAAATCGTTGCCGAGCGGATCGATGCTCAAGCGCTCGCCCGGCGAGGCGAACGGCACCGACAGGGCTTCGACGGTCAGCAGTACGTTGCGCTCATGCAGCACCTTGTTGTGTTTGAGGTTGTGCAACAGCGCCGTCGGAACGATGCTGGTCTGCGGCGTGAGAAAGACGGCGGTGCCGGTAACGCGCGTGGGCGGGGCCAGCATCAGGCTCGGGATGAAGGCGTCCAGCCGCATGCCGTCCTTGAGGATCTGCGCGCGCAACAACTGCCGTCCGCGGCCCCAAGTGCGCAGCAGCGTGAACACCAGCAGGCCAAGTGCGATCGGGAACCAGGCGCCGTCCATGAACTTGACCAGGTTGGCCGACAGGAAAGCCACGTCGATCAGCACGAACAGCGTCGCCAGCGGCCAGAAGAGGTAAGCGGGCAGGGCGCGGCGTGCGCGCAGCATAATGATCAGGATGATGCTGGTGATCAGCATCGTGCCGGTGACCGAGACGCCGTACGCGGTAGCCAGCGCGGTGGAACTGCCGAAGCCGATCACGGTGGCGATCACGGCCAGCATCAGCAGCCAATTGATCGACGGGATGTAGATCTGGCCGATCGTCTCGCGCGAGGTGTGGCGGATCGTCATGCGTGGCAGATAGCCGAGCTGGATTGCTTGACGCACCGCGGAATAGACACCGCTGATCACCGCCTGCGAGGCGATCACCGTCGCCGCGGTCGCCAGTCCGACCATTGGATACAAGGCCCAGTCCGGCACGCCGATATAGAAGGGATTGCGCACCGCGGACGGATCGGACAGCAGCAGCGCCCCCTGGCCGAGATAATTGATCGTCAAGGCGGGCAGCACGAAGAAATTCCACGCCAGCTGGATCGGCCGGCGACCGAAATGGCCCATGTCCGCATACAGCGCCTCGCCGCCGGTGACGGCCAGCACCACCGCGCCGAGAATGAAAATGCCGCCCCAGCCGTGATCGGCGAAGAAGCGCAGCGCCCAGCTCGGGTCGAGTGCGCCGAGCACTTCGGGATTGGCGCTGATGTTGTGTACGCCGATCGTCGCCAGCGCCAGGAACCACAGCACGATCACCGGCCCGAAGGCGCGGCCCACCACATCGGTGCCGAAGCGTTGCGTCGCGAACAGCAGCACCAGTACGCCGATGGTGATCGGCAGCACCCATCGGTGGAGCGCTGGCGTCGCCACTTCCAGGCCTTCGACGGCCGAGAGCACCGAAATCGCCGGAGTCAGCACGCCATCGCCGAAGAACAGCGCGGCGCCGAAGACGCCGAGAATGCCGACCGCGTAGACCATTTTCGAATTCGCCGGCAAGGCGCGTTGCGCCAGCGCGGTCAACGCCATGATGCCGCCTTCGCCCTGGTTGTCGGCGCGCATGATCACCAGGACATACTTCACCGTGATCACCAGGATCAGCGACCAGAACACCATCGACAGGATGCCCAGCACCGTCGCGTGATCGGGCGTCAGGCCGTAGTGCGGCGAGAATGCTTCCTTGATGGTGTAGAGCGGGCTGGTGCCGATGTCGCCGTAGACGACCCCGATCGCAGCCAGCATCATCGCGCCGAAGCCGATGCGGCTGGGGCGCTCGCGATCAGTCGAGGCGATCGGCCGCGGAGACGGCGAGGTGGACGGCGACATGGACGATCCTGTGTGATGCGAGAGGGTCGCCAGTCTCGGTTTCGCGGGCGTAAACGCGAAAGCCACGTTCGTAGCGTCCGGCATAAATTCCGCGTAAATTCTTTCGCCCGTGCGGCTTGCGGCCTGCCGATCTCGGGCCGCCGGCGGCACAATGAAAGCCCGGTTTCCTCGGCCACCTGCAATGCCTTCCGCGCCACGTTCGCGGCCCGTCGAACAAGCAGTGCATGACAATCCGGCCGCGGGCTACGTGCTCGCGGCGATCGGCGCGCTGCTGGCGGTGCTGGTGGCGGCAGCGGCGCAACGCTGGGCCGGCCTCACCGATCTGTCGATGGTGTTCATGCTTGCGGTGCTCGGGGTGGCGTCGAAGACGCGCACCGGCCCCGCGGTGGCGACGGCCGTGCTGTGCTTTCTCGCCTACAACTTCTTCTTCATCGAGCCGCACTACACCTTCTTCATCGGCAGTTGGCGCGACGTGACGACAGTGGCGCTGTTCCTCGCGGCAGCCCTGCTCGCAGGCCGGCTTGCGTCGCGGCTGGCGATGCAGGTCCATGCGCTGCGCCGCGCGCATCGTCATGCGCTGGCGCGCCAGGAACTCGCCCAGGGCCTGGCCGCGGCCGCGAGCGAAGACGAGGTGGTGCAAGCCGCGGACGAAATCCTGCGCCGCATGCTCGGCGCCGAAGTCTGGATCCGACTGGGCGAGCGCGGCCTGCCGGCCGGCGCGGCCGAATCGCCGACGACCTCGGTGCTGCGCCGCATCGATAGCATCGGCGACGGCGCTACGCATGTCGAAACGATCGAAGAACACGGTTGGTGGTTCCTGCCGCTGCACGCGGTGTCCGAGTCGCCGGGCGTGATCGGATTGAAACTCCCCGCGCATGTGCGGCAACTCGATCGCGAGCAGCGCGACCTGGTACGCAGCATGAGCGACGACATCGCGCAGGCGTTACTGCGCCTGCGGCTGGTCGCCGATCTGCAGGCCGAGCGCGTGGCCGGGGAAACCGAGCGCCTGCGCAGTGCCCTGCTGTCGTCGGTGTCGCACGATCTGCGCACGCCGCTGGCCTCGATCATCGGCGCCGCCGGCAGTCTCGACAGCTATGGCAGTGCGATGAGCGAACGCGATCGGCACGACTTGCTGGACACCATCCGCTTCGAAGGCGAACGCCTCGATCGCTACATCCAGAACCTGCTCGACATGACGCGGCTGGGTCACAGCACGCTGGCGCTGACGCGCGACTGGATCGGCGTCGACGAGTTGATCGGCTCGGCCATCGCGCGCCTGCACCGCTATCAGCCCGGCACGCGATTCACCGTCACCGTCGAAGACGACCTCGACCCAATCTGGGTGCATCCGGCGCTGGTCGAGCAGGCGCTGTTCAACGTGATCGAGAACGCCGCGCATTTCTCGCCGCCGGACACGCCGGTGGCCATCGCCGCGCGGCGCCCTTCGGAACGGGAAGTGAGCATCGAAGTGCGCGACCGCGGGCCGGGCATCCCGGCGCAGGAACGGACGCGGATTTTCGACATGTTCTACAGCGTCGAACGCGGCGATCGCGGCCGGCAGGGAACGGGTCTGGGCCTGGCGATCTGTCGCGGCATGATCGGCGCGCATGGCGGACGGGTCGAAGCCGCCGCCGGCGACGACGGGCGCGGCACCGTCATTCGCATCACGCTGCCGCTCGTCGAACCGCCGGCAACCCAGGCCGCATGAGCGTCGGCCACGACATTCCCGCGGTGCAGCCTGCGCACATTCTCGTCATAGACGACGAACCGCAGATCCGCAAATTTCTCGAAATCAGCCTGCGGGCGCAGGGCTATCGAGTGACGCTCGCCGACACCGGAGGGTCGGGCCTGGATCTGCTGGCCACGCGCGGTGCCGATCTGGTCGTGCTGGATCTGGGCCTGCCGGATCG
Organism: uncultured Chiayiivirga sp.; assembly: GCA_965653565.1. Lineage (GTDB taxonomy): Bacteria > Pseudomonadota > Gammaproteobacteria > Xanthomonadales > Xanthomonadaceae > JALCLA01. Next base: position 6,036 of record CBFHAI010000051.1, on the reverse strand, counting down.
CGACGGCCAGGAAGTGCTGCGTGCGTTGCGGCTGTGGTCGCAGGTGCCGGTGATCGTACTGACGGTGCGCTCGGGCGAAGCCGAAAAAGTAGCGGCTTTGGATCTGGGAGCCAACGACTACGTGACTAAACCGTTCGGCGTACAGGAGCTGATGGCACGCGTGCGCGCGCTGTTGCGATCGCACTCCGGTGCGCCCGAGGTGTCGCCGATATTCGATGATGGCCGTCTGTACGTCGACCTGGCACGGCGCGAGGTTCGCGTGGACGGCGAGTCGGCCGTGTTGTCGCGCAAGGAGTACGCGCTGCTGGCGTTCCTGATCCAGCGCGCGGGCCGTGTCGTCACCCAGCCGCAGTTGTTACGCGAACTATGGGGGCCGACGCATCAGCACGACACGCACTATCTGCGCATTCTGGTGCGCAAGCTGCGCCAGAAACTCGGTGACGATGCCTCCGCACCGCGCTGGATAGCGACCGAGCCCGGCGTGGGATTGCGATTTCTGCAGCCATAGCGCGTCTGGCTGCTTCGCGTTTCCGCGCTGCCAAAAGAAAACGCCGCCAGACATCGGCGGCGTTTGATGTCTGCGTTCACGAGGCGCAGACAAAAGCGATACGTGGTCGCTTAGTCAGTCGTCAGGGCTTATTCGGGACACACCACTTCGTCGACGTCGACGAACCGGATATCCGATTCCGACGTCAGCACGCCGTCGACATCGGCGACGATGGTGCCGGCTTCGCAGTCGATGTCTTCGGTGGCGATCAGTTCGAGCGTGGTGCCGGCCGGGGCTTCGCCGTCGGGTGTTTCTGCGAACGGGTCGAGGTCGTCGGGCAGGTGGCTGTCGAGTTCGATCGATTCGGCCAGATGCAGATTGCCGCCCGGGTTGGCGGTGCCTTCGCCGACGCAGATCGCGCTGCCATCCGCCGCGCGTGCGACCAGCGTCCATTCGCTGCCCGGCTCGACATCGTGCGCATTGAGCACGTAGTCGAAGCTGGTGCCGATCCAGAAATAGGTCATGCGCGCCCACGAAGTGATCTCGCTGCCTTCCTCCGCCGCGAAGTTCACGTGCGCGACATGCGAGTTGCCGGCCTGGCCGACCGGACCGATCGCTTCTTCGCCGTCCTCGCCGCAGATGCTCGCCTGATCGCGCGAGACTTCGCCGCGACCGTTGCCACCGCCGCTGCCCGGATTCGGGCCGCCGTGGCCGGGAGGCGGGTTGCCGCCCAGGCCCGGTGGCGTCGCCGGCGGACCGCCGCCGTTGCCACCACCATTGCCGCCGCCGTTACCACCGCCGTTGTTGCCGCCATTGTCACCGCCGTTGCCGCCGCGATTGCCAGGGCGGGTGTCGTCGGGCGGACCGTTGCCGTTAGGCCCGGCGGAAACCGGCGTTGCGAGTGCGACGCTCAGCCCGAGGGTGGCGAGGGCAAGGAGAGTTTTCCTGGTCATGGCGCAGTGTCCCTTTGCGAAATGTGTGACGAAATGTAACGGCCGCCTCTGGAAAATGTGTTAGCGCCGTCACAGTTTCAGACTTCGCCGGCTGGGTGCGCCGTCCGGCTGAAAATTTATATGTTTGGTATCAATTGGTTGCAGTGTGTACAAGCCGGGTTTGGCACGGCGCGATTCAGCGATGCGCCAGGATGCCCCGCGCGGGAATCGGGGGAGTCGGGAATCGGGAATCGGGAGAAAGCCGGCACGCAGCGAGCGTCGCTCTTATCCCGATGTCCGACTCCGACTCCCGCACCAAAACATCCCGTCAACCCGCAAACCGACACTCACTTGAACAGAACTCGTACACATCAAACTCTCCCCACGTAAATTTGCCAAAGCGCGACAAAGCGAAAGCGCGACGCTCGACCGAAGCCTGAATCGTGCGGCGCTGCACGCATCCAGCGGGCGCGGCACCCGCGTATATTTCGCGGGCGACGCAACGAGCCCATGAGGAACTGGTGTCCATGTCGGAATCAAATCCGCCCCCACTCAACGCTTCGAATCGACTGGTCGCCACCGGCGTCCCCGGCCTGGACGATGTGCTCGGCGGTGGTTTGACGCAGAGCCGTCTGTATCTTGTCGAAGGCACGCCGGGCGCAGGCAAGACGACGATCGCGCTGCAGTTCCTGCTCGAAGGCGTGCGGCGCGGCGAATCGGTGCTCTACATCACGCTGTCGGAAACGGCCAGCGAGCTGCTCGGTGTGGCGCGTTCGCACGGCTGGGATCTCGAAGGCATTCACATGCGCGAGATGCTGCCGACCCAGGAAAGCCTGCAGCCCGACGAGCAATACACGATGTTCCATCCCTCCGAGGTGGAACTGGGCGAAACGATGCAGAAGATCCTGGCCGACGTCGAGACGCTGGCGCCGACGCGTGTGGTGTTCGATTCGCTGTCCGAACTGCGCCTGCTGGCCGGCAATTCGCTGCGTTACCGGCGCCAGATCCTGGCGCTCAAACAGTTCTTCGGCGGCCGCACCTGCACCGTGCTGCTGCTCGACGACATGACCTCCACCGAGCACGACCTGCAGGTGCAGAGCATCGCGCACGCCGTGCTCCGGCTCGAACAACTGGCGACCGATTACGGTGCATCGCGGCGGCGGCTGATCGTGGTCAAATTCCGCGGCCAGCAGTATCGCGGCGGCTATCACGATTACAAGATCGTGCGCGGCGGCCTCATCGTATTTCCGCGCCTGGTGGCGGCCGAACATCCGGCCGACGTCGAACAGATGAAACTTCCGAGCGGCATCGGAGAACTCGACGATCTGCTCGGCGGCGGTCTGGAAAAGGGCGCCAGCACGCTGTTCGTCGGTGCGCCGGGCACCGGCAAGTCGAGCGTCGCCGTGCAGTTCGCGCTGGCCGCGGCGCGCCGTGGCGAATGCGCGGCGATCTTCGTTTTCGACGAAAGCCTCAACACCTTGCGCACGCGCTGCGAAGGCATGGGCATGAGCCTGCGCCACTTCATCGACGCGGGCCTGATCCGCTTGCGCCAGATCGATCCGGCGGCGCTGTCGCCGGGCGAGTTGGTGCACGAAATTCGCGACGCGGTCAGCAACCACCAGGCGAAAGTGGTGGTCATCGACAGCCTCAACGGCTATCTGAATGCGATGCCGGACGAGCGTTTCCTGATCGTGCAATTGCACGAGCTGCTGACCTTCCTCGGGCAATCGGGCGTGGCCACCTTGCTGATCGGCGCGCAGCACGGCGTCATCGGCACCCAGATGCAGACGCCGGTCGACGCCAGCTATCTCGCCGATGCGGTGGTGCTGCTGCGCTATTTCGAAGCCAATGGCGAAGTGCGCCAAGCGATTTCGGTGATGAAGAAACGCGGCGGCGCGCACGAGCGCAGCATCCGCGGTTTTTCGATGAGCGAATGCGGGATCAAGGTCGGGCCGCCGCTGCGCGAATTCCGCGGCATCCTCACCGGCGTGCCGGTACCGGCCGATCCTTCCTGACCCGTGGTTGCGGGGCGCGACAACAGCAACGGCAACGAACACCGGGTACTGCTGAAAACAGTCACCGGCAAGGATGCCTCGATGACGCGCGCGGTGCTCGAGCGCGCCGGCATCACCGCCTGCGCCTGCGCCAGCGTGGGCGATCTGGTGCGCGAACTCGGGCAGGGCGCCGGCGCCCTGCTGATCGCCGAGGAAACCTTCGCCGACGGCGGCATCGCCAGCCTCACCACGGCGCTGCAGAACCAACCGCCATGGTCGGATATCCCGGTGCTGATCCTGGCCCGCACCGGCGCCGATTCGGCCGCCATCTACGAAGCGATGGACCGGCTCGCCAACCTCACCGTCATCGAACGCCCGCTGCGCATCTCCGCCCTGGTGAGTTCGCTGCGCAGCGCATTGCGCGCGCGTCGCCGGCAATACGAATTGCGCGGCGTGCTCGAAGGCCTGCGCGAAGCCGACCAGCGCAAGACCGAATTCCTCGCCACGCTGGCGCATGAATTGCGCAATCCGCTGGCACCGCTGAGCACCGCGCTGGCGATCCTGTTGCGCAACGGTCTCGACTCGGACGCCGCGCGTCCGTACTACGAGATGATGGGCCGCCAGGTCGATCACATGGTGCGGCTGATCAACGATCTGATGGAAGTCTCGCGCATCACGCGCGGCAACATCGAACTGCGGCCCGAACTGCTGGCGCTCGATCGCGTGGTATCCGATGCGATCGAAGTCAGCCGTCCGCTGCTGGATGCCGCCAAACACCGCCTCGGCGTCGACATCCCGGCCGGCGACTGGACCGTGCGCGGCGATGCGGTGCGCCTGACGCAGGTGTTCTCGAATCTGCTCAACAACGCCGCGAAGTACACGCCGCCGGGCGGCGACGTGACGGTCCGCTTCGAGCGCCGCGATGCGCGCGCGGTGATCCACGTGCGCGACAACGGCGCCGGCGTGCCGCCCGACATGCTCGATGCGATCTTCGGCATGTTCGTGCAGGTCAGCGGCAGCGCGCGCGCGGTGCAGGGCGGCCTCGGCATCGGCCTGACCTTGGTCAAGAGTCTGGTCGAACTGCATGGCGGCACGGTGCGCGCGCACAGTGCGGGTCCGGGCAAAGGCACCGACATCGTCGTCGAATTGCCGCTCACCGCCGCCGCCGCGCCGAATGCGCCGACCGAATCGCAAAGCGCGCTCGATGCCTCGCTGCGCGGCCGCATCCTGATCGTCGACGACAACCGCGACGCCGCCGATGCGCTGGCGATCCTGCTCAACGACATGGGCGCCGTCGCGCGCGTCGCCTACAACGGTGCTGCGGCGCTCGAAGCCGCCGCCGAATTGCGGCCGACGGTGGCCATTCTCGACATCGGCATGCCGGGCATGGACGGCTGCGAATTGGCGGTGCAGTTGCGTAGCAAGCCGGAAAATGCCGGCCTGACCCTGATCGCGCTCACCGGCTGGGGCCAGTCGGGCGACCGCGCGCGTATCGCCGCGGCCGGTTTCCATCACCACTTCCTCAAGCCGATCGAACTCGACGAACTGGTGAAAGTGCTGCGCGGCAGGCCGTCGCGTCCGGGCTGAGGGGCCGACGGCGGCTGCCAGACACGCGATTTGCCGCGACCGGTCATAATGCCGGGTCAGTCTTTCGCTCGGCAGCGCGTTCTCCATGAAAATTCCCAAGGGGCTGCAGCCCCTGATCGACGACGGTGCCATCGATGAAGTCCTGCGGCCGCTCAAGAGCGGCAAGGAAGCTTCCGTCTACACGGTGCGCTCGGGCGTCGAGATCCTCTGCGCCAAGGTCTACAAGGACATGGCGCAGCGCAGCTTCCAGGCCCGCGTGCAATATCAGGAAGGCCGCAAGGTGCGCGGCAGCCGGCAGGCGCGCGCGATCGGCCGCGCCAGCAAATTCGGCCGCCGCGAGCAGGAAACCGCCTGGAAGAACACCGAAGTCGAAGTGCTCTATCAACTGGCCGACGCCGGCGTGCACGTGCCGCAGCCGCGCGGCTATCTGCACGGCGTGCTGTTGATGGACATGGTGGTCGATGCCGACGGCGACAACGCGCCGCGCCTGGGCGAAGTCGACCTCACGCCCGAGCGCGCCCGCGAGTTCCACGCCGTGCTGATGCGCGATGTGGTGCGCATGCTGTGCCTGGGCCTGATCCACGGCGATCTGTCCGAATACAACGTGCTGGTGTCGCCCGACGGCCCGGTGCTGATCGATTTTCCGCAGGTGGTGAGCGCCGCCGGCAACAACGCCGCGCGCGCCATGCTGCTGCGCGACGTGCACAACATCCGCGACAGCCTCGCGCGTTTCGCGCCGGAACTGGTCTACACCCATTTCGGCGAAGAAATGTGGGCGCTCTACGAACAAAGCGAACTGCAGCCCGACAGCGAACTGACCGGCAAATTCGTCTTCGACGAACACGTCGCGGACCTCGATGCGATCCGCGAATCGATCGAGGACGCGCGGCAGGAAGCGATCATCCGCCAGCAGGGGCGGGAGGCGGCGGAAGAGGAGTTGTAGCGGCGCGGGAATGTCAACGGGAATCGGGGAATGGGGGTCGGGGGGAAGCCAGCGGCGGGTTTTGCCCCTAACCCCATCCCCATTACCCCAAAC
>CBFHAI010000050.1:0-32868 GCA_965653565.1 uncultured Chiayiivirga sp. | reverse complement strand
TCGGGAATCGGGAATCGGGAATCGGGAATCGGGAATCGGGAATCGGGAATCGGGAGTTAGAGCAGGCCTCGCTCTTTCCCAATTCCCAATTTCCCGCTCCGCACTCAAACCGGCTCAAGCCATCCATACCGATCCGGCGTCTTCCCCGAGAACAACCCGAAGAACAACTCCTGCACCCGCGCCGTGACCGGCCCGGGCTTGCCGGTGCCGACGGGCTTGCCGTCCACCGAACGGATCGGCGTGATTTCCGCCGCGGTGCCGCACATGAAGAGTTCGTCGCACAGGTAGAGGTATTCGCGCGGCATGTCGCGTTCGACCACTTCGATGCCGGCGTCGCGCGCCAGGCGGATGATCGAATTGCGCGTGATGCCGTTGAGCAGCGCGGCGCTCACCGGCGTGGTGTGCAGTGCGCCGTCGAACACCAGGAAAAGATTCTCGCCGGCCCCTTCGCTGAGCAGGCCGGTGGAAGCGAGCGCGATGCCTTCGCCGAAACCCAGGCGACGCGCTTCGCGGGCCACCAGTTGGCCGGACAGATAATTGCCGCCAGCCTTGGCGCCGGCCGGAATCGTGTTCGGCGCGAAGCGCTGCCAGCTCGATACGCAGGCATCGATGCCCTGTTCCAGCACGCCGGTGCCCAGGTACGGACCCATGAACCACGACGCCACCGAGACTTCCGTCGGGCAATCGGCCGAGAGGCCGAAACCGCCGAGCGCGCGATAGGCGAGCGGACGCAGATAGGCTTTCGTCAACCCGTTGGCGCGGATCACGTCGCGGCAGGCGGCGTTGATCTCTTCGAGCGAGTAGGGCATCGGCATGTCGTAGATGCGGGCCGAGGCGAACAGGCGTTTGTTGTGATCGGTGAGGCGGAAGATCGCCGGCCCGTTCGGCGTTTCGTAGCTGCGGATGCCCTCGAACACCGACGAGCCGTAATGCAGCGCGTGCGCCATCACATGGACGGTGGCCTCGGCCCAGGGCTTGATGCGGCCGTTGTGCCAGATGTGTGCGGGATAGGCGGCGCTCGTCATGGGGTTCTCCGGAAGGCGAACGCGAATTCTACCGGCGCGGCCCCGGCGGCGCCCGTGGCGGAGGTCAGAAGCGCACCCACCAGCAGCCCGCGTTGCGCACCAGCTGCAGGTTCTCGGTGAAGCTGGGCGCGACATCGCCGGGCGCCAGCTGCTCGATGATCACGCCGACCGGGTCTTCCGCCGGTGTGCCCGCCGGGAAGGCGTCGGGATTCTCGAACACCGGCGCGATCTCCGGATACTGCAGTTCCACCGACGCCACCGGCCGGCTGGCGATACGCTCGAGATGCTGCAGTACGCCGTTGGCCGCGCGCCCGCCGGTGCCCGGCCAGTGATAGACGCCGGCCAGCCGATTGACGTTCTGCGTTTCGATCGCGCGGCGCAATTCGAACAGCAGCGTGTCGGTGCGGCGCACGCAATCGCTGCGTGCCGCCACGCCTTCGACGGCGGCGCCCGGTACCGTCGCGCCGGGCATCGGAGGCGGCGGCTTGCGATCGGTGGCACCGAAGTTTTCGCAGGGCTGGTCGGTGTAGATCGTCACACCGCTGTCGTCGACGCAGCGGCGAATCGTGTCCGCGGCCACCGCGTCGCGCGCAACGGCGAAACCGGCGGCGGTCAGCAGAAATATCGGTAGGGAAAGCGGCAGCGAGCGCAACATCCGGGGAGCCTAGCAGCCGCTCCCCTAACGCCGGCCTCACGCCAGGCGGTCGATCACCGCGAGCGTCGGCTTGGCCAGGTTGAGCGTGTAGAAATGCAGCGACGGCGCGCCGCCTTCGATCAGACGCCGGCACACGCCGGCCACCGCATCGGCGGCGAAGGCGCGGATCGCCTCCGCGTCGTCGCCGTAGGCCGTCATGCGGCGCTGCATCCAGCGCGGAATCTCGGCGCCGCACATCTCGGAAAACCGGCGGATCTGGCTGAAATTCGAAATCGGCATCACGCCGGGCACGATCGGCACCGTGATGCCGGCCGCGCGCGCATCGTCGACGAAACGGAAATAGGCATCGGCATTGTAGAAATACTGCGTGATGGCGCCGTCGGCACCGGCATCGATCTTGCGCTTGAAATGCGCCAGATCGGCCAATGCGTCGTCGGCTTGCGGATGCGTTTCCGGATAGCAGCCGACTTCGATGTGGAAGTAGCCGTCGTGTTCGCGGCGGATGAATTCCACCAGCTCCGAGGCGTAGCGGAAATCGCCGGTGTGGCCCATGCCCGACGGCAGGTCGCCGCGCAGCGCGACGATGCGCCGGCAGCCCATCTGTCGGTAACGCTGCAGCAATTCCGCGATTTCGAGCTTCGAGCCGCCGACGCAGGAAAGATGCGGCGCGGCATCGAGCGCGTGGTGCTCGCGCAGCGTCTGCACGGTTTCGGGCGTGTAGCTCAGGGTCGAACCGCCGGCGCCGAAGGTCACCGACACATATTCGGGATCGAACGGCTTGAGCTTGGCCGCGGTGCGGTCGAGCTGCTCGCGCTGCTCGTCGGTCTTGGGCGGATAGAACTCGAAGCTGACAGGGAGCATGGCGGGCCGGCGCGACGGAATCGCTGCAGTTTATCTTTCCATCGCGATGAAAGGAACATTCCGGCCGCCGAGCGGACTTGACCCTGCCGCCACGGCGGTCCATCGTGCCGGCGGGGGTTATCCATGACGAACGGGATGCAACACAACGCGCGCAACAGGCGCCCGGCGACGCCGCGTGCGTTGCAGGAACTCGCCGAAACCGTGCAGCGCTCGCGACTCGGCGGGCCGTTCTACGTGTTCGCGTGGATCATGGCCGGCTATGCCAGCGGCCTGCCGATGGTGGCGCCATGGACCTTCAGCCTGGTCGCCCTCGGCTTCGTCGCCCTCACGCTGGCCCGCTTCCAGGCCCGCAGCGAAATGCCCGGTGCCGGTGCCGTCGATGTCGACCGCCGCCTGCGCCGCATCTGGGCCATCGTGCTGATCAACTCGGCGCTCTGGGGCGCGGCGAGCTGCTGGCTGATCACCAACACCGCCGACGAAACCGCGCGCACCGTTGCGGCGATCAGTTCGTACGCTTTCTCGACCGCGTTCGCGCACAACTTCTGCATGCGCCGGCAGCGCGCGATGTGGGCGATCGCGCTGTTGTATCTGCCGACGATGGCGGCCTATGTGCAATCGGGCGCGCGCGTCGAATTCATCGTGATCTCGGCGTTCTATCTGGCCTACGTGATGCTCGCGCTGCGCCGCAGCCACGGCGAATATCTGCAGCGATTGGATCTGGAAGACCAGTTGCGCCAGCAGCGCGATCTGTTCGAACAGCAGTCGCAGCGCGACAGCCTCACCGGCTTGCCGAATCGGCGCTATTTCTCGGCCGTGCTCGACCGCATGGTGGCCGAGGCGCGCACGCAACCGATGCCGTTCGCGCTGATGATCCTCGACCTGGACTGGTTCAAGGCCGTCAACGATCGCCACGGCCATGCCGTCGGCGACGCTTCGCTCCGAGCCTTCGCGCAGCAGTTGCAACAATCTTTCGCGCAGACCGGCGACGTTGTCGCGCGGCTCGGCGGCGAAGAGTTCGCGGTGCTGATTCCCGATTGCGCCGTGGCGGTGGCCTCGCAGCGTGCGGAAGTGTTCCGCGAAGCGCTCGCCGGCCGGCCGCTGCCGATCGCAGGCCTCGCGCTCGGCCTCACCGTGAGCATCGGTGTCGGCGGCTTCGAGCCGCGGCGCTACGCCACCGGCGACGATTTCTACCAGGCTGTCGACAAGGCGTTGTACCGTGCCAAGGCATCCGGCCGCAACGCGGTGCGCGAAGCAGAACTCACTGACTGATCGCGGATTGATCGCGGACCATGGTGGTGTCGTTTTCTGCTTTGCAGCGATGCTCGTCGGTGTCGAAAACTTGTCGCCTCAATGCGGTGCCTGCAAGAACAATCAGCAAGCGCGCTGCGCTACGAACAACCATCGCTCTCGAAGCCCGCGCCGAAGATCGCCGTCGGTGCACAGTGTCCGTTGCTGCAGGGGTCCGACAGGGGCACGCCGGCGGGTGAATATTCGAGATGATCGCAGAGGCCGTCGCGATCGGAGTCCGTGGCGATCGGGTTCGTGTCCAGCAAATTCTCGAATGCGTCGGGCAGATCGTCCTCGTCGCTGTGCGCGTTCGGATAGGCATAGCCGAGCAGTGTGGCCGAGCCGGCGGGATAAGCGACGGTGAATCCCTGACGCTCCATCGCGACGCGCTCGCCTTCGAGAAACACCGCGCAATCGTCGTCGGCGGATTTGCATTTGCGGTAGAGCTTTTGTGCGCCGACGGGGATGCATGCCGGCTCCGGTGCGCACAACTTGTAGACGTAGCCTTGCAGGCCGCGGTAAGCGAATCCATCGGTGCGCAGTGTCTTGACGTCGAGCGCGGAACTCGCCAGCAGGTGATCGGTGTTGACCGCGTTGCAACCCGCACCCGAACAGCCCAGTGGCCATTCGCGTTTGCGGCTCATCCAATACAGCGGCGTCAAGTCGGGATGGATCGCGCTGGTCTTGTATTCGGTAGTGAACACGAGCGCATTCGCGCGCGGCGCGATGTCGACTTCGACACCGGGAAACTGCGCGTAGCCGCGCACGAGCGGCCCTTGCGGCAGATACGCGGCGGCCGAGTAGTGGATCAATCCGACCGCCGACTGCGGCGTGGCCGCATAGGCCCAATCGCTCGCGGTGACGCTGTACAACGCGAACAACGGCGTCAGCCGATTCGCCAGCGGCGCACCATTCGATGTGCCGAGCATCGCAGCCACCGCGCCGTCGGCCTGCGGGCGTCCATAACCGAGCTTCTGACTCCACCCTTCGATCTTGCCCGGCAACACGCCCGAATAGGCGACCACATCGCGCACCCCCCACGCCGAAACCCACTCGTCCGGATCGCCCGCACCCACCAGCGGATTCACCGACCGCACCAGCCCGACGATGCCGGCATAAATCGGCGTCGACATCGACGTACCGCTGCAGGTTCCGACCCCATCGCCGAGCGGCGTGCCGTAGGAACCGCCGCACTCGATATCGTTGTTGTAGTTCTTGCCGGTGTAGACGGTGGAAAGCACCTTGCGCGCCGGCAAAGCGACTTCCTGTCGCGGACCGTTGCTGATCACCGTCCAGTTGCTGCCGCATTCCGAGTTCGTGCCGGGAAAGGGGCAGGTGTCGAGGAAATCGGGGCCGATGATGTCTTCGTCCCAAGCCTCCAAACCGTCACCGGTGCCGCCGACGGCAACGATCGATGCTTGTGATGCGGGAAAATCCAGGTGCTGGCGGTCGTTGCCCGATGCCGCGGCCAGGATGACTCCTCGGGATGCGGCGTACGCAACCGCCAGGCAGAAGTCGTCGTTGGCTTCCACGACACAGTTCGGAGTGTGTGGCTGATTTTCGGCCGACCCGAAGCTCATGCTTATCACTTGAACGCCGAGGTCGGATTGCAGCGCTATGCCGCGAGCAGTAGCGGCCGCATTGCGGCTGTGCGCAGGCCCGGCAATCGGGGTGCAGATGAGGTACGTAATCCGCATCATTGACACGGCGCAATTGCGACACGCGCCGGCCACGCCGTTGGAGTCATAGGCGTTCGCACCTACAAGACCCACCACATGCGTGCCGTGTCCGGCAAGACTTGCCGACATCCAGCCGTCTTGATCGGGATCGCAAACCGCGGGCCAGCTTGCCAGTGGTTCGCGCTCAAGTTCGTCCACGTTGAAATCTGGGAGGGCGCCGGGAAACCCGGTGCGACCGACATCGAGAGCGTAATCGTCAAGGACATTGCCGCCGATCAGATTGCCCGCGCTGTCGAAAGGAGCGAATTCCGGATGCGAAACCTCGATGCCCTGGTCGAGGACGCCGACAAGGCTCCATCCGCCGGCCAGCTCCCAGGCAGGCGGCAAAGATAGATCCCCCCGCCAATTCTGGGCTGCGACTGCCTTGGCCCGCAAAAAAACGGGGCCGGCGTTGGCAACGGCAGCTTGCAATTCGGCCTGATGCTCGAGCGTCGAAATGTGCGCATAGACCACGAACGGATCTGATTTCAACGCCGCCAACGCGCTGTCGATATCGCTCTGCGACGGATAAGTGACGACTACATAACGCTCCAGCTTCGCACGTGGCAGATCGGGCTTCTCGCGCAAAAAGCTCGCGAACTCAGCCCCTGCTCTTGGCAACATGAGAAACGCCGCGCCGCTAGGGTTCTCGATGGCAAGCCCGGCGAGCGGGGGTACGCCCCCGCCGCTGTAATCGTGCGACACGATATCTTCAGGCGAAGGAGCTGCATTCGCGCTTGAAAGAAGGATCGATATCCTCTTGGTGTCCGAAGATTGCGCATCGCATTGGTTCGCCCAGGTTGCTCCGAGGATGAAAAGGACCGAAAGCTGAGAGCACCGATTTGCTCTGAGAACAACAAATGCAACGGCAGCGATCGCCGATGCCAGCAGCAGATCGGCTCTTCCGTCGGTGGCAGCAATCGAGACCGCCGGAGCTTCCGAAACGGTCAATGGCGCGACGAAATACGGAAACTCGCCGACAGGAAAGGGAGGACTGAACGTTCTGCGAAACAGTCTGACGTGGTAATTCCCTGGGGCAAATCGGCCGATCGTGTAGGGGTACTCCACCACCGGCGGGTATATGCAGTGGACTCCGGTTACCGACTCGCCATCCAGAACCACGTCGATGAAGCCATTGTTCACTGTGACTTCGGCAGGCCTGTACTCTTCACCGGCAAATGCATCGCAGTACCCCGCACGAAAAGTCATCACGACGACATCGCTGGATGTCGGAGCCGCGGGAGAGAACGTCGGTGGGTCGACGTATGCGCCGGCTTCGAAAGCCACCAGCAGCAATATCAGGAACAGGCGTAATTTTTTCGCGATGACGTGATTCATGCCCGTTGCGGGCTCCTTCGCCGATTGCCGGAACTGAAAGAGGCATTCGCAGCGGAAGGGAAAAATGGACGTGTGCGATGAAGAAAGGCCCCGCTGTCCGACACTTTGTCGTACTCGCGCGAGATACCGTGTCTCGCCGACGGACGGTTATGTTGAAGCGGCGGCGATACGCGGATTGCGACGGCGCGATCGATGTAGTGCGAAGTGGCGGCGAACGTCCACGTGTCGACGGCGTTAGGTTCGCGAGATGATCAGAACATTGTGCGAAGTTGTCTGACGCGGCTGGCGTTGATCAATTTCCGCTGTGCAGCGAACTCGCGACGATAGTTCTTTCGAAACGCAGTTCCGAAAAGTTGAGGCGCAAAAAAACGGGCGCCGAAGCGCCCGTTTTTTGTCCGCAAAAAACTAAAAAAACTAAAGTCGATCAGTAGCGGTAATGATCCGGCTTGTACGGACCTTCCACCGCCACGCCGAGATACGCGGCCTGGTCGGCCGTCAGCGTGGTGAGTTTCACGCCGATCTTTTCCAGATGCAGGCGCGCCACTTCTTCGTCGAGTTTCTTCGGAAGGATATAAACCTTCGGCTCGTACTTTTCCTTGTTGGCCCAAAGCTCGATCTGCGCCAGCGTCTGGTTCGAGAACGAGTTCGACATCACGAAGCTCGGATGGCCGGTGGCGCAGCCCAGATTCACCAGGCGGCCTTCGGCCAGCAGGAAGATCGAATTACCTTTCGGGAAAGTGTATTTGTCGACCTGCGGCTTGATGTTCAGGCGCACCGCGTTCGATGCATACAGCTTGTCGACCTGGATCTCGTTGTCGAAGTGGCCGATGTTGCAGACGATGGCCTGGTCCTTCATCTGCTGCATGTGCTCGAGCGTGATCACGTCCTTGTTGCCGGTCGTGGTGACGTAGATGTCGCCGCGGCCGAGGGTCGATTCGATCGTGTTGACTTCGAAGCCTTCCATCGCGGCCTGCAAGGCATTGATCGGGTCGATCTCGGTGACCACGACGCGTGCGCCGTAAGCGCGCAGCGAATGCGCCGAGCCCTTGCCGACGTCGCCGTAACCGCAGACGACCGCGCACTTGCCCGCCAGCATCACGTCCATCGCGCGCTTGAGGCCGTCGGCCAGCGATTCGCGGCAGCCGTAGAGGTTGTCGAACTTCGACTTGGTGACCGAGTCGTTGACGTTGATCGCCGGCACCAGCAGCGAGCCGGCTTCGGCGAGCTGATACAGGCGGTGCACGCCGGTGGTGGTTTCTTCCGACACGCCCTTCCAATCCTTGACCACGTTGGTCCAGAAACCGGGACGTTCCTTGGCGACGCGCTTGAGCAGGTTCTTGATGATCTGCTCTTCGTGCGACGACGACGGCGTATCGACCCAGTTCGAACCCTTCTCCAGTTCGTAGCCCTTGTGGATCAGCAGCGTGACGTCGCCGCCGTCGTCGACCACCAACTCCGGACCCTTACCGCCGGGGAAGGTGACCGCGTCGAGCGTGCAATCCCAATACTCTTCGAGCGTCTCGCCTTTCCACGCGAACACCGGCGTGCCGGTGGCGGCGATCGCGGCGGCGGCGTGATCCTGCGTGGAGAAGATGTTGCACGAGGCCCAGCGCACGTCGGCGCCGATGTCCTTGAGGGTTTCGATCAGCACGGCGGTCTGTATCGTCATGTGCAGCGAGCCCGTCACGCGCACGCCCTTGAGCGGCTGGGCCGACGAATATTTCTTGCGGATCGACATCAGGCCCGGCATTTCCTGCTCGGCGATATCGATTTCCTTGCGGCCCCAGTCGGCGAGCGACAGATCGGCGACCTTGTAGTCGGGCTTGAGATTCTTCACGGCGTTCATGTGTTGCTCCAATGATTGAGAGAGTCGCTTGCCGGACGAATCGCACAAGGAGTGCGGTTGTACGGCAGGACTCGCAGGGTTCGAGCGCAGTTGGAGGAACTCGACCGCCGAGCCTGTTCGTCATTCCAGAGCCCACATGAAGGGTGCGGGCTCGTGCGGCAGGACCGCATGACGTTTGCAGCGCCCCTCGGCGGGAGGGTTGTGCGGGCGGGATTATAGCTTTCCGGCTGACGGGGTGCATGAACTGGCTGGTTGCGTTTCGCGCCGGCGGGAATCGGGAGTCGGGAACCGGGAAAAGAGCGCAGCCGGCGCTTTTGACCTTCTCCCGATTCCTAATTCCCGATTCCCCGGCGAGCGCGACAGCGCCGCCCAAGCCACCCACGCAAGCTAAACTCACGCCATGCCCGACCAGCCCGCCGCGCCGCCCAGCGACGTCACCGCCCTGCTGCGCCGCTGGCAGGAGGGCGATGCGGACGCCTGCGAACGCCTGATGGTGCTGGTCTACGACCGCGTCTGCGCGATCGCGGCGCAATCGCTGCAGCGCCAGGGCGGCGCCACCTTGACGCCCACCGAACTGGCCCACGAGGCACTGCTGCGGCTGCTCGGTGCACAGGCCAGTTGGGTCGATCGGCGGCATTTCTTCCACGTGGTGGCGCAAGCCACGCGCCAGGTGTTGGTGGACCGTGCGCGCCGGCGCTTGAGCGACAAGCGCGGCGCCGGGGCCGAGGCGGTTTCGTTGAGCCAGATCGAAGGCATCGGCGGGGTCGATCGGGACGAGGATCTGGTGCGTGTCGACGATGCGTTGTCGGAACTCGGTGCGAACGACGCGCGCCAGGCGCGCATCGTCGAGATGACCTACTTCGGCGGCTTCGCGCGCGAGGAAATCGCCGCGGCGCTCGAACTGTCGGTCGGCACGATCGATCGCGATCTGCGTTTCGCGCGCGCCTGGCTGAAGGACGCGCTGAGCGCATGAGCGACGCGCACGCCCGGCTGGCGGAAATCTTCGAGCGCCTCGTCGCATTGCCGCCCCGCCAACGCGAAGCGGCGCTGCAGGAATGCGATGCGCAAATGCGCGCGCGGCTCGAACGCCTGCTGGCGGCCGACGCGCAGGCGATCGACCCGCTCGCGCACGCGGTGGCTGCCGGCGCCCAGGCACTGGCGGCTCCGCTATCCGGCGGCGCGCGACTGGGCACATACCGCGTGTTGCGCGAACTCGGTGCCGGCGGCATGGGCTCGGTGCTGCTCGCCGAGCGCGCCGACGGGCAGTTCGAACAACGCGTCGCGATCAAACTGATCCGCGGTTTTCCGACCGCCGACGGCATGCGCCGCCTGCGGCAGGAACGCCAGATCCTGGCGCAACTCGATCATCCGAACATCGCGCATCTGCTCGATGGCGGCGAGAGCGGCGACGGCCAACCTTTCGTCGTGATGGAATTCGTCGACGGCTTGCCGCTGCTCGAACATATCGTGGCGAAAAAGCCCGATCTGCGCGCGCGGCTGGCCTTGTTCGACAAGATCGCCGCCGCCGTACAGCACGCGCACGAACGCCTAGTGATCCATCGCGACCTGAAACCCGGCAACGTGCTGGTGCGCGACGATGGCGAGCCCAAGCTGCTCGATTTCGGCGTCGCCAAACTGGTCGACCTGAGTGCGGCGTCCGATCCGCGCCAGACCTCGACGCGCGTATGGACGCCGGGCTACGCCAGCCCCGAGCAGCGCAGCGGCGACATCGTCACGACCGCCACCGATGTGTACGGCCTGGCGATCGTATTGCGCGAGTTGCTGAGCGGCGAACGCGAGCGCGGTGTGTCGAGCGCGCCGGTGGATTTTCCGTCGCTGGCGATCGATGCGGAACTGCGCGGCATCATCGAGAAAGCGGCATCCGACGAAGCGGCGCAGCGCTATCCGACGGTCGAAGCGCTGCGCGCCGATCTCGCGCGCTGGCGCGCCGGACGGCCGGTGCATGCGGCGCCCGACACGCCGTTTTATCGGGCCCGGAAATTCGTGCGCCGGCACCGGCTGGCCGTCGCGCTGGTGTCGCTGGCGCTGGCCGGCATCGCCGCCTTCATGTGGCAATTGAACAGCGAACGCAATCGGGCGTTGGTCGCGGAGGCCGCGGCGGAGCGCTCGCGCATCGCCGCCGAACGCGAAGCGGGCAATGCGCGTGCCGCCCTGGGGTTTCTCGCCGGCGCATTCGAAGCGGCCGCGCCGCAGAATGCGCTCAGCACGCATGTCAGCGTGCGCGATCTGCTCGATCGCGCGCGCAGCGGCCTCGATCGGCAATTGCAGGATCGGCCCGAACTGCGCCAGCCGGTCGAACGCATGCTCGGCCATTTGTATCTGTCGCTCGGCGAGCCGCGCATCGCCGAACAATTGTTCGACGCCGGGCTGCGCGACGTGCGCGCGACGCAGCGCATCGTAGCGCTGGCGCTGGCTGCCGACCACGATGATCATTCGACCGCACTGGGGGCGCTCGAGCGCGGTGCCGATGCACTCGCTGCGGCGCGACGAGCGGAAAATCTGCGCCAGGAATTTGCACCCGACGATGCCACCGAACGCCTGCGCACGCTCGATCAACTCGGCTATGCGCACTATCGCAGCGGCGACTACGCCGCCGCCGAACGCGAATGGAACGCCGGGCTGGCGCTGGCCGCGACGCTGCCCGATCCACCGGTCGATGTGGTGACGAATCTGTATCAAGTGCTCGGCAACATGCTGGTCGAGCGCGGCGAGGCCGAGCGTCCGTTGCAGCTGGCCGAAGAGGGTTTGCGGTTCGCTGACGGCCGTGTTCCCGAGGGCTCGCCCGAACGCGTGCCGCTGCTGCGCGCGAAGGCGCAGGCACTCGAACAGGCCGGTCGCTACGCCGAAGCCGAAACGGTGCTGCGCGAAGCCATCGTGTTGCAACAGCGCGCCGTCGGCGACGGTGGCTCGCGCATGGCGCTATTGCTCAACGGCTTGGGGCTCGTGCTCAATCAGCTCGGGCGCTATCGCGAAGCGGTCGACCTGATGCAGCGCTCGCAACAGATGACGCGGCAGGCGCAGGCCGGCAGCGCCGACGATGCCATCGCGCTCGGCAATATCGCCAGCGTGCATGAGAACGCCGGCGATTATGCGCAGGCGCTGCGCTTGTTCGACCAGGCGCTGGCCACGCTCGATCGCGTCGCCATTGCGCCGGACGACGCCACCCGCCGCAGCATCGAGCGCAATCGCGCACGCACGCTGGTGCTGGCGGGCGACCACGCGCAGGCGCGCGAGGCGCTGCTGCATCTGCAATCGCGCGCACTGGCGCTGGATGGCGAGGACGCATTCGAATACGCAATGACGACCTGGCAACGGGTGCTGCTGGCGCGCCGCTCGCACGATGTCACGCGCGGCCTGCCGCTGCTCGATGAAGCACGACGGCGTTTCGCCGCGATCGTGCCCGAGGCGCATCCGGTGTTTGCGCACATGAGGCGTGCGCAGGCCGAGTTCCTGCGCTTGAGTGACAAGTTGGTCGAAGCCGAGCGCGAACAGCGCGCGGCGCTGGCGCAGCTCGAAGCGGCCGGCGTGTTGCCGGTGGATGTGGCGATCGCGCGTGCCGAGTTGGCGGGCATCCTGCAGCAGCAGGGCGAGAGGTCGCCTGCGCGCGAGCAGCTCGAACTGGCGCTGCCGGTGTTGCGCGAGGCTTTGTTGCCTGGGGAAGTGCATCGGCGGGAAGCCGAGCGGCTGGCGGATTTGCTGCGCTGATCGAATTGACGTTCTACGCAAGCTGATCGGGGCGTTCCGCGAAGCCGAACCCTCCTTCCGGCCTTCTCCCGGGGGGAGAAGGAGAAGTGGGGCGATCCTCAGTTTGCTTGCCAGATCGCAGAGAGATTCGCTGCCCGTTGAGGTTTTCGCCTCCGCACTGCGTATGGGAGCGCGAAGGATTTCCTCACCCGGAGCGCTGCCATGTCCCGTAGACCCCGCCTCATCCCCGCCTTGCTGCTGTGTCCGGTCGCGACGCTGTGCGCACCGGCAACGCAGGCCGTCGAGCTGCTCAGCGTTTCCACCGGCGCGGTGCCAGCCAACGGGGAAAGCCGCAATCCGGCGGTTTCGTACGATGGCCGCTATGTCGTTTTCGAAAGTTCGGCCGACACGCTGGTGGCGGCCGATGGCAACGGCAGTCGTGACGTCTTCCTGCGCGATCGCCGGCTCGATACGACGATCCGCCTGAGCCAGACGCCCGCCGGTATCGAAGGCGATGCCGAGAGCGTGCTGCCGGCGATTTCCGGCGACGGCACGCGCATCGTGTTCGAATCCTTCGCCGATAACCTCGCCAGCGGCGCGCTGTACAAGACGTGTTACCTGCGCGATCTCGTCGCGAACACGCTCACGATCGTCAATCGCCGGGCGTCGGACGGCGCCCCGACCAACGACTGCGAAAACGCGTCGATCGATCTGGCCGGCAGCCGCGTGGCGTTCGATTCTTTGTCCACCGATCTGGTGGCGGGCGATACGCTGTTCTGGCGCGATGTGTTCGTGCGCGATCTCGCCGCGGGCACGACGCGCCGCGTCAGCGTCGGCCTCGCCGGCGCCGAAGCGAACGGCATCAGCGAATACGCGCAGATTTCCGGCGACGGGCTGAGCGTGTCGTTCGCGTCCGACGCGCCGAATCTGGTGGGCGCCGACGGCAACGGCAAACGCGATGTGTTCATCGCGCCAGTCGCCACCGGCGTGGCGCAACGCGTGAGTGTCGGTGCCGGCGGCTTGCAGACCGACGGCGACAGCGAGCGCTCGACGCTGAATTTCGACGGCAGCATCCTGGCTTTCACCAGCCGCACGCAGAATTTCACCGGCAGCGATCCGGACGTGCCGGAAGCCGTGTTCGTGCGCGTGCCGTCGCTCGATCTGACCGTGCTCGCCAGCGGCAACGTCGCCGGCACGCCGCCGCGCGAAGGCAGCACGCGCGATCCGCACCTGTCGGCCGATGGTCGCTTCCTGGTTTTCAGCTCGACCGATCAGTTGACGCTCGACGACGCCAACGGCGGCAGCGATGTCTACGTCGTCGATCTGGTGGACGCCGTGATCGCGCTGGTCAGCATCGATGCGCAAGGCGGGCCGGCGCTTGGCAATTCGCTGCAACCCAAACTCACCGGCGATGGCTCGGGCATCGTGTTCACCTCGCAGGGCAACAGCCTGGTCGACAACGACGGCAATGGCGCCGCCGATATTTTCTATGTGCGCAATCCGCTCGATCCGCGCCTGTTTTCGGATGGTTTCGAGGACTGAGCCGGCGATTTCTTCGGCGCCGGAAACCGACGGCCGCAAATGCAAACGGGCCGCACCAGGCGGCCCGTTCGCTCGATTCGGACGCGGCGAACCGCGTCGAATCCGTCCTACTTTTTCAGACCCGCATCGTCGCGCAGTGCATCGGCGCGATCGGTCTGCTCCCACGAGAACGCCGTGTAGCTGGTGCCGTCGGTGCGCTTGCCGGCCACCGGCGTGCGGCCGAAGTGGCCGTAGGCGGCGGTCTGCTGATACATCGGGTGGATCAGATCGAGCATCTTGATGATGCCGTACGGACGCAGGTCGAAATGCTTGCGGATGAGCTTTTCGATCTTGGTGTCGCTGATCTTGCCGGTGCCGAAGGTGGTCACCGAAATCGAGGTCGGTTCGGCCACGCCGATCGCATACGAGACCTGGATTTCGCAACGATCGGCGAGGCCGGCCGCGACGACGTTCTTGGCGACATAACGCGCGGCGTACGCGGCCGAGCGATCGACCTTCGACGGATCCTTGCCCGAGAACGCGCCGCCGCCGTGACGGGCCCAGCCGCCATAGGTGTCGACGATGATCTTGCGGCCGGTGAGGCCGCAGTCGCCCACCGGGCCGCCGATCACGAACTTGCCGGTCGGATTGATATGGAACTTGGTGCCCTTGTGCAGCCACTTGGTCGGCAGCACCGGCTTGAGGATTTCCTCGCGCACCGCTTCGATCAGATCCTTCTGCTTGATCGACGGATCGTGCTGCGTCGACAGCACGACGGCGTCGATCGCGACGGCCTTGCCGTCTTCATAGCGCAGCGTGACCTGCGACTTCGCATCGGGGCGCAGCCACTTGAGCTTGCCCTTCTTGCGCACCTTGGCCTGCTGCTCGACCAGGCGATGCGACAGATGGATCGCCGCCGGCATCATTTCCTTGGTTTCGTTGGTGGCGTAGCCGAACATCAGGCCCTGGTCGCCGGCGCCCTGTTCTTCGGGCTTCTTGCGATCCACGCCCTGGTTGATGTCGGGCGACTGCTTGCCGATCAGATTGAGCACGCCGCAGGTGGCGCCGTCGAAACCGACGTCGCTGGAGTTGTAGCCGATGTCGAGGATCACCTTGCGGGTGAGCGCTTCCAGGTCGACCCAGGCCGACGTGGTGATTTCGCCGGCGACGATCGCAACACCGGTCTTCACCATGGTTTCGCACGCGACGCGGGCCCGCGGGTCCTGCGCCAGGATGGCGTCGAGGACGGCATCGGAAATCTGGTCGGCGACCTTGTCCGGGTGGCCCTCGGAGACCGACTCGGAGGTGAAGAGATAGCTGCTCATCGGGGCATATATCCTTTGATTCGGATGAAAGGATTAGAGAAGGGCGCGCATCATACACGCAGCCCGGGAAGTATGCATCAAGCCGCGTTAAACCCGGGTGTTCGATAGAGGACTGTCGCAGTGTTAAGAGCGGGACGCGAAGGACGCAAAGGAAAAAGAAAGGAACGCAAAGGAAGCAAGAGGAAAAACAAATATTGGCTCCCCGCTCCGCTCGCTTCCTTTGCGTCCTTTCTCTTGTCTTTGCGTCCTTCGCGTCCCGCGTCGCTCTAGCTCTTCAAATACCTCGCATGCAGCCGAACCACCGCCGCATCGAGGTCGTCGAGGGTGCCGTCGTTGACGATGACGTCGTTGGCGAGGGCGAGGCGTTTTTCGCGGGAGGTCTGGGCGGCGAGGGTGGCTTCGGCGGTGGCGTGGTCGATGTGGTCGCGGTGCATGACGCGGGCGATCTGGACGTCGCGCGGCACATCGACGACGAGCACGCGGTCGACCCAGCCATAGTGGCCCGATTCCACCAGCAGCGGGATCGCCAGCAGCACGTACGGCGCCGTCGCTTCGAGCGCGCCGCGGCGCAGGGCCTCGCGTACGCGCGGATGCAGGATGGCTTCCAGATGGCCGCGCGCGGTCGCGTCGGCGAAGACGAGGTCGCGCAGGCGGCGGCGGTCGAGCGCGCCGAGTTCGTCGAGCATGGCCGGCCCGAAGCGGGCGACGATTTCCTGCAGCGCAGGTTGGCCGGGCTCGACCAGCGCGCGCGAAATCAGGTCGGCATCGAGCACCGGCGCGCCGCGCTGTTCGAATCGCCGCGTGACCTCGGATTTACCCGAAGCGATGCCGCCGGTGACTGCGATCACGCGCGCGGCCATCGGCTTACATCCCGACGAAATCCAGATAGGTGGCGAGCAGATCGCCGCCCCAGAACAACTGGATCCAGCCGGCCACGGCGAGATAGGGGCCGAACGGAATCGGTGTCGCGCGATCGCGGCCTTTCAGCGCCAGCCAGATCGAGCCGGTGATGGCGCCGACCAGCGACGACATCAGCAGCACCGGCAGGATCGAGGACACGCCGCACCAGGCGCCGATCGCGGCGAGCAGTTTGAAATCGCCGTAGCCCATGCCTTCCTTGCCGGTCAGCAGTTTGAAGGCCCAGTACACCGACCACAGGCTCAGGTATCCGACCACGGCACCGATGATGGCTTGGGTGGGGTCTGCGAAAACCGGCACGAGGCTCAGCAAAAGCCCGAGCCACATCAGCGGCAGCGTGAGCTGGTCGGGCAGCAACGTGGTGCGCAGGTCGATGCCCGACATCGCAACGACGAAACCGGTGAACACCAGCGCCGCGAGCGCCTGCTGCGTGACGCCGAACCGCCACACCACCAGCGCGAACAGCACGCCGGTGATCAGTTCGACGCTTGGGTATTGCCACGAGATCGGCGTCTTGCAGCCGCGGCATTTGCCGCCCAGCAGCAGGAAACTGACAAGCGGAATGTTTTCCCACGCGGCCAGATGATGGCCGCACTTGGGACAATGCGAACGCTCCACGACGATGCCCGGCGGCTTGGCGGCGGCCGCCGGCGGCGTGTCGATTTCGAGCAGTTCGCGGCTGTCGTTTTCCCACTGCCACTGCAGGCGCGGCGGCAGGCGCAGGATCACCACATTGAGGAAGCTGCCGGTCAAAAGACCGAGGGCGAGGGCGCTGGCAATGGCCAGCGCCGGCGTCGACGCCAGGAGTTCGAGCACGTGGCGGCGCGGATTACATGGTTGCGGCGAGCTTGAAGATCGGCAGATACATGCCGACCACCATGCCGCCCACCACACCGCCGATGAAGATCATGATGAAAGGCTCGATCAGACTGGCCAGCGCGTCGACCGCGTTGTTGACTTCCTGTTCGTAGAACTCGGCCACCTTGTACAGCATGGTGTCGAGCGCGCCGGCTTCTTCGCCGATCGCCGTCATCTGGATCACCATGTGCGGGAACAGATTCACCTGGCGCATCGCGATGTTGAGCGGATAACCCACCGAGACGTCGTCGCGGATGCGGTAGACCGCTTTTTCGTAGACCACGTTGCCGCAGGCGCCGGCCACCGTATCGAGCGCTTCGACCAGCGGCACGCCGGCCTTGAAGGTGACCGCCAGCGTGCGCGAGAAACGCGCGATCGCCGAGTTGTGCATGATCTGGCCGATGACCGGGATCTTCAGGATCAGACGGTCGAGGAAGTGCGCGAAGGCCGCCGATCGTTTCTTCGCATTGACGAAGGCGAAGCCCGCGCCGACCGCGATGATCAGCAAGAGCCACCAGTAGCTGATCATGAAATCGGACGCCCCGATGATCATCAGGGTGAAGGCGGGCAAGTCGGCGCCGAAGCTCTTGAACACCTGCTGGAACTGCGGCACCACGAAGATCAGCAGCACGGCGCTCACCAGGATCGCCACCGCGATCACCACGGCCGGATAGAACAGCGCCTTCTTGATCTTGCCCTTGAGGGTTTCGATGTTTTCCTTGTAGCTGGCGATGGTGTCGAGCACGGTGTCGAGCACACCGGCGCCTTCGCCGGCCTTCACCAGGTTGCGGTACAACTCGTCGAACTGCACCGGGTGCTTGCTCAGCGCTTCGTGCAGCGTCGAGCCGCCTTCGATGCTGACGCGCACGTCGTCGAGCATCTCCTTCATGCGCGGATTCTTCTGGCCGCCGGCAATGATCTCGAACGAGGTCACCATCGGCACGCCGGACTGCATCATCGTGGCGAGCTGGCGGCTGAAGATCGCGATGTCGCGCGCGCTGATGGTCTTGCCGGCCTTGCCGAACAGCGGCTTGGGCTTGGCCTTCACCACCGACGGCGTGATGCCCTGCTTGCGCAATTCGGCCTTCAGCAGGTTGGCGTTCTTCGCCAGCGACTCGCCCTTCATCTTGGTGCCGCGCTTGTCGAGGCCTTCCCAGACGAAAGGCTGCAGCGGATTCGGATTGCGGGCGACGGGAGCGGATTTCACCGCAGCTTTGGTGGCGGCCATGGCCTAGTCCTTGGTGACACGGTTGATTTCGGCCAGGCTGGTGACGCCATTCTTGGCCTTCAGCAGCGCTGACTTGCGCAGATCGTTGATGCCCGAGCGCAGGGCGGCTTCGGCGATCTTGATCGCACTGCCGCCCTCGAGCACGATTTTCTGGATCTCGTCGCTCATCGGCATCACCTGGTAGATGCCGGTGCGGCCTTTGTAGCCGTCGTTGCATTCGTCGCAGCCGACCGCTTCGAACAGCACCAGGCCGGCGTCGATATCGGCTTCGCTGAATCCTTCGGCCAGCAAGGCGTTCTTCGGCAAAGGCGCGGGCCGTTTGCAATCGTGCAGCTTGCGCGCGAGGCGCTGCGCGATCACCAGTGTCACCGACGAGATGATGTTGAACGGCGCGATGCCCATGTTCATCAGGCGCGCGATGGTCTGCGGGGCGTCGTTGGTGTGCAGCGTGGAGAGCACCATGTGGCCGGTCTGCGCGGCTTTCACCGCGATTTCGGCGGTTTCCAGATCGCGGATCTCGCCCACCATGATGACGTCGGGATCCTGGCGCAGGAACGAACGCAGCGCCGCGGCGAAGGTCATGCCGCGTTTCTGGTTCTGCTGCACCTGGTTGATGCCGGCGACACGGATTTCGACCGGATCTTCCACGGTCGAAATATTGCGGCCCTCGGTGTTGAGGATGTTGAGCGCGGTGTAGAGCGAGACCGTCTTGCCCGAGCCGGTGGGGCCGGTGACCAGCACCATGCCGTAGGGCTTGTCGATCGCGTCGAGGAAGAGCTTCTTCTGCGCGTCTTCGTAGCCGAGCTTGTCGATGCCGAGCTTGGCGGCGCTGCCGTCGAGGATACGCAGCACGATCTTTTCGCCGAACAGCGTCGGGCAGGTGCTGACGCGAAAATCCATCGCCTTGGTTTTCGACAGATTGAGCTTGATGCGGCCGTCCTGCGGCACGCGGCGCTCGGCGATGTCGAGCGAAGCCATCACCTTCAGGCGCGACGAAATGCGCGGCGTGAGCTTGACCGGCGGCTTGGCCACCGTGCGCAGGATGCCGTCCATGCGCAGCCGCACGCGGTATTCGGTTTCGTAGGGTTCGAAGTGGATGTCGGATGCGCCGCGCTTGATCGCGTCGAGCAGCATCTTGTTGATGAACTTCACGACCGGGGTGTCGTCGCCCTTGGCGTCGACGCCGCCGGCGGCGTCGTTCATATCGTCGTCGACCGAGCCGAGCTCGAGGTTTTCCAGCCCCTCGTCGTCGTCGCCCTGGTTGAAATTATCGACCACCGTCTGGGCCGTCTCGATGCCGCGGCGCAACTGGTCTTCGTCGACCAGGATCGGCTCGACGGTGAGATTGGCCTGGAACTTGATCTCGTCGAGCGCGCGCGTGTTGGTCGGATCGGAGATGCCGACATACAGGCGGTTGCCGCGCTTGAACAGCGGCAGTGCGCTGTGCTGGTTGATCAGTTTTTCGTCGACCAGCTTGACCGGCGCCTGCGCCAGGTCCAGGCCGGTGATGTCCATGATCGGCACGCCGAACTCGATCGAGTTGGCGGCCGCCACGTGCGCCGGCGTCGCCAGCTTCTTTTCCAGCAGGAAGGCGTGGACCGACTTCTTTTCCTTGCTGGCTTCGTCGAGGGCGCGGCGGGCGTCGTTTTCCGACAGATGCCCGTCCAGCACCAGTCGCCGGGCGATGCCGGTGATGCCGATCAGATTCGCGGCGGCGGCGGGAGCATTCACACCCTTTCCCCTTAACTCCCCGTTGGGACTCAACAACTTTACTCCAAAGACCTCGCGTAGTGCATCAAGGTCGCCGCGGCCGGGACGTGACGGCACGCACAGCTTCCGGCCGCCGCCGGGCATCGCGCAAGAATGGCAACGTCCGCCTACCGCGCGGCCACGGCCAGCCCGTATCCTTGGCCGATGGTTACCGTCGAAGCTGTCCCCGATGTCGTTGCGATCGGCCTGGCGTCCGCCCGGCTGGGGCGGCTGTCGATCGTGCTGCCCGCCAAGAACGAGGCCGAAGGCTTGCGCCGCGTGCTGCCGCGGCTGCGCGAGATCTATCCGGACGCCGAATTGCTGGTGATGGACGACGGTTCGACCGACGAGACGCCGCGGGTGGCGGCCGAGCTCGGGGCGCGCGTGATTTCGACGCCGTATTCGATGGGCAACGGCGCCGCCATCAAGCGTGGCGCGCGCGCCGCCAGCGGCGACACGCTGATCTTCATGGATGCCGACGGCCAGCACGATCCCGCGCATATCGCGCTGCTGCTCGAACGCCTGCAGGCCGGCTACGACATGGCGGTGGCCGCGCGGACCCGCGCCGGCCAGGCCAGCGTCGGACGCAGCGCGGCGAACGGCCTGTACAACCGGCTCGCCAGCTGGATGACCGGCCATCAGGTGATGGACCTCACCTCGGGCTTCCGCGCCGTGCGGGCCGACAAGTTCCGCGAGTTCCTGCACCTGCTGCCGAACGGTTTTTCCTATCCGACCACGATCACGATGGCGTTCTTCCGCAGCGCCTATCCGGTGGCCTATGTGCCGGTCGAAGTGCATGCGCGCGTCGGCACCGGCAGCCACATCCGGCCGCTGCGCGACGGTGTGCGTTTCCTGCTGATCATTTTCAAGATCGCGACGCTGTATTCGCCGCTGAAACTGTTCGCGCCGGCCGGAATGAGCTTCGGACTGCTGGGCCTGGGCTATTACGCCTACACCTTCGCCACCGAAAACCGCTTCACCAACATGAGCGCGCTGCTGCTCAGCGCCGCCGTGATCGTCTTCCTGATCGGCCTGGTGTCCGAACAGATCACGGCGCTGACTTACCGACGCGTCGATTGATGAGCCGGGAGCCATCCGCCGGCATCGTGGTGAGCATCGGCACCAAGGCGCAGTACATCAAGATGGCGCCGCTGTTGCGCGAACTGGATGCCCGCGGCATCGGCTACCTGCTGGTCTACACCGGCCAGCATTCGGAAACCTTCGATGCGCTGGAGCGCTCGTTCGGTACGCGCGCGCCCGACGATGTGATCGTGCCCCTGTTCGAGGCGGCGACGCATGCCTCGTTCGCACGCTGGACCTGGCGCTTCTGGCGCGGTTCGCTGCAGAGCGAACGCTTGGCGCAAATGCGACGCTCGCGGCTGGTCGTGGTGCATGGCGACACGGCGTCGACGTTGTTCGCGGCCCTGGTGGGCCGCCTTTGCGGCCTGACCGTGGCACACGTCGAAGCGGGACTCCGCTCGGAGCGGTTGCTGGATCCGTTTCCGGAAGAGTTGATCCGGCGCTGCGTGTCGCGCCTGGCCCGCCTGCATTTCGCGCCGGACGAAACCGCGTGCGCGGCCCTGGCACGGGCCGGCGGAACCGTGATCGACACCGGTGGCAACACTTTGCGCGATGCGCTGGCCATCGCGCTGCGCCGCTACGGCGAACTTCCGGCGACAGGTGGAGGCGGAAAATACGCGGTGGTTTCGATTCATCGCAATGAAAACCTGAGCCGGAAGCGCGAATTCGACCTGCTGATGCAGGTGGTGCTGGATACCTCGAAGCGCTTGCCCGTCAAGTTCGTGCTGCATCCGGCCACGCGCGAGCGCTTGAAGTCGACCGTCTGCGGGCAGAAATTCAACGAAGCCGACGGCGTCGAATTGCTCGAGCGGATGGACCACGCGCAATTCGTGCGCCTGCTGATCGACGCCAGTTTCCTGATGACCGACGGCGGCAGCAATCAGGAAGAGGCGGCCATGCTCGGCCTGCCGGCGTTGTTGCTGCGGCGAACCACCGAGCGGCCCGACGGCCTGGGCGATTGCGTCACCTTGTCGAGGCTCGATCCCGCGACGATCGAGCGCTTCATCCACGCCCACGCCGAGCGCAATTGGACCCTGCGATTGCTCGACGCAACCTCGCCGTCGGCGTGCATCGTCGACCATCTGCAGCGGCAGCTGGCGCGGTCGGCGTCGGATTGAGCGGCGCCACCGCTCGCGCTTTCGTATGAGCCTGCTGCTTGCGCGCCACGTCGGCTGGAATGTCATTGGCACGGCACTACCCGCGGTCGCCGGACTGGTGTCGATGCCCGTGCTGGTGCGTGTGCTCGATGCCGACCGCCTGGGCGCCTTCACCCTGGCGCTGGGGTTGGCCGGGCTGAGCGGCCTGCTCGATCTGGGGCTGGGACGCAGCCTCACGCGCCATGTCGCCGATGCCCGCGGCAAAGGCGAGACGGCCGCAGATTTCCTGCCCACGGTGCGGCGGGTCCTGTTGTGGCTGGCGGCGGCCGGCGCGATTCTCGGTGCCGCGCTGTGGGCCTCGGCGGCGGCCGTCACCGACGCGCTCCTCGATACCGACGGCGCAGTCGCAACGGAATTCGCCAGCGGCTTGCGATGGATCGCGCTGAGTCTTCCGTTCGCCTTGGTGGGAACGGGAATCGTCGGCACGCTCGAAGGCCTGCAGCGCTTCGGTACCGTCAACGCGATCCGCGCGCCGCTCAACGCGCTGCTTTTCATCGCGCCGGTCACGACCCTGTTTTTCACGCGCCGCCTCGATGTCCTGATCGGCGTACTGGCCGCGGTGCGGGTGGTCGGTTTTGCGGTTTGGTGGGTCGCGCTGCGGCCGTTACGCCATCGCCAACAAGTCGCCGGCGAACGCGCAGCATTGATGCCGCTGGCCAAATTCGGCGGCTGGTTGACGGTCAGTAACGTGATCGGCCCGTTGATGGTGTACGGCGACCGCTTCTATCTGGCGACGATTTTTCCGCCAGGCCTGCTGGCGCAATACACCGTGCCGCTCGATGCCGTCAGCCGGGCCAGTTCGCTGCCCGCCGCGGCGGCGAATGCACTCTTCCCCGCCCTCGCGCACAACCGCTCACAAACCGGCAGCAACGCCGGATTGATCCGGCTATCGGGCGTCGTGCTGTTCGCGCTGTGGTTCCTGCCGATCGCAATCGTGATTTTCTTCGCGCGCGAATTGATTTTGCTGTGGCTCGGGGCGAGCTTCCCGCAGGAATCGACGGCGGTTCTCGAATTCATTCTGATCGGCGTGTTCTGCAACGGCTTCGCCCACGCCCCGCTCGCCAGCCTGCACGCCGGCGGCCGCAGCGATCTGAGCGCCAAGATGCATGCGCTGGAGTTTCCGCTCTATGCCGCCGCGCTGGTGCTGCTGGTGCAATCGTACGGCGTGGTCGGTGCGGCGATGGCCTGGGCGGCGCGGATGGCCTTCGATACCGGCGCTCTGTTCTTTCTGGCGGCGCACGTCGACCGCGCATCGGCGCGCGCCTTCGGCCAGATATTCGGCTTGGCGGCGGCGGCGGCGCTGGTGCTGATGCTGGTGGTGATGTTTCCCTCGTCACGCCACTGGCTGATTGTGCTGGCAGCGTTTCCGATGCTGTGGGCCTGGACGATCGGCCGCTCGATGCGAAGCGCAGCGGCGCGCCGGTAGCGCCGTCCACGACAGCGATCAGGCCGGATTCGTCGCCCGCGCGGTTTGCGGCGCGGCGCACAGGAAGATCGCCGCGTTGGCGAGCAATCCGCGCAGTGCGGGAATGGCTCGAATCACCTTGCCGAATGCCGTCGTCCCCGCATGTGTCTGGACGACCTCCAGGCCGGCGCGCTCGATCAACTCGCGTGCCGACTTGTAGGTGAAGAATCGCAGATGAGTGCGGTCGAGAATGCCCGATTCCTGGTAATCGAAGCGCCCGATCGCCAGCAGCAGCCTGATTCGCCAATTGGCCACGTTCGGCAGCGAGACGATCACCTTGCCGCCGGGCGCCAGGTTGGCGCGCACGGTCGCCGCCAGCGTGCGCTCGGGATCGCGCAAGTGTTCGAGCACATCGCCGAAGACGATCACGTCGAACTGTCGATCGAAGAATCGGCTCGCCGTGGTTTCGAGGTCGACCAGCTTTACCGCCTGGTACGTCTGCGCGGCGGCATTCACCGCGCAGGCATCGGCATCGACGCCCCAGAATCGGCAGCTCGGATCGCAGATTTCACGCAGATAGCCGCGATTGCATCCGACGTCGAGTACCGAGACGTCGCGCCCCACCAACGAGGCGATGACGCTGTGGGTCGACCACGACGATGGATTGAGCCGATATCTTTCCAACCCTGTGCTCCGCGCAAATAACCGCCGCTCGAAAAGCGCCACCCGGCGCTGCAAATCGTCCGCGCTCAGCGTATCCGCGGAACGCCGTGCCGCCACAGCAGCAGGAGCTTCTGCGGCCACCACACGAAGCGCGCGAGATAGTCGCGCAGCGCGATCATACGATGACGTTGAACCAGGGCGCGAAGCATCATCCAGCGGTCTCTTTCGCGCAGCAGCGACCGGATCGCGCCGTAGTACACCTCGCGCCACAGCCTGGCATCGCGCCTCAACGTGCACAGCACCGCACCTTCCAGCAGCAGGGCCGCAATGGCCGCGGCGAGCCAGGGCCAGGCGAAGAAGCCCGGCGTGCAGGCCGCCAGCACGTACAAGCGATTGCGTTCGCTCAGGCGCCGGCGGCGGTAACTGCTCGAGAGTTTTCCGCCGAGCAGCTTGGCGCCGCCGAAACTCGTGCCCTGCCGATGGCGATAGCCGCTCGCATCGGTCACGCGCACGTCGAGGCCCTGCACGCGCGCGGCGCAACACAGGTACGTATCCTCGGCGATCGATTCGAACCATTCGGGAAACCCGCCGAGTCTGTTCCAGGCGGCGCGCGATACGAACAGGCAGGCCGCCGCGACCGTCGCCACGCGATCGAGGTCCGGGCGCAGGTTGCGGACCGTGTAATAGGTCGGATCGAGCAGACTGCCGCGATCGACCAGCGAGCCATCGCCCCAGTCGTATTGCGGCAAGGTCCAAAGCGCCGGCGCTTCGTGTTGCGCGTGTTGCAGCAGCGTTTCGATCGCATCGGGGAAAAGTGCTGCATCGTTGTTGAGCAACAGGATGAATTCGCCGCGCGCCCGCGCCGCCATCCGGTTGTTGCTGACGCAGAATCCGACGTTGTGTTCGCTTTCGATCACGACGGCATCGGGAAAATTTTCGCGCAACAGGCGCAGCGATGCGTCGGTCGAGGCATCGTCGTGCACGATGATTTCGATCGCTTCTTTCGTGCTTTGCGCGACCAGCGAGCCGATGCAGTCGTGCAGCAGCGACTCGCCGTTGTAGTTGGCGATGCAGACCGAAACGCGCGGCGTCGCCGTCGCTTGGCTGGCGGATGCCGTCATGCGTTCGAATCGATCCTGCTTTGAAAGCCGTCATGCATCGGGACAAATCCGGAACTGTGCAACGGGACCAAATGTTCAGCGCCCCGAAACAGGCGCCGTACGTCGTGCGAGGGCATCGAGCTCGCTCAGTTGCGGGCCCAGCCGCCCCAGGTTTCCGCCCGTCAGTTGCATCAGGCGCGCACGCGCGCCGGCATAGGCCGACAAGTCGTTCTGCTGGAGGCTGGCGCGCATCAGCAACAGCCAATCGCGCGGGTCATTGTCCTGCTGCGCGAGCGCACGTTCGATCGCGCCGGTCACGCCCGCCCAGTCGCCGCTTTCCGACAGCGCCTGCGCATGCAGTCGGTGCCACGCGGCAGCGGCGGTCGGGTAGGCGGCAACGGTCGGATTCTCGGCGATGGAGGCGGCGACCGTCGCGAACGCGGGCCAGCCGACGCCGTTGCAGCGGCCGGCGAATTTGTTTTCCTTGATGCCGACGAAAAGATGGAAGGCGTCCTTGCCGACGATGCCGCTGCGCAGACGCCGGATGTCGTCGGCCGGCACCGTGGAGACGCTGCCCGGCGCAGTGCGGCAGTGCAACCCCAGCGCGAGAATCGCCGGTTGTGCGTGCTCGGGAAACCTGGTCTGCGCCGCTTCGAGCGCGCGGCGGGCTTGCGCCGGATCGGAGCGGTCCGACAGGTACATCACCAGGTCGACGGCCGCGCGCAGCGAGCCGGGACGATGCGCCACTTCGCTGCGGATCCAGCGCTCGTAGTCGCCCCATTCCGCAGCACGCCGCGCGGTCTGTACGCCCAGCGCCAGCAGGATCGCGATCGCCGCCGCGGCGGCGCTGCGGCCGGGCAGGTGTCCGACCAACCATGCAACGGCCAGGGCCGGGCCGAACAGCGCCAGATAGTTGCGATGTTCGAAAACCAGTTCCAGCGGCAACACGCTCGATTCGAGCGCATGCGCGGCGAAGAACCACAGCACGCCGAAACCCACGACGGGCCAGCGCCGGCGCAGCGCGATCGCGCCCGCAATCGCCAGCGCGAACACGAGCGCGAGGATCGCCGTCGGCGCATCCACACTGGACGTGATCGGGAAATCGTCGCGGTACAGGCCCATGCCGCCGATGCGCGGCCAGAAGATCTGTGCCAGATAGTCGGCCAGCACATGCAGTTGCGTCAGCACGCGTTCGCCGAGGCCGAAATCGCGGCCGTCGTAACCGGCCATCAGGCTCTTCCAACGCACGCCGAACAGCACCAGGCCGAGCATCAGCGGTGCGGCGCAGAGCAGCCCGAAGCCGGCGTCGAATCGGCCGCGTTGCGGATGCTCTTTGGCCGGCCAGCGAAACAGCGAAATCTCGGCGGCGCCGATCAGCAATGGGGCGAGCACGCCACTCTCCTTGGACAGCAGTGCCAGTCCCATGAAACCGATCGTCAGCGCGAGGCCGGCCGCATGTTGTTTCGGGGTCGAAGTCGCGAAGAACTCGCGCCAGCGCACATAGGCCCACACCGCGAGCAGCGCGAACAGCGTCGCCAGCTGGGCCATGCGCTGCACCGGATACAGCACGGTGCTCACCAGTAGCGGGTGCAACGCGAAAATCGCGGCGGTCACCAGCGCCAGCCATTTCGCGCGGCCGGCGTCGACGCCGGCGATGCGCAACACGCGCGATGCCAGCAGCAGCATTGCCGCCGCGCAAGCGATATGCAGCGCGAGGTTGCCGGCTTTGTAAGCCCATGCCTGCGGCGGCATCGCCGATCCCGTCGCGGCCTGCGTGACGACGAAACTCAGGTTCGACAGCCAGCGCGCGCGGATATGCGATGGCGCTTGCGTCAACGTCTCCCACCACCCGCCGCTCGCCTCGGCCGCGGCGAGCGGAAAGATGGCGTCGAAATCGTCCATCAGGAACGGGCCGTTCAACCCGGCGGCGTAGACGCCGACGCAAACGATCGCCGCCACGAAGACCGCGATGTTGAACAGCGTCGTCCGGTGCACGAGGTTCAAGGGGAATGCTCCGGCGTCGCCGGGCGCAGGCGTTGATGCAGATCCTCGAGGCGAGCGAGGTTGGCGGCGGTGACCGGTTTCTCGGTGCTGCGTTGCCACAGTTGCATCACGGCGTCGACATCCAGTGGCGCAAGGCCCGTGCAGCGTCCCGACCGGGCGCGCTCGGCGAGCAATCCCAGCCAGGAAACATGGCTATGAGTGAGCACCGGCGGCGGATTGTCTCGCAGCCGGGCGATAGCGTCGATCTCGATGTCCCCATCGCGATCGCATTGCAGTATGGCCTGCCACAGCGCCGCTGCGGCGCGGTCGCCTCGGGAGCCGGTGGCCAGCACGGCCAATGCCGCGTTCGATGCCGCGGCATCGCGTCGCTCGAAACCGCGGATGGCGCGATCGATCTGCAGGCGTCGGGAAATCTCCCCCGCGGGCGGGCCCTCGTTCGCCAGCAGGCGATCGAAATCGCCCCACCGGTAAGCGCGCAGTGCGGTGATCGTGCCCAACCCCAGCAACAGCGCGATCACGGCCAGGCGTGCGGTCGGTTGCGGCACGCGTTCGAGCAGCGGTCGCAGCAGACCGTAGGCCGCGAGCAGCAATCCCAGCGCGGCGACGTAATTTCGGTGCTCGAAATAAGGTTCGAGTGCGAGCACGCTCGACTCGAGCGTGTGCGCGGCGAGAAACCACAGCACGCCGGCCGCAAACAGCGCGTTTCGCCGCCGCGTGATCCACGCCGCGATTGCAGCAGTTGCCCACAACAATAATGCGAAAGCCGCGGACGCCGGCGTAAACAAGCCCTGCGAAAAGGGATAGCCGTCCCGATAAAGGCTCACTTGACCCGGGCTGGGCCAGAACCAGCCCTGCGCATAGTCGAGCAGCACGCGCGGCTGGGTCAGGACACGCGTCGCCATATCGAATTCGCGCGCCTCGTAGGCGCCCAACAGGCGATCCGGAAAAAGCATGAGCAACCCGAGACCGAGCAGCATCGGAAGCGCGAGGAAGCACGCAAAGAAGATCTTCACCGCTGCCGGTCGCGGATGCGTCGCCAACAACGTCAATTCGAGAACGGCGCACAGCAGCGGCGCCAGGATCGCACTTTCCTTGCCGAACAGGCCGGCCAGCAACAGCGCGGGAAACGCGGCGAACAACAGCAGCTTCGAGCGGCGCGGATTGCGTGCGTAGTCGCTGCGGGCGACGACATAGACCAGCACGGCGGCAAGTTGCGCCATTGCGCCCAGCAGCGCCATGCGTTGCACCACATACAGCACCGCGCTCACGTGCTGCGGATGCAGCATCCATGCGGCCGCCAACGCGACGGCCACGCCGGCGGCGATGCCCGGAATCGTCCCGAGCAAGCGGCGCAACAGCAAATACACCAGACCGGCGTTGGCCAAGTGCAACAGCAGATTGACGGTCTTGAATCCGAACGCCTGCTGGCCGCCGATGGCCGCGTTGGCCGCGAAGCTGAGCATGGCCAGCGGCCGGCCGAACGGGCCGCTCGGGTTGGCGAAGATCGTCGAAAAATCCGCCTGGCCTGCCCACCACAGCCAGACCGGCAGCAGGTTGACGTGGTCGTCGAGCACGAACGGCCCTGCCAGCCCGGCGGCGTACGCCAGGACCGTCGCCAATGCCGCCAGCAACATCGATCGGGACGCGGGGGAGGGGTTGCCGATCATCTCGTCATGAAAGCAGGATCCAAAAAAAAGCACCGGCCGTTGCCGGCCGGTGCTTGGTTCTACGCAGCGCCAGGAAGGCCGCTGTGAAGCTGATTACGCCGGATCGGTGCAGACGCTGCCGGTTTCCTCGGTGAGCGAGGTGCGGGCAGCGGCATAGGTCGCGATGATCTTGCGGCAGGTGGCAGCGAGGAAGCGGCCGTTGGTGGTGTCGCCGGCTGCGTCGTAACCGCAGGCCCAGGCCACGTCGCCGTTTTCGCCGCAGGCCACGCCGTACAGGCGCGGTTCGATGATCAGGCCGCCGGTGTAGCCGACGCCGAGCTCATTGATGTTCATGCGCAGCGTGAAGTTGTCGTCGTTACGGGCAACGGCCGTGCCGTCGCTGGCGTGGCAGAAGTCAGTGGTGCGGTTGTAGGCAACCGTGTTAGCAAGCGGCATCGAACCATTCGAAATGTAGTATTCCGAGATCGTCAGCTTGACCGGCGCCTGGAGATTCAGACATTCGGCCACTTTGGTGCGGACGGTGTAGTCCTGATAGGCCGGGATGGCGATGGCGAGCAGGATGCCCAGGATCGCGATCACGATCATCAGTTCGATAAGAGTAAAGCCTTGCGTCTTCTTCATGGAATTCCCCATAGCGTTGGTCAACGTTGATAACGGGTGGTACACCGCCCGACCGGATCGCTCCGGCGCCTTCCGTTGGTTCCTGAAAACAAACCGGACTGGCGGCGGGAGAGTTTTAGCATGAAACATGCCACGGTTGGATCAGGCCTTTTCGGGTTGCAACTGAGAAGTCGGGCACATTGTGTCGTGCCCCGTTCCCGCCGGTTCGCGGCACTCCGGCCAAATGTGACGCGTTGTGTCACTTTGCTTGTTTGGCTACAGATCGAACCACGGATCGATGGCCAGCGGACCCAGGACTTCACCGGTCTTGGCATCGAGCAACATCGTGGCCCGCCCGCGTCGCGAAATGATCGGGACGTAGGTCACGCTTTCTTCGGTGCGATCGAGTTTGCGCAGGCGTTTCTGCAGCATTTCGGCGGCGGCGGGGGAACTGTCGCTCAATACCTTGAGCGGCTGTGCACGGCCGGCGATTTTTGCTGCGACATCGGTGTAGGGCAGGTAGCGTTCCGGCATGTGCTGGATATCGCGGCCGGAAGAGCCGGCCATTGCCAGGTCGTAGGTTTCCTGCGAATTCTGCGCGAGCTTGCCGCCCACCGTCACCGGTCCGGTGCCCGACTTGACGGCAAAAGGCGCCGGCGCGCGGGCCACGTCTTCGTCATCGATTTCATTGGCGAACACCAGTTCGAAGCGATCGAGCACCGCCACCAGGAACACCGGCCGCGACTGCCACATGATGTGCATGCCGTAGATCAGGAAGGCGACCTGCAACAGCGCGATCACGGTCAGGTCGAACTTCAGGCTGGGCTTGCCGAGCTTGAACACGATCAGCGTGAGCAGCGGGCCGATCACCACGTCGACCGCCGCCAGGATCATCAGCTGGCGCGCCGCGCCCATGGAGACGAACAGATCCCAGCCATACCACACCAGGATGAGGCCCAGCGCGACGGCCGTGACGATCACGGCGCTCAGGGCCAGATGGATGCCTGCGGCTTTCCAACGATTCATGGGATTTTTCTCGGGGAGTGAATCAAAAAACGGCGCGTACGAGCGATGCTCAGTCGATGCCGAGCTTCTTCAATTTGTAGCGCATCGCACGGAACGTGATGCCCAGCTTCGCCGCGGCCTTGGTCTTGTTGTAGCGGCATTCCTCGAGCGTGCGCACGATGGCTTCGCGTTCGAGTTTTTCGATGTAGTCGGGCAGCGCGGCGGCCGAGATCGGGGCGCCGGTCGGCAGGGCGGGAACGGCGGGCTGGGTGCCGGTGATGCGCGGTGCGCCGGGGGCGCCCGGCGGTGCTTGGCGGCCGCTCGGCAGATGCAGGTCGCCGGGGCCGATCAAGGCGCCGTCCGACAGCGCCAACGCGCGTTCCAGGATGTTTTCCAGTTCGCGCACGTTGCCGGGAAACGGATAGCTCGACAGCGCTTCGAGCGCGGCGTCGGTGATGGTCGGCGCCACTTCGGCGAGTTCGTCGGCCAGGCGTTTGAGGATGCTGTTGGCGAGCACCGGGATGTCTTCGCGGCGTTCGCGCAGCGGCGGCACGCCCAGTTCGATGACGTTGATGCGGTAGAACAGGTCGTGGCGGAAGCGGCCGTCTTCCACCAGCGGCGCCAGCGGTTTGTGGGTCGCCGACAGGATGCGTACATCGACGCTCTGCTCGGCGTTGGCGCCGATCGGGCGCACCGATTTCTCCTGGATCACGCGCAGCAGTTTCACCTGCATGTGGAGCGGCAGTTCGGCCACTTCGTCGAGGAACAGGGTGCCGCCGTTGGCGGCCTGGAACAGGCCTTCCTTGTCGCCGTGGGCGCCGGTGAAGCTGCCTTTGCGGTGGCCGAAGAATTCGCTTTCCATCAACTCGCTGGGAATCGCGCCGCAGTTCACCGGCACGAAGGCGCCGGCCGCGCGCGGCCCCTGTTCGTGGATCAGGCGCGCCACCAGTTCCTTGCCGACGCCCGATTCGCCGCTGATGTAGACCGGCGCCTGGCTGCGCGCCACTTTCGAAATCGTCGCGCGCAGCTGCTGCATCGCGGCCGATTGGCCGAGCAGGCGCCCGGACGACTGGTTCTGCTGGGTGCGCCGCTGTTCGCCCAGTTGCAGCGCGTTGTTGACCAGTCGGCGCAGCACCGACAGATCGACCGGTTTGGAAACGAAGTCGAAGGCACCGGCCTTGAGCGCTTCGACCGCCGCGTCGACGTTGCCGTGCGCGGTGATCATCGCCACCGGCGTCTCCGGGTAGCGGGTGGCGATCAGCTCGATCAGGCTTTGGCCCGAACCGTCCGGCAGCCGCATATCGGTGAAGCACAGGTCGTAGCGCGTATTGGCCAGCTGCTCGCGTGCCGCGCCCAGGTCGGCGGCGGTATCCACGCGCAGGCCCATGCGGCCGAGCGTGAGCACCAGCAGTTCGCGGATGTCGCGTTCGTCGTCGACAATCAACGCGGTGCGGGTGGGCGCCATAGGTCGGGGCTGGTTGAAAAAGACGCTACACGTTAATGGCTGGGCGCCGCGCTGCCAACCGACCGGGGTCCGGTGTCGAGATGGCCGTCACTGTTTTCATGCCACATGCCTGCCATTGCGTTCGCCCCGGCCGGGCGTGATTTCGAGCAGCCGGGCACGCACCAGCGTGATGCGGAAGCAACTGCCGCCGCCGGCCACCGGCACGTATTCGAGCGTGGCCTGGTTGGCTTCGCACAACTGCCGGGCCAGATACAGGCCCAGGCCGGTGCCGTGTTCGTGGGTGGTGAAGAACGGCTCGAAGATGCTGTCGGCCACCTTCATCGGTATGCCCGGCCCGCGGTCGATCACTTCTACCAGCGGCGCGCTCGATTCGTTCAATTGCCGCGCGGTGACGGTGATGCGCGCCGGTTCGCCCGGCAGCCGTCCGTAGTTCATCGCGTTCTGCACCAGGTTGGTGACCACCTGGTGCAGCTGCTGCGGATCGACCATCGCGAACAGATGCCGCGTCTGCGCCACCGCTTTGACTTCATCCTGATCGAGATAGCGCGTCGATTTGAACTCTTCGGCGAACTGATAAACCCACTGCGACAGATCCACCGATTCGGGCCCCGGGCGGTCGCGGCGCGGCACATTAAGCACCGTGAAGATTATGACGTTAATGGGGTTTGAGTGGGTGACGATGTTGTCG
>CBFHAI010000049.1:0-32924 GCA_965653565.1 uncultured Chiayiivirga sp. | reverse complement strand
GATCGGGGAGCGGGGATCGGGAATCGGGAGAGAGCCAGAGCGGGCCGCGGGCGCTTGCATCTCCTCGCGCTGCCCTTGCCCTTCTCCCGATTCCCAATTCCCGATTCCCTGCTATTCCCAATTCCCGATTCCCCGCGGCGCAAAGCCACCACAACCAACCGCAACTTGCGTCTGAAAATGCCGAACGTATGCAAATACCGCCGCCGGCTTCGCGCACACTCCGCGCATGAAAGCCGACCGTCCTCATGCGTAGCAAACTGTTCGTTCCCGGTTCGCGGCCGGAGTTGTTCAAGAAGGCGCTCGCCAGCCAGGCCGACGCGCTGTCGTTCGACCTCGAAGACGCCGTGCCGGCCGGCGCCAAGGACGAAGCGCGTGCACGCGTCGAAGATTTCGTCGCCTCGCCCGCGGTGCGCGCCGCCGCCAAAGTGATCATCGTGCGCACCAACGCGCCGCACAGCGAACACTTCGAGAAAGACATCGCGGCTGTGGTACGCGCCGGCGTCGCGTTGATCAACCTGCCGAAAATCGAAACGCCATCGCAACTGCGCGATGCGATCGACGCCATCGCCGCAGCCGAATCCGAACACGACGCATCGCCCACGCGGTTGCTCGTCAACATCGAAACCCCGAAAGCGCTGGCGCACGCCGCCGCGATCGCCACGGCCGACCGCCGCGTCGCCGGCCTGCAACTGGGCCTGGCCGATCTGTTCGAACCGTTCGGCATCGCGCGGCATGACGCGGCGAACGTGCACGCGGCGATGTTCGCGGTGCGGCTCGCCGCGGCGCAGGCCGATGTGTTCGCCGTCGACAGCGCGTTCGCCAGAGTCGACGACGACAATGGCTATTCAGCCGAAGCGGCGATGGCGCGCCGGCTCGGTTTCGTCGGCAAAAGCTGCATCCATCCGCGTCAGATCGCGCTCGCCAACGCAGCGTTCGCGCCGTCGGAAGAAGAACTCGAACAGGCGCGCCGCATCGTCGCCGCCGCGCGTGACGAAATCCACGGCGCATTCGTCGTGGAAGGCCGCATGATCGACCTGCCCTTCCTCAAACGCGCGCAGGCGCTGGTGGCGTCGGCTCAATGAAGATGATTCTCCGCACCCTGGGCGCGTTGCTGACGCTGGCCGCCGCCTTCGCCGCGCCGCAGGTGCGCGCCGAAGCGCTGACGCCGTTGCTCACAAAAAGCCTGCCGCCGCTGAGCGAACCGGCGGCGCTCGCCGCGGTCGGCCGCACCTTGATCGCGTTTCCGAAAGCCGGGCCGGCGCTGCGGCTCGAACACGGTGCAGCGGCGTGGAAACCGGTGGCGTGGACCGGTGGCGAAACACCGGCCAATGTCGTCGCCAGTTTCGGCGATGGCAACGAAGCCTATGTGATTCGCGTCGAGGCGAACGGCGTCGCCGGCGGCATCGAGCGACTCGTCGTCGAGGGCGAAAGTGTCGCGCGCGATCCGTTGCCGCCGCTGCCGCAGCCTCTGTCGCAACTGCAGGCGACGGTGCGCGACGGCGTGATTCACGTTGCCGGCCGCGATGCCGCTTCCCGGACCGCTCTCTGGCGCCTCGACACGCGCGCCACGCCGCGCGAGTGGACGCAGGCCGAAGCATGGCCGGGCGGCGGCGAAGCCGTCGCGCTGGTTGCGCAAAGCACGGGTTTGCTCGCCTTCGTTTCGGGCGCGACGAACAACGCGGTGTGGCGCTGGACGAAACTCGACGGCTGGCTGGCGAAAGGCGAAGTGCCCGGCCACGTCTTGCCCGGCACCGGCCGCGTGATCGGCCAGGCGCATGTGCTGGTGCTGGTAGGCGGCGCCGACGGCAGCGTCGTGCCGATGACGTTCCAGTCGATCACGCAAGGCTGGGCCACCTTGCCCGGCGCGACGCTCGCTCAACCGCAGGCCGTGGTTTCGTGGCCCGAAGGCTTCGTCTGGACGCAGGCCGATGCGACCGGCGCCATCGCAGTGGCGAGCGCCGAAGTGCAATCGCGCAAGCTGTTGCTGACCTGGCTCGACTGGATCGTCATCGTCGTCTACCTCGCATCGATGATCGGTATCGGCCTGTATTTCTATGTCCGCGAAAAGCGCACGTCGACCGCGAACTTCTTCGTCGGCAACCGCACCATTCCGTTCTGGGCCGCCGGCCTGAGCCTGTACGCGGTCAACACCAGCTCGATCAGTTTCATCGCGATTCCCGCCAAGGCGTTCGAAACCAACTGGCAATACCTGACCAACAATCTCGTCGCCGTGCTCGGGCTGATGTTCGTCGCGGTGTGGGTGGTGCCGCTGCTGCGGCGCTTGAATCTGATGTCGACGTTCTCGTATCTGGAGACGCGTTTTCATCCGGCCATCCGGATGACGGCCAGCGCGCTCGCCATCCTGATGCAGATCGGCAGCCGCATGAGCGTGATCCTGTTCCTGCCCGCGCTCGCCATCGCCACCATCACCGGCATCAACGTGGTGTGGAGCGTGATCATGATGGGCGGCTTCACCATCGTCTACACCGCGATGGGCGGTATGAAAGCGGTGATCTGGACCGACGTGGTGCAGGTGATCGTCAAGATGGGCGGCGCGATCTTCGCGATCGGTTTCATCGTGTGGAGCCTCGACAAAGGCGTCGGCGGTTTCTTCGCCGAAGCGCTGGCGCAGGACAAGATGAAACTGTTCGATTTCAGTTTCGATCTCACCAAGGCCACGGTGTGGGGCTTCATCTTCCTGGTGCTGTTCGAGGTGGTGCTCACCTTCCCGAAAGATCAGGTGTTGATGCAGCGCGTGCTGTCCACCAAATCCGACAAGGAAGCCGGCCGTTCGATCTGGGCTTTCGCCGCGATCATGATACCCGGCGGTTTCATTTTCTACATGATCGGCACGGCGTTGTTCTTCTACTACCGCGCCAATCCGGAACGCATGAATCCGACCTTGCCGATCGACGCCACGTTCCCGCTATTCATCGCGGCGGAACTGCCGATGGGCGTGACGGGCCTGATCATCGCCGGCATCTTCGCGGCCGCGATGGCGACGCTGTCGGGCATCATGAATTCGGTGGCGACGCTGATCTCGGTGGATTTCTACGACCGCTTCGCCAAGGACAAATCGCAGAAGAAAGGCGTGTTCTTCGCCGAAATGATGACGGTGGTCGTCGGCCTGGTCGGCATCGGCGCGGCATTGGTGCTGTCGCGCTACGACGTGCATTCGCTGTTCGATGTGTCGATCGAACTGGCCGGCCTGCTCGGCGGCGGGTTCGCCGGCGCCTACACGCTCGGCATGTTCACGCGGCGCGCCAATTCGCCGGGGGTGGCGATCGGCATCGGCAGTGCGATCGTGCTCACTTTCATCGCGTGGACCTACGATCTCGTCCACCCGTATTTTTATCTGGCGATTTCGATCCTGGTGTGCGTGGTGGTCGGCTATCTCGCCAGCCTGCTGTTCCCGGCACCAACGCGCTCGCTGGTCGGACTTACCGTCTACAAGGACTGATCTTCGCCGACATTGCGACGCTCGCCGGTGCGCTGATTCACCTTCACGCGCCACGGATAGTGGCCGCCCTCGCCGCCGCTGCCCGGCGCCTGCAGATGATTGCTCACCGCCTTGCGCCACGCCGTACCGTGGTTGGCCGTGCTCATGTGCGGCGTCTTCGGATGATGAAACGCGACATCGCCGCGTGACATCGGACAGGCGACCGTGCGCGCTGCATCCACGCTGCACATCAACAGATCGCTCTGCACGCCTGGCACCAGACGATGCGGCAAAATCCCGTCGCGATGCCCGCGATCGATGAAGTGCATGCACCCATTCACCGGACTCACGTCCTGCAGCGGAATCCAACCGGTGATGCCGCGATCTTCCAAATTGCGGCCCCAATAGCCTTCATCCTGATGCCACTCGGTCACCGCCGAATGCCCGGGCGGCTTGCCGAGAAACTGGTCGTACCAGAACTCCATCTCGCGCTCCATCAGCGCGGAAGCGAAACTCGCCAGCCAACGACGATAAGGTTGATCGGCAACCTCGGCCCACACCTTGCCCAGCGCCGCCTGCACGATGCGAAACACGCGTTGTTCGCGCGCCTCACCTTCGCGCCAGGCCCAATCGTTGGCGAGCGTTTCCTTGCCTTCGATCAGCAGATCGCAGTGCTGTTCGATGCGGTCGAGTTCATCCGCGGGTAACGCGCCGCGCACGACGAGGAAACCGCGTTCGTGGAATTCGCGGATCTGCTCCGCGCTGGCTTGCGGGTAAGGCATGTGGCCATTGTCGCGCGCGCATATCGCGCAACAAGGGGGTGGCGCTATCGTCAGACGTGGGGTTTGGCTGTGTTTGGGCGCCACAAAAACTGGTTGCGGAGGCGCCTGGAGGCGGCCCCGTGTTGGAGCACGTTGAAACGCATTCGCGGGGATCACCAGGAAAGGACAATCTCGTCTTGGCGATCAGCCGGCGAAATAATCATCCTGGGCGCAGAACCAAAGCGAGATGTCCCGCAACCGCATTGGACCAGACAAAGGTCGCACTCGGTGCACGCGAAAAACCGGCTGCCGGCCATGAGACGCACGGACCGCTCCAGTTTGAGCAACGGAAGGTTGGACGGGAAAAAGCGCGTACCCGACCCGTCCCCGATGCCCAGGCTACCGACGACAATTTGCGTGGATTGGCACGCAGGACAGGTTTTCGGATCGTGGGGGTCGCGCATACAGCCTGTGAGTCAAAAGCCGAGGTTTTGCCGCACCTGCAGCCAAAAGCTAGCTCGCGACCCACATGCCAAGTTGCAGCAGAAACCCGAGCAGATAAAGAGTGATGAAGCCAACGAGCGAGAGCGCCCCTGCCGCACCGCGTGTACGGAAAAGATAGTAAGGCAAATAGACAGGCAGCGAATACAGCACAAGAAAACCGAACGAGAACGGCTTGTAGATATAGGGCTTGTCGCGACTATCGGTGACTACCCACCAGGCAAGCAAAATGGGAAAGACAAGGCCCCACAGCGATAGGGCGTCGTCGGCAACAAGAAAGCCCCACCAGTAAGCGGCCGCCTCGACCATCGCGACGAACAGGGACAAGGCGATGAGACATAGCAGTATCGGTCGCGGCGAAAGCATGGCGATAGATTTGAATTCGTAGCCGAACCGGTGGCAGCGCGGTCAGTATGTTCTAGGTCCGGCCATCTTTCCTACGGGGATCAGAATCTGGTCGTGTTAGTAGCGTTATCACCAGGCTCCAGTTCGCAACTCAGATTCGCCGCTGGCCGACCCACCCGATCAGCATAATCGCGAACATCAGTCCGATCGCGACCGCGCCCGACAACATCGGTACCGTGACTCGCCGGCCGCTGGATCCGAACACCGACAGATTCAGCGTAGTGTCGACCGAGCACGCCGGCAGTGGCGGCGGCACGTTGCCGCACAGGCTGACTTCCACGGTGTAGTTACCCGGCAAGAACACGCCCAACGAATGCAACCGTGGCGCAACGCGC
The DNA here is from genome assembly GCA_965653565.1 of uncultured Chiayiivirga sp. Taxonomy (GTDB): domain Bacteria; phylum Pseudomonadota; class Gammaproteobacteria; order Xanthomonadales; family Xanthomonadaceae; genus JALCLA01. Next base: position 27,483 of record CBFHAI010000049.1, on the reverse strand, counting down.
TCGGGGAGGCATGGCGGAGGAAGTATCCCGTCGTCGAGCAAGAAGGAAATCCTGACGATACTTCCCTCGCGCACCACTGCGGGCACGGAAAACGGCGTGCATCCAGACTGGTCGTCCACCCGCACGTTCACGACCTGACCTGCGTGTGCCGGCGCAGGATCGAGCGTGAAGGTCCAATCCGCCCGAGCGGTTCCGCCCATCGCAAATAACATCAGCGTCAAAGCAATCGCGCGCATGGCGGAATCCTCAGAAGTTGGGGGTGGACGCGCAGGCGCCGCTGTCTTCGGGTGGAGTCGAAACTCCTCCGCCAGGTGACGTGAGCGGATCGAGGATCAGTGCAGCGTAGTCGTTGAAGTCAGTCGACGTGGTGATGCCTTGGCACGCAGCATCGATGCTCCACGGTCCATCCCAATTCACCGGGGAGGCGTCGATCGTGCCGTTGCCGTTCCAATCGATCGCTTGGTGCTGCGGATGATCCGGTGGGCGCAGGCCTTGCGCCTCGTCGAGCTGGCCCTGGATCATCATCGTCCGATTTCCCTGCGAATAACCCAGGTTGTCGACGCCGTCGGCGAATCGGTCGCAGGTTACATCGATCCCTTCAAGCTGATAGCTGTAGTTCATCAGCGAGTTGTAGTTCGCCAAACCGTTGCAGAACGTGTTCCCACCGTGGTGCAGCGAGAGGTTGTGGCCTAACTCGTGGATGATCGTGTTCCGAACGTAGTCGGCGTTGTCATACGCACAATTGAGCGTCACGGCGCTGTTGTCGCCGTAGACTTCGGCGACGCCGCTGCTGTTGTTATTGTCTTGCCAGAAATGGCCGTGGGCTTGATAGCGGAAATATCCCGCGCGCTTCGGGTCGAAGCTTGTGGCCTTGACGCCCTTGAACACCGCGTCGACCTGTCCCGTCACCGCATTCGGAAAATCGACCTCATTGCCTCCCGTAAAAGGCGCCGGCCCTTGGCCGTAGTCCGCGATGAAGTTGATTCCATTGACGCCATCCGGATTCGTGACCGGGGCGGCCGCATAGAAAATCTTGACCCCGGCGATGGCGACGTCCGGCGGCCGGTGTGAGTGGTTCAAGGCGCAGTGACGACTGTCCACGTCCCAGTCCATCTCGATGAGCAAGTCTTTGTGCCTGGGGTCGACGCCAAAGGCCGCGAGATCCAGGCCACCAACGGTTCCGATTACCTCATCGCCATCGGAAAGTCCGTCGTCATCGGTGTCGCTGTCGAAATAGTCCAACCCCAGGATCGCCTCTTCGCAGTTGGGCAAGCGATCGCTGTCCGCATCGATTTCGCAAGACTCTTCGAAGCCGTTCCCGAAGATTTGCTGTCCGCTCGCTGCCCCGCTCCCCAAGAGCACTCCCAGGGCCATCAGGCCCCCAACTCGGTGGTTCATCCCCATTCCTTCCGAAGCCCCATCGGTGCCGGTGAGCGCCCCGCAACGAGCAGACTCATCCGGACGTGGCTATACGGCTACTCGGGCTTTTGCGGACGACCGACACGATGCGGAGACATGGACGGTCGCGATCTGACCGTGGGGCCTGTGTCGCGGCTAGCTGGCAACTATCTAGCAGTAAAAAGAGTCACGCCCTGAGTAGCCGCGACACCCGTAACCAGCGGGACGGTGGCTTCGGTCGCAAGGACCGCACACATTCCAGCCTCGTGTTACCCACCACCGCTCGACATACTGGACAGCCTTCGCCGCAGTCGGAGCGGAACACTGTCACGGCACGACAAGATGGAGCACTTCGTCCGGCGATGCAGGATCGAATCTCCCGCATTCCACAAAGCTGCCGTCTCCAAGCGCTTGCAGCTCCCGCCCCGAGCGAAAATCCAAAATTCGAAATCGCCGACCGAGTGCCGCCGGACTACCGAGGAATGCCGATATGTCCTTGCGCTGGTAGGTTGAGCGCGGCACCAGTTGACCCGGCTCGGACGTCACGTCGATGAGGACAAAGCGCGATGACGCCTGCGAAATGTCGAAGTTGCGGGGCGCGACGACCCCGTGCACAGAAGTGCAGGATTCGCTCTCGGTAAGGTGTCCGTCTGCGGTTGGCCGGCACTGGCTTCTTGAAACCGTGTAAGCGCCTATGCGCCGGGAAAGAACACCTGCCACAACATCTAAAGAACCCCGCCCAAGACAAGGCCACCTGCTCCGACGAGTATGAGCGTCCTTTTACGGAATCCTTCCGATGCTTCCCCAAGCAGATCTTCGTCCGGATCGCCCAGCGTCATGGCGAGAAGAAAAAACGGCGCGATCGCAACCGCCACGACCCATTTGGGGGCATCGAATTCGACGGCGATCCAAGGCGGAATTGCGAGTATCAACAACCAGACGTACTTGAGCATGTTTGTCTTACCGAGGGCGTGACGCCGGACGTTAGGCTGCAACGTAGGCTCACGGCGAGGGCGGCGCCACCAAGGCATGCAGTACGACCTTGACCAGCAATGCAGCACGCGACAACACGAGTAGCGCGCCTGTTACAAGAGTCGATGTCGCTGCGGAGTCAGCGGATGTCATGTGGCTGTCCCAGTATGATCCAGCCAGACCGAAGAGCAGGAAGATCGCGCCTAGCCCCAGGAACACGCAACTGCCAAGTACCGATACCCAACGTGGCAGGTTGAGAAACAGCGAACCCCAAGCGGCAAGAATGAGTAAAAAGTAGATCATCCAATCCCCGACGTTTCTATTGCGGCTGAGCGCCGTGAACGGAACGGGTTAGAGCAGGTTGCTGAAAGAGAAAGATGCTCTGACCCCGTTTCGCTGGACCCCGTTTCGCTGATATCGAGACACCACCATATCGAGACACTGGCGAACTATCGCAAAGCAGCATGAAAGGGACGAAAAAAGCAGGCGGATCAAGAGTGGCTAGGTGGTCTTCTCACCGAAGAGATGTGCGTTGAAAATGGTCGCGCGCTCGATCCGAGCTTTGCGGCCAGTCGTCCCTGTGTACATGTACCCGTAGTACCGGCCGAATTCAGTATCCGGTAGAAGCTTTGCTCCCAAGATCTTCTCTTCTAACCAGATCAGCTTAGACACAACGTCCGCAGGGAGCTTCGCTCCATGGCGAGCGAACTCAACAACCATTGTGAAGAAATTCGACTTTCGGAACCAGATGGAGTCCGCCCTAAGCTTGAGAGAATCTACAACGCTGAATGTCTGCTTGAGCAACTCGTTCATCTTGCTTCGGCCGGGATAATCGTCGTTGTATTTGGCAATATAGGTTTCAACCTCGTTGTCCTGCGGGAAGTAGCCCTCGTTCTCTAGGGTAGCCATGACCAACAAAACGAAGTGAAGGTCTGCCATGCGAGTGAACTCGGACTCGTGGAAGACATCGTAGGTACGCAGGTCTATTGTTCCCAGAAGTTGCTTTGCCGCCTGGATGAACTCCCCGTCGTACACCGCGTTGTGAATCTCGATGTCTTCCAGCTTGAACTTCGTGAGATTGATGCGGCGGAAGATTTCTCTTATAAGTCCGTCGTCAACCTCGCCAAGGTCTCGCATGACCAATTGGTATGAGAGCAGTTCCTTCTTCTGATCTTCGCTGAGTGCCGCAAAGTTGGGAATTTTTGAGAATGGGCGATGCTGCTTCCCTTCGATGTAAAGCTGAATCGTCGTGAGGCGCTGCTGTCCGTCAATGACATGCTGAGTGGTTGTGAGATTCACAACATCAATGTCACCGCGACAGACGTAGATCTCGGGGAAAGGATAACCACGAAGAATTGTGTCCAGAAACTCTTCTTGGTGCTCATGAGTCCAGACGAACCGCCGCTGGAAGTCAGGCCGAAGAACAAGCTTCTTCCCCCGAATGTTCTGATACACCTCGGCGATGGTCGGATGAGTTACCGACGGGCTAAGTTGAATTGTCATGCTTGTTCCTTGACGCGCAGCGCCTCATAGATCTCACGTAATCCTTCAAGCAGGTAGCACTCAAGATGATTGTAGGTCCTAAATATGCCTGCCGCGACCTTGTAGTTGCCGACTTCCGATTTGCCGTTGGACACCGAGCGAAAGAAGGTGAACCAGTCGTCTTTCACCGAAGAAAGGGTGAATGACAGAGGAATTTTGTCCGGGCGAATCCAGCCAAGCGCAACGTACTCCAAGAACTCATGATAGAGCCACAGCTCGCGCGTGGATACAACTCGCCGTGAGCGGCGAAGTTGACCTTGGTAGTGGCGTATTTGATCCATGAACACGTCGAAGAGCTTTTCCGAGACGATGACTACGTCGATGTCCGAATCGAGATCGAAGTCTTTCTCCTTGTATGGGCTGAAGCCCAGTTTGGCGGATCCGACTACAAACACTTCATGGAAGCCGACTTGAAACTTGTCTGCAATACGTCGTCGAAAATCAAAGAATTCCCCCTCCCGTCCGACAAAGACGTGTGGCGTTCCGTGCAGCAGGTGACGTCTGCAAGCGTCCAAGAGCTTGTCTTCGTCACCGGACGTCTTCAGCTGAAGCAGAAAGTCTTCGCGATTCATTGATTACGATGCGTAAGGATTACCAAGCCGCCCGACTTGAATTCATACCCCCTATCGGGGCGTAACGCGTTCAACATGTGCTAACCCGCTTGCACCTCCAACCGCAACTTGCAGTTACTCCAGTTGACCCGGCACGTGTTCAATCCGAGGGTGTAAGCGCTACATTATCAAGCTGCGAGGCCATACTGCACGCAACTCGTGATCACGACAGGCAGGAATGCCACACCGCTCGCTTCCTTCGTGGTCCGGCGTTTCGAGACTACTTGATCAGCATCAGCGCGTGATACGCCTCGGTCGGCACCATCGATTAGTCCCACCTGGTCTTGCCCTGATTGTCCCTCCAAGATGCGGACATTTGCACTTGGTCGCGACACCGGGTGTAGCTGATCGTCGATACCGCGCAAGGGTCGAACACAGCCCCGCCGGCAAGCCGCGACGGCGCGCCGGCCAAAATCCACCGCCGCCCGATGTAACCTACTCCCCATGGAAACCCAGTTCCTCAACACCTTCGTCACCGTGGTCGAAAGCGGTTCCATGGCCGCGGCGGCGCGGGTGCTCAATATCACGCCGGCGGCGGTGGCGCAGCAGATTCGCACCATCGAGCGCGAACTCGGTGCGACGTTGATCGCGCGCGTCGGCCGCACCGTGAGCGTCACCGAGGAAGGGGCGCGCATCCTGCAGCGCTCGCGCGAGTTGCTGCGCGGGATTGCGGATTTGCGCAGCATCGCGCACGACACCGAAGTGTCCGGCGAGCTGCGCCTGGGCGCCTGCCCCACCGCGCTGGCCGGCATGCTGCCCGACGTGCTCGCGCGCATGGTCGAGACTTTTCCCGCGATCAATGTGTTCATCAAGCCAGGCTATTCGGCCGATCTTTACCGCGCCGTCGAATCCAACGATCTCGACGCCGCCATCGTGCTGCAGGCGCCGTTCGCGCTGCCGAAAACCTGCGAGTGGAATCTGCTGCGCGAAGAACCGCTGGTGGTGCTCGCGCCGCTCGCGCTCGCCGATCAGGATCCGCACCACCTGCTCTCGACGCAACCGCTGATCCGCTACGACCGTCACCAATGGGGCGGCCGCCAGGCCGACGAGTACCTGCTGCGTGCCGGCATCGTTCCGCGCGAACGCTTCGAACTCAATGCCTTGAATGCGATTGCCGTGATGGTCGATCGCGGCCTCGGGGTCTCGCTGGTGCCCGACTGGGCGCGGCCGTGGCCCGAGGGCCTGAAGCTGGCGCGCATTCCGCTGCCGCTGCCGGCCGAGCCGCGCCGCATCGGTGTGGTGTGGTCGCGCTCGACGGTGCGCGTGCGGCTGGTGAAACTGCTGGTGCAGGAAGCGCGCAAAGCGATCCAGATTTCGGCGGCATAAACAACCGTGCGAGTGCACGGTTCGCGCATCGACACAAAATGTGAGCATTGTGCTGCGCCGCAACAAACAATGCGCAACGTCAGTCGCAACAAAAACTCCTCTGTGAACATAGATCGCCCCGGTGTGATCGCGCCGGGCATGCGCATAGTCTCTGCGGCAACCCGCTGGGGTGTTAACACAGAGATGCCGACATGAAGACGACGCTTTCCGCCGCGATTTCGATCGCGCTGTTCACCCTGTTCGCACAACCCGTGTATGCGCAGGATTCCGCCGCCGACGCCGTCGAACGCGACGACGAGGAGGCGGCCTCGAAACTCGACCAGATCGTCGTCACCGGCACGCGCAGTCCGAAGTCGATCGACAAGATCCCGGGCGCCGTCACCATCGTGTCGGAAGAAGAAGTGCAGCGCACGCTGGCGCTCACGGAAGACGCGACCGCGGTGCTCGCGCGTTCGGTGCCGGGCTATTCGGAATCGTCGCAGGCGCTGAGCAACCTGGGTGAAACACTGCGCGGCCGCACCGCGCTGCGCCTGTTCGACGGCATCCCGCAAGGCTCGCCGCTGCGCGAAGGCAATCGCCAGGGCACCTTCACCGATATGGGCGTGGTCGGCCGCATCGAAGTGATCAACGGGCCGTCGGCGTCGGAAGGCATCGGCGCGGCCGGCGGCATCATCAATTACCTGTCGAAAGTACCGACCGAAGAAGGCACGGCCGGCAGCTTCAGCACGCGCTATTCGACGCAGTTCGAAGACGACAGCGATCTGTGGAAGGCCGGCATGACGCTGACCCATCGCAGCGAGGAATGGGATCTGCTCACCGCGGCCTCGTTCCTCGATCGCGGCATCGCCTACGACGGCGAAGGCCGCACCATCGGCATGAACGCGTCGGGTTCGACCAACGACAGTGAAGCCGACAATCTGTTCGTCAAGTTCGGCTACAACTTCGGCGACAGCTATATGCAGCGCCTGCAGTTCTCGGCGGCGAAGTTCAAGATCGAGGGCAAGGGCAATTACACTTGGATCGCGGGCGACCGCGAACTCGGCATTCCGGACCAGGCCGTGCGCATTCCGCCGCTCGGCGCGCTCACCGAATTCAACGATTTCGATCAATACGTATTGCAATACTCGAATGCCGACCTGTGGGGCGGCAGCCTGCGCGTCGATCTGTACCGCGCCGATCAGGCGATGCGCTATCCGACCGAGAATGGCCTGGATCGTCAGGATCCGGAGATCGCGCCGATCGGCGAGATCATCGACCAGTCGGAAATCCACTCGAAGAAGAACGGCGTCAAGACGTCGTACGCCAATGCCGATATCTTCGATGTCAGCGGCCTCGAAATGCGGGTCGGCCTCGACGTGGTGGAGGACGAAGCGCAGCAGCGCCTGGCATTGACCAACCGCATCTGGGTGCCGCCGCTCAACTACGAAAGCACCGCCCCGTGGATGCAGTTCTCGTGGGACATCAACGACCTCACGCTGAGCGCCGGTTTCCGTCGCGAGGACGGCGAGCTGTCGGTCGACGACTACACCACGACCTGGTTCCGCGATCGCCGTTTCGTCAGCGGCGGCACGCTGTCGTACGAGGAAAACCTGTTCAACTTCGGCGGCATCTATCGTATCGGCGAAGAATGGACCGTGTTCGCCTCGTACGGCGAAGGCTTCAGCCTGCCGAACGTCGGCATCCCGCTGCGCAATATCCAGTGCTCGAACGACACCGCCGAACCGAACGGCACGCAGCCCGACGGCTGCCCGAACGATCCGCCGATTTCGGTCGAAGGCATCCTCGATCTGCAGGCGCTGCTGGTCGAGAACCGCGAAGTCGGCTTCAACTGGCGCGGCGAGCGCGCCAGCTTCGGCGCATCGCACTACATTTCCGAGTCGGATTTCGGTTCTTCGCTGATCGTCGATCCGGTGTCGCAGGACTTCGTACTGGTGCGGGCACCGACCGAGATCAAAGGGTACGAGGCTACCGGCGAACTGATCCTGTCGGACAGCTGGAAAGTCTCGGCGCTCTACTCGCGCATCCGCGGCCTGACGACGTATGGAAGCACCGGCCCGCTGATCCGCGAAATGGGCGTCAACGACATCAGCCCGGACAAGTTCTCGGCGTCGGTGGACTGGATGTTCGCGGAGAACAGCAATCTGGTGCTCGGCATGACGACGCTGATGGATCGCGACATCAACGAAGGCCGCGCCAACGAAGAACACACCAACGGCTACACGCTGTTCGATCTCACCGCCAACTTCGATCTCGATCGCTGGGGCCGGTTGTCGGTCGGCGTGGAAAACCTCACGGACAAGTACTACATCCTGAGCTGGGCGCAGATCGACTTCTTCCGCAATTACTTCGCCGGCCGCGGCCGCGTGGTGTCGATCAGCCACACGATCAATTTCTGATGGATGCGTTACACCCGCGCTCTCCTGCTCGCGGCAATTCTCGCTAGCGCCGCCGGCACGGCGGCGCAGTCCGACCGGTTGACCCCGTTACCGCCGTCCTCCCCTGATGAGGCGGCGGTCTTTTCTTCCGAACGTTTGCAGAAACTGCATGTATTCATGCGCGAGACCACGTCGCCCGAGGGTTATCTCGGCGGCGTCACGCTGATCGCGCATCGCGGACGCATCGTCGATTGGCGGGCTTACGGGTTTCGCGATCTGGCACGACGCGAGCCGATGCAGCGCGACGATATTTTCCGCATCTATTCGATGACCAAGCCGATCGCTTCGGTCGCCGTGCTGATGCTGCTCGAAGACGGCAAACTCGGCCTGGACGATCCGGTGTCGCGCTATCTGCCGGAGCTGGCTTCGCTGCAGGTGCTCGATGGCGGTACGGCCGACGCGCCGAAACTGCGCGCACCGAAAACGCCGATCACATTGCGGATGTTGTTGACGCACACCGCGGGATTTCCGGCCGGGCTGCCGGGCGATGAAGTCGCCGGAGAATTGCTGGTGCGGGCCGATCCGTCCGGCGCACGGGCGCTGCGCGGGGTGGTCGAACGTTTGTCGAAGGTGCCGCTTGCGGCCGATCCCGGTACGCGCTTCGGTTATGAGGCTGCGCCGCTCGAAGTGCTGGCGCGCGTGGTGGAAGTTGTTTCCGGCGAGCCGTTCGACGCGTTCGTGCGTTCGCGGATTTTCGAGCCACTGCGCATGCACGACACCTATTTCGAAGTGCCGAAAGCGAAGCGCGACCGCGTCGTCGATCTCACCACCATGACGGCCGACGGGAAGCTCGTGCTCAACGACAGCGCAAGCGCGCAACACCCCGGCGTCGCACTGCGTGCCTTTCCGAGCGCTGCCGGCGGCCTCTATTCGACTGCGGGCGATTACGCGCGCTTCTGCCAGATGCTGCTCGATGGCGGGACGCTCGACGGCATTTCCATTCTTGGGCGCAAGACGGTGGAGCTGATGCTCAGCAATCACCTGACCATGCTCGATCCGCCGGTGAATCAGTACAGCGATGCGGAAGGCTTCGGTCTCGGCGGTTACGTGGTGCTCAGCGCCGCGCGCCGCGGCGTGCCCGGTTCGGACGGCCAGTTCGGCTGGAGCGGGGCGGCGTCGACTTCGTTCTGGATCGATCCGCGCGAAGAAGTCGCCGCGGTGCTGATGCTGCAGCACATTCCCAGCGGCGAGCCGAACGATCTGTCGCGCGTCGGGCGCCATGTGCAGGCGCTGGTGAACCAGGCGATCGCGCGGTGAGGTTTCCGACTTTCGACCGCACCGTTTTGATCGCCGCCTTCGGGTTCTGCGATACGCTGCTTTTGCCGGCGACGAAATCCCGCCGTTGCGCCCTCCCCGCCAGATTCCACATCGCATGTCCGATCCGAAATCCAGCCTTTCCCCGCACCAGTTGCCTGACGACGGCGAGCGCCGAGCCGTCTCGCGCGAGTACAAGTTTTCGCACGTCACCACCGGCCGCTATCTGCCCACGCCGGGCGGCTCGCCGGGCTGGCCGTTCGCCGAAATCGGTCACTGGAAGATCGATGCCAACGCCACCGCCGACGATTGGGTGGCCGAGCTGATCGACTGGCGCCGCGAGCATCTCGTGCGCATCGGCTACGACGACCGCAACTATCGCCGGCCCGAACTGCAATGGGCGCAGCGCAACTTCGTCCATGCGCAGATGATGGTCGAGGATCGTTATTTCTACGATCCGCAGAAAGGCGACTACACCGTCGAGCGTTATCTCGATGACCTCGAAGCACGCTTCGGCGGCATCGATAGCGTGCTGGTATGGATGGTGTATCCGAACATCGGCATCGACGATCGCAACAAGCTCGATCACATCCACGACCTGCCTGGCGGACTCCAAGGTTTGAAACGCGCCGTCGACGCTTTCCATCAGCGCGGCGTGCGCGTGTTCCTGCCGACGATGCCGTGGGATCACGGCACGCGCGCCACCGACCTGCCCGACTGGGAAGCGATGGCGGAAATCGTCGTCGCCGTCGGCGCGGACGGCATCAATGGCGACACCTACAACGGCGTGCCGCGTGCGTTCTTCGATGCCTGCGATGCACGCGGGCGTCCCGTGGTGCTCGAACCCGAGTCGACCATCAGCGCCGAAGAGCAGCTGATCTACAACGTGCAAAGCTGGGGCAAGAAAGCGCCGAACGAAGTGATACCGCCGGTGGCGAAGTTCAAGTGGATCGAGCCGCGCCACATGATCAACTACGAAAATCGCTGGGGCCGCGACCGGCGCCACGACCTGCAGTACATTTTCTTCAACGGCATCGGCTACAACGCCTGGGAGAACGTCTGGGGCATCTGGAACCAGTTCACGCCGCGCGACGCCGAAACGCTGCGCCGAATTTCCGCGATCGAGAGAATGTTCGCTCCGGCCATGGTGAGCATGGATTGGCGGCCGTACGCGCCCACGCTACAGGCCGGCGTGTTCGCGAGTCGCTTCCCGCTCGCCGATTACACCGTGTGGACGGTGGTGAACCGGCATGAAAGCGATGTGACGGGCGAGCAGCTCGCCGTCGAGCATCGCGATGGCGTGAAGTATTTCGATGTCTGGAATGGTGCCGAACTGCAGCCGCGTGCAGACGGCGCGAAAGCCGTGCTGTCGTTCGCGATGGAAGCGCATGGATTCGGCGCGGTGCTGGCGCTGTCGCCCAGGTTTTCACTTCCGGGATTCGACGAATTCCTGGCCGGGATGCAGAGGCTTTCCGCGACGCCATTGCAATCGCTATCGAACATATGGCGCTCGATTCCGCAGACGCTGGTCGCGATCGACGCCACGGCGCGCGTCGCTGCCGCGCCCGATGGCATGGTCGAGATTCCGGCCGGGGACTTCGATTTCGCGGTCGGTGGCGTGGCGATCGAAGGTCAGACCTGGGATGGCGTCGATGTGCAATATCCATGGGAATCGAGCGCCCGGCGCGGACATCGCCGGCGCATGACGATGGCGCGTTTCTTCATCGACCGCTATCCGGTGACGAACGCGCAGTTCAAGGGGTTTCTCGATGCGAGCGGTTGGCGGCCGCGCGACGATCACAATTTCCTGCGTCACTGGGAGGACGGCGCGCCGGCGGCCGGCAGCGAAAAGCAACCGGTGCGCTGGGTGTCGATCGAGGATGCGCGCGCCTACGCGTCGTGGGCCGGCAAACGCCTGCCGCGCGAGTGGGAATGGCAGTACGCCGCGCAGGGCGGCGACGCGCGGGCCTATCCGTGGGGCGAGCGCTGGAAAGACGAGGCGGCGCCGGTGCCGTGCATCGATCGCACGATGCGCGCGCCCGACGATGTCGATGCGCATCCGGCCGGCGCGAGTCCATTCGGCGTGATGGACCTGGTCGGCAATGTCTGGCAGTGGACCGACGAGTACCTCGACGAGCACACGCGCGCCGCGGTGTTGCGCGGTGGCAGCCTGTATCGGCCGCAGACGTCGCACTGGTATTTCCCGCAGGCGTTGCGCAACGATCAGCACGGCAAGTACCTGTTGATGTCACCGGGCAAGGATCGCTCCGGCGCCGTCGGTTTCCGCTGCGTGGTGGACGCAGCGTGATATTTCGCGCGTGCGCTGCGGCGTTGCTCGGCGTGTTGTGCGCCGGCAACGTGCTGGCGGCTGCGCGGACGGTGGTGCTGATCGGCGGCGAGCATCGCGAAGGGCCAGGAAAGCACGACTATCCCGCCGGAATTCGCGAATTGGCCGGATTGCTGCGGAAGTCCGCGGATGACACGCTCGAGGTGGTCGCGTACCCGGATGGCTGGCCCGCCGATGAGCGCGAGCTGGCGCGCGCGTCCACCATCGTGTGGTATTTCGATGGCCTCGATCGTCATCCGCTGCGCGATGCGGAGCGGCATGTGCGGTTCGAAGAACTGATGCAGCGTGGTGTCGGCCTGGTGGCCTTGCATCAGGCTTCGACGGTGCCGCCCGGCGATGATCTCGGCCTCGCCCGCTGGCTCGGCGGCGCGCGCCCCGGCCTGTTCGATCGCACCACCGAATGGGCGGTGCTGGAGCCGTCGGCTTTGCATCCCGTGACGCGCGGGTTGGCGGGATTCGAGTATCGCGACGAGTTCTATCCGACGTTTCGCTTTGCCCATGACGGTGGCACGCGGACGCCGCTGCTGACGGCCGAGTTGCATCCGCAGTTTCGCGATGGACGCATGTTGGTTCACGAGGTTGTCGAGCGCGCCGATGTGGCATGGGCGTTCGAGCGCGACGGCGGCGGACGCGCAGTGGTCTACAGCGGTGCGCATTTCGATACGGCGTTCCGGCAGCCGGCGCTGCGCGAGTTTTTGCGCAATGCCGTGCTGTGGACGGCGGGGGTCGATGTGCCGGAGCGGGCACAATTCGCCGGAATTTCGCGGCACGAATCCGCGGATTCCGCTTCGCTGCATCCAGGCGACGAGGCATCGATCGGTGCAGAAAATTCACCGGCGCCGTTCGGGTTGCCTGCGCGCGCGACGTTCCACGTCGATTCGGCGCGCAGCGGATGGCACGCGGATGAAGCCGTGCTGTCGCCTGCCAACGTTGCTGCGGGTAAGTTCGGGCAGACGTGGCAGTCGCCGCGGCTCGATGATTTCGATGGCCATCCGCCGCGGCTGTATGCGTCGCCGCTGTATGTCGAACGTGTGCGCATGGGGGCCGGGCCGCACCGCGGAGAAACCTTCGCAACCGTGTTTGCGGCCAGCAGCAACGGCTTCGTCTACGCGATCAACGCGTCGCGCAACGGCGACATCGCACCGGGTCGAATTCTCTGGCGCAGGTCGCTGGGCGCGCCGTGTCTGCTGCAACCGGCGCCGCTCGATGGCGTGCCGACAGGGATTCTCTCTACACCGGCGATCGATATCGCGGCCGGCCGGATGTATGTCACGCACTGCCATCCTGAGAAGCGCTGGCAAGCCTACGCATTGGATATCGCTACCGGCGAGGTCATCGCGGGCTGGCCGGTGACGCTCGACGAGGAAACCTTCAACCGGCTCAACCGCAACGCCGGGCCACAACGCGTTCCGCCAAAGCGGCGTTTCGATTTTCGCGTACAGCGCGGCGCGCTCAATCTGAGTCCCGATGGCTCGCGGCTGTATGTGGTGTTCGGCGAATCGGAGACTGGTTGGATCGCCGCGGTCGACACGCAGAAGCCGCGCGTAGCGAGTGCGTTCGCCGCCGTTGCGATGCCGCATCGCGGCAGCGGCGGCATCTGGGGCGCCGGCGGGCCGGCCGTCGATTCGGACGGACATGTCTATGTCGTGACCGGAAGCGGCTTCGATGGTTTTCAGGAGTCCGTCGGCGATTGGGCGCAGTCGCTGCTACAACTTTCGCTCGATGCCGACGGCTTCACGCTGCGCGGCACCTACACACCGTTCAACTGGTGCCAGACCGCGAAAATGGACATCGATCTGGGCTCCGGCGGCGCGATGCTGATGCCCGGCGGCGCGCGCAACTGGCTTGCGATCGGCGGCAAGCAGGGCAATGTCTATCTGCTCGATCGCGATCGGTTGCCGGGGCGGCTCGACCGACGCGCCGCCTGCTCCACCAACGCTTCGGCGGATGCCTCGTTGCTGCCGCCGCTGCCACAGCCGCAGTTCGGCACGCGCGGGCCGCTGAATGTGTTCGGCCCGTATTCCGAGGAAGACGCCGCGCTCGATCTGGCGCGGGCGCGATCGTTGCCGGCGGCTTTCCGCGACACCAGCGGCGGCAGCTTCCTTTTCGTCACGGGCAATACGAAAACGGCGCCCGGCTCGGCACAAAGCGTCCCACCTTCCGTTGCAAAGTTGAAGGTCGTCGAAGGCGATACTCCGTATCTCGCCGTGCATCGCATCAACGACAAGCTCGTGCTCGGCAATCCCGGTTCGCCGGTGGTGACCAGCCGCGGCGCGCAGGATGCACTGGTCTGGATTCTCGACGAGAACGCGCCGCGCTCGGCGCTGCTCACCGGCAAGGACGAGCCGCGGCCGGTGCTGTACGCGCTCGATGCCGAGACGCTCGACGTGCGCTGGCGCAGCGCGCCGGGCGAGTTGTACGCGAGCGGCAAATACAACGAGCCCGCGTTCGGCGGCGGCCAGGTAGTCGTCGGTACCGATCGTATCCAGGCCTTCGGTGTCGGCGGCGGCGTGATGGAAGCAAGGCGCGACACAACGGCGGCCGCAAAACCAGCGATAGCGAACGACACAGAAACTCTCGACGCCGCTGCAATCTACGAAGCACGCTGCGCGATGTGCCACGATCATCCGCAGGGCAATATCCCTCCGCGCAGCGTGCTGGCAACACGCCCGCACGCACGCATCGTCGCGGCGCTGACCGACGGCGCGATGCAGGTGCACGCGAGCGGCCTCACCGCCAAACAGATCGACGACCTCGCCCGCTATCTGCAATGACCGTTCAAACCGTTCGACTCGAAGGCCTGCTCGGCGACGCACTCGATGCGAACCGGCGCGGGCGCCTGTCGCGTTTCATCGTCGATGAGCACAGTCCGGCGATCGCCTTGTTCGCGCCATCGTTGCGCGCACAAAATCGCGAAGGCGATTGGTATGGCGAACACGCCGGCAAGTGGCTGGTGGCTGCGTCGAAAGCCGCCGCGCGCAGCGGCAATGCGGCGCTGACGGCGAGCGTGCGGCGTGTCGCCGATTACCTGGCGAGCGTGCAGGAACCCGACGGTTATCTCGGCACCTACGCGCCCGATCGCCGTTTCATGCGCCCGCAACTGCCCAAGCCGTTGAGCTGGGACGGCGCGCCGAGCGTGCGTACCTGGGACATCTGGACGCATGCTTATCTGATGCTCGGTTTCATCGAAGCGCATCGGCAGTTCGGCGAAAAGCGCTGGCTCGATGCGGCGCGCCGCATCGGCGAGCTGTGCTGGGAAACGCTCGATGCGCGCGGTTTCGACATCGTCGAACTGGGCAATCATTTCGGCATGTCGGCGACCGTGCTGATGGATCCAGCGGCCGAATTGTTTTTCGTCACGGGTGACAAGCGGTATCTGCAACTGGCGGAAAAAGTGCTCGCGCAAGCCGATGCGCACGCGCCGCTGGCCTTGCTCTCGCGCGCGCTGGCCGGCGCCGATGCCGCGGAAATCGGCACCGGCAAGGCTTATCAGCTCGCCTGGAATCTGGTCGGGCTGGCGAAGCTGCATCGCGCCACCGGGAAACCCGCGTATCGCGAGGCGGTCGAAAACGTCTGGCGCAGCATTCGCGAAAACCATCTTTCGCTCGGCGGTGGGCCGTGGGGCGGCGTCGCGCATCGATCGCGCGAGGTGTTCAATGCGCCGGGCACGTTCAGCCCGCAAGGCTATGTCGAAACCTGTTCGTCGCTGGCATGGATCCAGCTCAATCGCGAATTGCTGCGCATCAGCGGCGAATCGCGCTACGCCGACGAGATCGAACGCACCGCCTACAACGACCTGCTCGGCGCGCAGGCCCCGAACGGCGAGGACTGGTGTTACTACGTTTTCCCGAACGGCAGGCGCGTGCACACCACCTATTGGCGCTGCTGCAAGTCGAGTGGCGCGATGGCGATCGAGGAATTGCCGGCGATCGCCTATTCGGTGGCTGCCGATGGAGCGTTGACGGTCGATCTGTACGGGCCGGGCGCGGCCACGATCGAACTGCCGCAGGCCGGCCGCGTCGTCTTGCGGCAGGAAACGAATTATCCGGCCGACGGCAACATTTCGATTTGCGTCGAGCCCGAACGCGCCGCCGAATTCGCGCTGCGCTTGCGCATTCCGCAGTGGGCCGCAAATGCCACGTTGCAGATCAACGGCACGACTGACGAAGGCGCGATCGAAATCGGAAGCTACGTCACGCTGAAGCGTCGCTGGCAGCCCGGCGATCGCATCGCGTTGACCCTGCCGATGCAGCCGCGCCTGCAACGCGCGATGAATCGCAACGTGCAGGTGTCGCGTGCTCCCGACGGCGGCGCCGTCGAACAGGAGGTGCTGCGCTTCGACTACGTCGCGCTCACGCGTGGCCCACTGGCCTATGCCACCGGCCTGGTCGACGGTTACAAGCTCGATGAAACGTTGCCGCCCTCGCCGCTGAGCATCGAATCGATGCCCGCTTCCGACCCCGACGGCATTCCCGCGCTGTCGCTCATCTCGTCGAAACGGCCTGCACTCCGCTTCGAACCGTACTTCCGCGCCGGCGGCCGCCGCGACGGCGCCTGGCGGCTGACCTGGCTGTCGCTGGCGCCAGCGGGCGACGACGCATGACGCGGGCCCAAGAATTTGTAGGCCCAGAACATATCAGGCGCGGCTTTTTCGCGCCGGCGGCATGCCGCACAGTGCGGCCATGCATGTCCTGGAGGCCGGGCCGTTGAGCGACTCGCAACACAGCGCTGCGCACGCATCGGGCGGGCCGCTGGCCGGGGTGCGCGTGCTCGATCTGAGCGCCTACATCGCCGGGCCGTACGGTTGCACCTTGCTCGCCGATCAGGGTGCCGACGTGCTGAAAGTCGAGCCGCCCGGCGGCGACAATCTGCGCCAGTATCCGTCGACGCTGGCGAGCGAAAGCCGCGCATTTCTCGGCGTCAATCGCAGCAAGCGCGGCATCGTGCTCGATCTGAAGAATGCGCGCGGCCATGCGGCCCTGCTCAAGCTGGCCCGCGATGCCGATGTGCTGGTGCACAACTTCCGGCCCGGTGTCCCCGAGCGCCTGGGCATCGGTTTCGAGCAATTGAGCGCGCTCAATCCGCGTCTGATCTATTGCGCGGTGACCGGCTACGGCGAAACCGGCCCGATGAAGGACAAGGCCGGCTACGACCAGGTGTTGCAGACGATGACCGGCATGTGCGCGCTGCAGGGCAAGCCCGGCGGGCCGCCCGAGGTGGTCTACGGCTCGGTGGTCGATTACTACGCCGCCGCGCTGGTGGCCGGCGGCGTGGCGAGTGCGCTGTACGAACGCGAACGCAGCGGAATGGGCCAGTTCGTCGGCATTTCGCTGTTGCGCAGCGCGCTCACGATGCAGTCGGCGCGCATGATCTGGGCCGAAGGCGAAGCGCTCGATATCGGCCGCGATATGCGCTCGGGCGGCGTCACCGGCATCCATCCGACGCGCGACGGCTACATCTACGTGTCGGCCAATACGCCGCATTTCTGGAAGGCGTTGTGCGCACTCACCGGGCTCGACGCGCTCGCCGGCGAGCCGCGCTACGACAGCGTGCGCAAGCGCGCACAGCATGCCGCCGAAATCGTGCCGAAACTGCATGCGGCGCTGGCTTCGCGCAGCGCGTACGAATGGGAGGAAGCCTTCGGCGACCGCGTGCCCTGCGCGGCGGCGCGGCGCATCGAGGACATGTTCGACCATCCGCAGGTGCTGGCCGAAGGCATCGTCGCGACGCTGCAGCATCCCGTGGTCGGCCGCTATCGCGGCGTCGCGCAGTCGATCAAGTTCGGCCGTACGCCGGGCCCGCCGCCGTTTGCGGCGCCGGTGCTGGCCGCCGAGCCGGCCGAGATCGGATGGCGGCCGGCTTCACCGTCCGCCGAACCGGCGAAATCAGACGCTGCGGATTGAAAGTTTTTCCTCTTTCACAGGGACCCTGCCGCTGGATGCTTGCGGCGGGCGCGGCAGTCGCTAACCTTGACCGGATGAACCAGCCTGCGATCACCGGCAGCGAAGAAGATCTGTTCCGCCTGCTCGTGAACCGAGTCAAGGACTACGCGATCTTCGGGTTGGACCCGAGCGGCATCGTGGTCAGCTGGAACGCGGGTGCCGAGCACATCAAAGGCTATCGCGCCGAGGAAATCATCGGCCATCATTTCTCGCGCTTCTACCCGGAAGAGGCGATCCGTTCGGGCTGGCCGCAGACCGAACTGGCGCGGGCCAAGCAGGACGGGCGCTTCGAGGACGAAGGCTGGCGCATCCGCAAGGACGGCTCGCGCTTCTGGGCCAATGTCGTCATCACTGCGTTGTACGACGATCTCGGCGCGCTGCGCGGCTTCGCCAAGGTGACGCGCGATCTGACCGAACGCAAGCGCGTCGAACGCCTGGAAGCCGATGCGCAGCAGATGGGCGAGTTCGTCGCGATGCTGGCGCACGAGTTGCGCAATCCGCTGGCGCCGATCCGCAGTGCGGTGAACGTGGCGATGCATTCGGCCGCCGACGAGAAGAAAACCCAGTGGGCCTTGTCGGTGATCGATCGCCAGTCGAGCCACCTGACCAAGCTGGTGGAGGATTTGCTCGACGTCAGTCGCATCGCGAGCGGCCGGGTGCGGCTGGAACGCCGGCGGCTGCGGCTGAGCGAAATCGTCGACGGCGCGGTGGATGTGCTGCGCGTGGCTTGCGAAGGCAATGGCCAGGAATTGCAATTTCAGATCGAGCACGATCCCGTCGTGCGCGGCGACGCCGTGCGGCTCACCCAGGTGATCAGCAACCTGCTCAACAACGCCTGCAAATACACACCGCCCGGCGGCCGCATCGAGGTGACGCTCGATGTACGCGAGGATCGCGCGCGCTTGTCGGTGCGCGACACCGGCATCGGCATTCCGCCTGATCTGCTGCCGCGCGTGTTCGACCTGTTCACGCAGGACAAGCGCGCGCTCGACCGCTCCGAAGGTGGCCTCGGGCTCGGCCTGGCGATCTCGCGCCGCCTGGTCGACATGCACGGCGGCACGCTGTCGGCGCACAGCGCCGGGCGCGGCTGCGGCAGCGAGTTCGTGCTGGAAATTCCGGCCGTGGCGGAAACCGAGGAGTCGGTGCCGCCCGGCCAGTTGCACATCCTCGTGGTCGAGGACAATCCCGACGCCGCCGCCACCCTGCAGGCGCTGCTCGAAATGAACGGCCACCGCTGCGTGGTGGCGGCCGATGGCGAAGCCGGGCTGGAAGCGGCGCGCCGGCTGCATCCGGACGTCGCGCTGCTCGACATCGGCCTGCCGAAATTGAACGGCTACGAGCTCGCCCGCAAGCTGCGCAACCTGCCCGAACTCGACGGAATCTCCATCGCCGCGATCACCGGCTACGCTTCGGCCGAGGATCAGCAGGAGGCGATCGAGGCCGGCTTCGACGTGCATTTCAGCAAACCGGTGAACTACGACGCGTTGCTGCGGTGGTTGCCGATGCTCGGGCCGGTGGCTGGCTGAATTGGATTCGGTGGCTGGCGGGGAGCGGCTCCGGCGGCGAGCCGAGATAGCCGGCGGGAATGGGGAATCGGGAGCCGGGAATCAGAGCGAGGCTGCTCTTCTCCCGATTCCCACCGCCCGCAACCGCCGAAGCGCACACCGAAATCGGCCCGGCTGCCTGATCGATAACCCCCTTCGACTGCGTCATCCCCCCTACTGACGCATAATCGCCTTTCCCTGGCCGATCCGTTCGCGATCGGTCGTGTCCGCGGCGTTCGATCCGGTGCGGGGTTTCGCCCCCTCGCACGTCTTGAGTGCTGCCTTTCCTTCCCATCGAAAAACGCATGACTTCCGATTCGTTCCGCCCCTGCCCCGTGCCGCGACGTTCGTTCGCCTGGATGTTGCTCGCGCTCGCCGCGAACGCCGGCGCCGACCCTGTGCTGCAACACCGCGAAATCCTTGCCGCGCAGTCGCCCGCTAGCCGTGTGGAGGTGGTGCCCGATCCGCGCGGCGGCGTGAGCGTGGCGGTGTTCGACGAGTTCGGTCGCGCCCACGGCCTGCACCGTTACAGCGCAACGCTGCAGCCGCTCGGATTCGATAGCGAGCCGCTGCTCGGCGCCCCGTTCGCGATGCACAGCGATGGCAGCGTGGTGGAATCGAACAATGACGCGGTGCCGCCCGTGCCGGGGTTGTCGGGACCGAACGGCGCCGACTGTCTGGCCGCGCGCAGCCCCGGCGGCGTGGCTTACCGGCGCATCTTCAGCGCCGGCGTGACGGCGCTCACGCCGCCCGACCGCATCGATTCGCAGGGCGGCTTCTACACCGTGGCCGACGCCAACGAACGCCAGGTGCCGCTGCGCTACGCCCCCGATTGCAGCGCGCTGGCCGTGCCGCAGATCGAACTCGACACCTTCCTGCTCGATCCGGATCCGCTGCGCATCGGCGCCTACCTGCTGGCCGGCGAAACCATCTCCGGCGGCGCGCGCTACACGCAGCTGATCTCGGCCACCGAGTTCGCGCCGCGCTGGTTCCAGGTTCTGCCGACCGCGTTCGATGAAATCCCGACGCCGCAGCTGCGCGCCGCGCCGTTGGGCGGCGTGTGGATCGCCGGCAAGCCGCTCGGCAGCGACGAAATTCGTGTCACTTACTATTCCGACGGGCGCGAGCGCTTGTGGGAGCGAAGCTTCCCGTTGGCATCGCAGATCGATCTGGCCGCGGCCGGCAGTTTCCTGGTGCTGAGCACGCACGAAGGCGATGCGACCACGCCCGCGCCAGCCGCCATCCGCGTGATCGACGTCGAAGGCAACATCACCGGTGAAGCGCAGTTGGGCAACACCTTGTTGCCGCGGCGGGTGCCGGCGCACGATCCGGCCGTCGCGATCATCGCCACCGGTGTCGATCCGCGCCCGACCAGCAACAGTCTGGAAAACGTGCAGTTGCTCTACCAGGTGTTGGTCGACGGCAAGTTGTCGACGCTGCCCGCGCTGCAGCCCGGCCGCCGCGCCGTGGCCATCACGCGCGAGGGCACGCTGATCGCGCAGAACTATGGCCGCAGTGCCACCCAGCCGATGCTGCTGGCGCGCGCGCCGGAAGCGCCGGACGACACCTCGATCGCGATCGACGCGCCGGAGCCCGCCAATCCGCTGCTTGAAGGCAGCGTCTCGATCGTCGACGCCGCCGGCACGCTGTTGCTGGCGCGCCAGTTCGAAGCTGAGGAAAAACTCGTGCAGCTGGCGCCCGACGGCAGCCCGCGCTGGCGCCATTCGCTGCCGGCCACGCAGGAACGCCGCGTGATCGTCGACGCCGACCGCGCCTGCGTCGAATACCTGCCGGCCGGCAGCGCCGAACGCCGCGTGCGATGCCTGGATCGCAACCACGGCGCGCAATTGTTCGACACCGCCTGGCCGCAGGCGATGTCGCCGCTGCTCACGCTCGACGCGCAGCACGTGCTGCATGGCTTCACGGTCGATCCCAACTGCGGCGGCACCAACTGCGACAGCCGGCTGCTGCGCAGCGCGATCGACGCCGCCGGCCAGTCGTCGTCCCTGCCCGCCATCGAAGTGACCGGCGCCAAGGGCGCGCTGATGCACGCCGTGCAGGCCGATGACGGCCGCTATGTGCTGACCTGGGGCGGCACGGCGCCGCGCCGCGTCAGCGTGCATGCGGCCGATGGCACGCTGTTGCATTCGTTCGCCAGGGCGGCGGATCTTTCGGCCGCCGTCGCGCTGGGCCTCGACGCCGCCGGCAATGTGCTGCTCGGCCTGCGCCCGGCCGGCACCGACGACTGGCGCCTGACGCTGCTGGCCAACGACGGCAGCGTTCGCTGGAACCGCACCGTGCGCGTCAATCGTGCGGCATCGACGCCGCCCGCCTTGCCGGTCGGCAGCGACTGGCTGCTGTTGCCGCCGCCCGAATACACCACGCAGGCGCCCTTCCTGCCGCTGCGCCTGCGCGGCAGCGACGGCAGCACGTTGTGGCAATTGCCGGCCTCGTCGCGCGACGGCCTGTTGCTGCAGACCAGCTACGCGATCGATCCGACCTCGGCGAAACTGGCGCGCGCCGCAATGGTCGTGCCGCTCGCCACCCAGGCGCCGCGCGGCGCACGCATCGATTGGTTCGCACTCGATTCGGGCAACTCGCTCGGCGCGCAGGATCTGCTGGCCGATGCCCTCGCCCACGTCCAGCCGATCGCGTTCGCCGATGACGGCACGCTGCGCGTGGTAACGCAGCACGAACTGCCGGCGCAGCAGGAAGTGCGCACTTTCCGTGTCGATTCGCCGGCCGCCGCGAGCGGCGATCTCGCCGCCGAACGCGCCGATCTGCTCGGCACCTGGTCCTCATCGCTCGGCACCGGCCAGGGTTTCTACTTCGACTACGACGCCGCCAACGATTCGCTCTACGGCGCCTGGTTCACCTACACCCAGCAGCCCAACCTGCTGGCCTCCGAACTGCGCTGGTACACGCTGATTGCCGATGCCCCGGCGGCCGATGGCGGCGCCCACATCAAGATCTACCGCAGCGCCGGCGGCGCCTTCGGCACCGCACCGGCGACGGTGACCGTGGCCGTCGGCGAAGGCACGCTGCGGCGGCTCGGCTGCGACCGCGCACAGTTCGACTATCGCTTCGTCGAGGGTGTGGAGGCCGGTGTGAGCGGATCGATTCCGCTGCGCCGCGCGCTGGCGGCAAGCCGCAACTGCACGTCGGGCGACGCGCCGGCGCCGTCGCGCGGCCTCGATGCACGCAGTTCCGGCGCCTGGTACGACCCGACGATTTCCGGCCAGGGCCTGGGCTTCGATCTGCGCCCGCCGCAGGGCAACGATGGCGGCCTGTTCGTCGGCGCGTGGTTCACCTTCGACGTGTCCAACCGCTCCGACGATCCGACCTCGAACCACTGGTTCACCCTCGCCGGCCCGCTCGACGCGGCGCAGGCGGGCATGTTCAGCGTGCCGATCTATCGCACCATGGGCGGCAGCCTCGATGGCGAACCGTCGACCAACAGTTGGCGCGTCGGCACCGCGACCTTGCTGTTCACCGCCTGCGACCGGATGACGTTCGACTACGTGATCGACGATACCGATCTGGCGCAGCAGTTCGCCGCCAAGGAAGGCCGCTTGAACCTGGCCCGCGTCGGCGGCTGCGGCGACTGATAGACACGACAAGCTCGCCGGCCTGCCGGGCCGGCGAGCGCAGATGCGGCCGGCACGCACGATCCGCAAGCCGGCCGCACGATCCGGTTGCGCAAATCCTCACCCGCGGTGGGAACTGGCTGACTCGCCGCCCACGCCTCGAATCGCGCCCGCGGTTTTCTCAGACGCCGTTAAGCGGCAAACACGCCAACTGCGCGCATCGACAACCGAGGTGAGCGAAATGAAAAGCAACGTGAAGCTGAGTCTGGTGCGTGTGATCGCCCTGGGTTTGGCGATCGGCATCGCGGCACCGGCGTATGCGCAAGGCAACTCGCGCCACGCCCGTGACGACGACAAGCACGAAGACAAGGACAAGGACGAGGACCGCGGCAAGCCGCGGCGCAACCGCGATCGCGACAACAACGGCCAGGGCGACGAAAACCGCAACGAAAACGCGGCGCAGCAAGAAGCGCTGCGCGTGCAACGCCAGGCCGAACAGCAACAGGCGCAGCAGCAGCGTCAGGTGCAGGGCGAACAGGCGCGCGAACAACGCCAGGCGCAAGGTGCCAACGAACGCCAGCGCCAGGCCATCGAAGTGCGCGACAACCAGATCCGCCAGGCGCAGCAACGCGAGCAGCAGCAGCGCGAAGCGGCGGCGCAGCAGGAACGCGGCCGCCAGCAGCGCGAGGTGCAGGGCAGCAACGAACGCCAGCGTCAGGCGCTCGAAGTGCGCGAGAACCAGATCCGCCAAGTCGAAGCGCGCGAACGCGAGGAACAGCAGCGCCAGTACGGCCAGCAGCGCGACGGTCGCCGCGACCCCGACTACCGCGGCGACAACGACGGGCGTGGCGATCGCGACCGTGACGGCGACCGCAACTACCGCGGCGACGGCGACCGCCGCGGCGACCGCGATGACTACCGCGGCGATGGCGACCGCCGCGGCGACCGCGACGACTACCGCGGCGATGGCGATCGTCGTGGCGATCGCGATTACGGACGCGGCGACGGACGCCGTGGCGATCGCCTGTCGCAGCGCGAGAGCCGGCAGTTGTTCGAGCGCCAGCAGGAGCGGGCCACGCGCTATCGCCGCGACGCGATCGCGCAGCAGTCGATCGAGCGCCAGCGCATTGCCAGCCTGCAACAGCACAATCGCATGCGTCAGTACCGCTATCAGCAGCGCTACTGGGATCGCCAGCGCGAATTGCAGGCGCGCTGGTCGACGCGCCGCTACGACAACGATCCGTACTTCTACACGCCGGCCAGCTACCGCTACTCGCGCGGCGGCCGCTACTACCAGATCAACAACTACGCCGCCGACATGCTGCGCCAGGCCATCCGCCTGGGCTACGAGGAAGGCGCGCGCGCCGGTGAAGCCGACCGCTACGACGGCTGGCGCGGCGGCTACCGCGACAACTTCGTCTACCTCGACGCCAACCTCGGCTACGACGGTTATTACGTCGATCAGGACGAATACAACTACTACTTCCGCGAAGGCTTCCGCCGCGGCTACGAAGATGCCTACGGCCGCCGCTACCGCTACGGCCGCCACGACGACGGCGACTACGCGATCCTGCCGGCGGTGCTGGGCGTGATCCTGGCGCTCGAAGCGTTCGACTGAGGCGTTGACAGAAAGAGGCGATGGCGCATGACGCCGTCGCCTCGGCCGGCATCGCCGTTGGTGGACGGCGGGTTCGCATCGTATTGAATCTCGCTGCGCTGCGCAGCGCTGCGCCTAAGCCAGCCGCTCTGTGACCCGCGCCATCGCGAGATCGGCGTCTTCTCACCAAGTCGGCTTCAAGTCGGCTTCAGCCTTCAGTATCTTTTCGGCGAACAATTGTCATCGCGGCAAGAGACGTCTGGCGAGTCGGACGCGCGGGCTCTCGATTAGACAGCGAGCACATCAATAACGCTGGCGCGTTCGCGCCCTCTTGAGCAGGGGTGCCAAGTCCGACTCGCAATCGCGATGCCCGGAATTCGGTCTTTCATCGTACAGCCATTGCTGAACCGATGCGGAGACTGCTTTCTCTATGAATATGAATAATAGACTCGCTTATGGCGCTCTCATGGCCGCTCTGCTCGGCAGCGGCAACCTGCTCGCCGCCGACGGCGACATCGACCTCGATTTCGGCTCCGGGGGTGGTACTCGGGTGGAATTCGATCTCGGGGGCGCGGGGGATAACCTCAATGACGATATCCCGCAACGACTCAAAGTGCTGTCCGACGGAGGGCTATTGCTTCTGGGATCGACCCAGACTCCCGGCCTCGGCGGAAAGGACCTCGCAGCCGCAAGGTTCACCCAGAACGGCACGCTCCTCGGCAGCTTCGGCGTAGGCGGAAAGTTCGTATACATGTCGCAGCTCGACCAGGTCCCACGCGACGTGGTCGAACTGCAGGGTAACGATCTCCTGTTCGCCGGATCATCCGATGAATGGGTCAATGGCGTGCTGCACACCAATGCGCAGGTCGTGCGGGTCGATCATGTCGGAATGATGATTCACGAATTGCAGCAGCCCGCTGCCGATGGCGTCAAAACCAGCGCCCTTGCGGCAACTCTTTCGGGCGACGATGTCGTGATCGTTGGCAGTCATACGCAAGGCGTATCAAAGAGCGCGTTCGGCCTCCGCTACGTTGTCTCAGACGCCAACTGGGATCCTCATTTCGGAATCGATGGTTCTTTCGTAACGAATTTGGGAGATGGAGCCGACTGGCTCGCAGGCATCCTGCCCGCGAAAAGCGGATTTGTCGCAATCGCTCCAGTCGAGTCGCCGAGCGGGCAGCTTGCGAATTCCGCGATCGGAGTACTAAAGCTCGGCACCGATTTTCAGGACTTCTCCTTTTCAGCTTACGACTTCGATGCCTCGGAAACGAAACTGTCGGATGTTCCGCACCGCGTCGTGCAGGATGCGGAAGGCCGTTATTTGATTCTGGGCAAGACAGCAGGCCCGGGATTGGACTCCGACTTGTTGGTATTGCGCCTGCTCCCGAATCTCATCGTGGATACGAGCTTCTGTCCCGCCGGCCCGATGTGCAGAGATCACGCCCGCATCGTTCACCTCGACGGAACCGCTCCCGAAAAGAACGATCAGCCCGGCGGTATTGCCGTGGCGCGTGACGGGAAAATCGTGCTGTGCGGAACCCACCACACCGAAATCGCGGCGAATCCCACCCAAGCTGTTCTGATGCGCCTCACGCAGACCGGCTTCAACGATGGCTCCTTCGCCAACAATGGCCGGCTCGTGATGGACGTGGTTCCGACGGAACGTTGCGTCGATGTCGCTATCCAGCATGGACACGGCCGCATCGTCAGTGCACTCGAAATCGAAGGCGCGAACGGCCCGGATTCGGATTTCATGATCGCCGGCGTGAAGATGACCGAGGAGGCGGATCTGGATTTCAAGCTTTCCGTACCGTTGAAGGTGGCCCGCGGAGCAGAAATTCTCTGGACAGTCACGGGAACGAACAACGGACCTTACGTGGCCGAAGATCTTCAATTGACTGTGAATCTTCCCGCAGGGACGGAATTCGTTTCCACGCGGACTCCCGAATGGAAGTGCGCAGGAGCGGCCAACACCGTCGTCTGCACCGGGCCGCGGACGCCCGCCGCTGCAACAACTGCGAAGCTCGAAATCGTGTCCAGCGCTCCGGCGAGTGTCGGCAAACACACCGCAACCTGCTCGATCACCGCAACGCAAGTCGACCCGACCCCCGATGACGGAACCTGCTGGGCGACGACGGACGTCCTGGACGTGGTCACCACAAAAACCGCTGACCCCGGCCCGGACTCGTTCGCACTACCGGGCGAAGAAATCGAATATACGATCACCGCCACGCGTGGTCCGGCCTACAACTTCGGCGGATTCGCGCTGTCGCTCAGCGATCTGATTCCCGCCGGCACCACCTACAAGAACGGATCCGCCAGCGGTCCGGGAGCGAACTTTGATCCGTTGAAAAACAAGGTTTCGTACCTGCTCGACCCCAACTTCCAGGGCACGGTGGTAATGAAGTTCCGGGTCGTTGTCGACATGGATGTCACCCTTGCCGCGATCGACAATTCGCACCAGATGCTTGGCATGCCGGTCTGTTTGAGCACGCCTTGCGTCAGCACCCCGGTTGATCTCGATGGCGACGGAACCGTCGGGCCGCTCGATCCGTGTCCCACCAATCCAGACGAGGGATGCGTACCGCCACAGTGCCCGACACCGGAAGACGACTTCGACGGCGACGATGTCTGCAACGACGCCGATGCCTGCCCCTTCAACCCGGATCCCAATTGCGTGGACGGCGGCGGCATCGATGACGACGATGATGGCGACAACGTGCCCAACGGCGATGATCCCTGCCCTCAGAATCCCGACCCGAATTGCGGCGACGCCGACGGCGATGGGACGCCCGACGAAGACGATGCCTGCCCCTACAACCCGGACCCCACCTGCGTCGACGGCGGTGGTGCCGATGACGACGATGACGGCGACGGCGTGCCGAATGGCGACGATTCCTGCCCTCAGAACCCTGACCCGAATTGCGG
>CBFHAI010000048.1:0-33631 GCA_965653565.1 uncultured Chiayiivirga sp. | reverse complement strand
GGCGCCGAGCCGCCCGCACCGCGCGACGGCGGGTCCGACGTTCGAATGCGCACCCTCGCCCAAGCCCCCGCCGAGGCCGACAGCGCCGCCGAACCGCCCCGCGTCGAAGCCGGCATCGCGCTGCAGCCGTGGGATCCGCAAACCCCGTACCTGGCGCGCATCCGCAGCGCCGCCGATCCTTATGCCGCCTACCTGATCGAGCGCGAGACGCAGGCAAAAACGCCCGCCTTCTTCCTCGATTGCGCCGACTGGTTCCGCAACGAACGCAAGGACGAACGCCTGGCGCTGCGCATCGTGTCGAACCTGGCCGAGATCGATTTCGAAAGCGCACCGTTGCTGCGCGTGCTGGCCTATCGGTTGCAGCAATGGCACCGGTTCGACCTCGCCGTGCCGCTGTTCGAAGTCGCGCTGAAACTGCGTGGCGAAGAACCGCAGAGCCGGCGCGATCTGGCGCTGGCGCTGTCGCGGCAAGCGCAGCCGGAGTGGTCGCGCGCCACCGATCTGCTGTGGGACATCGTCACGCGCAGCTGGGACGGGCGCTTTCCGGAAATCCAGGTGATCGCGCTGCACGAATTGAACGATGTGCTCGAACGTGCGCCGCACGACGTGCGCAGAGAATTGCGGCAACGCCTGCTCGCGCGCGGCGCCGACGAGCGTTTGTTGCAGCCGGTGCCGGTCGGCCTGCGCGTCGTGCTGAGCTGGGATGCCGACAACACCGACGTCGATCTGTGGGTGATCGACCCGACCGGCGATATCGCCATCTACAGCCAGCCGGAGACGCGAACCGGCGGCAATATGAGCGCCGATTTCACCGGCGGCTACGGGCCCGAGGTGTTCACCATCCGCCGCCCGCTGCCCGGCACCTATCTGGTCAAGGCGCACTACTACGGCGACCGGCAGCAGAAACTCAGCGGTGCGGCCACCGTGCAGGCCGAATTCCTCACCGATTTCGCCGGTGCGAACGGCAAGCGCGAGGCCGTGACGCGCCGCCTCGAAGGCGACGAAGCGCAGATCGAAATCGGCCGTTTCACCGTGCGCTGAGTTCTTCCGTGCAGCGGGCCGGCAACGGCTCGCTGCACCGCACAACGCCGCGCCCGCCTTGCTGGCATACGCTCGCGCGCAGGACAGGGGAGACGAGTTGCCGAAACGTTTGCGTCCTTTGAGCGGACTGGATGCCGGATTCCTGTATCTGGAGGCGGCCGGCACGCCGATGCATGTGGGCAGCGTGATGCTGATCGAGCGTCCGAAACGCCGCGGCGTCGATTTCCATCGCGATCTGATCGACCATCTCGGCGCACGCCTGCCCGGCGCACCGGTTCTGCGGCGTGTGCTGCAGGAAGCGCCGCTCGATCTCGGCCATCCCATGTGGCGCGAAGTCGAATCGGTCGATCTCTCGGCGCACGTGCTCAAGCGGCGATTGCCGGCGCCCGGCAGCGAGCGTCAACTCGATGCGCTGGTCGGCCGCCTGCACGCCCAGGTGCTCGATCGCAGCCGGCCGTTGTGGCAGTTCGTCGTGATCGAAGGACTGGCGTCCGGCGACATCGCTTTCTATTCGAAGATCCATCACGCCGTGCTCGATGGGCAGGGCGGCGTCGCGCTGGCGCAGGCGCTGCTCGATCTGGAGCCGAAACGGCCGGCGCGGCAACGAAAAACGTCCGTCGATGAAGCCGCGCGACCCGCAAAAAGCCAGGTCGCAACCGCCGCGGTGCGAGCCAGCGTGCGACAGCTCACGCAATTGCTGCGCGCCGTGCCGCCGACGCTGAAACTGGCGCAAGGCGCCACCGGAACCTGGCGCGAACGCTTGCGGCGATTGCGCGACAGCGTGCTGATCGCACCGCGCACGCCGTTCAACCGGCAGGCCAGCGGGCAGCGCAGTTTCGCCAGCGCCAGCCTGACGCTCGACGAGATCAAACGCGTTGCGCGCGCTCATGGCGCGAGCCTCAACGATGTCGTGATGGCGCTGTGCGCATCGGCGTTGCGCGAGTATCTGGCGCAGATCGACGCCTTGCCGGCGAAGCCGCTGATCGCCGCGATGCCGGTCTCGCTGCGCACCGGCGGCGATGCCGAGGTGAACAATCAGGTGTCGATGGTGCAGTGCCCGCTGCCGACCGATCGCGCCGATCCGCTAGAACGCCTGCTGGCGGTGAAGGCCGCGACGATCGGCATCAAGCAGCGCGTGGCGCAGGTACGCGATCTGATTCCGATGGATTTTCCGGGTCTTGGCGCGCCGATGTGGGCCACCGGCCTGTCGAAACTGTGGGCCCGCACGCGCCTCGCCGAACGCCTGCCGCCGCTCGCCAACGTCGCCATTTCCAACGTGCCCGGCCCGCCGGTGCCGCTTTATCTGGCCGGCGCGCGCGTGCGGCATAGCTTCCCGGTTTCGATAGTCACGCACGGACTCGGGCTCAACATCACGGTTCAGACCTACGCCGGCATGCTCGAATTCGGCATCACTGCGTGCCGCGACGCACTGCCGCGTCCGGATCGCCTGGCGCGCCGTTTGCAGCCCGCCCTGGAAGCCCTTCTCACTACCGTGCCTGCATGAGCAAACCCGCCCGCAAACCGGCTACCGATCTGCAACCGCCCTCGCGCCTGCTGCTGGCCCTCGAGGGCCGCGCCTGGCTCGAATGGGGTTCGCTCGCGCTGGCCTGGCGCTGGCTGCAGAAGGCGCCGCAAGGCGACGGGCATCCGGTGCTGGTGCTGCCGGGCCTGATCGCCGGCGATACCAGCACCTGGCCGCTGCGCAAATTCCTCGAACAGCGCGGCTATGCGACGTATCCGTGGGAATTGGGTTTGAACTACGGCCCGCGGCGCGAAATCGTGCGCGGCCTGGTGCAGCGCGTGCGCGAATTGCATCGCGAACACGGGCGGCCGGTGAGTCTGATCGGCTGGTCGCTCGGCGGCGCGCTGGCCTGCGCGCTCGCAGCGCGCATGCCAAAACGCATCCGCCAGGTGATCACGCTCGGTTCGCCGCTGCAGGCGCAGGCGCATGCGACCAATGCCTGGCGCGTGTTCGAACTGGTGAGCGGCTATTCGAGCACGCATCCGCATCTGGCGCGCATCGGCGCCAAGCCGTTGCAGGTGCCGCTGACCGCGATCCTGAGCAAGAGCGACGGCATCGTGAACTGGCGCATGAGCCTGGCGCCGAAAGCGCCGCGTGCCGAGAGCATCGAAGTCGCCGCCAGCCATCTGGGCCTGGGTGCCAATCCGGCGGTGTTGTGGGCGATCGCCGATCGTCTTGCGCAGCCGGAAGGCCAGTGGCGGCCGTTCCGTCATCACGGGCCGTGGCGGCCGCTGTTTTTCCGCGATCCGAGCCGGGTGCGGCTGGCCGACGTTACGCGCTGATCACACCGCCAGCGCGAACAGGAAAATCCCCAGCATCACGAAGGCCAGCGATACCTTGACGATGGCGCCGAAGGCCATGCCCAGCCAGGTGCCGACGCCGACCTTCGCCGCCGTGCCCGCGTGCCTGCCGTGCGCCAGTTCGCCCAGCACCGCGCCGACGAAAGGCCCGAGAATCAGGCCGGCGAGGCCGAAAAACAGCCCCACGATGGTGCCGAGCGCGGCGCCGAGCAAGGCGAGCTTGCTGGCGCCCACGCGCTTGGCGCCCATCAGGCCGGCGATGAAATCGAGCGACATCGCAATCACGGTCAGCACGGCGAGCACACCGATGGTCCAGCCGCCGATCACTTCGAAATCGCCGACCCACGCCGCCAGCAACATGCCGCCGAACACGATCGGCAGGCCCGGCAGTGCCGGCAGCACGATGCCCGCCAGTCCGATCAGGATCAGCAGCGCCGACAGCGCGTAGAGCAGGGTGGCAGTGTCCACGGCGGTTCCTTCCAGAGTCCCGCCGTGAGATGGCGTCGCGCGCGCCGCTAATCAACCGCTACAGGAAACGCAGCCAGGTTTTCTCCGGATGCGCGCGCTTGTAGCGATCGAACATCGCGCACAGCGGATACAGCGCGACGACCACCAGCATCCACACCAGATAGGCGCGCGGCAAACTCGGCGAATAAGCGGCCGGAACCCCGGCCGGACCGGCGAAGAAATTCACCGGCTGGCCGTAAGTGAGCTTGCCCCAGATCACCGCCGATGTCGCGATGACGGGCATATGGATCAGATAGAAGAACAGCGGCACGCGGCCGAACACCGCCAGCGGTTTCAACACGGCGCTGCGCACGCGTTCGAACAGCACCAGTGCGATCAGCGCCGGCCCCAGTGTCATCAGCAGAAACAACAGTGATGGCGGATATTTGCGCACGTTGAGCATCGACAAGAACGACCACAAGGTCCCGCGCGGATCGGCCGTCCAGACCGACGGCTCGCCATAGAAATTCGTCAGCCGCAACACGACGAACAGCGCGATCATGATCACGCCGGCCAGCACGATGCGCCGCTCGTTGCGCCGCGGGCCCGCGAGCCACGGCGCCACGCCGAAACCGAGCGCCATCACGCCCATCCAGGGCAGCACCGGATAGATCGCCAGCACGCCCCCGAAGGCCTGGGTGAGGAATCCACCCTCGTGCAGGATTTGCCAGAGCGGCGCCGCGGCGCCGAGTTGTTCCGGCACGATCGGATCGAGCAGGTTGTGGCCGAGCACGACGACGGCGCCGAACACCAGCGGCAGCCAGCGCGGACCTTGCACCAGCAAGGCCAGCGTCAGCATCGAAATGCCGATCGCCCAGATCACCTGCAGGAAGAAGAAGCCGAACGGATCGCCGTCCCAGCTCGGATTCACCAGCACGATTTCGAGCAGCACCAGCCAGGCGCCGCGCACCGCGAGGAAGCGTCCGAGCTGCACGCGGCTGGCGCCGATGCTTTCGCGATAAAGCCAGGCGCTGACGCCGGCCAGGAACACGAAAATCGGCGCGCAGAAATGCGTGACCCAGCGCGTCAGGAACAGCGCCGGGCTGGCCTGCGAAAGATCTTCCGGCGCGAACAGCGTCGGCGAATAGAAATCGCGCACGTGGTCGAGCGCCATCAGCACGATCACCAGCCCGCGCAACAGATCGATGCCCTGCAAACGCGTCCGCGGCGTCCCCATCGCTGCCTTCCCCAAGGAGTCCCGATGATGCGAAGTATGCCGCGCACGCGCGCGGACGCGTCACCGGCCGGCGCGTAAAACGCGCGGCCTGGCGCCGATGTCAGCCTTCGCGCCAGGCCTTGCGCATCAATTCCTGGAAATGATGCAGCGCGTTCTCGCGTTTCGGATTGAGCCGTCCGGGCACATACACCCCGGAGGCGAGCCGCCTCTGCACCGCCGCGCAGATCTCGCCGTCCTCGTGCTGCACCTCGTCGCTGAATCGCAGATCTTCGGCGCGCCGCGCGGCCTCGTCCGGCGCTTCGTTCACCGGATACAGATAGTCGAACTCGACGCGGCAGCGATCGGTACCGAGCGCAATCACGCGATTGGTCTGCAACCGGTTGGGCAGGATGTTGAGCATGAAATTCGGCCACACGAAGTAGTACAGCGCCTCGCCTTCGCCATAGAAATTGCCGGCGTTTTCCATCGGACTGTATTGCAGCGAATGCCAGTGCCGGGCCTCGGTGACGTAGCTGCGATAGTCGAGCAGTTTGTTGAGGGTGGGATGGATGTGCGGGACGTGGTAACCCTCGAGATAATTGTCGACGTAGACCTTCCAGTTGCAGTCGACTTCGTACGAGACGCGCCGATCGAACACGTAGTGCGAAAAATCGCGGTCGCCCAGGCGTTCGTCGATGCCGGTGAGCAACTGTGCCAATTCGATCGCCGGCTCGAGCGCCGCGAACACCAGGCCGCGCCAGGTTTCGACGCGGATCGACGGTAGCCGGATCGACGCCATGTCGAAATCCGGCGTCTCGCCCATTTCCGGCGCGCTGCGCAGCTGGCCTTCCAGCGTGTAGGTCCAGCCGTGATAGCGGCAGCGCAGCGCGCGCGCGGCGCGACCGTCGCACAACGCCAGCGGGCCGGCCCGGTGACGGCACACGTTGTGCAAGCCGCGCAGCCCGCTTTCGCTGCGCACGATCATCAGCGGCACGCCGGCGATTTCGAAGACGACGTGATCGCCGATGCCCGCCAGTTGCGAGACGTGGGCGACGAGCTGCCAGTGGCGCGAGAACACGGCCCGGCGCTCGAAGGCGAGCGCGTCCGGACGCGTATAGAAATCGGCCGGCAGCGCGTGGGCGTGCTCAAGCGGCTGCGGTTGCAAGGTCTGGATGTCGAAGGCGGAGGTCATGATTTTCTGATTGCAGTTTGCATGGCATGGGGCACCCCGGTGCGCATTCTGCGCTGTCGGATGAACCCAAGGCCAATGCAAATGCTTGAAACCCGGTCGGGCGCGCTTGGCACGCGAGTTGTAAGTATCAGCCCGACGACGGCACCAGACCGTCACCGGACGGAGATCGATAGTCATGACGCTGATTCCCCAGGATTCCTTGGACTGGCTCGTGGGCTTGCTGCGCGAAGGCCGCGCCTACTACCGCCACGCCGCCGAACACACCGCCGATTCCGAAGTGCGCCGCGCTTTCCAGCTGGCCGCCGAAGAACGCGACGCGGTGCTGGCCGACCTGCGCGCCGTCGGGGCCATCGAGGAATCGACCTCGCCGGCCGACATCGCCAAGGCCCTGATCTCCGCCCCGCCGCAGCACCGCTACAACCTGCTGCAGCAACAGTTCGATCCTTCGCGCCCCGAATTGCAGGCCGAGGCCTTGCTGGCGCGCGAAGGCGCCGGGTTGCGACTGGTGGAGTCAGTGTTCCGTTCGCATCATTCGCTGGCGGTGCGGCGGGTGATGAAGGTGCATTATCCGCGGTTGCAGCAGTCGGCGCGGGTGATGCAGCGGTTGGCGCGGCGGGATCATGCGGCGTGAGGGTAAGGGCGCTCGTTGGGCGCTTTTGCTGAGTGATTTCGCGGATTTGTTGCCTGCGTCGTTAGCCCGCATGCGAGCGGGAATCCAGCGGCTTGGAGCGTTCCGCTTTCGCGACGCTATTGCCAATCCCCGCTGGTCCCGCGAAAGCGGAAATTTCAGTGACTTTTAAAGCGTTCGGCTCTCCGCGAGGCACCACCATCGTCATTCGCGCGCAGGCGGGAATGACGATGGTGGTGCCAACCCAAAATCCCATTGCAGACCGGTTATCCTCGCGTCCCACCCAAACCGCCCCCGATCCATGCGATCCATCGCTTTGCTGCTGCTGGCCGGCGCCGCCACCTGCGCGCGTGCCGCCGACGAGGGCTACACCTGCGACAAGCTCGGTGTGCTCGATCAATACCCGCCCGTGGTCAATTTCTATCTCGAGAACGATCTGTTCGCCGATCAGGATCAGGGCTACACCAGTGGCGTGCGGCTGTCGTTCGTGTCGCCGAATCTGGTCGATTACACCGACGATCCGTGTCTTCCCGAAATCGGTCGGTGGTTCAATCGGTTCTTCACCAAATTGCATCCGGACAAACAACACGATCAGCTCAACATGGTGGTCACGCTCGGGCATGCGATGTACACGCCGAAGGACTATGCCGCGACCGAGTTGATCGAAGACGACCGGCCGTACGCCGGATGGTTGTATCTGGGGTTCGCCTACAACGCGCGGATCGGCGATCGGTTGTCCACCACCGAACTCAACCTCGGTATCGTGGGGCCGTCGGCGCTCGCCGAGCAGGCGCAGGATCTGATCCACGATTTGCGCGGTTTCGAGAAATTCCGCGGCTGGGACAATCAGTTGCGCGACGAGTTCGGCATCAAGCTGGTGCACGAACGCAAGCGGCGCTGGCCCGAGCGCGATCCCGAACACATGCCCGAGCGCTGGCAGTGGGATGCGATCACGCATTGGGGCGGCAGCGTCGGCAATGTCGCCACGCATTTGAATGCGGGTGGCGAAATCCGTTTCGGATACGGGCTGCCGGACGATTTCGGTACTTCGCCCGCGCGTCCCGGCGGCGACAACAATGCGCCCGACGGCTCCGGCCAGCGTTGGCATAGCCGGCTGGGTGCGCATCTGTTCCTCTCCGGTGGTGCGCGGCTGGTGGCGCGCGATATTTTTCTCGATGGCAACACCTTCAAGGACAGCCATTCGGTCGACAAGGAATGGCTGGTCGGCGAGGCGGCCTGGGGCATGGCCTTCCACGTCAAGGACGTGAAGTTCGCTTTCGCGCGCTATTTCCGTACGCGCGAATTCGAAAGTCAGGCCGAGCGGCCTTCGTTCGGTTCGTTCACGGTGTCGGGCGCGTTCTGAGCGCGCGCGGCGCTCACGCCGGCGGCGAGCGGGCCAGGTCCACGCGACGCGCCGGCGTGCCGGTTTTTGCCGAGTCGTCGAGTTCGGCCAGCACTTCGTCGAGCGACATCGGCGCGGTCGGCCGATAGGTGGCCCAACCGTTGCGGCCCGTGCTTTTCACGGTGTAGAGCGCGCGGTCGGCCAGTTCCACCATGCCTTGCCAGTCCGGCGTCGGACCGGCGTCGCGGAACAGCGGATATTCGATGAAACCGAGCGATACGGTGAGATGCAGTGGTTCGCCGCTGCCGACATCGAATTCGTGTTCGGCCACCGAACGGCGGATGCGTTCGGCCACGCGCGCGGCCTCCTTCCACGGCATCGGGCGGAACACCAGCAGGAATTCCTCGCCGCCCCAGCGCACCACGTAGTCGCCGCTGCGCACCAGGCGCGCCAGCACGGCGGCGAACTGTTGCAGCACCAGATCGCCGGCGCGATGGCCGTAGCGATCGTTGATCGTCTTGAAGTGATCGATGTCGGCCAGCGCCAGCATCATGACGCTGCCTTCGTTGCCGGGCTTACGCATTTCGCGCAGGTAGAAGGCCAGGTCGGCCGGCAATTGCGTGTGCAGGAAACGCCGGTTGCGCAGGCCGGTGAGGGCGTCGGTCTGGCTCATCTCCTGCAGCCGTTCGTTGGCGGCGGCCAGATCGTGCGTGCGCTCGGCGACCAGGGTTTCGAGCGCCTGGTGACGGCGGCGCAACTGGCGCGTCTTCAAGGCATGCAGCGCCAGCCCGACGGCGACCAGGGCGATCGCGATCACGACATAGAACAGACTCGTTTCATGGAAGCGCGGCGCGATTTCGAAACGCAGCCGGGCCGGCTGCGGGTTCCACTTCAACGCGTTGTTGGCGCCGGCCACTTCGAACACATAGGGCCCGGGCGGCAGGTTGGTGTAGATCGCATTGCGGCGGGTGACGTCGCTGAGGTGCTGCCACTCGCGGTCGTAACCGCTCAGGCGGTAACGCAGGCCGATGCTTTCGGGCTGCTGGAAGCTCAGCGCGGTGAATTCGAAGGCCAGATCGCGCGCGCCGAGCGGCAGCGTCAACGGGCGATCGGGTTCGACCTCGTGCCAGTCGCCGGCGAATCGCACGCGTTCGATGGTCACGCCCGGCAGCACCGGATTCATCGACACATCGCGCGAGTTGAGCGTCACCACGCCGCCGCGCGACGGCAGCCACAGCGTGTCGTTGTCGATGAAGCCCTTGGCATTGCCGGCACCGTTGCAGCAATAGCCTTTCTGACTGCCACGCTGATCGCCGCGTTCGCTCAACAGCATCTGCGCGTTTTCGACGACGTGGCGGCGGCCGCTGCGTACGGCGTCGAGGTCGGCCAGCGGCACGCGATAGATGCCGCGGATGCCGCCCACCCATAGCCAGCCCCGGCTGTCGTGCGTGATGAAAAAAGGCGTGTTGACCGGCAAGCCGTGCCGGCTGGTGAATTCGAACCAGCGCGTGCCGTCGAACTGGAACAGCCGTTCCGACAAGGTGCCGACCAGCAGCTGGCCGCCGGGCAGTTCGTGGATCGCGGTGACGTCGTGGTGCGCCGGCAGGCCGGCGTCGACGCCGACGCGCCGCACCCTGGCGCCGTCGACTTCGTACAGGCCGTCCTGCGTGCCCAGCAGCAGGCGGCCGTCGCCGGTTTCGTGCAGCACGCGCACGCGCGGATCCTGCAGGCCTTCGGCCGGACCGTAGCGCAGCAATTCGCCGTCGCGTTCGCGATACAGGCCGCTGCTCGTCGCCAGCCACAAGGCGCCATCGCGCCGGCGCA
This sequence comes from uncultured Chiayiivirga sp., assembly GCA_965653565.1. Classification (GTDB taxonomy): domain Bacteria; phylum Pseudomonadota; class Gammaproteobacteria; order Xanthomonadales; family Xanthomonadaceae; genus JALCLA01. The sequence continues at coordinate 23,619 of CBFHAI010000048.1, read as the reverse complement.
GCAGGCCGTTGATCTGGCTGTTGCGCAGCGAGGCGAATTGCGCCGCGCGCTGCAGTTCGCCGTCGCGCCACACGGCCAGCCCGCGGCGCGTGCCGATCCACAGCGCGCCCGCTTCGGCGAGCAGCGTGTAGGCGTTCGGATGCGGCAACTGCGCGCCCTGCAGCACCTGTTCGAAGCGGCCGTCGCGATAGCGGCTCAAGCCGTCGTTGCTGCCGACCCACACGCTGCCATCGGGATCGCGCGTGAGCGACCAGACGATCGGATCGTGCAAGCCTTCATCGATGCTGTGGCGGCGCGTCCAACCATTCCACAGCCGCGCCAGGCCTTCCCACTGGCTGCCCAGCCAGAGATTGCCTTCGCGATCTTCGAAGATCGATTTGACGGCGCGATGCGCGGCCGGGCTGGCGTCGTCGATGCGTTCGACGAAAACGCCATCGCGCACCCGCACCAGCGAGCCGGTGTAGGCGATCCACAGATTGCCGCCCCGGTCGGCTCGCAGCGCTTCGACCTGGGTCGGCTCGAGCGCGTCGGCGGTGAACAACTGGAAGGCGCCGGCGCGCAGCCGCCAGGCGCCGTGATTGGTGGCGGCCCAGATCACGCCGTCGGCCTGCGCCAGGTGCAACACCGTGACCGGTGCCTCGCCTTCGACGGTCGGCACGAAGCGCACGCCATCGGCTGCGACGCGATGCGCACCGCCTTCGCCGCCGATCCACAGCGCGTCGGCGTCGGCGAGCAGGGCCAGCGCGGCGCCGCGCGGCGCACCGGGAAACGGCACCAGGCGATCGTTCTCGACCAGGAAGGTGCCGGTCGGCCCGGCTGCCACGATGCGGCCGTCGGGCAGTTCTTCGATGTCGCGCACGTCGAGCGCCGCGGCGTTCGCATCGGCCAGCGGTATCGCGCTGAAGTCGCGATCGAAATAGCGCGCCAGACCTTTGTAGGTGCCGATCCACATGCGGCCGGCGCGATCGGTGTGCAGGGCCTGCACGTAGGCGCCGGGCAGGGCCGGTGTGTCGGCCGGATTGAAGTTGACGAAACGCACGCCATCGAAGCGCGCCAGTCCGGCTTGCGTACCGACCCAGAGATAACCGTTGTGATCCTGCGTGATCGCCATCACGCTGATCTGCGGCAGGCCCTGGTCGATCGACCAGACGCCTTTGACGTATTGATGGAACGGCCGGTCGGCATCGAGCGCCTGCGCGCTGCGCAGCGAACCGGACAGCAGCAACACGACAACCGCGAGCCGGCACCAACAGGGCATGATTTTCGCAAGCCTTGGCCGAGTGGGAGAGTCGAAGGCTATAGCACGCGCGGTTGTCTGGCGCGTGTTGCATCCTGCGGGTTTGCATTGTGTTGCCGATCGCGTCGCGCCGCGGCGGGGTCGGCTCCGGTAGAGTCTGGTTCCCGTTGGCGTCGCGGAGTAGGCCCGTGAGGTGGTGGCAGCGCTGGTTCCGCATACCGTTCTGGCAGCGCGTGATGGCGGCCTTCGTGCTCGGCGCACTGGTGGGCTGGGCCGTCGGCGAATCGGCCGTGCCCTGGTTCCAGCCGCTGGGGACGCTGTACGTCACGCTGATCAAGATGATCGCCACGCCGCTGGTGTTCTTCGCGGTGGTCAACGCGGTGGCGAGCCTGCACGGCCAGCAATCGGTGGCGGCGCTCGGCGGGCGCACCTTCCTGTGGTTCGCGACCACCGCGGCGCTGGCGGTGGGCGTGGGGTTCACCGTCGCGCATCTGATCGACCCCGGCGTCGGCGTCGGCCAGCTCACGGTGGCGGAGAACTACGTGCCGCGCGTGGTGCCCGGGCCGGTGCAGGTGCTGCTCGACGTGGTGCCGGCCAATCCGTTCATGGCGCTGGCCGAAGGCAAGATCCTGCAGGTGATCTTCTTCGCGGCGCTGGTCGGTTTCGCGCTGATGAAACTCGGCGAGAAAACCGCGCGCCTGCGCGTGCTGGCCGGCGAAGCCAGCGACACCATGATCCAGGTGACGCGCTTCGTGCTCGAGTTCACGCCGATCGGTACGTTCGGATTGATCGCGGCGCTGGTCGGCGGTTACGGCTTCGAGCGTCTGTTGCCGCTCGGAAGTTTCGTGCTCACGCTTTATCTCGCTTGCGCGCTGCATATCACGATGGTGTACGGCGGGCTGCTCGCGCTGCACGGGCTCAATCCGCTGAAATTCTTCCGCGGCGCGGCGCCGGGCATGCAGGTGGCGTTCGTCAGTTCGTCGAGCTTCGCGTCGCTGCCGGTGGCGCTGCGTTGCGTCACGCACAACCTCGGTGTGAATCGCGATTACGCGGCCTTCGCCGTGCCGCTCGGCGCCAGCATCAAGATGGACGGCTGCGGCGCGATCTATCCGGCCATCACCTCGATTTTCGTCGCGCAATATTTCGGCCTGGATCTGAGCGCCGCGCAGTACTTCATCATCCTGCTGGCTTCCGTGCTGGGCAGCTTCGGCACTGCCGGCGTGCCGGGCACGGCGATCGTGATGGTGACGCTGGTGTTGAGCGCCGCCGGCCTGCCGCTGGAAGGTATCGGCTTCATCATCGCGATCGATCGCGTGCTCGACATGATGCGCACCATGACCAACGTCACCGGACAGATGCTGGTGCCGGTGCTGGTCGCCAAGGAAACCGGCCTGCTCGATCGTGCGGTGTACGATGCCGCTTCGACCGAGGTCGGGCTCGATCCTGTCAACAACGATTCCGAAACTGCTGTCTGAAACCCGCCTGGGAGGGCCACGAACATGAGCATTTTTTCGAAAGTGAATTGCACGAAAACCAGAATCGCCGCGGCGATGTTGCTGCTCGCCGGCAATGCCTTCGCCCAGCAGGCCGGCGTCAGCGAAGTCGATGCGCCGGTGCCGACCGACAACAAGATGACCTTGGCGCCGAACGAAACCTTCCAGCGCCCGCTGCCGGCGCCCGACAATGCGATGCCCGGTTATCCCGAAGCGATGCTCGCGCATCTGCTGCCGCCGCAGACGGTGTGCGTGCGGGTGAGCATCGACGAAGAAGGCAAGGTCGACGCCACCCATCCGATCGGCGTGGGTCCGGATTGTCCGGCCACCGAGAATGCGCCGGCGCCGTTCTACGAAGCGGCCGAAGCCGTCGCGAAAGAATGGAAATTCGATCCGGCGTTCCGCTGCGTGTATCCGAAGAAGATGAAACCCAATCCGCGCGGCTGCTTCGGCGAGGATGTCGAACAGGTGCCGCAGGCGGTCAGCCTGGTCTATCGCTTCGTGTTCGAGCAGGTCGACGGCCAGGGCGCGGTGCGCATCGGCAGCTGAGGCGGCGCGCATGTCCGGGGCGACGTCGCGTTCGCGAGTGCGGCGCGGGCTTTACCTGGCGCTCGCCTGGGTTGCGCTGGCACTCGGACTGATCGGCATCGCCTTGCCGGGTTTGCCGACCACGCCCTTCATCCTGTTGTCGGCGTGGGCGGCGGCGCGCGGATCCGATCGCATGCATCGCTGGCTGCGCGAACATCGGCTGTTCGGACCGATGATCGGCGATTGGGAAAAGGACCGCGCGGTGAGCCGCCGTGCGAAATTGGCGGCGACGATCGCGATGCTGCTGTCGTCGGGAATATTTTTCCTCACCGCACCGAAGCTGTGGATGGCGATCACGGGGACGGCGATCATGGCCGTCGTCGCTGTCTGGCTGTGGTTGCGGCCCGAGCCGCGCAGCAAGGCATAGACAGGTTCGCGATTTCCGACTTTCGATTCTGCGAGAGCAAATGCGGGAGTGGGGAATAGGGGATAGGGAATAGGGATGTGAAACCGGCGCCTCGCTCTTCTCCCGATTTCCGACTCCCGACTCCCATTGCCCCACAAACGAAAACGCCCTCACGAGGAGGGCGTTTCGTCTAACTGCGAGCCTGTCGGATCAGCGCGCGCTGGAATCCCGGCGGTTGCCGCCGGTGCCGCCGCGCGGGGCGCCGGCGTTGCTGCCGTGACGCTTCGGCCCGGCATGCGCATGACGCGGCGGTGCCGCGTGCGGGCGACGCGCGTGCTGCTGCGGACGGGCATTGGCCGGACGGCGTGCGGCGGCGATCGAACCGTTCATCTGCAGCGGCTTGGACGGCGCGTAACCGTCGACGACGGTGAGCTCGATGTCCTGCCGCAGCAGCTTCTGGATCTCACGCAGCAGCGGACCTTCTTCCGGCGCCACCAGCGAAATCGCTTCGCCGGTGCTGCCGTTGCGGCCGGTGCGGCCGATGCGGTGCACGTAGTCTTCCGCGATCGTCGGCAGATCGAAATTGATCACCCACGGCAGCTGGTCGATGTCGATGCCGCGTGCGGCGATGTCGGTGGCGACGAGCACGGTGCAGCGACCGTTCTTGAAGTCCGAAAGGGCTTTGGTGCGGGCGCCCTGCGACTTGTTGCCGTGGATCGCGGCCGATTTCAGTCCGGCGGTTTCGAGCTGCTCGGCAAGGCGGTTCGCGCCGTGCTTGGTGCGGCAGAAAACCAGGGTCTGGCGGCGGCTGTCGACGCTCAGCAACTGCAGCAGCAGATCGCGCTTGCGCGAATTGTCGACCGGATGCGCGCGATGCGTGACGGTGGCCACGACGCTGTTGCGCGCGGCGACCTGCACTTCCTTCGGGTTGCGCATGAACTGCTGCGCGAGTTCCTTCACCGCGTCTTCGAACGTGGCCGAGAACAGCAGCGTCTGGCGGTTCTGCTTGGGCAGCACGTTGAGGATGCGGCGCATCGCGGGCAAAAAGCCCATGTCGAGCATGCGGTCGGCTTCGTCGAGCACGAGGATTTCGACCTTCGACAAGTCGACGGTGCGGTGTTCCATGTGATCGATCAGGCGGCCGGGCGTGGCGACGATGATGTCGACGCCGCGGCGCAGCGAATCGATCTGCGGATTCATGCCGGCGCCGCCGAAGATGGCGGTGCTGAACAGACGCAGGTGCTTGCCGTAGCCGCGGATGCTTTCATGCACCTGCAGCGCCAGTTCGCGGGTCGGGGTGAGGACGAGGGCGCGCGGCGCACGCGCGCCGCGCTTGGCTTCGCCCTGCGCCAGGCGATGCAGCATCGGCAGCGCGAACGCCGCCGTCTTGCCCGTGCCCGTCTGGGCGCCGGCAAGCAGATCGCTGCCGGCCAGGGCGAGCGGGATGGATTCGTTCTGGATCTGGGTCGGTTTTTCGTAGCCGAGATCAGACAGCGCGCGAACGAGCTCGGGCGAGAGCCCGAGGTTGGCAAAGGACATGGGGTGCTTCCTGTGTGTACCCGGAGCGTTCCCGAAACCGCGCGGCCGAGTCGATCTATGAACGGATTCCCGCCGACGGCGGATCGATCCGTGTCTGCGCCCGGCTGGCGTGCGGTGTGGCGCGGCCCGGTCGGAAGATTCCGACGGCGGCAGCGTACCGGAGGGAAAACGGCGCGCCGGTGTGGCAGACGGCGCGCACTTTACTTCATGCGGCGCGGTAAAGCTATGAGCGGGTTGGCGAAAACTGAACGTGGGGGTGGTGTGCATGGGAGAGCAGGATCAAAAACAGCGGGACGCAAAGGACGCAAAGACAAGAGAAAGGACGCAAAGGAAGCAGAGCTCAAGAAAAGTACGAAAGATGAAAAAACTGTTGCGGCGACGCTGCGGGTATCGCGCCCTTAATTGAAATTGCTCTTCTTCGCGTCCTTTCTCTTGTCTTTGCGTCCTTTGCGTCCCGCTTCTCACAACAAATCTCCCCGCGCCCTCACGAATGCGCGAGGGCGCAGGGTTTCGGGTTATGACCCACTCCGCGTGTTGATGCTTTCGAGGTACCACTTGCCGTCGAGGCGGGACATTTCGCCGGTGCCGGTGACTTTGCTGCCGGCTTCGTCGCCTTCGAATTCGACCCAGGCGCGGTCGCCGTCGACGGTGCCGCCGGTGATTCGGGTGATTTTCGGGGTGAAGAGTTTGGCCATCTGCAGCATCTGGTCGATTTCGCCGGCTTTCTTGGCTTCTTCGATCGCGGCGCGGCGGTCGGGGTGGCTCATCGCGGTCATCTTGTCGACGTCGCCGGCCAGCGTGGCAGCGACGGCGGCGCGCAGCGCCTTGCCCGGTTCGCCGCCGTCGGCCGGCAGCGGGGTGCCGGTGCGGGCGAGTTTGCCGGTCCTGGTGACGGGCAGATCGAAGCGGATATCGGCGCTCAGGCCGCCTTCGGCGTCGTCGAATTTCACCGTGCCGGCAACGCGCTCGGCGCTGCGCGTGGTGAGCTTGACGCCCTCTTCGTAATCGCTGCTGTAGCCGCCGCTGGTCGAGCCGGGGCTGTAGCGGACGTTGTGGCCGCCGTAGCGGCCGTCTTCTTCGTCGATGTCGATGGTGAGCGACTGGCCGTCGGCGCCGTCTTTGAAATCGGTGAGGTCGAAGCTGTCGAATTCGCCGTCGTCGGCCCATTTGGCGCGATCGAACGCGGCCTGGCCGAAGACGATTTCCAGGTCCTCGCCGTCCATCACCGCCACCGCATCGGCCACCGGCCAGGATTTGCCGTCGATGCTGACGGTGCCGGTCGCGCCATCCTTGGCCGGTGCCGCGGCCGCGCCCGGGATGAGGCTGGCGGCGAACGACAGCGAAACAGCGCAGAACAGCGCGTGCGAGACGAAAGGCAGGCGTTTCATGAGGAACTCCGATGGCGGACGATTGCGGGATCGCGTGGTTCACAACGTACTGCCGCCGGCGCGGAGGCCAGCGCCATCGCACGGTCGAATCGGCGACACGCCGGCAGGCTAGACTGCGCCGACCTCATCGAGCCCGTGTGCCCATGACCGACGCCGCCGCCGCCCCGAGCAACGACCTGCGCGCCGTGCATCCGGCCGGCGTGGCGCCGGTGCAGCGGCGCGAAATCGTGGCCTGGGCCTTCTTCGATTTCGCCAATTCCGGCTACACCACGGTCGTCATCACCGCGGTGTTCAACGCCTTCTTCGTCAGCGTGATCGCCGGCAAGGCGAGTTGGGCGACGCTGGCCTGGACGCTGGCGTTGTCGGTGTCGTACGCGGTCAACGTGGTGACTTCGCCCTTCATCGGCGCCTATGCCGATCTGCGTGCGCGCAAGAAGCGTTTGCTGATGGCGAGCACCGCCTTGTGCGTGCTCGGCACCGGCCTGCTCGCGCTGTGCGGGCCGGGCGATGTGTGGCTGGCGCTGGGCATCATCGTGATCGGCAATTTCGCCTTCGGTATGGGCGAGAACCTGATCGCGGCCTTCCTGCCGGAGATGGTGAAGCAGGAAGCGATGGGCAAGGTCTCGGGCTGGGGCTGGGCGCTCGGTTATCTGGGCGGCCTTCTGGTGCTCGGGATCTGCCTGTGGTGGATCCAGTCGAGCACGCGTCCGGCCGCCGAAACCGTGCCCGAGACGGTGCTGATCACGGCGATCGCGTTCGGCCTGGCCGCCTTGCCGACGATGTTCCTGCTGCGCGAGCGCGCGCAGCCGAAGCCCGCCACCGGCGCCGAAGTGTGGGCGCTGGCGCGCGGCCGCGTGATGGATGCGTTGCGCGGCGGCCATGGTCTGCTCGATCTGCGCCGCTTTCTGATCTGCATCGTGTGCTACCAGGCCGGCGTGCAGACGGTGATCGCGCTGGCCGCGATCTACACCGAACAGGCGCTGGGCTTTTCCACGGCCGACAGCATCAAGCTGATCCTGCTGGTCAACATCACCGCGGCGGCCGGCGCCTTCGTGTTCGGCTGGATCCAGGACCGCATGGGCCATCGGCTCACGCTGTCGATCACGCTGGTCGGCTGGCTGATCGCGATCGCGCTGCTGTTCGCGTCGGAAACGCGGCCGATGGTGTGGCTGGCCGCGAATGTCGCGGGCTTGTGTCTGGGCGCTTCGCAATCGGCCGGCCGCGCGCTGGTCGGTTATCTGTGCCCGCCATCGCGCGAGGCGGAAATCTTCGGCCTGTGGGGACTGGCGGTGAAACTCGCGTCGATTCTCGGGCCGTTGAGTTACGGCATCGTCAATGCCGCCACCGGCGGCGACCATCGCAGTTCGATCGCGGTGACCGCGGTGTTCTTCATCGCGGGTTTGTTGTTGCTGACGCGCGTCGACGTCGCGCGCGGGCATGCGGCGGCGCGTACGGTGGCTTGATTCAACACTGCAGATCGGCGCGCGCGAAGCCGTAGATATCGCGCAACGGATGTTTGCGGCCTTCGATCCATGCGCGCAGCAACGCCGCGCCCGACATGCTGTAAGTCGTGCCGTTGCCGCCGAACGCCATCGCGTACAGCACGCGCGGATCGCCTTTCGGATGCGGGCCGAAGTAGGGCAGGCCGTCCTTGGTTTCGGCGAAGGTGCCGCCCCAGGCGAAGGCCGGTTCGGCGACGAGGTCCGGGCGCAGTTTTTCCAGTTTGCGGCGCAATTTGCGGGCCTTCGATTGCACCCGGCGGTCGCGCCGCGCGGGAATGTCGATGGCATCGTCTTCGCCGCCGGCGATCAGCCGGCCATCGGTGGTCGGCCGCAGATACAGGTACGGCCGCGCCGATTCCCACACCATCGCGCGCGCCAGTTCGCCGAGCGCGTCCTTCGCCATCGGATCGGTTACGTAGGCGTAGCTGCTGCGATTCTTCGCCACGCGCTCGGGTACCCAGCGCTGCGTTTCGTAGCCGGCGGCGAAGATCACGCGCTGCGCGCGCACGCAGCCGCCGTTGTGCAGATCGAGCCGCACGTGGCGTTTGTCGGTATGCACGCGTTCGACCGTGGTTCGATCGTAGACGCCGACACCTTGCGCTTCGAGCGCCATGAACAGGCGGATGGCGAAACGATACGGATCGGCGGTGGCGCCGAGCGTGCTGAGGATCGCGCCGGGCGCCTTGAAGCCGTAGCGCTCCGCAATCTCGCCGCTCGTCAGCCACCGCACCGGCAAACCGATGCGCGCGCGCGATTCGAACTCGGCCCGCACTTTCGTCAGATCGCGCCTGGAACTGGCGAAATACAGACTCTCTCGCCGCACGAAATCGACGCGGCCGATCTGTTTCGCAACGGCCGCCAATTGGTCGATCGCCTCGGCGCAGGCGCGATAGGCGCGGCTCGCCAGCGTCGCGCCGTAAAGCTTCGTCAGTTCGGTCAGATGCGTGTCGATTTCGTATTGCAGCATCGCGGTGCTGGCGGCGGTGCTGCCCCAGCCGAAATCGCGGCGTTCGAGCACCACGGTCTGGTGGCCGTGCGCCGTCAGTTCGCGCGCGATCAGTGCCGCCGTCAGTCCGCCGCCGACGATCGCCACCGCGCAATCCAGATCGCGTTCGAGCGCCGGGAAGCTGTGGATCAGGCCATCGCGGATCGGCCAGAAGGGATAGCCGCTCTTCAGATCCATGCGTCCGTCCGGCGCGCCGATTGCGGCGTTCGCGGCCAACATATCAGGCTGTCGCCGAGAGCCGCATAAACCGGCGCGAACGCTGCAATCTGCATGCGAGCGCGGCGCGCCTGAAGGCGAATTGCACGGGCCGGTAAGGGCGGGCTCATCGTCGCGGCGGCAAGTCGGCGCGACACTGCGCCGTAGAGCCGCTTACGTACTGAACAATTCCGCGAAATCCGCATGCGGCGGCAATGTTAAAAGCCTGTGGCACGCTTGCTGCTTCAGTCCGATCAGCGGCGACCTTCGTCGTCGCGATGACAATTCGAACGCAGGAGAAACGACATGGGCATCATCGTCTGGTTGATCGTAGGCGGCATCGTTGGCTGGCTCGCAAGCATCATCATGCGGACCGACGGCCAGCAGGGCATCCTGCTCAACATCGTGGTCGGCATCATCGGCGCGCTCCTGGCGGGCTTCCTCATTTCGCCGATGGTAGGCGTGGGCACGATCAATTCCGGCCTGTCGGTCGGTACGTTCCTGGTGTCGCTGCTCGGCGCCGTTGTGCTGCTGGCGATCGTGAATCTGGTGCGTCGCGGCCGTCCGCGTTAAGTAGCAGGTTTCACTGACGCAAGCTTCATGACGCACGTCGACGCCGTCGGATGGGCGGCCTCGCTCATCCTGTTCGCGACGGTGTCGCGGCAAGTCTGGAAGCAATGGAAGGAAGGCCAGGGCGAGGGTGTCTCGCGCTGGCTTTTCCTTGGACAGATGGCGGCGTCGACCGGATTCCTGGTCTACAGCTGGCTGCTGCAGCAGTGGGTGTTCGTGGTCAGCAATGCCTTCCTGCTGCTGGCGGCGATCGTGGGGCAGGTGATCTCGATGCGGATCCGGCGCGCCGCCGCGGCGGATTCGGGTAATTCCAGCAGCCGCACGTAAAAACGTCAGCGCAGCACGCGCTTGGCAAATAGGTAGTGCTCTTTCCAGTACGGCCCGTCGAGTTGATCCATGCGCACCGTGCCGCCGCTGTTGGGCGCGTGCACGAAACGGTCTTCGCCGACGTAGATGCCGACGTGGTTGACGTTGCTGCCGGCGCCGAAGAACACCAGATCGCCCGACTGCAGCTGGCGGCGCGAAACTTCCGGCACCCGCATCGCCGCCATGTCACGCGAGGCGCGCGGCAGGCCGACGCCGGCACTGTCGCGAAACACGTAGGTCACCAGACCGCTGCAATCGAAACCGCCCTCCGGCGTGTTGCCGCCGTAGCGATAGGGCGTGCCGACCAGGCCGAGCGCGCGGAACAACACATCGTTGGCCTTGGCCGGATCGCCGCGCGGCGAGGTGATGATGGCGGCCTGCGGCGTGGGCCGCGCCGGCGGCCCCGCACAGGCGTGCAGCAGCATCAGCGGTCCCATCAGGGAGAGCCAGAAAAACAGGGCGTGGATGCGGGTCACGCGCGCAACGTGAGCGAATGGCGCAAGCGTGTCAACGGCCGGCCGCCGGGAATGCGCGGCGCTTCACGACCCGGTATCCTGCGCGCCCCTTTCCGCCGTGCCGCCTGCGATCCATGAAAATCGAAAAGAACCGCGTCGTCAGCTTCCACTACCGCGTGTCGGAAGCCGGCGGCCCCGAACTGGAAACCTCGGCCGGCCGTGAGCCGCTGACCTATCTCGCCGGCCACGGCGGCATCATCCCCGGCCTGGCCGACGCGCTCGACGGCAAGCAGGCCGGCGACAAGGTGGAAGTCACCGTGACGCCGGAGCAGGCCTACGGCGAACGCCGCGAGGGCCTGGTGCAGCGCGTGCCGAAGAAGCATTTCAAGAACGAGCGCCTGAAACCCGGCCAGACCGTCGTGCTGCAGACCCAGCAGGGCCCGCGCATGGTGACGGTGCAGAAGGTCGGCCTGTCGGTGGTCGATATCGACCTGAATCATCCGATGGCCGGCAAGAACCTTGCGTTCTCCGTCGACATCGTCGATGTGCGCGAGGCCAGCGAAGAAGAAATCGCGCATGGTCACGTGCACGGACCGGGTGGTCACGCGCACGATTGATTCGGCGCTGCCATCGGTCATGATCGGCGCATGCCGACCGAACATGACCCCGCCCGACAGCCACTCGAGCGCGACCCGATGACCGCATCGCCAGTCGCGCTCGAACCGCTCGCCGCGCCGCAGCGTTTGCCGATGCCAGATGTGCTGCGCGGCTTCGCGCTGCTCGGCATCCTGCTGATGAACATCGAATATTTCACGCGGCCGATGCAGGGCCTGATGCTCGGGCTGGACCCGCGATGGAGCGGCATCGACCGCCTCGCCAACCTGTTCATCGCGACCTTCGTGCAGGGCAAGTTCTGGACCCTGTTCTCGCTGCTGTTCGGCATGGGCTTCGCGACGTTGCTGGCGCGCGCCGAGGTGCAGCGGGTCGCGTTCGGTGCGCTGTATACGCGGCGCCTGATCGTGTTGCTGCTGATCGGCCTGGCGCATGCCTTCGTGTTGTTCGCCGGCGATATCCTGGTGGTGTACGCGATCGCCGGCTTCGGCCTGCTGCTGATCTTCCGCGCCGTGCCGACGCCGCAGGTTTGGCGGCTGGGCCTCGTGCTTTACGTGTTGCCGCTGGCCTTGATGTGGTCGTCGACCGGCATGATCGTGATGGCGAGCTTCGCCTCGCCCGAATTCGCCGAGGCCATGACGCAGGCCTCGCGCGACCTGCGCGCCGAGTACGCCGCGGCCGAGGCGATCTATCGCGACGGCAGCTTCTGGCAGGTGGTGCGGCAGCGCGTCGCCGATTCGTTCGCACAATACGCCGGCCTCGTCTCGCTGCTGCCGATGGTGCTCGGCATGTTCCTGATCGGCGGCTGGGCCGAGCGCGTGGGAATACTGCGCGATGTCGATGCGCACCTGCCGCTATTTCGCCGCGCACTGCTGACCGGCGGCCCGTTCGGCGCCGTGCTGGCGCTGGCGGCGATGCCGCATCTGATCGATGCCGACCATAGCTTGCTCACCGTCTCGCTCGCCTTCGGCGTCACGCTGATGACGCTCGCCAACCTCCTGCTATGCGTGGCGTACGCCGCCGCAATGGTATTGCTCGCGCGTCGATCGCAGGCATTGCGCGACTGGCTCGCGCCCGCCGGCCGCATGGCGCTGAGCAACTATCTGCTGCAGTCGCTGGTGTTCACCACGCTGTTCTTCGGTTACGGCTTCGGCCTGTGGGGCAGCGTGCCGCGTGCGATGCAGGTGGTGCTGGCCTGCGCCTTCTTCGCGTTGCAACTGCTGGCCAGCCGCTGGTGGCTGGCGCGCTTCCGCTACGGGCCGATGGAGTGGCTCTGGCGTGCGCTGACCTACCGGAAAATGCCGCCGATGCGCGTGTGACGCACGCGCCGCCGTAGAATTGCGCCCATGACTGCGGCGCGCGACGACATTCTGATCCTGGGCGCCGGCGTCATCGGCCTGTGCTGCGCGCTCGAACTGCTGAAAGCTGGCCGCGGCGTGACGCTGATCGATGCCGGCCGCGTCGGCGGCGGCAGTTCGCATGGCAACTGCGGCACCATCACACCCAGCCACGCCACGCCGCTCGCCGCCCCCGGCATGATCGGCAAGGCGCTGCGCTGGATGCTGCAGGCCGACGCGCCGTTTTACGTGAAGCCGCGCTTCGATCCCGCCCTGGCCGGCTGGCTGCTGCGCTTCGCGCGCCGCTGCAACGCGCGCGACTATCGCGCGTCGGGGCAGGCGAAAGCGGCGCTGCTCAGTGCATCGCGGGCGCTGCTTGAAGCCAATGTGCGCGACGAAAACCTCGACTGCGAATTCCGCGCCGACGGCTCGATCTACGTCTACCGCGATCCGATCCTGTTCGATACCGCGAGCGCCCTGGTCGAGCACCTGCGCGAGTTCGACGTGCGCGCGCAGCTGCTCGATGCGAACGCACTTGCGCGCACCGAACCCGCGTTGCGCGACGGCATGGCCGGCGGCGTGCTGTTCCCCGACGATGCGGTGTTGCGGCCGGACCGCTACGTCGCCGAACTCGCGCGCCGCGTGCGCGAACTGGGCGGCACGATTCACGAGCATCGCGCGGCGATCGGCTTCGTGCGATCGGCCGATGGCCGCCTGCAATCGGTGAAAACCGCGCGAGGCGAAATGCGCGCGGACGACTACGTTTTCGCGCTCGGTGCCTGGTCGCCGAAACTTGCGCGCGAACTCGGCATCGGCTTGCCGATGCAACCGGGCAAGGGTTATTCGATCACCTACAGCCGGCCCGCGCTGGTGCCGCGCCGTCCGCTGGTGTTGCGCGAACGCAGCGTGTGCGTCACCGCCTGGGACAGCGGCTATCGCCTCGGCAGCACGATGGAATTCGCCGGTTTCGACACCTCGCTCAATCGCGTGCGGCTGGCAGCGCTGGCGCGCGGCGCGGCCGAGTACCTGCGCGACCCGGTCGGCGCCGAGGTGCGCGAAGAATGGTACGGCTGGCGCCCGATGACCTGGGACGACCTGCCGATTCTCGGCCGCGCGGCGCGCGTGCCGAACCTGTTGCTCGCCACCGGCCACGGCATGCTCGGCGTGAGCATGTCGTCGATCACCGGACGGCTGGTGGCGGACCTGCTGATCGGACGCGAACCGGCGCTCGATCCCTCGCCCTATTCACCGCGCCGCTTCGGCGCCTGAGCGATTGTATGACTGCGCAAACCAACGACTTCGATCTGATCGTGCTCGGCGGCGGCTCCGGTGGCCTGGCGACCGCGTTGCGCGCGGCCAGCCACGGCGCACGCGTCGCACTGCTCGAACCGCACCTGCTCGGCGGCACCTGCGTCAATGTCGGCTGCGTGCCGAAGAAGGCGATGTGGTTCGCCTCCGACCTCGCGCACGCGCAACACCTCGCGCAGCGCTACGGCTTCGCGAGCGTAGCCGGCGCGCTCGACTGGCCGCGCTTTCTCGTCGCGCGCGACGAGTACGTCGCGGGCAGCCGATCGGGTTATGGGCGCAAACTGGAATCGGCCGGCGTCGAGTTGATTCGCGCATACGGAGCATTCACTGGGCCGAATCGCATCCGCGCCGGCGATCGCGAATTGCAGGCCGCGCACATCGCGATCGCCACCGGCTCGCGGCCGCGCCGCGCCACCTTCAAGGGCGGCGAGCTGGGCATCGACTCGAACGGTTTCTTCGCGCTGAAGGCCGCGCCGCGCAATGTCGCCATCGTCGGCGGCGGCTATATCGCGGTCGAACTGGCCGGCGTGCTGCGCGCGCTCGGCAGCGACGTGTGCATCTTCGCGCGCGGCGAAGAATTGCTGGCGCGCGACATGGACCCCGAAGTGGCTGGCGCGCTGCGTGAAGCGATGCGGCAGGACGGCATCACGCCGGCGGTGTGTTCCGAAGTGATCGAAGTCACGCGCGACGACGACGGCTACACCTTGCGCTGCGTCGGCAATCATCTGCATCGCGGCTACGACGAAGTGCTGTGGGCGATCGGCCGCGTGCCGAACGTCGAGCGGCTCGGTCTCGATGTTGCCGGCGTTGTGCTGGACAAGCGCGGCGCGGTGGCGGTCGATGATTTCCAGTCGACCAACGTGCCGGGCATCTATGCGCTCGGCGACGTCACGTCGAACCCGGCATTCACGCCGTACGCGATCCGCACCGGCCGCGCGCTCGCCGATCGCGTCTTCGGTGGCCGGCCCGACGCGAAATTCGCGCCGCCGGCCTATGCCACGGTGGCTTTCTCGCATCCGCCGATCGGCGCGATCGGCCTGACGGAAGCGCAGGCGCGCGAAAAATATCCGGACGGTCCGGTGCTGTGCCACCTGGCGCAGTTCGTGCCGATGCGCGAACGCCTCGCCGGCCGCGCGCGCGAAACTGTGATGAAGCTCATATGTTTGGGCGAGGAGCAGCGCATCATCGGCCTGCACGTATGCGGCGACGGCGCCGACGAAATGCTGCAGGGCTTCGCGGTGGCCGTCACGATGGGCGCCACCAAGGCCGATTTCGACGCGACCTTGGCGATCCATCCGACCGCGGCGGAAGAAATGGTGCTGATGGCGTAACGCTTTGTAGCGCGCCGCGCGCAACATCGCGACGCATCGTAGACTTGCCGCATGACCACCTACACGCTCACCCGCGGCACGCTGCCGCTGCTGATCAGCCTGCCGCACGATGGCACCGACGTGCCGCCGGCGCTGCACTCGCGCCTCACGCCCGATGCCGGCCGCTTGCCCGACACCGATTGGCACGTGAGCCGGCTTTATCGGTTCGCGCAGGAGATGGGCGCCTCGATGCTGCAACCGCGCTATTCGCGCTATCTGATCGATCTGAATCGTCCATCCGACGACCTCTCGCTGTATCCGGGCCAGAACACCACCGGCCTGTGCCCGACGACGCAGTTCAGCGGCGCGCCGATTTATCTGGATGGACAGGCGCCGGGGCCCGACGAGATCAACGAGCGCATCGAAAAATACTGGCGGCCGTATCACGCGGCGCTCGAAGAAGAATTGCAGCGGCTGCGCGCGCAGCACGATCGCGTGCTGCTGTGGGAAGCGCATTCGATCCGCAGCGTGGCGCCGTTCCTGTTCGACGGCCGCCTGCCGGATTTCAACCTCGGCAGCGCCAACGGCAGCAGCAGCGCGCCGCAGCGGCAGGCGAAGGTCGAAGCCGTCTTACGCAGCCAGGCCGACTACAGCTGGGTCGTGAACGGCCGTTTCAAAGGCGGCTATATCACCCGCCACTATGGCCGTCCTGCGGAAGGCATCGACGCGCTGCAACTCGAATTGGCACAGTGCAATTACATGGACGAAGAATCGTTCGAATACGACGAACGCGTGGCGGAGCGTACGCAGCGGTTGATCCGGCGATTGCTCGAGGCGGCGCTGCAATAGTTTCGATTCGCCGCGGCGTCCGCGGCTGTCGAACACGCCCGCAAGCTCAACCGTTCTCGCGCACCCAACGCTGACTAAGCAACGGCAACTCGATCACCGCCGGCCCGACGCCCGCGCGGAACTGCTCCAGTTGCCGCAGTTCGAGCAGATACTGCTCCCAGAACGCCTTCCACTTCTTCACCTTGCGAGGCGCCGGCACGTGCAGTTTCCAATGCACACGGATGCACTCGCCGCGGCAGATCGGGCACAGGAAAATCGCGACCGAAGCGTCCTTGCGCTGCAGCTTGCGGCAGGTGAGGCAGGCGAAAGTGCGGTTGCTCATTTATTGCCGATTGTATTGTGGAATCGCCCGAGCGCCGACCATACAGGATCGCCGTTCGCGACCGTCAACCACTGCGCGACCGTGCGGCCAGCGCCAGGGCACCGGCCACCAGCAAAATCAGCGCCGCTGTCGAGACCGTAGGAATGGTCGCGACTTCGGTCGTCACCCCCAGCACGGTAAGCGGGAGCGTCGTCCGAACGCTGCATGGGTTGGGCGCGTTGACGCAAACGACGACGCTCACCTGATAAGTGCCGGCAGTGAAGTTTCCGAGCGAATAGAGGATCGGGGTCATTTGCGCGGGCGTGCATGGGAGCACGTCGGTATTTGTGATCCGCATTTCAACCTGGGAACCGTTTCGCGTGACGCTGTGGCTCTCGGCCAGGAAGCAACCGTCACTACTGTCAATGCGAAAGAGAACCTCATCCCCCGCCAACACGGTGGAGGGCTGCAGGGAAAAGGTGTCCGTGCCGGCAGACGCCACTGATGCGAACAGCGCGAAGAATGCAAAAAGGATCGGGCGCATGATGATTCCTTATGGAAACGGAAGCGACGGGCAAGGATCGGATTCTGGTCCAGTCACGTCGGGAGGGATCGGCCCACCGCCCGGGACCGGGAAGTTGGGCTTCAACACCAACGCGGCCACGTCATTCCAGTCTGTGATGATTCCAGTGCTTTCCTCACAGGAAAGCTCGTGCGCCACGGGTTGGGCGTCGATGATGCCGTTGTGGTTGAGGTCCACCGGTTTCGCCAGTGGATGATTGGGTCCGCAAACTCCGTTCGCCTCGATGATTGCGCTCTCATCGATCGGCGGCCGCGTGCCCTCCGAATAGCCAATCAGATCGATGCCGTTGCCCAGGCCATCGCAGTCGGTGTCTACGCCGTCCCAGGTGTGGTTGTAGTTCATGCTCGAGTTGTAGTTCGGCTTGTTGTTGCAGTAGGTGTCTCCGCCGTGTCCGAGCCCGAAGTTGTGGCCGTATTCGTGGACCATCGTATTCCGGATGAAGTCGTCTTTATCCCAGTAGCAATACAACGTGACCAGGTTGTAATCGTATTGGGCTATCCCGCTGCTGCCTTCGTTGTAATCCCACCGATGCGCGTGCATCGAATAGCGAAAATAGCCGCGCCGATTGACTGCAAATTCCACCGGCCAGTAGGTTTCCGTCAACTCGGTGAACGTCACCACGCCGTCACCAGTTTCAACGAAGTTGCCACCGGTGAAAGCACCGCCCTGACCGTAGTCGGCAATGTAGTTGATGCCCGATTTACCATCGGGGTTGGGAATCGGGAGCAAGCTGTAAAAGGTCTTGACCTCCCCGATCACCAGATCGTTTGGCCGGTGGCTGTGCTGATCGCACTCGAAACTCTCATCGGTCCAGTCGATCTCGACCAGGAAATCCTTGTGGCGGGGATTCACGCCGAACGCCGGGAGATTCAGACCACCGACGGTGCCGAGGACTTCATCGCCATCCGCAAGCCCGTCGCCGTCGGTGTCGTTGTCGAAGTAGTTCAGTCCCCTGATCGCCTCTTCGCAGTTGGACAGGCGATCGTTATCGGCGTCGATCAGGCAGGACTCCTCAAAGCCGTCGCCGAATAGCTGTTGTCCAGCAGCCGTTCCCCACGGCAAAAACATTCCCAGGGCCAGCAAGCCCCCAGTCCGATAGGTCATGCGCGGTCCCCTTGAATAGCTCTGATAGGAGGCGGTCCGCAGAGAGCGGACTCATCCAAAAGAGCTATACGCCGGCCGGCACCCCGATCCGCCACATTTGTTCAACATTTGTCTGGCGGCCACCCGGCCAGGGCTGGAAGACGGCCGGAACTAGCTTCGGCGGTGATTGACGCCGCCTAGACCAGACTTCGGAACCAGCCGGAAAACTACAGTTTCTTCGGGTCGCGGGCTCTGTGAATCGAGTGCCGGCACGCCGAGGTGCCCGTAGAACATGGCCAGGTCTGGGTCCTAGGGATTTGCCTGGTCGCGAGTACGCTGCAAAGCCGCGCGAAACCAATCGCCGCTGCGCATCGGTTTTTCATCCTGGCATTTCACCAGATAAGGATCGCCGGACATGCTGCTGGTGCTGGCGAATCCGTCGATGAACTCCTCGGCGGTGGCGAAGGAGCGGCGTTTCGCGCCGTAGTCGAATTTGCGGCGCAGATGCGATTCGGCCTTGTCCGCCGAGTACCACTGGCCATTGCGATAGAACTCGCAGCCGGAATCGCGCAATACATCGAACAGCGCTTCGACTTCGTCGAACATCGTCGGCGCGATCCGGTCCGCAGCATGCGACGCAGACGCGGCGAATTGCAGCACGAGCACAAGCGCAATCGCGTTAGCCGCCAGGCGGATGGTTGTCATGGAACGGTCTCTTTTTTTCGACATGTCGAACTCAGGCAAGGCCACTTCTTCCGAAAAATTCTACAGCGGGCGACACGCGGTCTGGAAATCGACATGGAAGTGCTCGTCATGCTTCACCCATGCCGGACGCGTCGAGAACGCGATGTTCGCCCTCAGGTAGGCGCCGCGGCGGGTCCGCCAGAGGTGTCGTTGCAGTGGTACTTCGAAGATCACCCGTGCAATGCCGATACGCTGAGCTTTTGCGGCCCGGTGAAGTTGATAAAGAAGTTCTCCCATCGCTTCGAAGTCGATGGTGTAGGCGCCGTAGCGGCCATCGTTGTCGAACTCGATGTCGTAGCCGTAACGGTTGTACAGACCGCCGGGCAACGGCACCGACTCGCCGTCGCGCAGCACGGGCACCATCATGTCGAGTGAGAGGCCGTTGCGATGGGTTTTATGCGGTTTCATGCGGCCACCGGATTCCCAGCCGGTTTCGCCATAGACGAACACTTTGCCGGGTGCCGCCGTTTCGAGCGCTGCGAACGTTTTCACTACCGTGCGTCGAACTTTGGTGTGAACGAATGTTCTGCCGAGGCTCCAGCCCAGGAAACTGTAAGCGCTGAAATTCTCGCCGCTCAGCGGCAAGCGGACCCCGTGTTCGAGCCGGCCGTTGGCTGTGGTGCCGAAGCACACGCTTTCCTCCGCCGAGGCAGTGACGGCGCAGCTGAGCAACGCAAACAGAAGGCAGAATCGCTGAAGTCGAATCAGAAATTCCAATCGATCGAGCAGATTTCGAAGCATGCGTTGGAACGCTCAACCCGACCCCAGGAACTTCGGAACCTTCTGCCTGAGTAATTGCACCAGCAGCGGGTCCATGTAGTCGTAGTCGTCGGGGATGTCCAGGCAAATCACCTGTTTTCCGCGCAGATGGGGCTGGAACTGTTTCGAGAGTTTGTTGCGATGGGTTTTTTCCATCACGAAGATCAGGTCGGCCCACGCCAGCAGCTCAGGCGAGACCGGCACCTCGGCGCCCAGGTTCAAGCCCGCCGATTGCACTTCGATGCCGGGCCAGTCCGAGAAGGTCTGTTCGGCCGTCGGGCTGCGCAGGCGGTTCTGGCTGCAGATGAAAAGCACGTTGCGGGGCACGGGATTCTGTCGTCGATCCGATGCCGTACGCTAGCACGCACGCCGCGCGGATTCGAAGCCGTGCGGCGCTGCGCAATGGCGAGCGCCGCCGCTGCGCCATGGGGGAACTCAGTTTTTCTTGCCGATGTGGCTGTCGAGGAAAGCGAGCAACTTGCCGTAATACTCGGTGAGATGCGCCAGGTCGTAGAAGCCGTGGCCTTCGGTCGCGTAGTAGATCGCCTGCACCGGAACGCCGGCTTTCTGCAGCGCTTCTTCCATGCGTTTGGTATGGATCATCGGTGCGCGCCGATCCTCGCCGCCGGCGGCCAGCAGCACCGGCACTTTGATCCGATCGGCCAGATTCACCGGTGACATCGCGGCCAGCGTCTCCGCCGGTCCGAGCCATTCTTTCAGGTAGGTTTCGCCCGAGCCGCGTTGCTGGATATCGCCGTGCGTGTGCATCTTCGGCAGGTCGTAAACACCGACATAGCCCGACGCGCAGCGATACAGATCCGGCTCGCGCGCCACGCCCATCAGCGCCGAATAGCCACCGAAGCTGCCGCCGTGGATGCAGATGCGCCCGGCGTCGGCGATGCCTTCGGCGATCGCCCAGCGGGTGGCGTCGGTGATGTCGTTCTGGATCGCGCCGCCCCATTCGCGCTTGCCGGATTGTTCGAAGGCGTAGCCGTGATTGCCCGAGCCGCGGAAGTTGACCTGCAGCACGGCGTAGCCGGCCGCCGCCAGCCACTGGGCGATGGGTTCGAAATCGCCCCGATCGAAGATCTGGAACGGCCCACCGTGCGGCATCACCACCATCGGCAGTTGCTTGCCGTCGCTGCCGGCTGGAATAGTCAGGTAGCCGCGCAGCGCGACGCCATCGCGCGCCTTCAGCGCGAACGGCCGGACCGTCGCCATCGCCTCCGGATCCAGCCAGTCGCGCCGCGAAACCAGGTAGTCGGCTTTCTTGGCCTGGGTATCGAAGACGTAGAAATCGCCCGGATTGCGATCGCTCCACACTTGCACCAGCGCCAGCCGTCCGTCCGTCGAGGTCGAGGTGATGCGCACCTGGTTGCCCTGGAACGCGGCGCTCAGGCTGCGGTGCAGGCGGGCTTCGGGCGCGGCGTCGTCGAAGAAGGCGACGCGGCGCCCGCCGTCGTAGAGCTCGGCGCCGACCGGCGTCTGCGATGCGGAACGCATCATCACGGCGTAGGGATTGGTGTCGTCGTCTTCGAGCACGGTGCGGCGCGTGCCCTTGGCGATGTCGTATTCGACGATCGCATCCGGCCCGGCGGCGCGCTGCTGACGCAGATAGGCCAGGCGGTTGTCCGGCGAAAAACCGAGCGGATGCTCGAGGGTTCCGGCCGGCGAGTCGACCGGCGTCCACTCGGCCTTGTCGTTTTCGCGGTGGAAGAGCTGGTGCACCAGATCGACATCGTAGCCTTCGGCAAAGCGCACCACGCCGTCGTTGTCGGTCGAGAACTCGGCGTTGCGCACCGGTGCCCGGCCGATGGTCACGCGCTTGCCGGAATACACATCCATGCGTTCGATCTTGGAGAACGCGTCGTCGGTGAACGGGCGTGTGGCGATCAACACGTGGCGGTCGTCGCGCGGCAGATCGTCGATCACGAAGGCCGCCACTTTGTCGCCCTTTTTCGACGAAATGCGCGTGCCCACGGTCTTCTCGATGGCACGGAAGCCGACCAGCCATTCCGGACGCGATCCATCGACGTTCACCGCCGCCAGCTCGCCGGTGAGCCAGGGTTCGTCGTTGCTGCCGAATTTCTCGGCGACGCTGATCATCACGCGCTCCGGGTTCACCCACCAGATATCGTGCACTTCGGTATTGCGGCCCAGGGTGATGCCGGCCGTGATGGCACGATCGGCGGCGCGCAGGATCACCAGCACCTTGCGGTCTTCCATCGGCACGGTGGCGGCGTAGTAATCGCCGTTGGGCGAGATCTTGAGCGTGTCGAATTTGTCGGGCCGGACGTAGGGCGTGGGGTCAACGGCGGCCGCGCGGGCCTCGCCGGAACCGGAAAATGCGAGCGCGGCGGCGCAGGCGGCGGCGAAAAGTTTCATCGACGGATTCCGTGGTGTGGTTTCGTTGGACGCGACGCGAAGCGCGCCCGGCTCAGACTTCCAGCGTCGCCAGGTCGCCCTTGTTTTCCAGCCAGGCCTTGCGGTCGGACGCGCGTTTCTTCGACAGCAGCATGTCCATCAGCTTGCCGGTTTCGATCGCATCGTCGACGGTAAGTTGCACCAGGCGCCGCGTATCGGGGTGGATCGTCGATTCGCGCAGCTGCGACGGGTTCATTTCGCCCAGGCCCTTGAAGCGGGTGACGTTGACCGCGCCCTTGATCTTTTCGCGCTCGATGCGATCGAGCAGCAGGCGTTTTTCTTCGTCGTCGAGCGCGTAGAACACGGTCTTGCCGACGTCGACGCGGAACAGCGGCGGCATCGCGACGAAGACGTGGCCGGCGCGCACCAGCGCCGGGAAATGTTTGAGGAACAGCGCCGACAGCAAGGTCGCGATATGCAGGCCGTCGGAGTCGGCGTCGGCCAGGATGATGACCTTGCCGTAGCGCAGGCCCTCGATGTTTTCCACACCCGGATCGCAGCCGATCGCGACCGCCAGATCGTGCACTTCGGTGGAGGCGAGCACGCCGCTGCTTTCGACTTCCCAGGTGTTGAGGATCTTGCCGCGCAGCGGCAGGATGGCCTGGAATTCCTTGTCGCGCGCCTGTTTCGCGCTGCCGCCGGCCGAGTCGCCTTCGACCAGGAACAACTCGGTGCGCGACAGATCCTGCGAGCTGCAGTCGGCGAGTTTGCCGGGCAGGGCGGGCCCCTGCGTGATCTTCTTGCGCACGATCTGTTTTTCGGTTTTCAGGCGCGCCGCGGCGCGCTCGATCGCCAGTTGCGCGATCTTTTCGCCCAATTCGACGTGCTGGTTGAGCCACAGCGAAAACGCATCGTGCACCGCACCTTCGACGAAGGCCGCGGCCTGGCGCGACGATAGGCGTTCCTTGGTCTGGCCGCTGAACTGCGGATCGGAGAGCTTCACGCTGAGCACGAAAGCCAGCCGATCCCACACGTCTTCCGGCGCCAGTTTCACGCCGCGCGGCAGCAGGTTGCGGAAGTCGCAGAACTCGCGCAGCGCGTCGGTGAGGCCGCTGCGCAGGCCGTTGACGTGGGTGCCGCCTTGCGCGGTGGGAATCAGGTTGACGTAGCTTTCCTGCACCAGTTCGAGGCCGGCGTTGGCGTCGCCGGTCGGCAGCCAGCACAGCGCCCAATCGGCGGCTTCCCCTTCCTTGGCGAGTTTGCCGAGGAACAGGTCGGGCGGCAGGTAGTCGCGGTCGGCCAGCATGCCGCGCAGGTAGTCGCGCAGCCCGTCTTCGTAGTACCACTCGGCGCGTTCGCCGCTGGCTTCGTCGAACAGCGTGACGCGCAGGCCCGGGCACAGCACGGCCTTGGCGCGCAGGATGTGCTTGATCGCACGCAGATTGAATTTCGCGGTGTCGAAATATTTCGCGTCGGGCCAGAAGCGCAGGCGCGTGCCGGTGTTGCGCTTGCCGACGCTGCCGATGGTCTTGAGCGCCGAGTCGGTGAAGCCGTCGCGGAAACCCATGTGGTATTCGTTGCCGTCGCGCCGGATGAAGACATCGACCTTCTTCGACAGCGCGTTCACCACGCTGACGCCGACGCCGTGCAGGCCGCCGGAGAAGGTGTAGTTCTTGTTGCTGAA
>CBFHAI010000047.1:0-33811 GCA_965653565.1 uncultured Chiayiivirga sp. | reverse complement strand
GTCCGCCGCGCGAAGGCGGCGAAGCCCGCCCGCCGCGCCCGCCGCGCGAGCACGCCGCGCCGATCGCTCCGATCGCCGGTTTGCCGAACGAATCGGCCGCCAGCGCCAACGCCGGCGATCCGACCAAGAAGCGCCGTCGTCGCGGTGGCCGCGGACGCGGCCGTCGTGAAGAAGGCGCCGCCGACGCCGGCAGCAACGCCAATACGAGCGCCGCGAAACCGTCGGCATCCTCCGGCGAACCCCGCCGCCAGGGCCGCCGCACCGACACACCGAAACCGGCGGTCGTCTCCGAAAGCAAGAAGCCCGGCCTGCTCGGCCGCATCAAGCAGGGCGTGACGAACCTCTTCCGCAAGCCGCCGCCGCAGCACTGAGGATCGGTTTCAGAGCAACGTCGCAGTCTGCGGCATTGCTGGGGCTTGCTGCCCGAGTGCTTGTGACCGACGTGACGGCGCGTTCGCACCGTCACAGCCGGGCCGGTCGGCCTACAGCTGCGGCTGGCAGTGGTGTCAAAGCCCAACCCGCAAAGACCGCATCCCACGCACTCAACCGCCCCGCCTTCTCGCGCTAGACTCCGCGTTTCCGGTGTCTTCGTCTGAGGTCTGCCCATGCGCATCGCCGCGCTGTTGCTTGCTGGTCTTCCGTTCGTCGCGATCGCGGCGGCACCGACGGTGCCCGATCGTCATCACGACGAGCACTCCTACGCCGAGCCCGGCAAAGTCGCGATCCGCGATCTGGGCCTGGATCTGCGCGTGGATTTCGCGAAGAAGCAGCTGCACGGCAGCGCCGATCTGGCACTGGATTGGAAACAGGCCGACTACCGCACGCTGATTCTCGACACGCGCGATCTGACGATCGAGAAAGTGCTGGGCAAATCCGGCAGCAACGGCTGGCGCCGATTGAAATTCGAACTGGCGCCGCGCGATCCGATCTTCGGCCAGAAGCTGACGATCCGCATGAATCGCCAGTACGACATCGTGCGCGTGCGCTATCGCACCTCGCCCGAGGCCTCCGGCCTGCAGTGGCTCGAACCGTCGATGACGGCCGGCAAGAAACTGCCCTTCATGTTTTCGCAATCGCAGGCCATCCACGCGCGCAGCTGGGTGCCGCTGCAGGACACGCCGGGCGTGCGCTACACCTACACCGCGCACATCGAATCCGATCCGCGCCTGATGGCGCTGATGAGCGCCGACAATCCGCCGAATGCGGCGCGCGACGGCGACTACGTCTATCGCATGAGCCAGCCGATTCCGTCGTATCTGATGGCGATTTCGGCCGGCGATCTGGTGTTCCGCCCGATCTCCGAACGCAGCGGCGTGTGGGCCGAACCTGCGACGGTGGAAGCGGCGGTGAAGGAATTCGCCGATACCGAACGCATGATCCAGACCACCGAGGCCTTGTACGGCCCGTATCGCTGGGAGCGTTACGACCTGCTGATCCTGCCGCCGAGTTTCCCGTTCGGCGGCATGGAGAATCCGCGCCTGTCGTTCATCACACCCACCGTGATCGTCGGCGACAAATCGCTGGTCAGCCTGATCGCGCACGAGCTGGCGCATTCGTGGTCGGGCAACCTCGTCACCAATGCGAGCTGGAAGGACATGTGGCTCAACGAAGGCTTCACGTCCTATGTCGAGAACCGCATCGTCGAATCGATGTACGGCGTCGAGCGCGCGCAGATGGAGGATGTGATCAGCCAGTTCGGCCTCGCCGCCGAGATGAAGGATCTGGCACCCGAGCGCCAGCGTCTGGCGCTGCCGCCGCTCGACGGCGCCGACCCCGACGAGGCGCTCACCGATGTGGCCTACATCAAGGGCGCCTGGTTCCTGCAGTTCCTGGAACAGCGCTTCGGCCGCGAAACCTTCGATGCGTTCCTGCGCGGCTACTTCAACGAGTTCGCCTTCCAGAGCATCACTACCGACCAGTTCGTCGACTACCTGACGAAGAATCTGTTGTCGAAAAATACCGAAGCGGTCACCGAAGCCGAGCTCGATGCCTGGTTGAACAAGCCGGGCATTCCCAAGTTTGCGCAGGCCGCTAAATCGCAGCGTTTCGATGCGGTGGATGCCGCCCGCACCAGCTTCCTCGGCGGCCGCAAGGCGGCGAACGAATTGCTCACCGCGGCCTGGACGACGCAGGAATGGGTACGCTTCCTCGAAGGCATGCCGGAAACGCTGAAACCGGAACAGCTGATCGAACTCGACAATCAATTCAAGTTCACCAACACGCCTAATGGCGAAATCGCGCAGCGCTGGTATCCGCTGACGGTGCGCAGCGATTATTTCGAAGCGCGCCCGGCGATCGCCGATTTCCTCAAGCGCATCGGCCGCCGCAAGCTGGTCATGCCGACCTACGAAGCGCTGGCCGCAACGACCGAAGGCCGCGAATTCGCACGCAAGGTGTTCGCCGAAGCGCGCGTCGGTTATCACCCGATCACCACTGCGTCGGTAGAAACCGCGCTCGCCGAGCCTGCAAAAAAGAAATAGCCGATGAGCACGCGCCGCCGCGTGCTGCGGGCGCTGTCCATCGCGATCGTGATGGGCACGCTCGCCTTGCTGGCGGTTGGCGCGTTCTTTCCGCGGGCCGCGCTCGAACTCGAATTCGCGCGCTTGCGCTGGCAGGCCGGTGCGGTCGAACGCACGATCCAGGTCGGCGATCATCGCGTCGTGTATCTCGACGCCGGGCAGGGCGCACCACTCGTCTTGCTGCACGGCTACACCGGCAGCAAGGAAAACTGGCTGCCGCTGATGCCGGCGCTCGAACAGCGCTGGAGAATGATCGCGCCCGATCTGCCGGGCTGGGGCGACAGCGAACGTCGCGCCGGCGACGATTACGGTTATGCGGCGCAGGCCGAACGCATCGCCGATTTGTTGCGTTTGTTGTCGGACGAACCCGTCGTGCTGGTCGGCCATTCGATGGGCGGCGGCATCGCGGCCTTGCTCGCCGCGGATCATCCCGACCTCGTGTCGCGACTGGTGCTGATGGATGCCGGCGGCGTGCGTTTCCGCGACAACGAATTCGGTGCGGCCGTGTTGCGCGGCGAAAACCCGTTCGCGGTTTCCGATCGCGCCAGCCTCGATCGCTACCTGGCGACGGTGTTCGACGATCCGCCGTTCGTGCCGTGGCCGGCCGATCGCGCGCTGATTACGCAGCGCATCGCGCAGGCGGCGTTCGAAACTTCGGTGCTCGACAGCATCGGCCGCGGCCCCGATGCCTTCCTGCCGCAGGCCAACGCCGCGCGTATCACGGCACCGACGCTGCTGCTGTGGTGCGCGAACGATCGCGTCATCGATGTCAGCGCCAGCGAGATCTATCGCGCGGCGATCCCCGGCAGCTCGGTGGTACTGCTCGACGGCTGCAATCACATGCCCATGATGGAACGACCGCGCGAAACCGCCGCGGCGCTCGAGGAGTTCTTGCGATGAATGCGATTCCGAAGATTCTGCTTGCCGGCACGTTCGCCTTGCTCGCCGCCTGCAACACCGGCCCGACGGAAGAAGAAAAACGCGCCGCGCTGGCGCAGCGCGCCGAGCAGGATGCGGCGCTGCAGCTGCGCCATTTCCAGGAAGCCCAGGCCGCCGGCCGCGACCGCCTCGCGCTCAACTTCGCCGACTACATCCAGAACAACTACCCGCAGACGCAGGCCGCCGCCACGGTGAAACCGCTGGCCGCCGCCTTGCGCACGAAACTCGACGCCGCGGCCGAAGAAACCCGCCTGCGCGACATGTGGGCGTACCACAGCGCCGACGACAAGCAAGCCGGCGGCGTGGTGCGCACCGCCTATGTCTACTCGAAGAACGACATCGGCCCGGCCGTCGACGGCAAGGCCGCACCGAAAGCCCGCCTCGTACTGCGCCGCCATCCGCAATGGGGCGACGATGTCTATGTGCTGTCCGACCGCGGCAACTTCACCTGCGGCTCGCCCTGCACGGTGAGCGTGCGCTTCGACGACGGCCCCGCGACGACCTACCCCGCCAGCATTCCCGCCACCGGCGAACCGGCGATCTTCGTCGAAGACTTCAAGCGCTTCATGACCGCGCTGCCGGCCGCGAAGCTCGTCCGCATCGATGTCGTACTGAAAGACGGCGGCGCGCAGACGCCGGAATTCGAAGTCGACGGTTACTCGACGGCGACGCTCGGCGCGCCGTGAAAGCTGGAATTTTCGTGATTCCGCTACGTTGCAGTCAGGCTACAGCGCAGCGGAACTCCGGCGCCGCTACGTCGGCGCGACGAATCCCCCGCAACACTCCGAGCTCAGCCCTCGAACCCATCCCGGAATAAGAAGCTGCTGATGATCGCGGTGGTTTCGTTCTGCATGTTGTTGTTGCCGTTCGGATCGGCGATGCCGCTGCCGGCGTTGAATACCGATTCGGCGCTGCCGCCGGTGGGCGGGAACGCGTTCGGGTTGGCGCGCACGGTGATGATGAATTCGGCCACGGTGCCCGGCGCGAAGCTCGGCGTCGCGCAGGAAAGGGTCGGCGCCGCGCCTACGGCCGGCAAGGTGCAGTTGTAGCCGAGCGGCACTTCGATCGACTGGAACTGCAGCGTACCGGGGTTGTACATGTTCATCACCGCGTTCGTCGCGGTGTCGGGACCGGCGCTCGTCATCGTGACCAGATATTCGAAGGTGCCGTCGAGCATCGCCGGGTCCGGCGTGTCGCCGATGTCGATCGAGAAATCCGCGTCGGGCGTGACGTACGCGGTGACTTCGGTTTCGTCGTTGTTGTTCGGGTTGATGTCGTTGCCGGTGCCACCGGTGCCGAAATACGTGCTCACCGTGCCGTCGTTGACGCCAAGCACATCCTTCTGCGCGCGCAGCACCACCGAGAAATCGTAGCTTCCGATCGGCACGGTCGCGGCGGTGCAGGTGAACACCGGCGCCGCGCCAACGGCCGGCGGCGTGCAGGCGAAGCCGGCGGGCGCGGTCACCGATTGGAAACGCAGCGTGTTGTTGTTGTACACGTTGAAGTTGACGTTGGTCGCCGTGTCCGGCCCGGCGTTCGTCACGGTGGCGGAGTAGGTGATGTTCTGGTCAGGGCCCACCGGATCCGGCGAATCGGCCACGGTAAGCGACAGGTCGATCTGCGGGCTGTCGTAACTGGTGGTCGACGTCTGCGTGTTGTTGGCGTTGTTCGGATCGGGTGTCACACCGGAGGTGAAGAAGGCGCTGTTGAACGTGCCGTCCGGAAAGTTCAGCAGATGCGGCGGCACCATCGCGACGAGTGTGATCGTCGCCGAGCTGCCGGCCGCCAAACTCGGATGGATGCAACTGATGTTGTTGCCCGACGTGTAGCAAGTGAAGCCGGCCGGGGCGTTCGACGAGGTCAGACTGAGTGCCTGATCCAGATTGACGTTGAGCCCGCCGTTGGTCGCCGCGTCGGGCCCGTTGTTGCGCACCACGATGGTGTAGGTGAGCGATTGGCCGGGAGTCGCCGGGTCGGGGCTGTCGACCACCGACACCACTTCCTGATCCGCCGATTGCCCGAAGGCAGCGCCGGAGAGCATCAACAGGCCGAGCAGGATCCATTTCATCGCGCAGTTCCGCATTGGGCCGGCGTCGCGCCGGGTGGTAAGCCTAGGATCGCGCGTTTCGTCGTGCCGCTGCACCCCGCGAATACGGGGGCAGCCGCGGCGAAAAAACAAAACCCCCGGATCGCTCCACTATCGGTAACCCTGTTGACAGCCGGTTGCGACTGCAACAAGGGCCCCGAAATTCGGGAGTCCCTTTTTTCTTTGCCGTCCAACTGGCTATGGAGCGCTTTCCACAGGACCCCGATCGTGCCATGCGGCGGCGCGCGGTCGGCCGGACGCAGGTGCTCGGTGTCGAACTGCGGCTGGTCGGGAAAGAAGCCTGAGGGGATGTGGCGGTTCTTGCCGCCTACGGTTTCCAGGTGCAGCACCGCGTTTGTTTCGGCGCTGTCGAGAAAGCGGATCAACGGCGGCAGGCAGTCGTCTGAATGCTCCAACAGGATTGATGTCCCCCCTACGACCGAGCTCCTAGCCTCGCATGTCCAGGAATGAATCGTGGAGTGCCTTGAGGGACGATCCGGTGGAAAGCTAAGCATGGCGGATCGATCAACGCATGCGCAGATGACAAATTCGTAGATCACCGCCTTGGCGGAGCGCCGTGTTCTTCAACGCATTCGTTACTGTCCAGATCCGTGCCGTCTGGCGTATCGCCGCTCTGAGTTTCACCGTCGAAGAAAAACAACTAGCACCCGGCAAAGGTGCCCCAGCGGGAGAATCGTTTGAAACGTTCAAGACTCTTGGGGGTCGTCCTCGCGGCGACGTCCGCGGCGACGCATGCGGCAACGTGGACCGTCGGCACGGGCAGTGCCGTGCCGGGGCAGACGATCCAGATTCCGGTGCTGCTCGCAGGCGACGGAGTTACTGAGGCTGCGTCTGTTGATGTCGCATTCGACGAAGCGCGTCTGTCACTGCCCGTAGCTGGGGGCGAGATTCCAGGAGCGAACGTCAGCGGGCAATGCGCGCGAGCAACATCGAAGTCGATCGCTGCGGTCATCTATTCCACGGGCGGGGTTCTTCCTTCGGGACCGCAGGTCATCTGCAATATACCCTTCACGGTTCGAGCGAGCTCGCGGGCAGGCCGCATCGCGTTGCGCGTCAGTTCGAAAGAGTGCGCTGCGACCAACGCCCAGCCGAGCTGCATCGTTGTTCACGGTTGGATCGACGTTCTTGGCAGCGTCCCGCCGACGCCCTCGTTGGCATCTGTGGAGTCCGATTCGCTGTTGATCCTGTTGTCCGCGAAGGCTCCCTCTGTCATGGAGCTTGTTGGCCTCAACTACGCCGAGGCAGGCGAACAGGCTCCACTGGCGGGGCTACGCGACGGCGTGCTTCGAGTGCGCGCATCAGCAATCTACCCGCCTAGCGGCGATCGGCTGACGAGGCTCCAGCAGAATCCCGAATCTCTGGAAGCATCGTCCGAACGATATGTCTATGCCGACTTCGAGTCGACGGAAGCTCGCGATCAGGCTCGCGAACTCTTGCTCAAGGATCCCGCCGTCGAGAGTGTCGACATCGCCGTGATGGAGCCAGTGGGACCGCCGGACGCGCCTCACAAGCCCGAAAGCGGCTTCGGGCCGCAGCTGAAGGTTGGCGCCGCGGGCACGCAAGATCACCTCGAACTGCTAGGCCTGCCCGCGGCGTGGACCCGCGCCGGCGGGTGGGGGCTGGTGGGGGTTCTCGACAATGGCATCAGCACGAATCACCTTCAACTTCGTTCGTTCACCGGTGTGGGATCCGTCGGCGGTTCCCTCGTGCAGGGCGGCAACTACTTGCCTTACTTTTCGGCCAATGTAGGTCTGCGCTCTCAGCCGGTGAACAACCCCCGAAGAGATCCAACCCTCCGCACTGCTCTATGCAAACGAAGAGCCCTGCGACCTGCTCGATGGTGTCGATGACGGGTGGATGCACTACGCCGTGGCCGGGCACGGTACGCATGTCAGTGGCCTTGTGGGCGCGAATGGCCTCGACCAGTCAAGTGTTCGCGGCACATGCGTGCGTTGCGGGCTTGCGGTGGTTCGTCGAAGCAGTTTGGTGTGCGACAAAGATTCAAACGGGCTACCCGTGGTGAAAATCAGCAAGCCGACGAATGCTGATGGTGAGGGCCTCAAGCACCTCTACAGAGTCGGTGCGCAGGTTGTGAACATGAGCTTCAGTAACGCCCAAGTGCCCTGCAACCAGGCAAGCAACAATCTCATCTGCAACATGATCTCCGATGCTTTCCGTAACGACGTGCTGATGGTGGCATCGGCCGGAAACAATCGAGAGCCTCTGAAGTTTCCCGCAGTGGATCCGCGCGTGGCATCTGCGGGAGGCCTGGGGGAATCGAACGAGTTCTGGGACGAGTCGCCCGGAAACAACCTTGGTTGCCCCTATTCAACCGGTTTTGAATGCGGATCGAATTTCGCGCCCGATACGGCCTGGCTTGCCCGTCAAGAAGTCGTCACGCCGGCAAAAAGCGTCCGTTCGAACCTTCTACTATGGGGTGAACTGGAGTACCGACTTGGCGTGTGGCGATGGCTACGGCGAAGGCGCAGCCAATGATGGCGAAGGCTTATGCACGGGAACTTCAATGTCCGCGCCGGAGCTCGCGGGGCTCTACGGCCTGCTGCGATCGATCAACCCGCTCATGCGGGCAGGCGATCCGGTCAATATGACTCAAGCGCAGTACGCCATGCCCGATGGTATTCGAGAGGTCGTCACGTCGACGGCCAGTCGGAGCATGGCGGGACTTCCTGAAGACGCGAAAATGGGATTCGGCATTCCCAATGCCGATCTGGCCGCAAAGAAGATGCTTGGCGTGGCCCGCACGCTTCCGGTTCGCAACCGTGTGACTCCGCTTTTCGGGTTTTTCAGCCCAGGCAGCAATGACTATGCGACGGTAGCCACGCCGCAACTCGCCATGGCGTGGGTGCTTCACACTGACAACAAGTATCGGTCTACCCATCAGGTGGGTGACTCTTTCGTGCAGGGTCTGCCCATTCCTGGGTATCCCGCGTTCCCGAATCCGAGTGTGGATGTCGGGGTGCCCAGAGCACGGGCGATGGTCCTCACGACCGAAGTGCGGCCCACGCCATTGACGCAAGCTGGCCCAGCGCCCGTGGCGCTGGTACTGCTCGAAAAGAAGCGCGGCGGCCCGATTGGTTGCGATCTATCGAGTCCGTTTTGCCACGGGGATGCCGTCGTGACGACCGAAGCTCAAGTGCAGGCCGCTGTAAACGCCGGATACGTGTACGCGGGCCTGCAGGGATACATGTATCCCGTGTGTTCGCCGCAGGCGATCTGCCAACCGCCGGGCACGGAGCCACTTCATGTCATGTGCTCTGCGGGCATATACGCCGATTGCGCGACATTCCTCGAGAGCGATAAGGCCAACTTCCAGGCCGCCGGCTACAGCAACACGTTCCTGGGCGCCGCATCGAGTGTTATCGGCTATGCGTATCCGGTGAGCGACGTGGACGTCGATGGTATGGTCGATGCGATGGAACGGGTGGTCGGCACGTCAGTATCCGATTCGGATTCTGATGATGACGGCGTATCGGACAGCGCTGAATATCCACTCACCATGGTGCCGGTGAGCGACCCATGCGCAGGCCCGAATATCACCTGTGCGTTGGGTGTGCATTTTGTTTTTGCCAACGGGTTTGAGTGAGGGTCGCCATGAAGTTTGCCGTAACTCTAGCGTTCCTGATCTGCTGCTTCTTCGCGGATCGCGCAAACGCTGGCACCGCGTTTAACTACAACTTGAGGACGGATCCCTCATCTCCTGCGGCGGGACAGCCCTTCGCTGCGGTATTCGATGACACGCAGTGTGAATCGTTTCTGCTCACTTTCCCCGCCCAACCACCGTCGGTACAGATTCAAGGAACGGTGGTGACGGTAGCTGCAGACCGTTTCGAAGTGCTTGACTGCAGTTCTCCCTCAGCCACCTACTCGATTCCGGTAGCCGGGCTTCCGGCCGGCAATTACACGCTCGAACTGCTCGCTCGCGTCATGGGCGAGCCCGGGAATCAAGTCGTCGAGGCGTCGGTGCCGATTGTGGTTGGCCAAGCCACGGCGGTGGATACATTCACTATTCCTGCCACTGGCTGGGAGTCGTTGGCGGTGTTGGGCATGATGATCGCCCTTGGGATGTGGTTGCACTCACGCCGTCGGTAAGTTGCGCCTGACAAGCATGATTCTCCTGCAACCAAGAGCGTTGCATTGCGCGGGCAAGTGTCGAGTCGTTAGTTCGAGCATCGACGGCCCACCCATTCGGCCGCCATGTCGCACTCACCTAAAAAGCAGGGCCTCCTCGAAGGGAGGCCCATCAACAGATTTACCAAATGCCTAGGATCGCTCCGGGGGTTTGGATCGGCATCGTCGTCGGTAACCGCCCGAAAACCTATTCTTCGGTTTCCGCCTGGCAGTTGAGCAGGTCCTCGTCGCCAATCTTCCAGGCGCTGTCGCCGCCGCAAAGTTTCACGCCGCCGACCACGCAGACGTCGCCGTCTTCGTCGACCAGGCGCACGTCGTAGACATCGCAGGGAACGCCGCTGATCTCGAACGACGTGCCGCTGCCGATCACTTGTTCGCCGAGCTGGTCGGGGCCCCATTCGGAAACATCGACGGCGGACAAATAGAGCTCGGTGATCACCCACGACGATTCATTGGTGAGCGACACGTTGGAAGTATCGGCCGCCACAGCGGCGCCGGCGAACGTCAGGCCAAGGGCGGCGACGAGCGCCCGGAGTTTGTTGCCAGCGGTCACAACGGTATTCACGGCGCTTCCCCTTCGGTTGGAAAACGCGCCGAGTATGCGACAACGATTTGCAGCGCAGATGAACGGCGTTTGTGACTTCGTGGTGGTTTTCGACGACAAAAAAAGACGGCGCCCGCAGGCGCCGTCGATGCATCGCAGTCGGGTGCAGGGTGCTATTTGCCCGGCGCCGCTTTCGCCTTCTCGGCCATCATCTTGTCGCGGTTGGCCTTGAACTCGTTGCCCGCATACCAGTTCGGCCAGGCCTCACCGTCGGTGAGTTCGCGACCGACCTGATACAGCGCCTGCAGATCCTGCATCACGCCGCCCAGATTCCACGCCGGATCGAATTCGTCGTCGGGCTTGTGATAACGGTTGGTGCTGTAGTCGTCGCTGATCTGCTTGCCGTGCGCTTCACCGAGCTCGACATGATCCAGGCCGGACTTCGCGTACAGCGCCGGCACGCCGGCCTTGGCGAAATTGAAATGATCGGAGCGGTAATAGAAGCCTTTCTCGACACCCGACTCGGCGTGCAGCACGCGGCCCTGTTTCTCGGCGATCGGCTTGAGGATGTCTTCGAGCTCGGAGGCGCCGAAACCGTTGACGACGATGTCGCGCGTCGGGCCGACCACGGTCATCGCATCGAGGTTGACCACACCGACGGTATTGGCGAGCGGAATCGTCGGATGCGCGACGTAATACTTCGAACCGAGCAGGCCCGATTCTTCCAACGTCACCGCGACGAACAACACCGAACGTGCCGGCGGCGGATTCTGCGTGACGAACTGTTCGGCGATCTCGAGGATGCCGGCGATGCCGGTCGCGTTGTCGATCGCGCCGTTGTAGATCTGGTCGCCTTCGCCTTCGTGCTTGCCCAGGTGATCCCAGTGGCCCATATAGATCATCGCTTCATCGGGACGCGTGCTGCCCGGCAGCAACGCCAGCACGTTGCGCGATTGCGCGTTGACGATCTCGCTCTTCAGATCGGCGCTGAATTTGCCCTGCATCGGCACGGCCTTGAAGCCGGGCTTGCCGGCGGCCACGCGCAACTCGTCGAGTTTCAGGCCGGCGGCATCGAACAGCGACTGCGCGACATCGCCGGTGACCCAGCCCTGCAGCGGCAGGCGCGGATCCGGATCGTCGGAGGCCGGCAGATCGAACTGCGCGCCGCTCCAGCTGTTCTTCACCACATCCCAGCCGTAACCGGCGCCGGCGTCGTCGTGGATCAGCAGCGCGGCCGACGCGCCCTGGCGCGCGGCTTCTTCGAACTTGTAGGTCCAGCGCCCGTAGTAGGTCATGCGCTTGCCGCCGAACAACTTTTCGTCGCCGGCGTGGAAACCCGGGTCGTTGACGAACATCACCACCGTCTTGCCTTTCACGTCGACGCCGGCGTAATCGTTCCAGTTGTTCTCCGGCGCATTGACGCCGTAACCGACGAACACCAGCTCGCTGTCGGCCACCTTTACTTCGGCCTGGCCGCTGCGCGTGCCGATCACCATTTCCGGGCCGAAAGCCAGCGTGCGTTCGGCGCCGCCGAGCGTCACCTTCGCCACCGTGCCGGCATCGGCCGTGGTCTGCACCATCGGCACATTCTGGAAATAGCTGTCGCCGTTGCCGGGCTTCAGGCCCAAGCGCTCGAACTGCGATTTCAGATAATTGACCGTGAGTTCTTCGCCCTTGCTGCCCGGGCCGCGGCCTTCGAACTCGTCGGAGGCGAGCACTTTGACGTGCTGCGCGAAATCCTCGGCCGATATTTCCGGACCGAAGGTGTGCGTGGTGGCGGTGACGCCCGGAGCAGCGGGTGCGGCCGGAGCTGCAGGGGCCGCCGGCTGCGCCGCAACCGGCGCCTCTGCAGGCTTGTCGCAGCCGGCCAGCAGCACGCCCGTCAGGGCGGCCGCCAGCGCGGCGGAACGCAGTGGATAACGCATGGTGCCGGTTCCTACGAAGACAGGAACCGGCATTGTAGGCGCGGCAGCCGACGGCGGGCCACCGGCCGCGCCGCGGCGCTGTAAAAAGCGCTTATTTGATGTTGTAGACGAGATTGACGGTGGTCAGCCGATCGGTCTTTTCGATGCCCGGGCCGACTTCGCTGTTGTGGCGCAGCTGCAGGCCGGCCTTCAGCGCGAAGGATTCGTTCATCGCCACCGACACCCCGACATCGTTCTGCGCGAAGGTATTGTCGTCGCCGCTTTCCACCAGCAGCGTATTGAACATTTCGGTGTTGGCGGTGAGGCCGTGCTTGTAGTCGAGATGGCCGCGCACGATGCCGCCGCTTTCGGTTTCGCCGGTCGACGAATTCTTGGCGCGGCGGAAGCCCGGGCCGATTTCGGTAGTGAGCTTGGTGCGTTCGGTTTCGATGAAATCGTGGCCGTAGCCCATCGAGAACGTGCCCTGGTGATCGAACGGCGCGAAGTCGTCGTTCTCGTAGCGCAGCGCCACCACCCAGGAACTGCGCTCGCTCGCCTTCAGCGCGCTGGTCGCGCTGGCGACATAACGATTGGCATTGGTCTCGAAGCGTTCTTCCTCGACGCCGTCGCTGTCGAAATCACCGGTCACTTCGCCTTTCGAGCGCAGCGCGGTCAACGAATAGCTGTGCTTCCATTTGTCGTCTTCGTTGGCGAAAGCGAGCTTGCCGTTGAGATTTTCCGAACGCGAGTTGCCGCGCGATGCCGCCAGCCCGAGTTCGCCGGTGCCGGTCCAGCCTTCGGCGTGAGTCGCTTCTTCGGCGTGCGCGGCCAAGGGCAGGGTGGCGAAAAGCGCAGCCGCGAGCAGGGAATGCTTCATGGGAACTCCGGGGCAGGAAGAGGGATGCAGGACGCGCGCTGTGCTTGCGTGGCGCGATGCGGCATCGTAGGTGCGCACGTGCCCGACGGGGTGAATCTGCCCTAAACCCTGCGATCAGCCGTTGTTTTCGACGCCGTAGTAGGACGTGATCGTGTGCCGCGCCTGCGCGAAGAACAGCCAGCGTTCGACCAGCGCACCAAGTTGGAACAACAATGCGGCGAGG
This sequence comes from uncultured Chiayiivirga sp., assembly GCA_965653565.1. GTDB lineage: Bacteria > Pseudomonadota > Gammaproteobacteria > Xanthomonadales > Xanthomonadaceae > JALCLA01. The sequence continues at coordinate 20,549 of CBFHAI010000047.1, read as the reverse complement.
ATCGCGAGCACGGTCGCGCCCGACGTAGCGAACGATGCGGCTACGCCGAGCAAGGCGGGCACGATCAGCCCGACGACGATTGCGATCGCGCGTAGGCGTGCCGCATGGCGGCGTGCCACCACATAGCCCATTTCGCGCAGCAGGTAATTGGTTTCAGTGTGCGGCCGCTCGAAGCTGCGCACGTGGCCGATATCGGGCAAACCGATGGCGTTGGCGACGGTGGGCATCGAAACGTTGCTGTCGATCCGGCGCCAGTAGACGATCTTCGCCGCCGCGACGGCCGCGAGCACCGCGATACCGAAGATGGGCAACCGCATCGGAAACCCCTGCAGATTGCCGATCGCGATCAGCCACAACATGCCGCCGGCGAACGAATAGAGCAGATAGCCGGGCAGGACGAGGCGATCGCGCCACGCCGGAATCGGCGGCAGCGACGCGTAAATCATCGCGGTGCAGACGGTGGTGGCGATCGACAGCGACACCGCCAGCGCGCCGGCGAGGCGCGACGGCAGGGTCGGATCGACATCGGCGTAGGCCAGCGCCGCCAGCCACGATGTCGCGGGAATCAGCAGCACGGCTGCCAGGCCCTCGCGCGACAACCACGAGGTGCGCCACTGCGAGAACGCGCGCCAAGCGCGCAGCGGCTTGCCCAGATGCGCGAACGACGCAAGCAATCCGACGCCCACCAGCGCCAGGCCGACGACGAACGGTGGCATCGCCGACGCGCCTTCGCCCGGCACGAAACCGCTCATCGCGAACATGCCGAGCCACCACAGCAAGCCACAGCCGGTGCCGGTGAGCGTGGTGAACAGGATTACCGAAAACGCCGGATGCATCGGTCTATCTTTGCGTCTCGGTGATCGTCACCGCGGTGCCCGACACCGACACCATCAGCATGCTCCCGCCGTCCTGTACCTGGATGGTTTCGTAGTCGAGATCGACACCGATGACGGCGTTCGCACCGAGGCCGCGGGCCTGGTCGAGCAGGTCTTCGATCGCTTCCTGCTTGGCTTTGCGCAACACTTTTTCATAACTTCCCGAACGTCCGCCGAGTACATCGCGGATGCCCGCGAAAAAATCGCGGAACACGTTCGCGCCGAGGATCGCTTCCCCGCTGACCAGGCCGAGGTACTTCGAAATCTTGTGGCCGTCGAGCGTGGAGGTGGTGGAAATCAACATGTGCTGCTCCTTTCAGTGCGGACGGGACGACAGCGGCAATCAGCGCGACAGGACTTTGTCGAGCCAGCGCAGCAGCGGCGGCAGGGCTTCGCGATCCAACTTTTCTTCCGGCAGTTCGGCAGCTTCGTTTCCTGCGCGCCGCGGTCGCGGCGGCAGATATTTGTTCACCGGTTTGTAACCCAGCTCCGGCATCAGATCGACCCCGCCGCGCGCGGCGACCAGCTGCGACACTTTCGACTCCGGATCGCCCAGGTCGCCGAAATGTCGCGCGCGCGTCGGGCAGGCCTGCACGCAGGCCGGCTGGCGATCGGCTTCTTCGAGATGTTCGTTGTAGATGCGATCCACGCACAGCGTGCACTTCTTCATCACGCCATCGACTTGACTGTACTCGCGCGCGCCGTACGGACAGGCCCAGCTGCAAAGTTTGCAGCCGATGCATTTGTCCTCGTCCACCAGCACGATGCCGTCTTCGGCGCGCTTGTAGCTGGCGCCGGTCGGACATACGGTGACGCAGGCCGGCGTCTCGCAATGCAGGCAACTGCGCGGGAAGTGCACCGTCATCGCCGGCTTGCCACTCGCCGGTGCGGGCTCGACTTCATAACTGTGCACGCGGTTGAACCAGACGCCGAACGGTTCCTTGCTGTAGGCGTTCTCGTCGATCAGCGGGCCGGAAATGCCGCCGGCATTCCACTGCTTGCACGCAACCGCGCAGGCATGGCAGCCGACGCAGGTGTCCAAGTCGATGACTAGGCCGAGCTTCTTGGTCGATGGCGGCGGCAGGGTGGTCATGTCAGGTGTGGAATGGCCAGATCATCGGTATCAGGAAAATTCCCACGACCCAGAAAATCAGATTCAACGGAATGCCGACTTTCATGAAATCGACGAATCGGTAATTGCCGATGTTGTAGACCATGGTGTTGGTCTGATAGCCGACCGGTGTCGAGAAGCTCGTCGACGCCGCGAAGGTGACCGCCACCAGGAACGGCGTGGGGCTGAGCCCGAGTGCGGTCGCGGTGGAGAACGCGATCGGCACCAGCAGCACGGCGGCCGCCGCATTGCTCATCAACTCGCTGAGCACCAGCGCCAACAGATACATCATCGCCAGCACCACCACCGGGCCGTATTCGCCGACGCGTCCGAGCGTGTTGGCGGCGAGGAATTCCGCGGCACCCGACTGCTGCAACGCGATGCCGAGCGGCAGCACGCCGGCGATCAGCACGATCACGCGCCAGTCGATCGCGCCGTAGGCTTCCTCGGGCGCCAGGCAGCGCGTGAGCACCATCGCCACGCTGCCGATCAACGCGCTAATCACGATCGGCATCAGGCCGAAGGCCGAGGCCGCGATCACCGCCACCATGATGCCTACTGCCACCGGTGCGCGGCGCCGTACGGCACTCGGCTCTTCGCGCTCGGTGATGACCACGAGATTCGGGTTGTCGCGCAGTGCGCGCACTTCCTGCCGGCGCGTGACCAGCAACAGGATGTCGCCGACGTTGAGCGTGACCTCGCTGAGCTTTTCGCGCAGGATTTCGCCGCGCCGATGCAGCGCCAGCACGGTGGCGTTGTAGTGCCACTGGAAATCGAGCGATTTGATCGTCTGCCCGTCGAAGCGCGAGCCCGGTGCCACCATCACTTCGGCCAGCACCTGGTCGCCCACTTCGAACTGCGAATCGCGCAGTTTGAATTCCGGTTCCAACTCCAGCCGCGCCTCTTCCTTTAGCGCCGTGAGTTTGGTCCACTCGCCGCGGATCAGCAGGATGTCGCCCTCGGCCAGCGTCTCCGAACGCGGCGACCACACCTTCTCGGAGCCGCGCAACAGTTCGAGCACGAAGACGCCGAATCTCTCGCGCAGCCGGGCATCCGAAACCGACGTGCCGATCAGCGGCGACTTCGGCATCACACGCAGTTCGGTGATGTATTTGCCCAGTTCGTAGATATCCGACAGATCCGCCTGGCGCCGATCGGGCAGCAGCCAGCGCCCGACGGTGAGCAGATACACCACGCCTGCCGCCGTGCACGCCATGCCCAGATAAGTGAACTCGAACAGCGAAAAGCCCGGATGCCCGAGATTCTTCGCCAGCGAGTTGACCAGCAGATTGGTGGAGGTGCCGACCAGCGTCCACACGCCGCCCATCTGCGCGGCGTACGACAGCGGAATCAGCACTTTCGACGGCGATACGCCGTTGCGCGCGGTGGCCGCCAGCACCAGCGGCAGGAACACGGCGACGGCGGCCGTATTGTTGACGAAGGCCGAGATCGGTATCACCGCCAGCATCACCAGCGACACGAACGTCCACGGCCGTTTCGCGCGCGCGAACAGGCGGCCGATCGAGCTGAGTGCGCCGGTACGCTGCAAGCCCGCGCTCAATACGAACATGGCGGCAACGGTGATCGTCGCGTCGTTGGCGAAACCGGAAATCGCCACGTCCGGCGTCACCAGCCCGAGGATCACCAGCGCGCTCAGCGCCAGCACCGCGACGATGTCGACGGGCAATTTCTCCGTCGCAAACAACGTGATCGTGCCGGCCAGCACGCATAAGGTCAGGATCGCTTCCCAGGCCATCGATCAGCGGCTCCGCAGATCGGCGCCGTAGCGCAACGTGTCGGGCGGTGCGTCGCCACGCGGCAACTCGGGGAATTGCGGCTGCGCTTGCTCGCGCGCATCGGCGCGCTGCAAACGCACGCGCAGATCGAACCACGCCGCCTGGCCCGTCACCGGATCGGCATTGGCGTAATCGCTATCGCTGTTCGAGCGCGGCAGACGATCGGAAATCAGGTGATTGAGCAGGAAGCCCTTATTGCCCTCGGGAGCGTCCTTCGACAGCTTCCAGGCGCCGCGCCGCTTGCCGATCGCATTCCACGTCCACACCGTGTCGGGCTGCACGTTGGCGGCGAATTTCGCCTGCACCGTGATGCGGCCGTGATGCGAATCCAGATGCACCCAGTCGAGATCGGCGACACCGTAGCGCGCGGCGGTGGCCGGATGCAGATACAGATAATTGCGCGCGGCGATCTGCCGCAGCCAGGCATTCTGCGACCCCCAGGCGTGATACATGAACATCGGCCGCTGCGTGATCGCATGCAGCGGAAAGGCGCCGGCTTGCTGCTGCGCGCCCTCGAACGGCTCGTACCACATCGGCAGCGGATCGAAGTAGCGCTCGACGCGCGCGCGATGTTCCGGCGGTGGCTGATGCACGCCGTGGCCGCGGGCGGCGAGGCGGAACTTCTGCAACGTCTCCGAATACAGTTCGAGCACGATAGGCTCGGCGCTGCCGAGGAAGCCCATGCCTTGCGCCCACTGCAGGTAGTCGCGATTCGCCATCTTGTAATAGCGCGCCGACTCGGGCATCTCGCCGCGCCAGAATCCGCCGTTTTCGATATAACGCGCGATCTGATTTTGATTCGACGCGCCTTTGCCCTCGCGTTCGCCCTCGGCGCCACGCCAACCGGCGAGCAGTCCGATGCCGGGCGCACGCTCGTGGTTCTGGATGTAGTCGGCGAAGTCGCGATAGCGCGGCGCGCCGTGCTCGTCGATCAGTCCGGGCAGCTTCAGGCGCGTTCCCAACTCGATCAGCACCGACTGGAACGCGCGCACGTCGCGGCCGGCGGCCGGATCGATCGGCAGCACCGGATGGCGGATCGCATCGGCCGCGCCGTCGGCATCCGAAATCGGGCGATCGAGCAGCGAGATGCAATCGTGCCGTTCCAGATACGTCGTGTCCGGCAACACCAGATCGGCATACGACACCATCTCCGACGCGTAGGCATCGCTGTAGATGATGTGCGGGATGCGGTACTCGCCGCGCTCGTCCTTGTCGGTGAGCATCTGCATCGTCTCGGCGGTGTTCATTGCCGAGTTCCAGCTCATGTTCGCCATGAACATCAGCAGGGTGTCGATGCGGTACGGATCGCCGGCCCAGGCGTTGCGGATGACGGTGTGCATCATGCCGTGCGCGGCGAGCGGATAGGCCCACGAGTAGGCGTGGTCGATGCGCCGCGGCTGGCCGTCGGCATCGACCAGCAGGTCTTCCGGGCCGTGCACGAAACCTAGCGGGCCGGCGTCGAGGGTACCGTCGGCCTTGCGCGTCTTGCCGGGCCGATTGGCCGGCGGCGCCGGACGCGGGAACGGCGGCTGGTAGCGGAACGAGCCGGGCGCATCGACCGCGCCGAGCAGCATCTGCAACACATGCAGCGCGCGGCAGGTGTGGAAGCCGTTGCTGTGCGCGCTGATGCCGCGCATCGCGTGGAAACTCACTGGCCGGCCGATCATCGATTCGTGGCGGCGGCCATGGGTGTCGGTCCACGCGATCGGCAGCGAGAAATTGCTGTCGAAGGCCGCGGCGGCCAGCTCGCGCGCGATGCGGCGGATGGTTTCGGCCGGCACGCCGCAGCGTTCCGCGACGGCATCGGGCGCGTATTGCGGATCGAGATAACGTTCGGCCAGAAGTTGGAATACCGGCACCGCGCGGCGGCCGTCCGACAGTAAGAATTCACCCACTACGGCCGGATTGATATCGATGGCGTCGGCGCGGGCCGCGCGGTCCGCAGCACGATCCCAGCACAAGGCATTGCCGTGGGCGTCGCGCGCAAACAGGCCGTCGTCGGCGCTGCCCGGATTGCGGATCACCAGCCAGTGCGCATTCGCGTAGCGCACCAGATAATCGAGATCGATACGATCGCTGCGCAGCAATTCGTGGATCAACGCGAACGCGAACAGGCCATCGGTGCCGGGGCGGATGCCGATCCACTCGTCGGCGATCGCGCCGTAACCGGTACGCACTGGATTCACCGCCACGATCTTGGCGCCGCGCTCCTTCAGACGGCCCAGGCCCAGCTTGATCGGATTCGAATCGTGGTCTTCGGCCACGCCCCACAGCATCAGATAATTCGAATGTTCCCAGTCGGGCTCGCCGAACTCCCAGAAGCTGCCGCCGATCGAGTACAAGCCGCCGGCGGCCATGTTGACCGAGCAGAAACCGCCGTGTGCGGCGTAATTGACGGTACCGAACTGCGCGGCCCACCAGCCGGTGAGTGCCTGCGATTGATCGCGGCCGGTGAAGAAAGCCAGTTCGTCGGGATTGCGCGCGCGGATCGCGCCCAGCCATTGCGTCGCCAGGCCCAGCGCCTCTTCCCATTCGATTTCGACGAACTCGCCGGCGCCGCGTTCGCCGACCCGTTTCAGGGGCTTGCGCAAACGGGCCGGCGAGTAGTGCTGCATCAGGCCGGCCGAACCCTTGGCGCACAGCACGCCCTTGTTCACCGGGTGATCGGCGTTGCCTTGCAGATAGCGGATCTTGCCGTCCTTGATCCACACCTTCAGGCCGCAGCGGCAGGCGCACATGTAGCACGTGGTGTGCTTGACCTCGTCGCCCGGGCTGGGCGAAAGGTTGAGGGTCGGCTCGGACATGGGCCGCATTGTCGCGGATTCCGCCGGCCACGACAGTGCTTTCGCCGACGGGCCGCCCGCCGTTATCATCGGCGCCCAGTCGAGTCCGCCGGATGATGCGCATGAAATCGCTGTGGTCGGGATGCTTCGCTGCCGTGGCAATGCTGTTCGCCGCAACGGCCGGTGCCACGCTGCACGTGGGTGCCGGCCCGGTCGACGAAATCGACGGCGAAGGCAGCTATCTGGCCACCGTGGCCTGGCTCACCGAGGCCGAGCATCCGTACGAATTCATCGCCGGCTACATCGATGGCCGCGACGCGCCCAACATCGTGACACCGGAAGTGTTCTTCCTCTCGGCCTCCAAGCGCTTCACCTGGCGCGGCTGGTTCGCGCAGGGCGGCATCGCCTATGCCGATGTCGACAACGACGTGCTGTCGAACCATTTCCAGTTCCAGACCGGCATCGGTTACGACTTCGGCCGCGTCTCGCTGTCGCTGCGCCATCTGTCGAACGCCAACACCGGCGGGCGCAACCGCGGCGAAACTTTCCTGCTGCTCGATTACGGTTTTTGATCGCCGCGTGCGGCTTGCGGCCATAATGCCGGCATGGATCGCTACGAACGCACGCTGACCCTGCACCGCCTGCTCAAGGGCGCGCGCTACCCGGTGCCGCTGCAGCGGCTGATGGACGAACTGGGCTGCTCGCGCGCCACCGTCTACCGCGACGTCGCCTTCCTGCGCGACGGCCTCGGCGCCCCGCTGGAAACCAGCGACGACCCGCCCGGTTTCCACTACGCCGCCGACCAGGCCGATCTGTTCGAACTGCCCGGCCTGTGGCTGAGTTCCGACGAGCTGCATGCGCTGCTGGCCGCGCACCAGTTGCTGTCGCGCACCGGTCCGGGCGTGCTGTCGTCGGCGCTGGCGCCGCTCAAGACGCGCATCGATTCGCTGCTGTCCGAACAGGCCGGCGGCAAACGCTGGCCGGTCGAGCGCGTGCGCGTGATCGCGAGCGGCACGCGGCAGCTCGACGAATCGTCGTTCCGCCACGTCGCCACGGCGGTGCTCGAACGCCAGACGCTGACGTTCGACTATCGCGCGCGCTCCACCGATTCGCCGACGCGGCGCACGGTGTCGCCGCAGCGGCTCACCCACTACCGCGACAACTGGTATCTCGACGCCTTCGATCACGATCGCGAGGCGCTGCGCAGTTTCGCGCTCGATCGCGTGCGCCATCCCAAGCCCGGCGGCGAGCGCGCACGCGATCTGCCGGAAGCCGAGCTCGATCAGCACCTGGCGTCGAGCTACGGCATCTTTTCCGGCGCGCCGAAAGCCTGGGCCACGATCCGCTTCTCGTCGCATGCCGCGCGCTGGGTGGCCGACGAGCATTGGCATTCGAAGCAGGAAGGCCGCCTGCTGCCCGACGGCAGCTACGAACTCAAACTGCCCTACAGCAATCCGAAAGAACTGCTGATGGACGTGCTCAAGTACGGCCCGGATGCGGAAATCCTCGAGCCGCAGAGCCTGCGCAACGAGGCGCGCATCCTGCTGCAACTGGCGCTGTCGGCCTACGCGAAATGATGCGGCCGGCGCGGCAGATCGCGCTGGTGCTCGGCGCCGGCGGCGCGCGCGGGCTGGCCCATATCGGTGTCATCGAGGTGCTCGAAGAGCACGGTTTCAAGGTGGTGGCGAGTGCCGGTACCTCGATGGGCGCGCTGATCGCCGGCGTGCACGCGGCCGGCAAGCTCGCCGAATATCGCGACTGGGCCATCACGCTGCAGCGCACCGACGTGCTGCGCCTGCTCGATTTCGCCTTCGGCCATCCGGGCCTGATCAAGGGCGACCGGCTGATCGGCGTGCTGAAGGAATTGATCGGCGATCGCCAGATCGAGGATTTGCCGGTGCGCTTCACCGCGGTCGCGACCGATCTGGTGGCGCAGCGCGAAGTCTGGATCAACCGCGGGCCGCTGTTCGATGCGATCCGCGCGTCGATCGCGATTCCGATGATCTTCACGCCGCACTACGTCAACGGCCGCGAACTGGTCGACGGCGGTTTGCTGGCGCCGGTGCCGATCGCCGCCACGCGCCAGGCGATGTCGGATCTGGTGATCGCGGTCGACGTCAACGCGCGCGACGGACGGCCGCTGTTCGCGCCCGATTCGACCCAGATCCAGGAAACCGAACCCGCCCCGGTGGTGACCACCGCCGGCGGCCTGCGGGCGCGGCTGGCATCGGTGATGGAAGGCTGGTGGGACAAGAAACCCACGACACCGCGCGTCGCCGCACGCACCAGCATGATCGACCTGATGTCGCGCTCGCTCGACACCATGCAGGGCCAACTCGCGCGCCTGCAACTGGCGCTCGATCCGCCGGACCTGCTGATCCGCATCTCCGGCGAAACCTGCATGTTCCACGAATACTGGCGCGCGAAGGAACTGATCGAAGCCGGCCGCCAGGCCGCGGAACGAGCGCTCGCGGCCTCGCAAACGCCGTAAGGCCGTAGCCTGGATGCAGCGAAGCGGAATTCCGAGGTACGTCCCCTCATTGCCGCCAGGGCTTGTAGAGCGGGACGCAAAGGACGCAAAGAAAAAAGAAAGGACGCAAAGTAAGCCTCGGCGTGGTTGGCGGATGCACAACTGGCTGCGTAGCATTCGATAAGCAGGCAACACCCGAGCGCAGCGATGCGGAATGTGGTTGGTGAGCTTCTGACTACTCTCAAAAGCTTCCTTTGCGTCCTTTCTTTTTCCTTTGCGTCCTTTGCGTCCCGCTTCAAAGCTCTTGCTTTTCTTGCCAAGCCTGAGGCAAATCGTTCCGGATTGCGCCTCGCTACATCCAGACTACGAATGACGGTGCGGCGAAGTCGCAAGCCGTGAGAAATCGCCGGGGCATCCTTCTTCCACGCCAACGAAGGACGCCGACCATGCCTCGCCTCGAACCGCATCCGCGCTATCTCGATCGCCTCACGCTGCTGGCGCCGCTCGATCGCGTGTTGCGTCTATGGCTGGCGGCCGGTGTGTTCGCGCTGCTGGTGCCCGGCGCGTTGCAATTCAATCACTACATCGGCTGGCTGCCTTATTGGCTCATCGTCGCGCCGGCCATCTCGCTTGCCCTGCTGCATCGGCACCGCCTTGCGGCGGCGTCGTCCGCGTTGCTTCTCGTCCGCGGACGGCGCCGTCGCAAACCATCGGCGCAGCGGCTGCACGCACGCCGCCCGCGGGCCGGTTCAGGGACGCTGCGGAAACCCGCCGCGGCGCGCTGATCCAGCGCTGAACCGGCGGTCGCCGCGCGCGGACGCGGCTGCTGTCGCGAGCGTGTAAGATGCCCGCGACTTGTCCGCCGTACGTTCCGCGATGCGCCCATTTTCCGCAGTCCTGTCGACCTTCCTGCTCGCCGCGGCGCCGCTCGCGGCGGCCGAACGCGCGTCCGAAGCCGACACCGCGCAGTTCGCCAGCGAAACCGCCGCCGCCCACGATGTCTCGCCCGATGCCGTGGCCGCGATGCTGTCGCAGGCGAAATACCAGCAGAGCATCATCGACGCCATCACGCGCCCGGCCGAAGGCAAGCCGTGGAAGGCGTACCGGCCGATTTTCATGACCGCCAAGCGCATCACCGATGGGCGCGCCTTCCTGGCCGAACATCGCGACGCGCTCGCCAAGGTGGAGGCCGATACCGGCGTGCCGGCCGAATTGATCGTCGCCATCATCGGCGTGGAGACCAGCTACGGCCGCATCACCGGCAGTTACCGCGTGCTCGATGCGCTGTACACGCTGGCCTTCTTCTATCCCAAGCGCGCGCCGTTCTTCCGCAGCGAACTGGCGCAGGTGTTCGCGCTGGCGAAGGAAGAGTCGCTCGATCTGCCGGCGCTCAAGGGCAGCTATGCCGGTGCGATGGGCTGGGGCCAGTTCATGCCGTCGAGCTATCGTGCCTACGCGCGCGACGGCGATGGCGACGGCAAGCGCGATCTGTTCGGCTCCCTGCCCGACGTGTTCGCGTCGGTGGCGAATTATTTCGTCGCGCACGGCTGGAAGAGCGGCGAACCCGTCGCGCTGCCGGCGCGCCGCGATGACGGCGCCGTCGAGTTCAAGCCCGAAACGATGGAAGCGAAATTCTCGCTGCTCGAACTGAGCGAGAAAGGCTACCGCCCGCGCGTGGCGGTCGGCCACGCCGCACCCGCCACGCTGCTGACGCTCGATGGCGAACACGGCGCGGAATACTGGATCACGTTCCAGAATTTCTACGTGATCTCGCGTTACAACCGTTCGCCGCTGTATTCGCTTGCGGTGTACCAGTTGTCGCAAGCGCTGTCGGACGGCGAGGCCGCCACCGCCGCGCCGTGACCGGCGGTTTTTCGATGCGCGCGATGCGGCTGCCGTGGGCGGCGATCGTCGTCGTCGTGGTGTTGTCGGCATGCGCTCCGGCCGCGGTGAAGCCCGGTCGGCCCGTGCCTGTCGACGAACCTCGCAACGAGACCCCGGCGCGTCCCGGCGCACGTCCCGACAAACCCGGCGAATACACGGCCGGCGGCCTGTACAAGCCCGGCGTGCCCGACAGCGGCCCGGCGATTGCGCCCGACATCAGCCATTTGAAAGAGCCGGTACCGCGCGAAGAACCGCGCGCGCGCTACGGCAACCGCTCGCCTTACACCGTCCTCGGGCGCAGCTACCGCGTGCTCGACAACGCGAAAGGTTACGTCGAACGCGGCAAGGCTTCGTGGTATGGCGAGAAATTCCACGGCCGCGCCACTTCGAGCCTCGAACCGTACGACATGTACGCCTTCACCGCCGCGCACAAAACACTGCCGCTACCGACCTACGCGCGCGTCACCAATCTCGACAACGGCCGCAGCGTCATCGTGCGCGTCAATGATCGCGGGCCGTTCCACGACGGCCGCGTGATCGACCTGTCGTACGCCGCGGCGATCAAACTCGGCATCCACGCGCGCGGCACCGGCAATGTCGAAGTGCGCGCGATCACCTCGGGCGCGGCGGAACCGGCGGCGCCGGTCGCGGTCACGACCATGCCTGCAGCGCGGCCCGGCCGCCAAACCGGCTCGCGTCCTCCGCCGCCCGTCAGCGGCAAGACCTGGCTGCAGGTGGCGAGCTTCGGCGATCACGACAATGCCAGGCGTTTCGCCGATCGGCTCGAAGATGCCGATCTCGAAGATGTCGACATCCAGCGCGCGAAAGTGCGCGGTGAGCGGGTTTACCGGGTCCGCCTGGGACCTTTCGATGGCCGCGCGATCGCCGAGCGATTCGCGGCCCGCGTGCGGGCCCTGGGCTTGGGCCAGCCGACCGTGGTGGCCGACTGAGTCGGCCTTCGAATTCCTGAAACGATTTCTGCTGGAGCGATTGCGTTGATCAACTTCCAACATCCCTATCTCATCGCCTCGATGTTCGGCATTTTCCTCGCCGGCTCGGCGCTCGCCCAGACGCCTGCCGTGCCGACGCCGGCCCCCACACCGGTGCCGGCCGCACCGGCTCCGGCCGCCGTTCCCACGCCGCCACCGCCGGCGGTGCAGGGCAGCGCCTGGCTGTTGATGGACGACGCCAGCGGCCAGGTGCTGGCCGGCGAAAACGTCGACGCGCGCGTGGAGCCGGCCAGCATCACCAAGGTGATGACCTCGTACGTCGTCTCGGCCGAATTGCGCGGCGGCAAACTCAAGCCCGACGATGAAGTGACCATCAGCGAAAACGCCTGGCGCGGCGGTGGCGGCGGCACCGACGGCTCGACCAGCTTTTTGCCGGTGAACTCGAAAGTGAAACTCGCCGAACTGCTGCACGGCATGATCATCCAGTCCGGCAACGACGCCTCGATCGCGCTCGCCGAACACGTCGCCGGCAGCGAAGAAGCCTTCGCCGCACTGATGAATTCCTACGCCGAACGCCTCGGCATGACCGGCACGCATTTCGTCAATTCGCACGGCCTGTCCTCGCCCGAGCACTACACCACCGCCCACGACATCGCGCGCTTGTCGCGCGCCCTGATCCACGATTTCCCGGAAGACTACGCGGTGTATTCGCAGAAGGAATTCACCTTCAACGGCATCCGCCAATACAACCGCAACACGCTGCTGTGGAAAGACGAAAGCGTCGATGGCATCAAGACCGGCCACCACTCCGGCGCCGGCTACTGCCTGGCCGCCTCGGCCAAGCGCGGCGACCAACGCCTGATCAGCGTCGTGATGGGCTCCACCAGCGAAAAACAACGCGCCGAAGACAGCTACGCCTTGTTGAACTGGGGCTTCCGCTTCTTCGAAACCCATACGGTTTACGCGGCCAATGTCGCCGTCGCGCAACCGCCGCTGTGGAAGGGCGAAACCGAGACGATCGATCTGGGCCTGAGCGAACCGCTGCTGGTGACGGTGCCGCGCGGCAAGTACGAACAATTGCAGGCCGCGATGGATGTGCCTTCGCAGTTGGTCGCGCCGTTCACCAAGGGCCAGCAAATCGGGACCTTGCGATTGACGCTGGATGGAAAGCCCGTCGCCGAGCGGCCGCTGGTGGCATTGGCCGATGCGCCGGAGGGCGGGTTTTTCAAGCGGATCGGGGATGGGTTTTGGATGTGGTGGGAATCGGAATAAGGGCTTTCTTTAATTTTTCGAAGAGGGGTTTGCGGCTGCCACTTTTTGTTATGTCATTCCCGCCCTTCGACAGGCTCAGGACAAGCTGGCCTGCGGCCAGGCGGGAATCCAGTGACTCACCGCACCTCTCCCTCTCCCTCAAGCCTGTCCTGAGCTTGTCGAAGGGGAGAGGGCTGGGGTGAGGATGGTGGATCTTGCTGATCCCGCCCGCGTGACGTGAATCGCGCAAACCGAAACCCTGGATTCGGCCTGTCCCCACGCACCAAGACAGAACCAAATCACCCCGCCCGCAATGCATCTGTTACCGGCAACCGCGCCGCCCGCAACGCCGGAAACAGTCCACCGGCAAGCCCGATGCCGAGCGCCCACTTGAGCCCACTCCACAACAACTCCGGCGTCACCTTGAACTGGAACACCACCTGGCTGAAGTTGCTGCTCAGGGTCGACACGCTGTAGCCGTTGAATATCAGCCACGCGAGCGCTGCGCCGAGCAATCCGCCGAGCAGCGCCAGCAACATCGTTTCGAGCATCACCGCCATCACCACCGGCAACCCGCGAAATCCGATCGCGCGCAGCGTGGCGATTTCGCGGATGCGGCCGGCGATCGCCGCGTACATCGTGTTGAGTGCGCCGAATACCGCGCCCACCGCCATGATCGTGCCGATCACGGTGCCGAGCGCGCGGATCACGTTGGTGAGGCCTTCGGATTGTTTGGCGTAGTAGTCGCGCGTGGTCTGCACGTCGAGCTTCAGGCGCGGGTCGGCGGCCAGCGCGGTTTTCAGGCGCTCGAAACCGTCGGCGCCGTCGAGTTTCACCGTCACCGATTGGAACGACGGACGCCGGTAGGTGGTGGCGAGCGTTTCGGTGTCGGACCACAGTTCGGAATCGTGCGAGTCGCCGGCGGCGAAAATGCCGACGATGGTCCATTGCTGGTTCGCCAGTTCGATCTGCTGGCCGACATCCAGGCCGATGTATTGCTTCTGCGCGCTCTGGCCGACCACCAGTTCGCGCCGGCCGGCTTCGAATTTGCGGCCTTCGAGAATCTTGACCTGCGGACGCAGCGTCCAGGCTTCTTCGCCGACGCCGCGCAGCTGCACGTTGGCATCGGTGCGGTCGGCCTTGGTCGGCAGGCTGGCTACTTGCGAGGCTTCCGCCGAGACCAGCGGACGGCCGTTCGCATCGCGGGCGATGCCGTCGAGTGCGGCGATCAGGGGCACCTGGTCGCGACCGATATTGGAGTTGGTCTCGGCCTGCGATCCGCCGCGCAGGATGATCGCGGTGTCGGCGCTGCCGGTGCCCTTGAGCGTGGCTTCGAAGCCTTCGCCCATCGCCAGCATCGCCACCAGCACACCGACCACGCCGGCGATGCCGATCACGATCACGCTGGAGGCACCCCAGCGTTGCGGCAGGCTGGCCAGGCCGACCGCGGTCACCGCGCGCGTCTGTTCACCGCGGCGCGTGAGGAACAGCCATAGCGCGAGCAGCACGACGCCGCCCGCGATCGCCGGCCACGGCAAGTTGATCCACAGCACGAGGCCCGCGATCAGCGCGAGTATCACCAACAGATCGATCAGCCGCTTTTTCATGCGAGTCATCCTGGATTGCCGCGCGCAACACGCCGCGCGTTTCGATGCGATGAGAGAAGTGAGGCGGGCGTCAGCGTCCGGCGAGGGCGTCGACGATCTTCAGCCGCATGCCGCGCAAGGCTGGCAGCAACCCGATCGCGATGCCGATGGCGATCATCAGTCCGAGCCCGAGCAGCCAGGTGTCGAACGGCACGCCCGGCAGCTGGATGACGCCGCCGCTGGCGCGGCTGACGCCCGGCATCAGCAACGCGGCGATCGACAGCCCGATCATGCCGCCGAGCACGATCAGCAGGATCGCTTCGGCCAGCACCAGCACCAGCACGGTGGTATCGGAAAAACCGATGGTCTTGAGCACGGCCAGTTCGGGCACGCGTTCGCGCACCGCCTGCGCCATGGTGTTGCCGGTGAGCAGCAGCAGGGTGAAGAACACCGCCGCCATGATCGCGGTGACGATCAGGCCGATATCGGCGAACTGCTTGAAGAAGGCCTGGTTGAAGGCCTGCTCGGTCTGCGTCTTGGTTTCGTGATCGGAATTTTCCGACAGCGCGTCGATCGCCTGCGCCACGGCCGTTCCGTCGGCGCCTTCGGCCAGTTCGACCGTCAGCCAGCCGATCTCGTTCTTGATGTAGTCGTTGGCTTCGTCGAAATATTTCCAGTTGAACATCAGCTGGTTTTCTTCGCCGTCGCGCTTTTCATCGACCACATCGAAAATGCCGACTAGTTTGAATTCCCAGTTGTTGCTGCCCTTGGTCGGGAAGATCGTCGCCTGCAGCGGAATGGTGTCGCCGATCTTCCAGCCGTGGCGCTTGGCCAGCGAGGCGCCGACGATGGCACCGGTGCGCTCGGCATAGAAGGCTTCGAGCTGTTCGGGCGGAATCTTGTATTCCGGATACATCTCCATGAAACCCGGCCCGATCGCGAAGTTCGGGAAGAAATTCTTCGGGTCTTGGTAGATGCCGCCGAACCAGTTGGCGTAGGTGACACTCTTGATGCCGGGCAGCGGTTCGATCTGCGTCAGCAGCCGATACGGCAGGGTCTGCGTGAACGACAGTTTCGAGGCCACGATCAGGCGGTTGTAGCCCGCCACGTTGGCGCTCGAATTGAACGCCACGCGCACCGAGTCGAGCATGCCGAACAACAGGAACGCGGCCACCACCGACAACATGGTGAGCAAGGTGCGGGTCTTGCTGCGCAGCAGCGCGGCCCAGATCAGATGCAGGTATTTCATTGGCACTGTCCCCTAAGACTTCCCGCGCATCGATGCGCAGGTGGCGCGGCGACACCGGAGGCTCCGGTGCGGCGCCGGGAGTTTCGAGCGAAGCTCACGCCGCGTTGCGCACCTGTTCGACCAGCGTGCCCTTGTCCAGATGCAGCGTGTGCGTGGCGTATTCGGCGGCCTTCGGATCGTGCGTCACCATCACGATGGTCTTGCCGTGCTCGCGATTGAGCGTCTGCAACAGGCCGAGGATTTCTTCCGCCGAGGTGCGATCCAGATCGCCCGTCGGCTCGTCGCAGATCAGCAAGGTTGGGTCGGACACGATGGCGCGCGCGATCGCCACGCGCTGCTGCTGGCCGCCCGACAGTTCGTTCGGACGATGCTTCGCGCGTTCGGCCAGGCCGACCAGCGTGAGCGCGATCTCGGCGTTGCGGCGGCGCTGCGCGGCGCCTAGCTTGGTCAGCAGCAGCGGCAGTTCGACGTTCTTCTGCGCGCTCAAGGTCGCCATCAGGTTGTAGAACTGGAACACGAAGCCGACGTGATTGCTGCGCCAGTTCGACAACTGGCCCGAACTCATGCGATCGATGCGCTGGCCGTCGACGGTGATCTCGCCGGCCGTGGGCGAATCGAGCCCGCCGATCAGGTTGAGCAGCGTGGTCTTGCCGGAACCCGACGGGCCCATCAGCGCGACGAAATCGCCGCGCGGGATCTCCAGATCGATGCCGTGCAGCACTTCGACCTTTTCGGGCCCGCGCTGGTAAGTCTTGCTGAGGTTGCGGATCGAAACCAGGGTATCCATCTTCGACATCCTCGTGCAGATTAAAGTTGAATGCGGCGGTGATTATTTCGCGGCGTCGTCGGCCACGCGGATGCGCGCGCCGTCGGCGAGATTGTCCGGCGGATCGAGCACCACGCGCTCGCCGCCGCTGAGGCCCTGGGTCACTTCGCGATCGTCGCCCAGACTGCGGCCGATGGCGACCACGCGGCGTGCGACCTTGCCGTCGTTCACGACGAACGCGACTTGCTCGCCGTCGCGCGTGACGATCGCCGCGGCCGGCACCAGCACGCCTTTCGGCGGTTCGGGGGCTTGCGCGGTCGGCGGCTGGCGGGCTTCGAGGAACGCCACGCGCACGCCCATCTCGGGCACGATGCGCGCGTCTTTCGCGTGCAGCGCGATACGCACCTTCACCGTCGCCTTGCCGCGATCGGCGGTCGGCACGATGGCGATCACTTCGCCCGGGATTTTCCAGTCGGGATAGGCGTTGAGCACCGCTTCGATCGGCTGGCCGGCCTTGACCCGGCCGATGAAGGATTCGTTGACGTCGACCTGCACTTCGAGCGAATCCATGTCGACGATGGTGCCGATGCCGGTGCGGGTGAAACCGCCGCCGGCCGAGATCGGCGAAATCATCTCGCCCGGCTGCGCCGCCTTCACCGTCACCACGCCGGCGAACGGCGCGCGCACCACGGTGTTGTCGACGTTGATGTCGGACAGATGCAGCGAATCCTGCGCCACCTGCACATTGCGCTGCGCGGTGGCGACGCGCGCGGCGAGCGCGTTGCGTTCCGATTCGGCCTGGTCGAACTGCGACTGGGCGACGAGTTCGCGCGCCAGCAGTTCGCGGCTGCGCGCCAGGGTTTTCTCGGCCAGCGCCAGTTGCGTGCGGGCTTCGTCGAGCTGCGTGCGCGAGGCCTGCAACTGCGAATTGGACAGCGCGCGCTGGGCCTCGACATCGACCGGATCGAGCCGCGCCAGCACCTGGCCTTCTTCGACCCGCATGCCTTCCTCGATCAACACTTCGATCACCTTGCCGGTGATCTTCGACGACACCGTGGCCTGGCGACGCGCGGTGACGTAGCCGGACGCATCGAGCACGCTGGCGGCGCTGCTGCCGGACGCGGCGATCGGCCGCGCCGTTGCGGTGCGCACTTCCGGCGCGCCACCGGCGAATGCGAAAACCAGGCCCGCCGCGATCGCCACGACGGCACCCGCCACGACCAGCCACAGCGTTTTGCGCGATGGTGGCGGGGCGGCGTTGTTGCTGCGGTCGATGCGCAATTCGCGCAGCATTTCGGCGGAGGCATTCATGCGTGGCAATCTTCTGGAAGCGTTCGATAGACCGGACGATGCAGCAAGTGTGACGGGCAAAGTGCAAATCGCGCCAGATGCGTCTTGTCACCGTCTCATCGGCACACCGCTCGCGGACGGCTCAGCGACCGAAGCGGGCCTTCAACAGGTCCCAGCTCGCGCGCAGGCTCTGCGCCTCGCCACCCAGCGGTTTGCCGGGGCGATCGGCATCGTTCCACGAATACACATCGATATGCGCCCAGGCTTGGCCTTCGGGCACGAAGCGTTCCAGATACAGCGCCGCGGTGATCGCGCCGCCCATGCGCGACGGGCCTGAGTTCGCCATGTCGGCGAGGTAGCTCTTCAGATAGCTGTGATAAGGCTGCCACAACGGCATCGGCCACAACGGGTCGCGCACCCTGGCCGAGGCCTGCAGGAAGCCGGCGCGCAGCTCGTCGCGATTGGAGAACAGCGCCGGCAGATCGGGGCCGAGGGCGATGCGCGCGGCGCCGGTGAGCGTGGCGAAATCGAGGATCAGCTCGGGCCGGCGCTCGGCGGCGTAGGCGATCGCATCGCACAGCACGATGCGGCCTTCGGCGTCGGTGTTGTCGACCTCCACGCGCAGGCCCTTGCGGGTCGCCAGCACTTCGCCGGGCCGATAGCTGTTGGCGGCGATCGCGTTCTCGACCGCCGGCACCAGCAGCTGCAGCCGCACCGGCAGCCGCTGCGCCATCACCAGCTGCGCCAGCGCCAGCGCATGTGCGGCGCCGCCCATGTCCTTCTTCATCCAGCGCATGCCGTCGGCCGGCTTGATGTCGAGGCCGCCGGTGTCGAAGCAGACGCCTTTGCCGACGATCGCCAGGCGCGGATGCGCGGCATCGCCCCATTCGAGTTCGATCAGGCGCGGGGCGCGATGCGAGGCGCGGCCGACGGCGTGGATGGCGGGAAAATTCTCGCTGAGCAGTGCGTCGCCGACGATCGCGCGCGACTCGCCGCCATAAGCCTGCGCCAACCGATGCGTCACCGCTTCGAGCTGTTCGGGGCCCATGTCTTCGGTCGGCGTATTGACCAGATCGCGCACTAGCAGGCTGGCCTTGAGCTGCGCGTAGGTGTCGGACAATTCGCTCGCGGCGGCATCGAGCGCGAGACGCGCCGGTGCGCGGTTGGGCTTGCGGTAGCGATCGTATTGATACGCGCCCAGGCCCCAGCCGAGCAGCGCGTGCGCGGCATCGATGACGAGCCCGTGTTCGCGCGTGAGGCGATAGACGCCCTCGGGCAGCGTCAACGGCAGAAACCCGAGCGATAGCGGATCATCGATGTCGGCGATGCCGGCGAGCGCGGCGATCGGTTGCCCGTCGCTACCCGGCACCAGCAGCGCCGTGTTCGGCGCCGCCGTCCAGTGATGCGCGCGCACCCAGGCGCGCGTGCCGGGCATCTGCCCCTCGAGGAACGAATCCAGATCGGCGCGCCTGAGCAGCACCAGCGGCAGGGCGTGGGCGGCATCGTCGGCGGCGGCGAAACAGTTCATGGTGCTCATGCGTTGCGGGCCTGCGCCGCGCGCGGCGGCTTGCGGGAAGAAGTCGGATGTTCGCGATCGAGCCAATCGGCCAACTCGCCCAGATCGCACGCGACGATATCGGGCAGATCGTGCGGATAGCCCCATTCGAGGCCGTTGCGATTGATCCAGGCCGCGCGCAATCCGGCGCGGCGCGCGCCGATCACGTCGAGATCCGGATCGTCGCCGATGTGCAGCACCTCGTGCGGCGCGCAATCGAGCCGCTCGCAGGCGGCGAGAAAAATGCCTGGGTCGGGCTTGGCGCAACCATGCTCGCGCGCGCCGAGCTGGAACTCGAAATGCTGGTGCAGGCCGATGCGATTCAGATCGGCATTGCCGTTGGTGAGCGCCGCGATCGGAAACCGCGCCGCCAACCGCGCCAGCGCCTGCGGCACGTCCGGATACAGATCGACCTGATTGCGCCCGACGACGAAAATCTCGAACGCGGCGTCGGCATGCGCCTCGTCTTCCTGGCTGTCGCGCAGCGCGGTGGCGAGCGAGAGTTTCCGCTGCGCGCTGAAATCATGCGCCAGATGCGGATTATCGCGCGCCACCCGATCGCGCAACTCGCGCATCGCCGCCACCGGATAGCGCTCGGCGCAGCGCGGTGCGTGCTGCTCGAGCCACCGATGCAGATTCTCTTCCGCGCGCGTGATCGCTGGCCAGATCGGCCAGAGGGTGTCGTCGAGATCGAGAGTGAGGGCGCGGAGGGTCAAGGCGGAGAGGGCGGCGGGGACGCTGGGGGATGATATCGCACCCGTTCGGGGTTCCTGCGTTTGGGTGTGGTGCGCAGCTGTTCGCGTAGTTTGTGGATGCTGGCGGAATCCAGTGACTTTGAAGCGTTCGGTTTTCGCGACTCCACGCCAATCTCGTCATTCCCGCGCAGGCGCACTACTGTCCGGGGAATTTTTCGTCGAACGCATGAAAGGTGTTGCGGTGTCTGGAGTTCGGGGTTAAACCCCTGAGCGCCAACTCAACTTCCA
>CBFHAI010000046.1:0-34712 GCA_965653565.1 uncultured Chiayiivirga sp. | reverse complement strand
CAAGTAAGGACCATAGTCCTCAGTGACCGCGATCGCCTTGATTTGAAGGCGGTCGCCGATAGTTGAGTGAGCCCCAATTCCACCCTGGCCGAACGCCGGGTCCAACGCGAGCCCTGCAGGGCTCAGCTGCAGGCGCGCCACCGCGAAGTCCTCGTCGTCGCCGGAACCTCTGGGGCCGGCGACATAGAAGAAATCGTTGCCGAAGAGCGTCCAGCTGTTGGAGATCGATGCCGTCCACGAAAATATCTGCTCAACCGCGCTGACGGAATGCGTGTCGACTTGATTGGTGCCGAAGCACGCGGTGTATGCGGTCGATGTAAAAACGCCGTTGCTACGGCCTGCCAGGCAGGGCCTGTTGGAAATAGCCACCAGGCCATAGCCGGCCGCCGACGAGTCGCCGGCAGGATACGTGCTTCTGAAATAGCCGTCGTTGAACGAGTTATCGGCCAAACCGTCTGCCGTCAGCCGCGCGATCGCCATTTTTGAACCATTGTCGGTCGATGCCGAACCGCCGACGACGATATTTCCCTCCGGGTCCAATGCCATTGAGCGAGGAATGTCGGCATCGTTGCCGCCCACGTTGAAATAGATGGATACCTTTCCGTCGCCATCGAAACCGAACGACGGATCCAATTCGCCCGGCGCGGCGGAGGACGACGTTGTGGCGACCAAGGACGCACCCATCAACCCGATCTGGAAAACTTTCATCATGAAGTGTCCCGCTGGAAAGAATGGCGGGACGTGACAAGTACTACCCCGCGCGTGGGTAGTACGAAAGCGTTGGGGCGACCGGACATCCGGCCGCGCGGCTCAGCGAAAGGCAGGGGGCCGTTTCAAAACCGCAAGGCCGGCGCGCCGATCCGTCGCTTCACCGGTGCTTCTTCTGCGCCGCCTCGAACGCCGCCAACTGCTCCGCCGTCGCCTCAGGCTGATACAGCTTCTTCCACTCGCCGAACGGCATGCCGTAGATCGCTTTTCGCGCCGTGTCCTTGTCGATCGGCGTGCCGGCCGCTTCGGCGGCTTCCTGGTACCAGTTCGACAGGCAGTTGCGGCAGAAGCCCGCGAGGATCATCAGGTCGATGTTCTGCACGTCGCTGCGTTCGCGCAGGTGGGCCAGCAGGCGGCGGAAGGCGGCGGCTTCGAGCTCGGTGGTGTTCATGCGGGTGCTCCGGATAGGCGATAATCGCGCCACTGTATCCAACGGAACACCGGATGTCCGCCCGCCTCCTGGACGGCAAGAAGATCGCCGACGAATTGCTCGCGCAGTTGCGCGACCGGGTGCAGGCGCGCCTGCGGGCCGGCCGCTCGCGGCCGGGCCTGGCCGTGGTGCTGGTGGGCGACGATCCGGCGTCGTCGGTGTACGTGCGCAACAAACGCCGCGCCTGCGAGCGGGTGGGATTCGCGTCGTTCGACTACGACTTGCCTTCGTCGACGCCCGAGCACGAGTTGCATGCGTTGATCGACCGGCTCAACGACGATCCCGACGTGCACGGCATTCTGTTGCAGTTGCCGTTGCCCGCGCCGATCGATGCCACCGCGCTGATCGATCGCATCCATCCCGACAAGGACGTCGACGGCTTTCATGCCGCCAACGTCGGCCGTCTCGCGTTGCGCCAGATGGGACTGCGTCCGTGCACGCCGAAAGGCGTGATGACGCTGCTCGCGCATACCGATCGTCCGGTGCGCGGTCAGGAGGCCGTCGTCGTGGGCGTGAGCAATCACGTCGGACGGCCAATGGCGCTCGAACTGCTGATCGCCGGCTGCACCACGACCACCTGCCACAAGTTCACTTCGCGCGATTCGCTGCGCCGGCACATCGGCGATGCGGATATCGTGGTGGTGGCGGTCGGACGGCCCGGCATCGTGCCCGGCGAATGGATCAAACCGGGTGCGGTGGTGGTCGATGTCGGCATCAATCGGATGCCCGATGGAACGTTATGCGGCGATGTGGGTTTCGAAGCGGCGCGCCAGCGGGCGTCGTGGATCACGCCGGTGCCCGGCGGCGTGGGGCCGATGACGGTCGCCACGCTGATGCAGAACACCGTCGAAGCCGCCGAACTGGCGGATGCGGCCGTCACGCGGACGTAGTGCGATGTCGCCACACTCAGCGCAGGAAACCGACATGACATCCCGTATGCCGATGCTTCGCTCGCTGCTGTTCGCCGCTACCGTCGCGCTCACCGGCTGCGCCGGCATCGCGCAGCGCGCGGCGGACGATTTCTCGCGCAATCTCGGCAAAGCGGTGCTGAATCAGGACGACCCGGCCACCGTGCGCGACGGCCTGCCGGCCTACTTGCTGCTGCTCGATGCGATGGTCGAAGGCAGTCCGCAAAGCGCCGGTTCGCTGCGAGCCGCGGCCGATCTGTATGCGTCCTACGCCGGCAGTTTCGTCACCGACCGTGCGCGCGCCGCCACACTCGCAACGCGCGCCAACGATTACGCCCGGCGCGCTACTTGCGTCGACGAACCGGCGCTGTGCGCTGCCTTGGACAAGCCCTACGACGAGTTGGTCGCGCAGGTCGAACGCATCGATGCCAAACGCATCGGTGCGATCTATTCGCTGGCCGGCGCCTGGGCCGCCTGGATCCAGACCCATAGCGACGATTTCGCCGCGATCGCCGATATTCCGAAGGTCGAAGCCTTGCTGCAGCGCGTGGTCGCGCTCGATGCGAAGCACGACCGCGGCCTGCCGTGGGTCTACGTGGGCGTGCTCAATTCGCTGCGGCCCGAAGCCGTCGGCGGCAAGCCGGAAGCCGGCCGCGCCGCGTTCGAACGCGCGATTTCGGAGTCCGGCGGAAAAAACCTGTTCGCCAAAACCCTGTTCGCGCGACACTACGCGCGCCTGGTGTTCGATCAGGAACTGCACGATCGCCTGTTGAACGAAGTGATCGCCGCCGACCCTCGCGCGCCGGGCTTCACGCTGATCAACACACTCGCGCAGCAGCAAGCGCGCGAGTTGCTCGCCACCTCGAAAGACTATTTCTGATCGCCGACCTTCTTCGCTTTAGCCACAGGATCGCCGCAATGCGCTTCGCACTGTTCTGCCTGTTATCGCTGTTCGCCGCCGCCGCCGCGGCGCAATCGACGCTCAAGATCGCGAGCCTCGCGCCCGACGGTTCGCTCTGGATGAAGGAAATGCGCGCGGCGGGCGATGCGGTGGCGAAGAACACCGAAGGCCGCGTCGCGATCAAGTTCTATCCTGGCGGGGTGATGGGCAACGATGCGGTGGTGCTGCGCAAGATCCGTCTCGGCCAGCTGCAAGGCGGCGCTTTCACCGGCAGCGAACTGACGCTCGTCTACAAGGATGCGCAGGTGTACAGCCTGCCGTTCCTGTTTCGCGATTACGCGCAGGTGGACGCGGTGCGCGCCAAGGTCGATCCGATGCTGGTGGCCGGTTTCGAGCAGAACGGCTTTCGCATCGTGGGCATCAGCGGCGTGGGGTTTGCGTATCTGATGGGCACGCAGGCGATCCACAATCGCGACGATCTGAAGAATGCCAAGGTGTGGGTGCCGCAGAACGATCGCATCGCCGAACTGACCTTTCAGGCTGGCGGCGTCGAACCGATCCCGCTGCCGCTGGGCGATGTATTCACCGCGTTGCAGACGGGCCTCGTCAACACGGTCGGCAACACCACGGCGGGCGCGATCGCGCTGCAGTGGCATACCAAGGTGTCGCATCTGTTCGATCTTCCGCTCACCTATGTCGTCGGCTACGTCGCGATCGACCAGCGCGCGTTCAAGAAGTTGTCGGAAGCCGACCAGGCCGCGGTGAATCAGGCCTTCTCGGAAGCCGCGGCGCGCATCGACGCCGGCAATCGCAAGGCCGACGCCGACGCGCGCGCCGTACTCGAGAAGAACGGCGTGGCGATCTTCACGCCGCCGCCGGAAGAAGCGAAATTCTGGACCGATATCGGCAGCCAGATCACCGACAAGCTGGTCGAGGAAGACGCGCTAAGTGCCGAGGTGCTGGCGGCGGTTCGTGCCGCAATGGCGACGCCGGCGGGCGAGGGCGGCAGCCGCTGATGTTGACGCGCTGGCTGCAGCGGCTGCATCGCTGCGAGGATTTGTTGCTGGCGACGATGCTGCTCGTCCTGCTGCTGCTGTCGGTGCTGCAGATCGCGATGCGGCTGGCGTTCGACACCGGGTTGATCTGGGCCGAACCGATCTCGCGCATGGGCGTGTTGTGGGTGGCGTTGCTCGGCGCGCTCGGTGCAACGCGGCATCGGCATCACATCATGATCGATGTATTGCAGCGCTTGTCCGGCCCGCGCACGCGCCGCGTGCTGTGGACGATCACGCAGTTCGCCGCCGCCATCGTCGCCGGCCTGCTCGCGTGGTTCGGCGCCGGCCTGGTCGGACTCGAACGCGAAGCGCCGGTGCCGTTCGTCGCGGGCATTCCGAGCTGGGTGCCGATGCTGGCGCTGCCGCTTGGATTCGGGCTGATGAGCCTGCGCTTCGTCGTCGCCGCACTGGCCGGTCCGCCGCCGCCGGGCGAAGGACTGGTGTGAACGGAACTTTCTATTTCGGACTCGCCCTCGTCGTGCTGCTGGCGCTGGCCGGCATGCCCTTATTCGCGGTGATCGCGAGCGTGGCGCTGCTCGGTTTTCATGCGGCCGGTTACGATTTGATCGCCGTGGCCGTCGAGTATTACCGGCTCGGCGACATGCCCGGCCTGATCGCGATTCCGCTGTTCACGCTGGCCGGCTACGTGCTCAGCGAATGCGGTGCGCCCAAGCGGCTGGTACGTCTGTCGGAAGCGCTGCTCGGCTGGTTACCGGGTGGCCTGGCCATCGTTGCATTGGTGACCTGCGCGTTCTTCACCGCGTTCACCGGCGCGTCCGGCATGACGATCGTGGCGATCGGCGCGCTGCTCTATCCGACCTTGCGCGCGGCCGGTTATCCGCAGCGCTACAGCCTCGGCCTCGTCACCTCGTCGGGCAGCCTGGGCCTGCTGTTTCCGCCGTCGCTACCGCTGATCGTGTTCGGCTTCGTCGCAGGCCAACTGGCGACGGAAATCCCGGTCACGATGGAGGCCTTGTTCCTCGCCGGCCTGTTGCCCGGCCTGCTGATGATCGCGATTCTCTCGCTGCACGCGCTGTGGATCGGCCGCGGCATTCCGCGCAGCCGCACCCATATCGACGCACGCGAAGTGTGGGCCGCGCTGAAGGACGCACGCTGGGAAATTCCGCTGCCGTTCCTCGTGCTCGGCGGCATCTATTCGGGCGTGTTCGCGGCCAGCGAGGCGGCGGCGGTGACGGCGCTGTACGTGCTGGTCACCACGGTGTTGATCCGGCGCGAAATCGCCTTCGCAAAAATCCCCGGCGTGATGTCGGAGGCGATGCGGCT
This sequence comes from uncultured Chiayiivirga sp., assembly GCA_965653565.1. GTDB lineage: Bacteria > Pseudomonadota > Gammaproteobacteria > Xanthomonadales > Xanthomonadaceae > JALCLA01. The sequence continues at coordinate 29,366 of CBFHAI010000046.1, read as the reverse complement.
GGTCGGTGCGATCCTGATCATCCTCGGCGCCGCGATGGCGATGTCGAACTGGCTGGTCGACCAGGAAGTGCCGGGCCGCCTGTTCGCCACCGCGCGCGAGCACGTGCACAGCGCCTGGGCCTTCCTGCTGCTGCTCAACGTGCTGTTGCTGCTGGTCGGCATGATGATGGACATCTTCTCGGCCATCGTCGTGCTGACGCCGCTGCTGTTGCCGGTCGCGGTCGGCTACGGCATCCATCCGGTGCATTTCGGCATCGTGATGCTGGCGAACCTGCAGATCGGTTATTTCATGCCGCCGATGGGCATGGACCTGGTGATCGCGGCCTATCGTTTCCGATCCGACGTGCTGACGCTGGCGCGCGCCTGCATACCGTTCTTCCTGCTGGTCGGCCTGGCGCTGATGATCATCACGTGGTGGCCGGCGCTGTCGCTCGCACTGATCGACTGATCAGCGCGTTCCGAGGATTTTGAGCAGGTCGTCGATGTCGCTGTCGAGCGCGCCGCGTTCGATGCGATCGGCATGAATCCGATCGGCGATCGCCTGCCACTGCGGTGGCCGATCGCCGATCCATTCGCTGTCGTCGCCGCGCAACAGCAGCGCGCCGTGCTTTTCGCCGAAATAGACATCGACGCGATTGCGCGCATCGCCGCGCGCGTGCAGCACCCACGATGGCGGCTGCGGATCGGCGCGTAGGAAACGTCCCTGATCGAGCCGCGTGCAGACTTCCGCACCGGACAGATCGGCCAGCGACGGCAGCAGGTCGGTCTGCTGGAAGGGCGCGTCGATCGGCCCGCGCGGCAGCCCCGACGCACCGACCACCACCAGCGGCACACGCGCGAAGCCGGTGGCGGAAAACTGTTTGCGTTCTTCGCTATGCAGCGGCGTCATGCTGCGGTGGTCGCCGGTGATCAGCAGCACGCCGTCGGCGAAGAAACCGCGCTCGTCGAGTTCGCGCACGAAGCGGCCGACTTCGCGATCGACCGCGGTGAACACGGCCGCTTCGTCGAGTTCGTGTGTCTTCGGGTCGACGAACGGCGGATGGCTCTGCACCGTCAGGGCGGCGGCGAAGAAAGGCTTCGACGTGTCGCGCGCCTGCATCCACTCGTGCAACCGCAGATACAAGGCGCGATCTTCGGCGGCATTGAAGCCGAAGCGGGGCCAGCCGTTGTAGAACGGCGCTTCGGCGCCTTCCCAATGATCGAAACCGAGCGCCTTGAACCACGGCCCCTTGTCGAGAAAACCCAGGTCGCCGGTGGTGAAAAAACCGACGTCATAACCGGCTTTGTGCAGCGGCTTGGCTACCGAGCGCTCGGCATCGCCGAAACCGGCAAAGGCATCGATGCTGCGATAACGGCCGACGGCGGGCACCGGCGGGCGGCCGGTGAGCAGCGCGATGAGGCCGGCGTCTGTGGAAAACCCATTCGCGTAGAAGCGCGTGAACCAGCTGTTCTCGCGCGCGATAGCGTCGAGTTCGGGGGTCAGATCGAGCGGCCCGCCATGCAGCTTGCTCTGGTAGCTCGACAGCGATTCGACCGTCAGCAGGATGACGTTAGGCCGCCGTTGCTGGCCCGCCGTGCAGCTCGCCGGGATGTCGGAATCGCGCGCCGCCAGCGCTTCGACGAAGGCGGGCGAGTAGGGCGCGTTGACGGCCTGTGCGAAATGCAGTTCCACCACGTTGAGGAAGGCATCGGCGTTGATGAAGGCCGGGTCGAGCACGCGCGTGACGAGCGCGCCGGCCAGCGCCACGACGGCACCCACTCCCAGTGTCTTAGCCAGTTTCGGTGCCGGCCGCGACGGCAGGAAGGCAAGCACGCAGCCCACGATCGCCAGCACCGCCAACACCAGCCACACCGCGCCGGACGAACGCAGCAGCGCCACCAGGAAGCCGCTCAGCGCCGCGCCTTCCATACCGAATTTCAACACATCGAACGCATACAGCCGCATGCCGAGCGTGGTGAACACGGCGACGTCGACGGCCATCAGCAACAGGATCAGCAGCGCCGGCAGCACGAACAGGGCGCGCAGCCAGAACCGGCCCGACATGGCCGCGATCCCGAGTGAGGTCCATGCGATCGCGATCAGCCAGGCGTCGTGGCCGAGCGACGGCGGCGCCAGGCAGTACTCGCAGCCGGCGCTGCCGCCGAGCGTGGTGGTGATGAGCCAGGCGCGCAGCAGCGAGGCGGCGGGCAGGGCCAGCGCCAGCCAGATCAGGCCGAGTCGGCCGAATTGGCGGGTTTGGCCGGCCGAAGGTGGACGGCCGCGGCCGGATGCCGCGGGGGCGGTTGGCGTCACGCAGTTCTCGATGCACGTCGGATCGGCCGACGATGATACCTAAGCCGGCGATGATACAATTCCGGGTTTACCGCCAGGAGTACCGCGTCCATGCGCATCCAGGCCGAAGCTCTGACCTTCGACGACGTTTCCCTCGTACCCGCGCACTCCGCGGTGCTGCCCAAGGACGTCGTGCTCGCCACGCGCCTGACGCGCGGCCTGTCGCTCAACCTGCCCATCGTCGCCGCCGCGATGGATACCGTCACCGAAGCCCGCCTCGCCATTGCCATGGCGCAACTGGGCGGCATCGGCATCCTGCACAAGAACATGTCGGCCGCCGAACAGGCCGCGCACGTGGCGCAGGTGAAGAATTTCGAAGCCGGCGTGATCCGCGAGCCGTTCACGGTGCGGCCGGACACCACCATCGGCGAAGTGCTCAAGCTCACCCGCGTGCGCAACATCTCCGGCGTGCCGGTGGTGGACGACGGCCGCCTGGTCGGCATCGTCACCAGTCGCGACATGCGCTTCGAGACCAAGCTCGACGATCCCGTGCACCACATCATGACGAAGAAAGATCGCCTGGTGACGGTGCGGGAAGGCGCCTCCGACGAGGAGGTGCTGCAGCTGATGCACAAGCACCGCATCGAGAAAGTGCTGGTCGTCGACGATGCCTTCGCGCTGCGCGGGCTGATCACGGTGAAGGACATCCAGAAGGCGCGCGACAATCCGAACGCGGCGAAGGATGCCGACGAACAACTGCTGGCCGGCGCCGCCGTCGGCGTCGGCGGCGACACCGAACAACGCATCGAAGCGCTGGTGGCCGCCGGCATCGACGTGATCGTGGTCGACACCGCGCACGGCCACGCGCAGGGCGTGCTCGAACGCGTGCAATGGGTGAAGAAGAATTTCCCGAACGTGCAGGTGATCGGCGGCAACATCGTCACCGGCGAGGCTGCGCTCGCGCTGATGGATCACGGCGCCGATGCGGTGAAGGTCGGCGTCGGTCCGGGTTCGATCTGCACCACGCGCATCGTCGCCGGCGTCGGCGTGCCGCAGATCACGGCGGTCTCGATGGTGGCCGATGCGCTGCAAGGCCGCATCCCGCTGATCGCCGACGGCGGCATCCGTTATTCGGGCGATATCGCCAAGGCGATTGCGGCCGGCGCCAGTTGCGTGATGATCGGCGGCCTGTTCGCCGGCACCGAAGAAGCGCCCGGCGAAGCCGAACTGTTCCAGGGCCGCAGCTACAAGAGCTACCGCGGCATGGGTTCGCTCGGCGCGATGGAGAAGGGCAGCAAGGACCGTTATTTCCAGGATGCGTCCGACGCCGACAAGCTCGTGCCCGAAGGCATCGAAGGCCGCGTGCCGTATCGCGGCCCGCTGCGCAATATCGTGCATCAACTGGCCGGCGGCCTGCGCGCCTCGATGGGCTACGTCGGCTGCGCCAGCATCGAAGAAATGCGCACCAAGCCGAGCTTCGTGCGCGTGACCAACGCCGGCACGCGCGAGGCGCATGTGCATGACGTGCAGATCACGAAGGAACCGCCGAATTACCGGATGGGGTGATGGATAAGAGCGGGGGATAGGGATGAGTAGCGAGGGCGTATTTCCGGAGGCTTTCGTAGCCCGGTTGCAGCGAAGCGGAATGCGGAACAACGAACCATCGAGGTCCTACCACCGGATTCCGCGATAGAGCGCTTAATCCAGGCTACGTCGCCAACCGACACCCCGATCCAGCGCGCCCTAACTACTAATCCCTGGCCCCTCCCAAAAATGCCCGACATCCACACCTCCAAAATCCTCATCCTCGATTTCGGCGCGCAATACACGCAGCTGATCGCGCGGCGCATCCGCGAAATCGGCGTGTACTGCGAAATCTGGGCCTGGGATCACGACCCGGCCGAAATCGCCGCGTGGGGGGCGCAGGGCATCATCCTGTCGGGCGGGCCGGAGTCGACCACCGAAACGAATTCGCCGCGCGCGCCGCAGCAGGTCTACGACGCCGGCGTGCCGATCCTCGGCATCTGCTATGGCATGCAAACGATGGCGATGCAGTTGGGCGGGCAGGTCGAAGGCGGGCATCACCGCGAATTCGGTTACGCCGAAGTCGAAGTCAACGCGCCCTGCGCGCTGCTCGACGATCTGAAGGATCACCCGGGCTCGCCGCCGAAACTCGATGTGTGGATGAGCCACGGCGATCGCGTCACCGCCTTGCCGTCAGGCTTCCGCGCCACTGCTCGCACCCACAGCGTCGCCATCGTCGCGATGGCCGACGAAGCGCGCCGCTGGTACGGCGTGCAGTTCCATCCGGAAGTTACCCACACGCGTTCGGGCGAAGCGATGCTGCGCCGCTTCGTGCTCGACATCTGCGGCTGCGAGCCGTTGTGGACCGCCGCCAACATCATCGACGACCAGATCGCCCGCGTGCGCGCGCAGGTCGGCAACGATGAAGTGCTGCTCGGCCTTTCCGGCGGCGTCGATTCGTCGGTGGTGGCCGCGCTGCTGCACAAGGCGCTCGGCGAACGCCTGACCTGCGTCTTCGTCGACACCGGCCTGCTGCGCTGGCAGGAAGGCGACCAGGTGATGGCGACCTTCGCCGAACACCTGGGCGTGAAAGTGATCCGCGTCGATGCCGCCGATCGCTATTTCGCCGCGCTCGAAGGCGTCGCCGATCCGGAAGCCAAGCGCAAGATCATCGGCCGCCTGTTCGTCGAAATCTTCGACGAACAGGCCGCGAAACTGTCGAACGTAAAGTGGCTGGCACAAGGCACGATCTATCCGGACGTGATCGAATCGGCCGGCAGCAAGACCGGCAAGGCGCACGTCATCAAGAGCCACCATAACGTCGGCGGCCTGCCCGAACACATGAAGCTCGGGCTGGTGGAACCGCTGCGCGAACTGTTCAAGGACGAAGTGCGCCGCGTCGGCGTCGAACTCGGATTGCCGCACGAGATGGTGTATCGCCATCCGTTCCCCGGCCCGGGCCTCGGTGTACGAATCCTGGGTGAAGTGAAGCGAGAATTCGCCGAAATCCTGGCGCAGGCCGACGCCATCTTCATCGACGAACTGCGCAAGAGCGGCTGGTACGAAAAAACTTCGCAGGCCTTCGCCGTGTTCCTGCCGGTGAAATCGGTCGGCGTAGTCGGCGATGCGCGCGCCTACGAATGGGTGATCGCGCTGCGCTGCGTCGAAACCATCGACTTCATGACCGCGCACTGGGCCCACTTGCCCTACGACCTGCTCGGCACCGTCTCCAACCGCATCATCAACGAACTGCGCGGCGTCTCGCGCGTGGTCTACGACATCAGCGGCAAACCGCCGGCGACGATCGAGTGGGAATAGTCTGCACGCCGTGAACATCGACCCGGCCGCCGAACTGCAACTCGGCATCGACCAGCGCTGGATGCAGCACGCCCTCGCGCTCGCCGAACGCGCCGAGCGCGACGACGACGAAATCCCGGTCGGCGCCGTGCTGGTCGGCGCCGATGGCGAACTGCTGGCCGAAGGGTCGAACCGCAATATTGCCGAGTCCGATCCGAGCGCGCATGCCGAGATCGTCGCGCTGCGCGAGGCGGGGCGGAAGCTCGGCAATCACCGGCTCATCGGCACCACGTTGTACGTGACGCTCGAGCCGTGTGCGATGTGCGCGATGGCGCTCGTGCATGCGCGGGTGAAGCGCGTGGTTTTCGGCGCTTGCGACCCCAAAACCGGGGCGGCGGGCAGTGTCTTCGACCTGCTTGGATCGGAGCGCCACAACCATCGCGTCGAGATCGTCGGCGGGGTGCTCGGCGAGGAGGCCGGGCGGCGGTTGACGAACTATTTCCGGCGCAAACGCGGGCTGCCCGAACGCGGTTAAACTCTGGGCCATGACGCCGCCCGCCCTGCTCGACGAAAGTCACCTGATCTGGATCGACCTGGAGATGACCGGGCTCGATCCGTCCACCGATTCGATCCTCGAGATCGCCACGCTGGTCACCGACCGCAACCTCAACATCCTGGCCGAGGGCCCGGAGCTCGCGATCCGCCATCCGCTCGAACGCCTGCAGGCGATGGACGACTGGAACCGCAACCAGCACGCGAAATCCGGCCTCTGGCAGCGCGTGCTCGACTCCACTTACGAGATGGGCGTGGCCGAATCGCTGACGGTGGATTTCCTCGCGGCCTGGGTGCCGCCCGGCAAATCGCCGATCTGTGGCAATTCGATCTGCCAGGATCGCCGCTTCCTGGCGCGCTGCATGCCGCGTCTGGAACGCTATTTCCACTATCGCAATCTCGACGTTTCGACACTGAAGGAACTGGCGCGGCGCTGGGCGCCGGAAGTGTCGAAAGGTCTGACCAAGACATCGGCGCACACCGCCTTGTCCGACATCCGCGAGTCGGTCGACGAATTGCGCTATTACCGCCGTTTCATGGGGGTGCTGGGCGGCAACCCCGGCACCTGACCGCCACTCACAACCCGAGGACAGCATCGCCGGTGAGGGGACCTGCGATTGAGCGCCGAACGAGAACCGCGCCGCCGTCGCCGGCACGGTGGCTGGCCGTGGTTTTGCTCGCGATTTGCTATTTCCAGGTCAGCGTGTTCCAGGTCAGCGCGGCGGCCGATACGACCAAGCCGATCGACGACTATTTCAAGGAAACCTGGACCACGCGCGACGGCCTGCCGCACAACCTCGTGCACAACGTCACGCAGACGCCCGACGGTTATCTGTGGTTCGCCACCTGGGAAGGCGTGGCGCGCTACAACGGCCGCGAATTCCGCATTTTCGATCGCGGCACGGTGCCCGAATTGCGCGACAACGGCGTGCGCGCCTTGCGCCTCGGGGCGGGTGGCACGCTCTGGCTGGGCACCTCGCGCGGCGGCGTCACGCGCTATCGCGACGGCCAGTGGACAACCTTCACGCAGGCCGATGGACTGGCGCAGGACGAGATCATGGACCTGCACGAAGACCGCCAGGGCCGCCTGTGGATCGCGACCGAAAGCGCCGGCGTCGATCGCCTCGACAGCGACGGCCGCATCGTCCATTTCGGGCAGCCGCAGGGCCTTTCCAGCGAAGTGCTTTACGGCTTTGCGGAAGATGCGCAAGGCGCGATCTGGGCCGCCACCGCGGACGGTCTGATCCGTTTCAACGGCACCGGGTTCGATCGCTACGGCGCCGACCGCGGGCTGCCCGACGGTCAGGTGTTCAGCGTCGCCGCCGACAGCCTCGGCAATCTCTTCGTCGGCACCGAGAAAGGTCTCTACCACCGCGTCGGCGAACGTTTCGAGATCCTCGATCCGGCCTTGCCGCGCGACAACGTCATCCGCGTCCTGCCCGATCGCGACGGTTCCGTCTGGCTGGGCACCGTCAACGGTGGTCTGTTCCGCCGCAGCCAGCACGGCGTCGAACAATTGAGCAGCCGGCGCGGCTTGCCGAACGATCGCGTGTCGGCGTTGTTCCAGGATCGCGAAGGCAGTTTGTGGATCGGCACCAATGCCGGCCTGATGCGACTGCGCGACGCGCCGTTCACCACGCTCACCACTGAGCACGGCTTGCCGGATGCCTATGTGCGCAGCGTGGTGCAGGACGACGCCGGCATCCTGTGGGTCGGCACCAGCCACGGCCTGGCGAAGATGCGCGACGGCGACATCACCTCGCTGACGCGCGCCGACGGTTTGCCGGGCGATTCGGTGCTGAGCCTGGCACCGAGCGGCGACGGTTCACTGTGGATCGGCACCTACAGCAACGGCCTGGTGCGCTGGCGCGACGGCGTGCTCGAAAGCCTGACCTCGGACGACGGGCTGGCCGGCAATCAGATCCGCGCGCTGCTCGAAACGCGCAACGGCACGCTGTGGATCGGCACCACGCGCGGCTTGACGCGACGCGATGCCAGCGGCCTGCGCAACTTCACCGTCGCCGACGGCCTGCCGCGCGATTTCATCATCGCGTTGCACGAAGACAAACAGGGCCGCATCTGGGCCGGCACCGCCAACGGCCTGGCGGAAATCCGCGGCGAGCAGGTGATCGCGCACAGCCTCAAGGCGCACGACGATGCGCAGGACGTCTTCGGCTTCCACGAAACCGCGCGGGGCGATCTGTGGCTCGCCACCGATCGCGGGCTGGTGCGGTTTCGCGATGGCGAAAGCCGCCACGTCGGCCGCCGCCAGGGTTTGCCGCACGACACCGTGTTCCAGATCGTCGACGATGCCTTCGGCAATTTCTGGGTGACTTCGAATCGCGGCATCCTGCGCGCCGCGCGCGACGATCTCGAAGCGGTGGCCGACGGCCGCCAGGCGCAGGCGGTGTTCGAAACCTACGGCGAAGCCGACGGCATGGCCAGTGCGCAATGCAACGGCGGCTCCGGCCCGGTGGTCGCGCGCACCGACGATGGCCGCCTGTGGTTCGGCACCTCGATGGGCCTGGCGATGACCGACCCGCGCAAGCTCGCCGATCTGGTACGCCAGCCGCCGCCGGTGGTGATCGAGGAACTGCGGGTCGACGATCGCAGCGTAATGCTGCAGCCGCGCGTCGATCTGCCGCCGGGCACGCGCCGCATCGAACTGCATTTTGCCGGGCTCAGTTATCTGATGCCGCAGAAGATGCGCTATCGCTATCGGCTCGAAGGTTTCGACCGGGAATGGGTAGAACGCGGCACCCTGCGCTTCGCGCAATTCACCAATCTGGCGCCGGGCGACTACCTGTTCCGCGTGGCGGCCGCGAACGGCGAGGGCGCGTGGAGCCAGCAAGAGGCGCGCGTCGCACTGCACATCGAGCCGCGCCTGGTGCAGCGCCGGGAATTCTGGCTGCTGCTCGGCGCGGTGGCGCTGGTGTTGCTGTACGCGCTGTATCGCTGGCGCATTCACCGGCTCGAACTGGCGCAGGTGCGACTGCGCGAACTGGTCGATAGCCGCACCGCCGACCTGCGCGCACAGACCGAACGCCTGACCGCCGCCGACAAGGAAAAATCGGCGCTGCTCGAACGCCTGCGGCTGCAATCGGAAGCCTTCGAACGCCAGGCCCGCGAAGACCCGCTGACCGGCCTGGCCAATCGCCGCTCCTTCGACGAAACCCTGGCGCGCGAATTCGCCCGCGCGCAACGCACCGGCCGCCCGCTATGCGTGGCGCTGGCCGACCTCGATCACTTCAAACGCATCAACGACGAACACTCGCACGCCGCCGGCGACGCCGCCCTGCTAGCGATGGCGCAAGTGATGCGCGCCACCTGCCGCTCGATGGATGTGCTGGCGCGCTGGGGCGGCGAGGAGTTCGCGCTGTTGTTCCCCGACACGCCACTGGAAGAAGCGCGCCGCGTCTGCGAACGCCTGCGCACCGCCGTGGAAGAACTCGACTGCGCCGCCTTCGCGCCGGGCTACCGCCTCAACGTCAGCCTCGGCGTCGCCGACATGACCGGCATCAGCCACTACGAGAAATTGATCGGCCGGGCGGATGCGAATTTGTATGACGCTAAGCGGACTGGGCGCAATCGGGTTGTTGGTTAGCGCGCGGGGAATCGGGAATCGGGAGAAGAGCAGAGCGGCGCGGGCTCTTGATCTATTCCCGATTCCCGATTCCCGCGCGCGACCAGAGCGGCTCAGCCTCCGCGCGCCTTCAACTTCGCCAACCGCAGCCACGTATCAACCACCGTATCGGGATTGAGCGACACCGACTCGATGCCTTGCTGCATCAGCCACTCGGCCAGGTCGGGATGATCGCTCGGGCCTTGGCCGCAGATGCCGATGTATTTGCCTTTCGCGCGCGCCGCCGAGATCGCCATCGACAGCAGTTTCTTCACCGCCGCGTCGCGTTCGTCGAACAGGTGGGCGACGATGCCCGAGTCGCGGTCCAGGCCCAGCGTGAGCTGCGTCAGATCGTTCGAACCGATCGAGAAGCCATCGAACAGTTCGAGGAATTCGTCGGCCAGCAAGGCGTTCGACGGCACTTCGCACATCATGATCAGCTTCAGGCCGTTCTCGCCGCGCACCAGGCCGTTCTCGGCCAGTGTCGCGATCACGTCGCGTGCTTCGCCGACGGTGCGCACGAACGGGATCATCACCCAGCAATTGGTCAGGCCCATCTCGTTGCGCACCTTGCGCACGGCGCGGCATTCGAGCGCGAAGCAATCCTTGAAGCTCGGATGCACGTAGCGGCTGGCGCCGCGGAAGCCGATCATCGGATTCTCTTCGTGCGGTTCGTACTGCGTGCCGGCGATCAGGTTGGCGTATTCGTTCGATTTGAAATCCGACAGCCGCACGATCACCGCATGCGGCGCGAAGGCGGCGGTCAGCGTTGAAATGCCTTCCGCAAGACGGTCGACGTAGAAGCTCACCGGATCGGCATAACCGGCCATCACCTCGTCGATCTTCGCCTTGATGTCGGCCGGCTGCTTGTCGTATTCGAGCAGTGCGCGTGGATGCACGCCGATCTGCCGCGCAATCACGAATTCCAGACGCGCCAGGCCGATGCCCTGATGCGGCAACTGCGCGAAGTCGAACGCGCGCTCCGGGTTGCCGACGTTCATCATGATTTTCAGCGGCGCCGGCGGCATGTTTTCGAGGTCGGTGGTGATCACCTCGAAATCGAGCTTGCCCTCGTAGATATAGCCGGTATCGCCTTCCGCACAGCTCACCGTCACGACCGTGCCGTCGGGCACGTTGCGCATCGCATCGCCAGTGCCGACCACGGCCGGCACGCCCAGTTCGCGCGCGATGATGGCGGCGTGGCAGGTGCGTCCGCCGCGGTTGGTGACGATCGCCGCGGCGCGCTTCATGATCGGCTCCCAATCGGGATCGGTCATGTCGGCGACGAGCACGTCGCCGGCCTGGAATTTGCTCATCTCGGCCAGGCTGCGCACGACGCGCGCGACACCGGTGCCGATCTTCTGGCCGATGGCGCGGCCTTCGCTCAGCAGCTCGCCGCGCGAAGCCAGGTGATAGCGCTCGATCTGCGTGGTGCGCGCACGCGATTTCACCGTTTCCGGCCGCGCCTGCACGATGTAGAGCTTGCCGGTGTGCCCGTCCTTGGCCCACTCGATATCCATCGGGCGGCCGTAGTGCTGTTCGATCGTCAGCGCCTGGCGCGACAATTCTTCGACATCGGCATCGGTGATCGAAAACTTGCGGCGCAGGTCGGCCGGCGTGTCTTCGTTGCGCACGCGCTCGCCGGGCGCGGCCGAGTACACCATGCGGATCTGCTTGGAGCCGAGCGTGCGGCGCAGGATCGCCGGCTTGCCCTGCCGCAGCGTCGGTTTGTAGACGTAGAACTCGTCCGGATTGACCGCACCCTGCACGACGTTCTCGCCCAGGCCATAACTCGAGGTGACGAACACCACGTCGCGGAAACCCGATTCGGTATCGAGCGTGAAAAGCACGCCGGACGCGCCGATATCCGAACGCACCATCTGCTGGATGCCGGCGGACAGGAACACGTCTTCGTGCTTGAAGCCGTGATGCACGCGATAGGCGATGGCGCGGTCGTTGTAGAGCGAGGCGAAGACTTCCTTCACCTTGCGCACCACGTCGTCTTCGCCGGTGACGTTGAGGAAAGTTTCCTGCTGGCCGGCGAAGCTGGCATCGGGCAGGTCTTCGGCGGTGGCCGACGAGCGCACGGCGACCGAAATATCCTTTGCGCCCGCCTCGGCGCACATCTTGCGGTAAGCCTCGCGGATCGAGGTATCGAGCGAGGGCTGCAGCGGCGCCTCGATCACCCAGCCGCGGATTTCGCCGCCGGCCAGCACCAGCGCGTTGACGTCTTCCACGTCGAGCTTCGCCAGCCGATCGAAGATGCGCTGCGACAGATTGTTGTGCGCGATGAATTCGCGGAAGGCATCGGCCGTGGTCGCAAAACCGCCGGGCACCGAGACGCCCAGACGCGCCAGATTGCCGATCATCTCGCCGAGCGAGGAATTCTTGCCACCCACCTGGGCCAGGTCGGACAAACGCAGTTCTTGCAGCCAAAGCACATGGGCGGTCAAGCGACACTCCAGGGGGCGGGCAGGGCGGCGGGAAGGATTTGACGCAGCGCAATATTTTGCGGGCGGGGCGAAAGCGTTACAAGCGCGATGGCCGGCAAAATCGCGTTCGTCCGGCCGCTGCGGGCATGTTCTACACTGCGGGCATCCAGTGCAGAGGACTCGCATGAGCGCACGTCGCCCGGTTTTCTATGTTTCCGACGGCACCGGCATCACCGCCGAAACCATTGGCCACAGCGTGCTCACGCAGTTCGGCGGCGTGGCCTTCGACACCCAGCGCATCCCCTTCGTCGACACGCCGGAGAAGGCGCTGCACGCGGTCGAGCGCATCCGCGAGGCCGGCGTGCGCACCGGCACGCGGCCGATCGTGGTCAACACCGTGGTGGACGGCGCCCTGAGCTCGATCCTGGCCGAATGCGGCGCGCTGATGATGGATGTGTTCGCGCCCTTCATCGGGCCGCTGGAGGCCGAACTGGGCATGCCGCGGCAGTCGAAGGTGGGCCACGCCCACGGCCTGGTCGATTTCGCCGAGTACGAAGCCCGCATCAACGCCACCAACTACGCGCTCTCGCACGACGACGGCGTGGACCTGAACTACGACGATGCCGACGTCATCCTGGTCGGCGTATCGCGCTCCGGCAAGACCCCGACCTGCCTCTATCTGGCCTTGCATTTCGGCGTGCGCGCCGCCAATTACCCGCTGACCGACGACGACCTCGAAGGCCGCGAGCTGCCCAAGCGCCTGCGGCCGCACCGGCGCAAGCTCTACGGCCTGACGATCGACCCGATCCGCCTGCAACAGGTGCGCCAGGCGCGCCGACCGAACAGCCGCTACGCCACGCTCGAACAATGCCGCATCGAAGTCGCCGCCGCCGAGGCGCTGTTCCGGCAGGAGAACATCCCGTCGCTCAGCACCACGCACACGTCCATCGAAGAAATCGCCAGCAAGGTGCTGTCGGCGCTGGGCATTCACAAACACATGTTCTGAGCCTTGTAAAAAGGGCTCGAACCGGCGCACATGACGCGCCGCAACCGGGTGCTATGATCGAACCATGACGCCACTCGCGCTCTCGACGCCACGCTTGTACCGGCCGAACCGCTTCGGCTATCTGATGGGCCTTTACAGCGAGAATTACCTGCGCCTCAAGCGCATGTTCGCGCCGGAAAAGCTGCAGGGATCGTGCTTCCGCTCGAGTGTCGGCGATGGCCTGGACGTGCGCCTGGACATCATCGAGCGCCACCCCTACACGATCGAACTGCGCCTGACCTACGACATGGCCGACCCGGTCACCGGCCAGCCCGATCCTTCCGCTTTCGTGCGCCTGTACCGCGATGCGCGGCAGGTGGAAGCGACGCATTGCTATGTCGGCCGCCGCTGGCAGGACACCATGGGCCTCGACGCCAGCCCGCGCAGCGTGCTGGGCTACCGCCTGCAGATCAACGCCTTCCTCAACAAGTGGCTCGAATACCTCGGAGAGCAGGGCCATTCGCTCGCCACGATCACGCCGGTGGCCGGTTCGCCGATAGAATTTCCGCCGATGATGCGCGAAGCGCTTGACGCACGCTGCGGGTGATCTCTACAATTCGCGTTCTTTCCGGCACGTGGGGCTATAGCTCAGCTGGGAGAGCGCTACAATGGCATTGTAGAGGTCATCGGTTCGATCCCGATTAGCTCCACCAGAAATACCGCAACACGAACACACCGCAGCGTCGTCCTAGCGGCATTGCGAAAAAAGAAAAACTGCGTCCCCATCGTCTAGAGGCCTAGGACATTACCCTTTCACGGTAGCGACCGGGGTTCGAATCCCCGTGGGGACGCCACCACTTCAAAGCCCCGTTTTCACGGGGCTTTTTCTTTTCGTGCACCGCTGAGGCGCGTCCTACTGCGAACCCCGCTGTAAATACTTCGCACTTGACGGTCCAGGCAAGCGACGATTTGTTCGGATGGCGATCGAGGGGTCTCGCCGACGTGCACGGTGACGTCGAGTGGGCACAACTTTCACGAGGCCGATATGCCGCGAAGCCGATCCCAACTGCCGGTTCGCAATCTGTAACCACCGGGATGCATCGCATTGAAGCCTGAGTTTTCCGATTTTTTTGGACGTTCCAAGCTCTGCCTTTTCTTCATTAGTCGTCGTGCACCCGTCGACCGCGAACGACGCTGAACCGTAGCCTACGACTCATCGGGTATCCAAATTCGATACCAGTCGCGCCATGGATAGGGGAACTCGTCGATTCGCAAGCCGCTGAATTGCCATTGATCGTTGCTGTCCTTGGTCGGTACGAAGGACACGACGAAGTCGTGAAGCGAGGAGTTGTTCGACGCCAAGCGATATTCGAGGTGCACCACGAATCCATCACCAACCGCCCCCCTATGCAGCCGGTATCCCGGGTGGGTAGTCAGCCACTGATAGAATTTGCGCTCGCGCTCGAAACTCTTTCGATGCGAGTCGATAGTGCGCGCATCGGTTCTGTCGTCGCGCCTCAAGCGCCGATAGCAGTCGACATCCTCACAAGCCAGGACGGCGATCCGCCAGGCGTCCCAGTAGGATGTCAGGCGCAGCACCAGCTCCTTGTCCGTGGGTAGCCCGAGCGCTTCGAAGTCCTTCTGCCGGAAGCCCAGCGCGTGGAGTCGTTCATCCTCGCGCACAATCACTCCGGTTCCGCTGCAGAACAGGTCGTAGAGAAGGCCGTTGTACGGGCGCGCGAACACGAGAACTTTCGTGCGATTGCTTGGCGCCACGTCTCCTTCCGCTCCTTGCAGAGCGCTGTAGCGTTCCAATTCCAGTACGAGGGTGCGGGCCGGCTTGCCTTTCAGGGGACGCAGGACAGTGAGGGTCGCCGTGCCCTCGGGACCAAAGAACGAATCGCTGTCGGGACGATATTCGCGGCGAACTACTTCGCCCACGAAAACCAGGCTCGCCGAAGCGAAATCCTCTTGTGTGGTATGCGGCATGCACTGTCCGGCCTGCACAGAAGGAACCGATGTAAACAAGAGAATGGCAAACCTGGCAAGTACCGTAGCCCATTTCCCGCCGCCGTTGACGCGGTCCTTCACACATTGGCGTGACGCTGGCGCTGCGATCGTCGCACGGCCCGGCGTTGTCCTCGACATCATGCACCGCTCCAGCAGAGATTCACCTGACAGGACGCGGTTCCGCAACCAGGCGGCTCACTCCGGACCTGGCTGCCTCAAGCGACTCTGTGGGCCGTGCGGAGATTCCTCACCACGATGTGATTTTCCAGCGCAATCACTAGCCGGCGGTTCGCAGTATGGAACCCCCGGGACGCCACTTCAAAGCTAAGCCCGAGCAATCAACAGGTTGCTCGGGCTTTTTTGTTGTCCGGAATCGGCCCTAATATCCGTACTGCAAACCTCGCACGACACGCTATTCACTGAGCATCGACGCCGAACGAGCATACGAACAGTGCTGTCTGAAAAGCGCTGTTTGAACCCAGACCACGGACCGCTTGAGTAGGTGCCATGAAGAGACGAAGACTGCTTCTAATGTTTCTGCTGATTCCGGCAATAGCTTCGTGCGGTCCACCTACCCCGGTCGGAGGATACGAGCTGAGGACATTGGATCGCCGATTAGTGGGGTGGGTTACGGCAGACGGGTCGTTCGGTTCGTCGAATGGCACATGCGCGTTCATTGTCATGCTTGAAGATGCGCCGAATATTGAAGAGAACGAACTGGTGAAGTCAGTGATCAATCTCAAGGGCCTTCAGCGCTGGCGAAAAACCGACAATGGTCTGGAGATCCAACTGGGACCTACTAAGCGCATGCTGATTTGGGAAGGCTCCGTTTTTGTCGAAGGAGTGCACGTCGGTATTGCAGGCTGAACTGACGAATGACTTGAAATCAGCGACCAAACCGCCCGCTGGATCCGACGGCGGCGGGTTTTCGTGGTCGAGGCTTTCCGACAGGGTACCCGTCGCAGAACTGACATGGCCGTAAGGGGTGCCGCCAGCCGGAGGTTCGCAATCTGGAACCGTCGGGACGCCACTAACACCGAAGCAAACTGAAGGCCCGCGCAAGTGGGCCTTTTCTTTTGTGCTTTCGAGGGCGGCCGTGTCGACACTGCATCGAAATCTTCCCCGGCAGATCGAGCGCTTTGCGGCAAGTGTCGCTTCGATTCTGGTCGGATCGGAACGTCGGCTGCGGGCATAATCCGCCTCTCGACGCAGACGGAGCCAAGGCATGAACAAGCTCGCATCGCCCACGCAGATCGCCGCGGCGCTCACCGAGCTGTGGTCGCCGCGTGTGGTGGCCGAGCTCGACGATTCCTACGTCAAGGTGGCGAAAGTGCAGGGCACCTTCGGCTGGCATGCGCACGCCGACGAAGACGAGTTGTTCTTCATCCTGCAGGGCAGGCTGCGCATCGAGATGGAAGACGGCGCGGTGGACCTCGCGCAGGGCCAGTTGTTCGTCGTACCGAAGGGCGTGCGGCACAATCCGGTCGCCGAAGACGAATGCCTGCTGATGCTGATCGAGCGCAAATCCACGCTGCATACCGGCAACGAAGTCACCGAACGCACGCGTTCGATCGCCGATCAGTTGCGCACCGTCTGAGGCGCCGCTTTCAGTAGGCAATCCTCAGTCGGCGATTTCGTCGTAGTCGCGGCCGAGAAACTGCACGAAGCAGAAGCCGTGGCCGAACGGATCGGCCATCGGCGCCAGCCGCCCCCAACGCTGTGTGGCCGTCTGCTGTTCCTGTGACGCGCCGGCCGCCAGCGCCCTGGCGACGGCCGCGTCGATGTCGTCGACGACGAAATCCAGATGCAGCGGCGTCCAGTGGCGTTGGTAGTTGCGCTGTTGCTGCGCTGCCGGCGACGCTTGCGACCCCGGCGCCTTGATCAGCAGATAGATCGGCGCCGATCCACCCAGCATTTCGACGCCGACGCCGGCGAATCGGCGACCCACGCGCAAACCGAAGGCCTTGCCGTAGAAATCGATCGCGCGGTCCAGATCGTCGACGTCTAGATTGATCAGCAAGTCCATGCGGGCAACCTCGTGTCAGCGGCGTCGTCGCAGCCATGCATACGCCGCGATAGCGGCGACGAGCGCGACCAGCGCCGTCCAATCGGCGACTACGACGCGTGCAATGCGCTCATTGTAGGGCGCCTGCATCCACGCCAGCGCCAGAAACGAAACAACACTGACGAGCCCGGCGGCGAACGCGACAGGTTGCAGCGACCGCACGAACGTGGCCGCGATCAACAACAGGCCGAGAATGCCGAAAAGCACGGCGCGATGACGCAGCAACAGCACCAGGCTGGAATCGTCCATCGCCACGCCGTACAGCGCCTGCAACTGCGCCACGCCCAACACGCCGGCCAGCGGCAGCAGATGGATGATCCCGGCGATCACCAATCCAATCGCAACGACGTAACGCATATCGCCTTCCCGGTACTCGCTCAGTGGTGAATCAATATACCGGCGGTGAGGGCATACGGGGCGAGAGGAGAAAAGAGCGGGACACAGAGGACGCAGAGATTAAAAAGAGAGGACGCGAAGAAGAGCAGAGAAGTTTGAATTCAAAATCTCTCGGCTTTTCCTCCGCGTCCTCTCTTCTAAATCTCCGCGTCCTCTGTGTCCCGCCCTGGCTCTTACTGCAGCACCTCAGTTCCCGCCTGCACCACAGGCGCAGACACGCGCGCCGGACGGCTGGGAAAGGCGTGTCGCAGGATGCGCCAGATTACCTGGCCGAACTGTTTCGGGAGCGAGCCGATGTTGTAATGCTGGCCGTAGCGGGCGCAGATGTCGCGCACTTCGGTCGCCATCGCCGCATAGCGATTGGCCGGTATGTCGGGATAGAAGTGGTGTTCGATCTGGTGGCTCAGGTTGCCGGACATCAGGTTCATCAGGCGTCCGCCGGTCAGGTTCGACGAACCGCGCAGTTGTCGCAGGTACCAGCGGCCGCGCGATTCGCTTTTCACCGATTCCTTCGAGAAGGTCTCGACATCGGCGGTGAAATGGCCGCAGAAGATGATGGTGTAGGTCCACAGATTGCGCAGGATGTTGGCGACGATATTGCCGAGCAGCACCGGCAGGAAGAACGGACCGGCGAGCGCAGGAAACAGCAGATAATCCTTGCCGATCTGGCGCGCCATCTTGCGGCCGGCCGGACGGAATTGCTCGCGCAGCACCGAGGTTTTGGTCTTGCCCGCGAACCAGCGTCCGAGCCGCAGTTCCTGGATCGCCACGCCCCATTCGAACAGGATCGCGAAGATCACCGCGACGATCGGCTGCAGCAGATAGAAAGGCTTCCAGCGCTGCTCGGGAAACACGCGCAGCAGGCCGTAGCCGATGTCGTCGTCCATGCCGCGCACGTTGGTCCAGGTGTGGTGCCGGTAGTTGTGCGTCTTGCGCCAGTTGTCGCCGGTACCGGCGATGTCCCATTCATAAGTCTTGCCATCCAGATGCGGATCGCGCATCCAGTCGTACTGGCCGTGCATCACGTTGTGGCCGAGCTCCATGTTCTCGAGGATCTTCGAGAAGGCCAGCAGCAGCACGCCGGCGATCCATCCGGCAACCAGGATCCACGGCACGAAGGCGCCGGCGATCGCACCGATCATCAGCAGCGCGCGGCCGGCGAATCCGCTGTAGCGCACGCCTTTGACGACGGCGCGGATGTAGTCGGCATCGCGCTGGCCGAGCTTGGCGACGGTGCGCGCGCGCACGGCGTCGAGTTCGCGCGCGAAGCTTTCGAGTTCGATCGAATCGAGCGCGCGGTTGGCGGTTCTATGGTTCATGATCTGCATCAGAGTTCGAGTATGAGATCGCTGGCAGCGCTGTTGACGCACAGGCGCAGCGCGGAGACCGGTTCGTTCACCACGTCGCCGGTGTGCAGCTGGCGTGTGGTGCCCGAGCGTTTGCCGCAGGCGCAGGTGTTGCAGATGCCCATGCGGCAGCCCGACGCGGGTCTGATACCGGCGGCCTCCAGCGCCGTGAGCAGCGATTGCCCACGCGGCAGCGTGAGCGTGCGATGGCTGCGGGCGAGCGTCACTTGCACGGTGCCGCCGTCTTCGATGCTGGTCGCGGGCGGCGTGAAGGCTTCGGCCTGGAAGGATCGAACGCGCTCGGCGAGCAGCGTGCGCGCGAGTTCGACGAATCCGCCGGGCCCGCAGGCGAACACCTGCCGCGAAGACAGCTCGCCGACGTTATCGGCAAGCAGCGCGTCGCACAGCCGGCCTTCGCATTCGTCGCCGCCTTGCGCGGCATCGTGCGTGAGCACGAAACGCACATCGAAATTTTCGTGCGACGCCGCAAGCGCACGCAGTTCTTCGACGAAACAGAATTCGTCGTGGCTGCGCGACCAGTACATCAGCGTCGATTTCCCGCCGAAACCCTGCACGGCCAGCGCACGCACCATCGCCATCAACGGCGTGATGCCGCTGCCGGCGGCGAGGAAAAGCCGGGCATCGTGGCTCGACGCTGCGACAGTCATCTCACCGAATGCCGGCCCGATATCGAGCACATCGCCGATTTTCGCGTCGCGGCAAAGATGCCCGCTCAACTTGCCGCCGGCGATTTCCTTGACGGTGATTTCGACGCGGCCATCGCGACGGTTCGCAGCGCTCGGGCTGTAGCTGCGCGTCACGCGCATGCCGTCGATTTCGGCGCTGATATTCACATGCTGGCCCGGCGCGACGCCGGTCCAGTGGCGGTTCGGCTGCAGCACCAGCGTCACCGCATTCGAAGCCGCCCGCCGGCGCGCCACGATGCGGGCAAGGGGGCGATTCCAGCTCCAGGTCGGCGACACGCGCGAGGCCCAGAAATCGAACACGTTCGGCGCCACCAGCGCGTCCAGCAGACGCTTCGGGGTCGCCCGCAGGCGAGGGGAGGATGCATCGGTAGCCAGTTTCATGAGGCCACTATACCGATGTATAGACGCATGTCTATACACGCGTATATTAATCTGAACGGTATGATGGGGCCGACTTCAGCAAAGCCGCCGCCTTGACACCGACCCCAACCGCCGCCGACGCCGATTCGCACCCCGGGCGCAAAGCCGCGATCTCGCGCAACGACCTGCTGGCGGCCGCGCTGCGCCTGATCGGGCCGCATCGCAGCGTGTCGAGCCTGAGCCTGCGCGAGGTGGCGCGCGAGGCCGGCATCGCGCCGAACAGTTTCTATCGCCAGTTCCGCGATATCGACGAACTGGCGGTCGCGTTGATCGATCTGGCCGGCCAGTCGCTGCGCAAGATCGTCGGCGCCGCGCGCCATCGCGCCGCCACCGATCACAGCATCATCCGCGGCTCGGTCGAGGCCTTCATGGAGCAGGTGCGCGCCGACGACAAGTTGCTGCACGTGTTGCTGCGCGAAGGCACCGTCGGTTCGGATGCGTTCAAGCACGCGGTCGATCGCGAATTGATGTTCTTCGAAGAAGAATTGCGCGCCGACCTGGTTCGGCTGGCGGCGCGGCAGAACGCCACGCTGGCGGAACCTGCCTTGGCCGCGAAAGCGATCACGCGACTGGCCTTCGCGATGGGCGCCACCGCGATGGACCTGCCGGCCGATCGCGATGCCGAACTGATCGACCAGCTCACCAAGATGGTGCGCATGATCATCGTCGGCGCGCGCAGCGCGAACGCCTGAACGCAGCCGAGGACGGCATGAATCCGACCGTCGAAAGTTTTCGCGATGCCGCCACCTGCACCTTCAGCCACATCGTTTTCGACCGGCCCGGCGGCGTCGCCGCGATCATCGATCCGGTGCTCGATTACGATGCGGCGGCGGCGCGCATCGAAACCGCCTCGGCCGAGCGCCTCGTCGATTTCATCGAAATGCAGCGGCTGCAAGTCGCCTGGGTGCTCGAAACGCATGCGCACGCCGATCACCTCACCGCGGGCGCCTATCTGCGCGATCGCTTCGGCGCGCAGCTCGCCATTGGGCGCGGCATCATGCAGGTGCAGCAGCACTGCAAGACGCTGTTCGATCTCGGCGACGAGTTCGCGCCCGACGGCACGCAGTTCGACCGCTTGTTCGAAGACGGTGATCGCTTCCGCATCGGCGATCTCGACGTACGCGTGATGACCACGCCCGGCCACACCGCGGACGGCATCAGCTACGTGATCGGCGATGCCGCCTTCGTCGGCGATACGCTGTTCGCGCCGGACCTGGGCACGGCGCGTTGCGATTTTCCCGGCGGCGACGCGCGCACGCTGTATCGCTCGATCCGGCGGCTGTTCGAACTGCCCGATGCCACGCGCGTCTTCCTCTGCCACGATTATCCGCCGGCCGGCCGCGAACCGATGCCGATGACCACGATCGGCGCGCAGAAGGCATCGAACCTGCATGTCGGCAGGCAGACCAGCGAGGCCGATTACGTCGCCCTGCGGACGCAGCGCGACGCCACCCTGTCCGAGCCGAAACTGATCCTGCCCTCGCTGCAGGTGAATATCCGCGGCGGACGACTGCCGCCGCCGCATGCCAACGGCATCCGTTATCTGCGCTTGCCGATCGATCTGCTGGACGGCTGAACGGGCGAGCTTTCGGCGCACCGAATCGGCGCGCCGCGGAGCGCGAAAAAGCCGTGAAAACCGGCGCTGCCGCCGAGGCTGCGTGCTATCGTGACGACCACGGCGCGCGTCGTCCGCGTCCCGTCTTCCCGGGGGTTTCCGATGCGTTTGTCGTTCTTCGCCACACGGCCGGTTGCGGCCGTGTCCGGCCTGGTTCTTTGCGTCTTCGCCGCCGCCGCATCGGCCGCCACTTTGGCGCCGGTATCGCGCACCGCGGCGGCGCTCGCCAACGACGCCGGCAACGCCCGTTCGGACGCGACCACGTACGCGCTCAGCGGCGACGGTTGCCGCAGCGTGTTCGCCAGCGCGGCCACCAATCTGGTCGCCGGGCAGGTCGACATCAACGGTGCGTCGGACATTTTCCTGCACGATTGCAACGGCGACACCGTCACCCTGATCAGTCACAAGGCGGGCGAAGCGCTGACCACGTCGAACAGCAGTTCGACCGGTGCCGTGATCAGTCGCGATGGCCGCTACATCGCGTTTTCGAGCGT
Organism: uncultured Chiayiivirga sp.; assembly: GCA_965653565.1. Taxonomy (GTDB): domain Bacteria; phylum Pseudomonadota; class Gammaproteobacteria; order Xanthomonadales; family Xanthomonadaceae; genus JALCLA01. Next base: position 7,129 of record CBFHAI010000046.1, on the reverse strand, counting down.
GGCCACCGACATGGTCGCCGATCTCGTGAAAGAACACAGCGAATACGACCTGTATCTGTACGACAGCACCGATGCTTCGCTGCGCCTGATCAACGATGCGCCGGCCAATCCGGGCCGCACCAGCGATTTCGGCGCCGGCGCACCGGTGTTCAGCGCCGACGGCGCGGTCATGATCTTCGGCTCGGCCTCGACCGATCTGCTGGAAAATGTCGGCGACGAAAACAGCGGCCCCGATGTGTTTTCCTACGACCTGGCGACCGGCGTCAAAACGCTGATCAGCCGGCGTGTCGGCGGCGGCTTGTGTTTTTTCGCGACATGCACCGCGAACGAAGGATCGGGCGCCGCGACGGTGAGCGCCGACGGCAACTACGTGGCATTCACCAGCGGGGCGACCAATCTGTTCGCCGGGCAGGCCGATACGCCGGGCACCAGCGACGTGTTCGTGTGGAGCCGCGCCACCAATACGACGGCGATGGTCAGCCACACCTCGGCATCGCCCTTGCTGGCCGCCGGCGCGCGTTCGGAAAACGCTTCGATCAGCAGCGACGGGCTGTGGGTCACCTACACCAGCCACGCCACCAATATCGTCGCCGGCCAGTCGGACGGGAACCTCGACAGCGATGTGTTCCTGTACTCGCGCAGCACCGGCTTCAATACGCTGGTCAGCCATCTGCCCGGCATGCCGCTGCTGACCGACATCAATGGGTATTCGGGCAATCCATCGATCAACGCCGACGGCTCGCGCGTCGCTTTCACCAGCGTTTCGCAGATCATGGTCGCCGGGCAGAACGATCCGGCCTCGCTGAGCGACGATCTGTTCGTGTTCGAGCGCGCGACCGGCAACAACAGTCTGATCTCGCATGCGGCCGGTTCGGCCGTGAACACCGCGGCCGGCAGCACGGTATTTTCGCGCTTCTCCGACGATGGCGCGCAGCTGATTTTCTCGAGCCGCGCGTCGAACCTCGTGGCCGGGCAGGTCGACATCAATTCCTACGGCGACAGCCTGATGGGCGACGACATCTATCGCCACAGCTTCGCCGGTGGCGCAACGTTGCTGCTCAGCCACGTACCGGCGCAAACGGCGCAGGCCGGGCGTTTCATGAGCTTCATTCCCAGTGTCGACGCCAGCGGCGCCAACGTCGTCTTCGTCAGCGATGGCGACGATCTTTCGAACGACGTCGACAACAACGACGAGCGCGACATCTATCGCTGGACCCAGGCCGGCGGCGCCGTGACGCTGATCACCGCGCGCGATCCGGCCGCCGATCCGGTCGGCATGATCGGCGCCACCGAAGCGGTGGCGAGCGCCGACGGCCGCTACGTCGCCTTCATGTCGCAGGCGCGCAATGTCTATCCCGGGCTGGTCGACAACGACACCGACAACACCAGTATCGCGCGCGACGACGATTTGTTTTTGCTCGATCGCGACACCGGCGTGTACGTGCTGATCAGCCGCAGCGCCGCCGGCGTAAATGTCACCGGCGACAACGATTCGCGCCGGCCGCGCATCAGCGGCGACGGACGCTACGTCGTGTTCGAAAGCGCCTCGGTGCAGATGGTGGCCGGGCAGAACGATGGCAACGGCGCTTACGATATCTTCCTGTTCGATCGCACCGACCGCAGCGTGAAGCTGATCAGCCACGCCGCCGGCGCAGCGACGCAGACCGGCAACGGCTCGTCGAACAGCGCCGAGATTTCGCGTGACGGCAGCTACATCGTTTTTTCCAGCAGCGCGAGCAATCTGATCGCAGGCGGCACCGATACCAACGGCGCCAGCGATGTGTTCGGCTACGACATCGCCAGCGACACGCTGCGCCTGATCAGTCATTCGAGCGCCGGCGAAACCATCGCGGGCAACGGCGATGCGCGATCCGCCACCCTCAATTCGGACGGCGCCTGGATCGCGTTCCAGTCGAGCGCGAGCGATCACATCGTCGGCCAGGATCTCAACGGCGGCAACGATGTCTACCTGTTCAACCGCGCCACCGGCGCCAACCGGCTGGTGTCGCGCCAGAGCGGCAATCCGTCGCGCGCCGGCTCGCAGGCGTCGCGCTTGCCGGTGATCAGCGGCGATGGCCGCTTCGTCGCGTTCCAGAGCCAGGCCAGCGATCTGCTGCCGGGCTTCTTCTCCGACGGCAATGGCGGCGATGACATTTATCTGTTCGATCGCGATGCCTTCTTCGCGCCGAACGTGTTGGTCAGCCGGCAGGCCGGCGAAGATTCCGTCAGCGGCGATGGCTCGAGCACCGAAATTTCGATCAGCGACGACGGCACGCGCGTCGCGTTCGTGTCGACGTCGACCAATCTCGCTGCCGGACAGCTCGACTCGCCGCTCAGCGACGATCTGTTCTTGTTCCAGGCCGATGGCGCGACGGTGACGCTGGTCAGCCAGAGCGCTTTCAGCCCCGGCGTCGCGGTGGGAGCGGAGCGCGCGATGATCTCCGGCGATGGCAGTTCGATCCTGTTCGACAGCCGTTCGTTCGAGATCGCCGAAGGCCTCACCAATGCCGAAACCGAAAGCAAGACCTGGCTGCACCTGGTCGACGCCGCCACCAGCGTCCTGCTCAGCCGCAGCGTGCTCGGTCCCGGCACGCCACCGGTCAGTTATTCGCAGCTCGGCGACATCACGCCGGACGGTTCGGTGTCGCTGTTCCTGACGCCGTCGCCCGACATCGTCACCTTCGACGGCAACCGCGCCTTCGTCGGCCAGTTCGGCATGGATGCGTTCGTGTTCGAGCGCGCGCTCGGCATTCCGGTGGTGGTCGGGCCGGGCGATCAATCGGTGCTGGAAGATCAAAGCACCGGGCCGCTTGCCTTCAGTATCGGCGATCCGGACGGCGATGCTTCGCAGCTGCTGGTCACCGCGCGCAGTTCCGACGGCGTGATCATCCCGGCCAACACCCTCGTGATCGGCGGCAGCGGCGCCAACCGCACCGTCGAAGTGATTCCGGGCGCCGAGCAGAGCGGTGAGGCTATCGTCACGCTGCGCGCCACCGATGCCGACGGCAATGTCGGCGCAGCCAGCTTCACCGTCACGATCGGCATCCTCAACGACATCCCGCAACTGTTCCTGCCCGGGCCGACGATCGTGCTCGAAGGCCAGAGCAGCCCGCTGCTCGATTTCACCGTCGACGATCCCGATCACGACGAATCCGAGCTGCTGTTCGCGGTGTCGAGTTCCGATGCGGCGCTGGTGCCGACCGGCGGCATCGCGCTCGCCGGCAGCGGCGGCAGCCGGCGCGTGCGCATCACGCCGACCTCGGACGCCTTCGGTGAAGTCGTCGTCACGGTGAGCGCGGAAGATCCGGACGGCGGCATCGGGCAGGCCACGTTCCCGGTGTCGATCGTCAACATCAACGATGCGCCGGTGTTCACCGCCGGCGCCGCGGTGGTGTCGGACGAAGACGTCGACACGCTGCTGGCCGGCTGGGCGACGGCGATCGACGCCGGGCCGTTCGAGGCCGCGCAGGCGCTCGCGTTCGAAGTCGTCGGCAACACCAATCCGGCCCTGTTCGAAAGCGGTCCGGCGCTCGCCGCGAACGGCACGCTGAGTTACGCGCCGGCAGAAAACGCCTCGGGCCAGGCCACGATCACGCTGCGGTTGCGCGACGACGGCGGCATCGCCAACGGCGGCGAAGACACCTCGGCGACGCAGCAATTCTCGATCACCGTCGATGCCGTCAACGATGATCCGATCGTCGTCGGCCCGGCCACGTTCGCGCTCGATGAAGACGGCATGGCGACGTACGAATTCACCGTCGCGGATGCCGAAGACGGCGCAGGTCCGTTAATGGTTTCGGCAGCGACATCGAATCCGGCGGTGATCCCGCTCGCCAACCTGGTCGGCGGCGGCAGCGGCACGAACCGCACGCTGTCGATCACGCCGGCGCCCGACGCGCACGGCACGGTGACCGTGCAACTAACCGTCGCCGATACCGATGGCGGCCAGACCGTGCACGCGATACTGGTCGACGTGAACCAGGTCGACGAATCGGTCGACGTATCGACCACGCTCGGCAACGGAGTGAGTTACATCGATATCGGCGCCGACGTCACCTGGAGCGCCGTCATCGGCAACGACGGCGACGACACCGCCTACGCCGTGCGCGCCACCGACAACGCCCCGGCTGGGCTGATCGATGTGCTGTGGACCTGCGAAGGCTTCGGCGCCGCCTGTCCGGTTGCGGCAGGCAATGGCGCGCTCGATCTGCTGATCACCCTGCCGTCCGGCAGCCATGTCGAACTGACGGTGGCGGGGGTCGTGACCGCGGCGGCGGCGCCGCTGATCAGCTATGCGATCGATGCGGCGGTCGATGCCGATTCGATCGATGCCGATCCTTCGGACAACCTCGCTGTCGATACCGACTCGGTCGGGCTGCGCGTGTTCGCGAACGGCTTTGAGTGAGCTTGTTTGCCGCTGCGGGCCGCGTCTTTCGCAGCCTGCGAGGCTGTCGTAGTTCGCAGAGTAGAGCGGGACGCAGAGGACGCAAAGGCAAGAGAAAGGACGCGAAGAAGAGCAATTTCACAATAAGAAGCCGCCGTTGAAAAACGGCGGCTCTTTTTTTAACGCAGCGTTTTCTGTTGCGTTATTCGCAGATGAAACCGAAGGAAACGAAGCCGGTGGTTTCGAGTTCCGAGTTGGTGATCGGGCGGGCCGGCAGGTTGGGCGTGAACTTCATGCTCACCAGGTCGCCGGCGGCGATCGCCACGGTGCTCACGGTGTTGGAGCAGGTGGCGCCGTTGGTGCTGATCTGCGCGCAGCTGAGCAGCGAATCGATGCCGTTGACGCGCACGGTGGCCGTCGTGTTGGCGTAGTTGATCGACGGATTGCTCGAATTGCGCACGAAGAGGTTCTTGGCGACGCAGGCGGTCGGGATCAGCATCTGCGCGCGCGATTCGGTGTAGAGCGCTTCGGTGATGCCGTTGGGCGAGGCGAACGCGCCGTTGCCCATCGTGTCCCAGTACGGCGACTCGTGGATCTGGCCGGCGAACACCAGCGGCACCTTGCGCGAAACCTGGGCGATCGGCGCGGGGGCCAACTTCTGACGCGGCGCGAGGATCGTGCTGTTGACGACGATTTCCAGCCAACGCTCCTGCTTGGATTGCGGCAGCGCGCCGAAATCCAGGCGCACGGTGAAAACGCCGTCGGTCACCGGGTAATTGTTGAACACCAGCGGCGCCGAGAGCGGCACGCCGAGCGTGGCGACGCTGTAGAGGCGGAACTCGAAATTCGCGGTGCCGTTGACCGCGGCGCCGCTGGCCTTGAGCGCGCCCTGGTAGGTGAATTCGTTGTTGTATTCGGCCGCCGTCGCGATGCTGCCGCCGGCCAGGACTGCGGCGATCAGCGCGGCGCGAACTGAGGTGGCTATGCGTTTTGCAGCGATCATGATGCTGTCCTCGAATCTGTCGCGTGGTGTTGCAGGGCGAATCGCCGTGTAGCTAGCCTTCGAAACCGTTGCGGAATACCAGCGCGGGCAATTGCCCGGTGAGGTCGACGTTCGATGGAGTCCAGAAACCGGGCTGCAGCGAGTAGTTGCCGCCCGTCATGGGCACTGCCGCATCGTGCTGGCCGATGGTGCCGTGCACCGAATAGACACCGCCGGTGCTCAGGCCGCCGCCGGCGTCGATGGTGCTGCGCGATATCTTGTAGACGCCGCCGGACTGCGCATGCAGCGGCAGCCACGCGCCAAGGCCGGTGAGTGCGGCGATGACGGTGGCGCAGAAGCCTGCACGCAGGCGCGCGCGCAACGGTGAGTGTCCGAAGCCGCCTTGCGGCGAACGGACGCGGAACGAGTCGCGCGGTGAAGTCATTGTCGCTTTCCCCCGAGCCCGTGGCCGCCGGATGGGGCCGCGGGTTTTGGCGCTCATCGTACGCGGATCGGACGGGGCTTACACCGTATCTCACCGATCGAAGGCAAGGGTTGAGACGAAGCGTTTTTCGCGCGGGGCGAAAAACCGGGTGCGGGAGCAATCCGGCGCCAACCGCAGCTCGTCGTGGCGTCGGCAGGGGTTCCTGAACTCCCCCGGGTTGCGTACCATCGAAGCCGGGTAATGGGGGAAAATCATGTCGACTGCGTTTGCGCGCCTGGCTCTGGCGGCGCTGTGTTTGGTTGCGTCGAATGCGATGGCCTACGGGTTGCAGATTCCCGCTGGCGCCGTCGTCGATCTCGCCGGCGGACGTCTTTCATTGGGCGGCGGCGACATCGTCAACGCCGGAACCTTGCGTCTGGGCAACGGCGAAATCCTCGATCTCAACGACTTCACCACCGCGCTCGGTGGCAACACGCTGATCGCCGGCGGCATCCTCATGCTCAGCGGCGATTGGGAAAATCGCGGCAGCTTCACGCCAGGCACCGGCGCGGTCCGCTTCCGCGACGGCGCCAACGCCAGCAGCTCGATCCTCGGCAGCAGTGCTTTCTCGACCTTGAGTCTGGTGTCGACCGCCGGCAAGGTTTATCGCCTCGAAGTCGGCCAGACGCAGACCGTCGCCACCGTGCTTGAAATCGTCGGCAGCGGCACGCCGATAGGTATCGCCTCGACGCTCGCGCCGCAGGTCGCTTTCCTCAATCTCGCGCCGACGGGCGCGCAGAGCATCGCCAATGTCGGCGTCAGCAACGTGCACGCCACCGGCGTGCCGCTGGCGCCGGGCCAGACCAATCAGGGCGGCAGCGGCAACGCGATCGGTTGGTTCGGGCAGGGCGGGGGGGTGCTGCCGCCGAGCCAGCCGGAGGTGATCCCGGCCAACGATCCTTTTGTGCTGGGCCTGTTCGTGCTGGCGCTTGCTGCGTTCGCGGCGTCGAAGCTTTCCAGGCGTCGTGGTGGTTTGCTGCGAGCTTGATGGGCAGTGAAGTGATTGCCTAGCGCTGGTTTGCGGGTCGGTTTTTTTATCCCGGCTCGATCGGTTCGATCGACGCAAGGCGATGCACAATCCACAAATGAAAACGGCGCGTCAGACGGCGCGCCGTTTTTTTGAGTCATCGCGGGCGGGAATCTAGGGACTCTGAAGCGTTCTGTTCTTCGCGAGGCACAACAATCTCGTCATTCCCGCGTAGGCGGGAATCCAGTGACTTTGAAGCGTTCCGCTTCCCTCGGTTTTGAAGTTGCGACTTCGCGAGTTTCGTCCCCCTCA
>CBFHAI010000045.1:0-34899 GCA_965653565.1 uncultured Chiayiivirga sp. | reverse complement strand
CGGGAGTCGGGAGTCGGGAGTCGGGAGTCGGGAGTCGGGAGTCGGGAGTCGGGAGTCGGCAGCTGCATTACGCCGTCCAGCCACTTCAGTCCCTTCGTTTCTGCTTCCTTCGCGTCCTTTCTCTTCCCTTCGCGTCCTTCGCGTCCCGCTCTTGAGTGGGAATCCGGGAAAGAACGTAGAGCGCCACCCTCCCCGCTTCTAATCCCGATTCCCCATTCCCGATTCCCGCGCAATCAGCACAATCAGCGCACCTCGTTCCCCGGCTCAAGATCCCCAGCCCGCGGCGCAGCCGAAAGCGCCAGCCGCGCCATTTCGCTGCGCACCTGCCGCCAGCAGGCCTGCAGCAGGCCGTCGAGTTGTGCCACGCGGCGGCGCCAGTCGCTGCGCAACAGCGAGTCGCTGCCGCGCACGATGTCGTCGCAGGCTTCCGCCACGGCGCGCGCGGCGAAATTCTGGCTCAGGCCCTTGAGCGCATGCGCGGCTTCGCGCATGCCCTCCCACTCGGCGGCGGCGCCGCAGCGGTCCATTTCGGCCATGCAATGGCCGGCATCGCGCAGGCATTGTTCGACGAAGCCGGCGACGAAACCTTCGCCCAGGTCGAGCGCCATCAGCTCCTGCACCACGTCCAGCCCGATCGCGGCCACCGGCGGTTCGGGCGATGGCGCGGCCGCGATGCCGCGCACGGCCTCGGACATCGCACCGAGTACCTCGAGCAGGCGCGACACCACCACCGGCTTGGTCAGGAAGGCGAACGCGCCGGCGGCCTCGGCCTCGCGCACCGTCGCGGTGGCGGCATCGGCGCTCAGCAGCGCAATGGGGATCTGACGCCCGCCCGCCTGCAGCATGCGGGCGTGGTGCAGCACGTCGAGCCCGCTCATGCCGGCCAGGCGCAGATGCACGAAGGCGGCATCGGCCTCGCCGCCTTCGATGCGATCGAGTGTCTGCTCGCCGTCGTCGGCCAGCACCACCTCGTGTCCCGCGCGCTGCAACAAGCGCTGCAATACCAGCCGGTTGGCGGAGGATTCGTCGGCCAGCAACACGCGCAGCGGCCGGATGCGCGCGCGATGCCGCACCAGCGGATCGTCGAACGAAACCACCTTGGTTTGGCCGGCGAAACACTCGGTTTCCGGCAACGCGGCCGGCACGCCGAACGGCAGTTCGACCCACGCGTGCATGCCGCCGCCGAGATTGGGCTCGCAACCGCAGCGCCCGCCGAGCAGCGCGCTGAGCGCACCGACCAGTTCCACCGGCGCGGGTCGGCCCACCGGCCGCAGCGGCGCATCGAGATCGAATTCACTGCCGGTGTCGCGCACCGACAGGCGCAGCCAGGCGCGGCCGGCATCGTCCGGCAGGCGGCGCACGGTAGCGCGCACACTGCCTTCGGCGGTGCGATCGAGCGCGCGCTGCAACAGCCGCGCGAGCAGCTGCGTGACGCGCCGCGCGTCGCCGCGCAGCCGCAACGGAATCGCATCGTCCACTTCGACCAGCAGCGACACGCCTTTCGCGCCGGCCAGCGGCTGCAATTGGTTGCGCACGCGCGCCGCGCTTTCGCGCAGGTTGAAGTCGGTGAGTTGCGGATGCAGACCGCCGGCTTCCAGCGCAGCCAGGTCGAGCGCATCGCCGATCCGCCGCAGCAGCGCCTGCGCCGAGCCTTGCACCAGTTCGTTGCCTTCGCGTTGCTCGGGCGACAGGCGCGTCGCGAACAGTGTCTTCGAGACGCCGACGATGCTGTCGAGCGGCGCGCGGAAATCGCGCTCGAGCTCGAGCAACAAACGCCGATGCGAATCGCGCGCCTGCTGCGTCTGCGCGCGCGCCTGCAACAGCGAACGCCACAGCGGCGCCAACGCGATCGGCAACAGACAGGGCAGCGCCGCCAGCATCGCGGCCAGCGGCAGCGAGCCGCGCCAGAAAGGATCGATCGCCACCACGACCGCGAACGCCAGCGTCGTCAGTACACAGGCGCTCCACAGCGGACGCGCGCCGTAACGCAAGCCGTGATCGAGCGCGGCCCACACCAGCAGCACATACAGCGGCGCAGCGGCGGCGCCCCCGACGGCGAGCATCGAGGCGATCAGCACTACATCGCCGGCCAGCGCCAGCGTGCGCCGCGTTTGCGAAATCTCGGGATGCCCGATCAGCACCGTGTACAGCGCGATCGCATACAGCACCGCGCCCAGCGCCACCGCCGCGGCGCGATCGAATTCCACGCGATCGGGCATCCAGGCGGCGGCCACGCCGAAGGCCAGCGCCAGCGACAACGCCAGCATCAGCCGCGCGAACGACTGCCGGCGTTCGGGATCGGCGCCTTCGCGCCAGGCCGCTTCAAGCTTGCGCAGGAGTCTCAAGGCCGGCGGCCGGATCCGGAGCGAACCGAGGGATCAGATCAGTGCCCCACACCTGCGCGCGGTGCCAGGTGCGAGAACACTTCCTCGACTTCGCGGCGGCGCTGCCCGAGAGCGGCCACCACGGTCGGATCGAAACGCTTGCCGGCATCCCGGCGCAGCAGCTCGAAGGCCTGATCGACGCTCACGGCTTGCACCGCGCCGCGCGACACGGTGAGCGAATCGAAGGCATTGGCGACCGACACGATGCGCGCCGCGAGCGGAATATCGCCGCCGGCCACGCCATCGGGATAGCCGCTGCCGTCGAAGTTTTCGTAATGATGCAATGCGACCAGCGCGCCCAGACGCACCACCCTGCTGGCGCTGCCGGCGAGGATTTCGTGCCCGAGCCGCACCTGCGCCTTCATCTGTTCGAATTCTTCCGGCGACAGCGCATCGGTCTTGTGCAGCAGATAATCGGGCAGGCCGATTTTGCCGATGTCGTGCAGCGGCGCGGCGCGTTCGATGGCGCGCGCTTCGTCTTCCGACAGGCCGATCGCTTCGGCGATCAGCGCGGCGTAGCGCGAAATGCGATCGAGCCTGGCCGCATCGGCACCATCGCGCATGCCGGTGGCGCGCGCCAGGCGGTAAAGAATGTCGCGTTCGCGTTCGTCGATTTCGCGCAGGCTGGCCAGCAGACTGCGTTCGAGTTCGAAGGTGCGCGATTTGAGCGATTGCTGCTGGCGGCGCAGTTCGAGCAGGTTGCGGCACCGCGAGCGCAGTTCGCGCGGACGCACCGGTTTGACCAGGAAATCGATCACGCCCGCTTCGAGCGCGGCATGCCGGATCGGTTCGTCGCCCACCACCGTGATCAGCACGATCGGCACGTCGCGCTTCTCGGCCGGTTCGCGGAAACGCCGCGCGAATTCCAGGCCATCCAGGCGCGGCATGCGATAGTCGAGCAGCAGCAGATCGGGCGCACCGTTCTGCGACCAGTTCAGGGCTTCGATCGGATCGCCGAAGTCCATCACCGTGATGTCAGGGCTGATGTCCTCGACCAGGTGGCGGAACATCGTGCGCTGGGACGGTTGGTCGTCGACGATCAGCACATTCACCAAGGCATTCTCCAGTTGACCGCGACGGCTGGCGGGATAACGCCTCGATCACTTTACTCCGCCCCTTTCGCAAGCGGCAAGGCCGCCCATCGGGTTTCCGGAGCCCTGTAACCGATCGTCACCCCGATGACAGGGCGTGCCGCGCGATTGTCCCGTCCTGGCGCGTTACGACCTCGTTACAGCAATGCGTTCAAGCGTGCGTTTCCGGACGCATGTACGGAAACAGCAGCACATCCCGTATCGAGGCGGAGTCGGTGAACAGCATCACCAGCCGATCGATGCCGATGCCCAGTCCGCCGGTCGGCGCCATGCCGACTTCCAATGCACGGATGTAATCGGCGTCGAAATGCATCGCCTCGTCGTCGCCGCCCTCTTTCGCCTGCACCTGCGCGGCGAAGCGCGCGGCCTGGTCTTCCGGGTCGTTGAGCTCGGAAAAACCGTTCGCCAGTTCCTTGCCGTTGACGAACAGTTCGAAGCGATCGGTGATGCCCGGCTCGCTGTCGCTCTCGCGCGCCAGCGGGCTCACTTCCACCGGGTAATGCGTGATGAAAGTCGGCTGCACCAGGCCGCCTTCGACGGTTTTCTCGAAGATTTCCAGCAGCAGCTTGCCCCAGCCGTAATCCTTCTTCACATGCACGCCGAGCCGCGCGCAGTGCGCGGCGAGTGCGGCGCGATCGCGGCAATCGGCTACCGTGATTTCCGGGTTGTGGTGGCGCACCGCCTCTTCCAGCCGCCAGCGGCGGAAGGCGGGGCCCAGATCGATCGCCACGCCTTCCCAGCTCAGCTGCGTGGTGCCGAGCACGTCGACCGCCACGTCGCGGATCACGTTCTCGGTCAGATCCATGATCTCGTTGTACGTGGCATAGGCCTCGTACAGTTCGAGCATGGTGAATTCCGGATTGTGGCGCGTGCTGACGCCTTCGTTGCGGAAGTTGCGATTGATCTCGTAGACGCGTTCGAGCCCGCCCACCGTGAGACGCTTCAAATACAACTCCGGCGCCACACGCAGATAAAGCTCCAGATCGAGCGCGTTGTGATGCGTGACGAACGGCTTGGCCGTCGCGCCGCCGGGGATGTAATGCATCATCGGCGTCTCGACTTCGAGAAAACGCCGCGCATCGAGCCAGCCGCGCATCGCGCGGATGATCTTCGAGCGCTTGACGAACACCTCGCGCGCCTCGGGCGTGACGATCAGATCGACGTAGCGCTGCCGATAACGCTGCTCGACATCCGACAGCCCGTGCCACTTGTCCGGCAGCGGACGCAGCGACTTGGTCAGCAGCCGCAGCTGGTCGGCCCGCACCGACAATTCGCCGGTGCGCGTGCGCGTGAGCAAACCTTCGGCCGCGATGATGTCGCCCACATCCCAGCTCTTGAACGCCTCGTAGGCCGCGCCGAGCGTGCTCAGCTGCAGGAACAACTGCAGTTGCCCGCTCATGTCCTGGATCTGCACGAAACTGGCCTTGCCCATCACGCGCTTGAGCATCAACCGCCCGGCCACCGCCACGCGCCGGCCGAGCGCATCGAGCGCTTCGGTCGACCACTTGTCCTCGTCGACGTATTCCGCCTGCAGATCGCCGGCGTAATCGCTGCGCCGGAAATCGTTCGGAAACGCGATATTGCCGCCCTCGCGCAAGGCCTTGAGCTTGGCGCGACGCTCGGCGATCAGGTGGTTTTCGTCGGCGTGGGGGGCTTGCGGCTGAGTGGTCATTGTTTGAGGGGTCAGGGGTTAGTAGTTAGGGCGCGCTGATAGGATCTTTGAGGCGGATTTGCAGGGACTTTCGCAACCCCGTCAACGTTCGGCCAAGTTCGTCGCACAGTGCAGTGACCGGAGCGACTTGCACTTGCGTGGCGTAGCCGAGACGGAGGCAGACTTCCAACTGGGTCTCCACCTCTGCCAGCGAACCACGCGCGATCGCTACGAAACGCGAGAAATCCCGCGTAGCGCCGCGCGCATGGCCTTCGGCCAGATTGGAAGGAATCGAGACGACGGCGCGACGCAATTGCTGGGCGAGTCCGAACCGTTCACCAACAGGCAACTCTGCCGTGAACCGATAAATCACCTCAACCAAATTTACGCCGAGTTGCCAAACCCGCAAGTCGCGAAAGCTTCGAACCATGGCGCCCTCACTACTCACCCCTATCCCCTCTCACGCCGCATCGATGCGTTTGGAGCCCGCCTCCAGCCCCGACTTCAAACTGGCCTCGACAAACTCATCCAGATCGCCGTCGAGCACCTTCTGCGTATCGGTGCGTTCCACCCCGGTCCGCAAATCCTTGATGCGCGACTGATCCAGCACGTAGTTGCGGATCTGGCTGCCCCAGCCGATATCGGATTTGGTGGCTTCCACCGCGTCGCGCACCGCGTTGCGTTTCTGGATTTCCATTTCGTACAACTTCGCCGCCAGCATCTTCATCGCGCGGTCGCGGTTGGCGTGCTGCGAGCGTTCGGTCTGGCAGGCGACGACGATGCCGCTCGGTACATGCGTGATGCGCACGGCCGACTCGGTCTTGTTGACGTGCTGGCCGCCGGCGCCGGACGAGCGATAGACGTCGGTTTTCAGGTCGGCCGGGTTGATGTCGATGTCGATGCTGTCGTCGACTTCCGGCGCCACGAACACCGAGGTGAAACTGGTGTGGCGGCGGTTGTCGGAATCGAACGGGCTCTTGCGCACCAGGCGATGCACGCCGGTTTCGGTCTTGAGCCAGCCGTAGGCGTAATCGCCTTCGACGCGGAAGGTCGCCGACTTGATGCCGGCCACTTCGCCCGCGCTCACTTCCATCAATTCGGCCTTCCAGCCGCGCGCTTCGCACCAGCGCAGATACATGCGCAGCATCATCTCGGCCCAGTCCTGCGCCTCGGTGCCGCCGGCGCCGGCCTGGATGTCGACGAAGGCCGGCGCGTTGTCCATTTCACCGGAGAACATGCGCTGGAATTCGAGTTTGTCGACGCGCGCGCCGAACTTCTCGACATCGGCCACCACGGCCAGCGCGGTCGATTCGTCGTTTTCGGCTTCCGCCAGGTCGAGCAGTTCGCCGGCTTCGCCCAGGCCGTCGATCAGTTCGCGCATCGAACTTACGAGCTTGTCGAGCTGGGCGCGCTCGCGGCCGAGCGCCTGCGCGCTTTCCGGCTTGTTCCAGATATCGGGGTTTTCCAGTTCGCGGGAAACTTCTTCGAGCCGTTCGACCTTGAGGTCGAAGTCAAAGATACCCCCTGAGTGACGCCAGACGCGCCGTCAAATCGGCGATCCGGGCACGGACGGGATTGAGTTCGATCATGAGTAGAAATACGCTGCGTTGAACCGGTAGCGATTTTAGCAGATGCCCGCGCAGCGCAGGCTCAGATCGCGACGCGATGGCGCACCAGCAGTTGCACGCCGCGCCGATCGCGCCAGTCGTCCAGATCGAGCTGATACACCAGATGCAGCCGCCTGGACGGCGCCTCGCCGCGCCAGCCGCCGAATTCGATCGCGTCGAGCGGCTCGCCGCCGTCGCGATGCCGCAGCCGCAGTTTCAGATGGGTTTCGCCCACCACGCGCCAGGAATCGAGCTCGAATTCATCGTCGAACACCGGCTCGGGAAAGCCCTGCCCCCACGGTCCGGCGAGCCGCAATTGCTCGGCCAGGTCGCGATCGATTTCGCCGCGGCCGAGCGCGCCATCGCTCCACAACTCGGCGCGCAGCGCGGCCGCATCGAGCCGCTGCGCCGCCAGTTGCGCGAAGGCATTGGAAAAGGCGTCGTAGTTGCTTTGCGCCAGCGACAGCCCGGCCGCCATCGCATGTCCGCCGAAACGGCCGAGCAAGCCGGGCGCGTGCGCGGCCACGTCGGCGAGCGCATCGCGCATATGGAAACCGGCGATCGAGCGCGCCGAACCGCGCAGCGAGCCATCGTCGCCACCCGGCGCGAAGGCGATCACCGGCCGATGCAACCGATCCTTCAAACGCGACGCGACCAGCCCGATCACGCCCGGATGCCACTGCGCATCGAACACGCAGATCGCATGCGGCAGGCTGCCGGCGTTGGTCGCCAGCCAGCGTGCGACGAGCAGTTCGGCCTGTTCGAGCATCTGCTGCTGCAATTCGCGCCGCTCGGCGTTGATCTGATCGAGGCTGTGCGCGAGCCTCTCGGCCTGCGCCTCGTCTTCGGTGAGCAGGCAGGCGATGCCGAGCGACATGTCTTCGAGGCGGCCGGCGGCGTTCACGCGCGGCGCCAGTGCATAGCCCAGATCGGCGGCGTTGAGCCGATCGAGCCGGCGCCCGGCGACGTTGACCAGCGCGCGCAAACCCGGCCGGATCTGCCCGGCACGCATGCGGCGCAAACCGGCCTGCACGAGGATGCGATTGTTGGCATCGAGCGGCACCATGTCGGCGACGGTGCCGAGCGCGACCAGATCGAGCAGCGAGGAAAGATCGGGCTCCTGCATGGCGCGGCGCGCGAACCAGCCGATCTCGCGCAGGTGCCGCCGCAGCGCCAGCAGCAGATAGAACACCACGCCGACGCCGGCCAGCGCCTTGCTCGGAAAGGCATCGCCGCTGAGATTCGGATTCACGATCGCCGCGGCCTCCGGCAAGGTCGCGCCCGGCAGGTGGTGATCGCTGACGATCACGGTGATGCCCGCGAGTTTCGCCGCGGTCACCCCGGCGTGGCAGTTGATGCCGTTGTCGACCGTCAGCAGTAATTGCGGCAGCGGCGCATCGAGGTCGGCGACCAGTTCGGCCGACAAGCCGTAGCCGTGACGCATGCGATGCGGCACGCGGAAATCCACCGCCGCCGCGCCGAGCGAATACAGGCCGGACACCGCGACCGCGGTGCCGGTGGCGCCATCGGCATCGAAATCGCCGACCACCAGAATGCGATGCTGCTGTTCGAGCGCGTGCGCCAGCAAACGCACCGCCTGTTCGAGGCCGCCGAGCGAATCGGGCCGCAGCAATTGCGCCAGACGCAACTCGGCATGTTCGGCGCACGACACGCCGCGCGCGGCATAGACACGCTGCAGCACCGGATGCACGGCATCGGGCCAGCGCTCGATGGCGGGCACCTCGCGCCGGCGCAGCGTCGGTTGCGTCAGCACGTCAGGCGAAAGTCGTGGCGGGACGACGCCACAGGCGCCAGCGGTGGCCGCGACGGTAATGCCATTGCGCGCCGTCGGCGAAATCGAGCTGCACCCGTTCGAATCTGCGCGCACCGACCGCGTCGAGCAGCGGCGCGATCCAGCGCGTCTCCAGATCGCCGAGGCGGCGCAAGGAACGCACGTCGATCAGCGCGCCGGCGACCAGCAGTTCGCTCGTCATCTGTGCCGTGGCATGCGTCGGCGTGGTGGCGCGGGCGGCGAGCGCACGCAGCAGAAAATCGTCGCTGACGATGAATTTCGCCTGTGCCAAAACACGATCCGGCAAGCCGCCGCCGCCCCAGAACCAGAGCGAATTCACCGTCGCCTTGCCGGCCTGCGCGCGCTGCGCATTCACCGGATGATTGTGCAGCACGACCTGCGCTTCGCTGATCAGGCGGCGCCAGCGGCGGCCCAGATCGCCCTGCGGCAGATGCGCGAAGATGTCGTCGCCGAGCACCTGCTCCGGCGGCGCGAACACCGGCAATTCGACTTCGCGCGGCAGCATCAGATACCAGCGCGTCGCGTCGCCAACCGAAATCGGGCTGCCCTCGTCGCCGAACAACGGTTTGAGTGCGCGCACCAGCGCGTCGGCTTCGTCGCGCGTGAGATCCAGATCGCCGCAGGCCAGCAGGCGGCCGGCGCCAAGATCGGCACGCACATGCGCCGGATCGGCCCGCAGCCACTGCCCATGCGCGGCATCGCCGCAATCGATTTCGCGCGTCAATGCGGCCACCGGCAGGCCGCGCGGCAGCACATCGAAATGACGCAGCAGCTGCGCCTGTTCGCCGTCATCGCCATCGCTGCGGTCGGCGCGCGACAACAGGGTCGCGAGTTTCGGACACGCCGCGATGTCGCCCGCCAATCGGCTGCGCGGTGGCAGCAGCAGCGTCAGCGCCGGCGCGGAATCGACACCGCTCATCGCGGCATCAGCCGTCGTAGCGCACCGCGATGATGTCGTAGCTGCGACGTCCGCTCGGCGCCTCGATGTCGACGGTATCGCCTTCGTTCTTGCCGATCAGCGCGCGCGCGATCGGCGCGGAAATCGAAATCATGCCGCGCTTGATGTCGGCTTCGAGCTCGCCGACGATCTGGTAGGTGACGGGCTCGTCGGTCTCGTTGTCGGCCAGTTCCACGGTGGCGCCGAACACCACCTTGCTGCCCGCGTTGAGCTTCGAAACATCGATCAACTGCGCATTCGACAAGGTGCCTTCGAGCTCCTTGATGCGCCCCTCGATGAAACCCTGCTGCTCGCGCGCCGCGTGATACTCGGCGTTCTCCTTCAGATCGCCATGCGCGCGCGCCTCGGCGATCGCGGCGATCACCTCGGGCCGCTTGACCGATTTCAGATTCTCGAGCTCATCGCGCAGACGCTGCGCGCCTTTCACGGTCAGGGGCGATCTCATGCTTTTGCTCCGTCTTGCTTCATCGTTGCGTTGGGGCGAGTGTAGTCGGTTGTCGTGGCGAGGTTTGGATGGAGAGCGGGACACAGAGATCGCCGAGATTTAGAAAAGAGTTTCGCCGAGAAAGGCTGGAGTGGACAGAGTCACACCGGCAGCCTTAAAACAAACCAAATTCTTTCTCGGTGAACTCTCTGCTTTTCCTCTGCGAACTCTGTGTCCCGCCCTTGATCTCGGCTACGGCAGCGACCCGTGCAATTCCTGCAGCGACAGCACGTCGCCCTTGCCGCGCCAGTCGAGCGAATGCAGCAGCGCGCGCGCACCGGAGATCGTCGTCGAGTAGGTCACCTTGTGCTGCAGCGCTTCGCGGCGGATCGAGAACGAGTCGGCGATCGCCTGGCGGCCTTCGGTGGTGTTGACGATGTAGACGATCTCGCCGTTCTTGATCAGGTCGACGATATGCGGCCGGCCGTCGGCGACTTTGTTGATGCGGTCGCAGGCCAGGCCCTGTTCGCGCAGGAACGCCGCGGTGCCTTCGGTGGCGACCAGGGAGTAGCCGCGTTTGATCAGTTCGCGCGCCACCGGCAGCATGCGCTCCTTATCGGGATCGCGCACCGACACGAAGGCGCGGCCCTGCGGCGGCACGCCGATGTTGGCGGCTTCCTGCGCGCGCGCGAAGGCGGCGCCGAAACTGCGGCCTACGCCCATCACTTCGCCGGTCGAACGCATTTCCGGGCCGAGGATCGGATCGACATTCTGGAATTTCGCGAACGGGAAGATCGCCTCTTTCACCGAGTAGTAGTCCGGCACGATTTCGCGCGTGGCGCCCTGCTCTTTCAACGATTTTCCGACCATGCAGCGCGCGCCGATCTTGGCCAGCGCGCGGCCGGTGGCCTTGGCCACGAACGGTACGGTGCGCGACGCGCGCGGATTCACTTCCAGCACGAAGATCGTCTCGCCCTGGATCGCGAACTGCGTGTTCATCAGCCCCACGACGTTCAACTCGCGTGCCATCTGTTTCACCTGCTCGCGCAGGCGGTCCTGGATCTGCGGCGACAGCGAATACGGCGGCAGCGAGCACGAGGAATCGCCCGAATGCACGCCGGCTTCCTCGATGTGTTCCATGATGCCGCCGATCAGCACTTCGCCGTCGCGATCGACCGCGATGTCGACGTCGACTTCGACCGCATTGTCGAGGAAGCGATCGAGCAGCACCGGCGAATCGTTCGATACTTTCACCGCGTCGCGGATATAGCGCGACAGGTCGGCATCGGAATACACCACTTCCATCGCGCGTCCGCCAAGCACGTAACTCGGCCGCACCACCAGCGGATAGCCGATGTGCTGCGCATGCGCGAGCGCCTCTTCGGGCGTGCGCGCGGTGCGGTTCGGCGGTTGCAGCAGACCGAGCTTCTCGATCATTTTCTGGAAACGCTCGCGGTCTTCCGCCAGATCGATCGAATCGGGCGAGGTACCGATCACCGGCACGCCGGCAGCTTCCAGCGCACGCGCCAGTTTCAGCGGCGTCTGGCCACCGTACTGCACGATCACGCCCTTCGGCTTTTCGATCGCGACGATTTCGAGCACGTCTTCCAGCGTCAGCGGCTCGAAGTACAGGCGATCGGAGGTGTCGTAGTCGGTCGACACGGTTTCCGGATTGCAGTTGATCATGATGGTTTCGTAACCATCCTCGCGCAGCGCGAGCGCCGCGTGCACGCAGCAATAATCGAACTCGATGCCCTGCCCGATGCGGTTGGGCCCGCCGCCGAGCACGATGATCTTGTCGCGATTGGTCGGCTCGGCTTCGCATTCGTCCTCGTAGGTCGAATACAGATACGCGGTGGTGGTGGCGAATTCGGCCGCGCACGAATCGACGCGCTTGTAGACCGGCTTGACGCCGAATGCGTGGCGCAGCGCACGTACGGCGCTTTCGTCGGTGTCGACGAGCTGCGCCAAACGCGCATCCGAGAAACCCTTGCGTTTCAGGCGCCGCAGGCGCGCGCCGTCGAACGCTTTCAAACCGCTTTTCGCGACTTCGTTTTCGAGCCGGATCAGGTCCTCGATCTGCACCAGGAACCACGGATCGATGAACGACAGCCGATGCACATCGTCGACGCTCATGCCGGCGCGGAACGCATCGGCGACATAGAAAATGCGCTCCGGACCGGGCTCGCGCATCTGCCGGCGCAGTTCGAACAAGGCGTCTTCGTTGCCCAGATCCAGGCCGGTCGGATCGAGGCCGACCTTGCCGGTTTCCAGCCCGCGCAGCGCTTTCTGCAGCGATTCCTGGAAGCTGCGGCCGATCGCCATCACCTCGCCCACCGACTTCATCTGCGTGGTGAGGCGCGCATCGGCGGCGGGGAATTTCTCGAAGGCGAAGCGCGGAATCTTGGTGACGATGTAGTCGATCGTCGGCTCGAACGAGGCCGGCGTGGCGCCGCCGGTGATCTCGTTGCGCAGCTCGTCGAGCGTGTAGCCGACGGCGAGCTTGGCTGCGACTTTCGCTATCGGAAAACCGGTCGCCTTGGAGGCCAGCGCCGACGAACGCGACACGCGCGGATTCATTTCGATGACGACGACACGGCCGTCCTGCGCATTGACGCCGAACTGCACGTTCGAGCCGCCGGTGTCGACGCCGATCTTGCGCAGCACCGCGATCGAGGCATCGCGCAGTCGCTGATACTCCTTGTCCGTGAGCGTCTGCGCCGGCGCCACCGTGATCGAGTCGCCGGTGTGCACGCCCATCGCATCGAAGTTCTCGATCGAGCACACGATGATGCAGTTGTCGGCGCGGTCGCGCACCACTTCCATCTCGAACTCTTTCCAGCCCAGCACCGATTCTTCCACCAGCACTTCGCTGGTCGGCGAAAGCTCCAGGCCGCGCGTGACGATGTCGATCAGTTCCTCGCGGTTGTACGCGATGCCGCCGCCGCTGCCGCCGAGCGTGAAGCTCGGACGGATGATGGTGGGATAACCGACGCGGGTCTGGATATCGATCGCCTGTTCGAGCGTGCGGGCCACTTCGGCCTTCGGACATTCGAGCCCGATTTCGCGCATCGCGACGCGGAACAGTTCGCGGTCTTCCGCCATGCGGATCGCATCGCGCGAGGCGCCGATCAGTTCGACGCCGTATTTTTCCAGCACGCCGTGATCGGCCAGATCGAGCGCGCAATTGAGCGCGGTCTGTCCGCCCATCGTCGGCAGCAGCGCCTGCGGTTTTTCCTTCGCGATGATCTTCTCGACCGTCTGCCAGTTGATCGGCTCGATGTACACGGCATCGGCCGTGTCCGGATCGGTCATGATCGTGGCCGGATTCGAATTGACCAGGATCACGCGGAAACCTTCGGCCTTGAGCGCCTTGCAGGCCTGCGCCCCCGAGTAATCGAACTCGCAGGCCTGCCCGATGACGATCGGACCGGCGCCGATGATGAGGATGCTCTGGATATCGGTGCGTTTGGGCATGGCGAACTCAGTTCGGGGCCGCGGCGCTGGCGCCCGCGCCGATGTATTTCTCGAAGAACTCGATCATCTGCGGATACAGTTCGGCGTTGTTGTCGAGGTCGTAGAAGCCGTGCGCTTCCTTGTCTTCGACGATCACTTTCTCGGGTTTTTTGCCGGCTTTTTCCAGCTGGTCGATGAAGAATTCCATCTGTTCGATCGGCACGCGGCGATCCTTGCGGCCCTGCACCAGCATGATCGGGACGCGGATCTTTTCGACCTGGTAGGCCGGCGACTGCGCTTTCATGTCGGCGTCGCTGCTCGGCAACACGCGGTCGAGGAAACTCTGGCCCCAATCGCTTTCGGGGATGTCGCCTTTGCGCTTCATCATCGGCAGGCTGTAGACGCCGACGTAGCCGACCGCACACTTGTAAAGATCCGGCTCGCGCGCCGCGCTCATCATCGCGGCATAGCCGCCGTAGGAGGCGCCGTAGATGCACAGGCGCTGCGGATCCGCATAGCCTTTTTCGATCGCCCATTTCGCCGAATCGGTGAGGTCGTCCTGCATCGCCGTGCCCCATTTCTTGTAGCCGGCCGACGTGAACGCGGTGCCGTAGCCGCCCGAGCCGCGATAGTTGATCTGCAGCACCGCATAGCCGCGATTGGCGAAGAACTGCACTTCCGGATTGAAGCTCCAGTCGTCGCGCGGGCCGTGCGGTCCGCCGTGCGGATGCATGATCAGCGGCAGGTTCTTGCCGTCGCTGCCGGGCGGCAGCGTGAGGTAGCCGTTGAGCACCATGCCGTCGCGCGCGGTGACGCGGATCGGTTTCATCTTCGCCATCTTGGCCGGGTCGATCCACGGACGTGCCGACAGCAGATAAGTCGCCTTCTGCAATTTGCGGTCGTACAGGAAGGCGCGGCCGGGATCGACATCGCTGCCGACCCAGGCCAGCACGTAACGGCCGTCGCGCGTGGCGCTGGTGATACGCACGTTTTGATCGGGGAACGATAGGTCGAGCGAGGCGAGCAAGGCGGTTTCCTCGTCGTCGCCGTCGAAATATTTCTTGCGCGGGAAGTCGGGCTGATAGCTCACGCCGAGCAGGCGCTTTTCGTCGTGGCTCCAGATCAATTGCTCGATGTCGGCCGACGGATGCGAGAACAGTTCCTGTTCCTTGCCGGTTTCCGGATCCAGCAGCATCAGCCGGCGCGGTTCGCCTTTCTCGCTGACGAGCATGTAGACGCCGCGATTGTCGGCCGTGAAGCCGGCCGGCACCTGCGAGCCGCCGCTCATGCCGTCGACGATCGCCACCTTCGACCAATCGTCACCGTAGCGGCGCCAGGTTTCCAGTTGCAGGTCTTCGTTCTGGCCGATGGCGTAGCGCACCTTGCCTTCGTGATCGACCGCGAAACCGCCGCTTTCGACCGGACTGACGGCCACCTTGCTCATGCGGCCGGTGTAGACGTCGACGCGGAACAGATTGGGCCGCTCGACCGTGCGCTGCATCAGGATGTGGCGCGGATCGTCGGGCAGCAGGTCGACGATTTCGTAGGTGTTGCCGAGCGTGAGCTGCATGCGGCGCGTGCCGTCGGCGTTGGCGGCGTAGACGTCCGAATCGGCGACAAGACGGTCGAACGAGCCGAGTTTCTCGGCGACGCGCACCAGGAAGCGCTCGTCGTTCACCCACACCACGTCGACCACGTGCATGTTGGCGCCGTAGTCCCACTTGGCGACGATGCCCTTGTCCTCGGTGCGCAGCACCGCGAGCAGGGTGCGGTCGTCCTGCGGCACGGTGACGGCGAGGAATTCGCCGGTCGGCGACAGTTCGATGTCGTTGACTTCGCTGTGGCGGAAGAAATCGCGCACGTCGATCCGTTCGGGCGCGGATTTGTCGGCGGCGGCTGCGGCAAACGGCAGCAGCAGCGCGAGCAAGGCGAATCGCAGCGGGCGCATCATGCGGCACCTGCCGCGGCGCGTGCCGACATCATCGCGGTGAAGCGGTCGAACAAGGCGCCGACATCGTGCGGGCCGGGACTGGCTTCCGGATGGCCCTGGAACGAGAACGCCGGCGCGTCGGTGAGTTCGATGCCCTGGTTGGAGCCGTCGAACAGCGAGCGGTGGGTGACGCGCACGTTCGCCGGCAGGCTGGCCTCGTCGACCGCGAAGCCGTGGTTCTGGCTCGAAATCATGACGTGGCCGGTGTCGAGGTCGATCACCGGATGATTGGCGCCGTGATGTCCGAATTTCATTTTCAAGGTTCTCCCGCCGGCGCCCAGGCCCAGCAGTTGGTGGCCCAGGCAGATGCCGAAGGTCGGAATTTTCTGTGCGATGAATTCGCGGATCGCGGCGATGGCGTAGTCGCACGGTTCCGGATCGCCCGGACCGTTCGACAGGAACACGCCGTCGGGTTTCTCCGCGAGCACTTGCGACGCCGGGGTCTTCGCCGGCACCACGGTGAGGCGGCAACCGCGGTCGACCAGCATGCGCAGGATGTTGCGTTTGACGCCGAAATCGTAGGCCACGACATGGAATTTCGCGGCCGGCCGCGCGAATGCGCCGCTGTCCAGATCGAGACTGCCTTCGGCCCAGCCGTAGCGGTCCGGCGTGCAGACCTCCTTCGCCAGGTCCATGCCCTTCAAACCGGGAAACGCGCGCGCTGCGGCGATGGCGGCTTCGCGATCGATGCTGTCGCCGGCGACCAGCGCACCGTTTTGCGCGCCGCGATCGCGCAGCAGCCGCGTGAGCTTGCGGGTGTCGATATCGGCGATGGCGACCACCCCGCGCGCCCGCAGCCAGCTCGGCAGGTCGGTCTGGCTGCGCCAGTTGCTCGGTGCGATCGGCACTTCGCGCACGATCAGGCCGGACGCGAAGATGCGCTCGGCCTCGTCGTCGGGCGCGGTGCAGCCGGTGTTGCCGATGTGCGGATAGGTGAGCGTCACCAATTGCCGCGCGTACGACGGGTCGGTGAGGATTTCCTGGTAGCCGGTGATGGCGGTGTTGAACACCACCTCGCCCGTGCTGGAGCCCGGCGCGCCGATCGAGATGCCCTCGAACACGGTGCCGTCGGCCAGGGCAAGAATCGCAGGTTGAGTCACGTTGGCTCGCCTTGATGTGGAAGGTGGCCCCGTCGCACAGCGTTCCGGATTACCGGTTGCGTTGCGCCGGTTGCGCGCCGACCCGCGGGCCTGCCGCTAGGCGGGTCCGTGGGACGGAAGGAAAAGGGGATGCAGGCGAGCCGCAATGATACGGACCCCCGGCGGGGGCTGTCCATAATCGATGCCGTCCTGCAGCGGGTGTGAATTCCGGCGCATCCGGCCGTGACCGAGGCGCGCAGGAGGCTCGGACGCAGGGTTTTTTTTCCGAAGGCGGCGTCGCGCGCGCGCCGCGCCAATCAGTTTTCGAAGCCGTCCGCGAAGATGTCGCTCACTTCCAGGTCGATCACGGTGAGCGTGATCGCGTCGAAGAAGGCATTGACCTCGTTGCTGCCGACCAGATCGCCATCGAGCACTTCGAGCGTCAGTTCCAGCGTGCTGTTGCCGGTCCAGGTGCCCGGCTGCAACGCGATCGAGGCCGGCGCGGCGGTGCTCCAGGCCGACGAACGCGCCAGGAAGTGATCGCCCTGCGCATCGGCCGGACCACTGCAGGAAGCATCGTTGCGGCGCAAGGTCCAATGCACGCGCGCGTAATCGCGCGCCTGCGCGGTGCCGGGCACGCGGGTGGAACCGTTGAGTGAATACACGGCGCTGCCCGGCAGGTTCACGCATTGGCGCAGGCCGGCGTAGGCAACGGCCGCGCCCTTCGCGCCGGCGCCGCCCGGATCGATCGGCGGTGTGTAGGTGATATAGGCCGAGCCGGTGCCGCCGGCGGCGTCTTCGTTGCTCCACACCACGCGTTCGGGCACCAGCACGCTCCAGCGCCGGAACAGATCGGGCGGCGTGTCGTCGCGCGGCGGGAACTGCGGATTGAGCACGAGATTGCCCACCAGCTGGCGTTCGTAGGCACCCAGATCGCCATTGCCGTTGCGATCGATCTTGACCGGCAGATCGCGCCGCCGGGGTGCGCCGTCGAGATCGGAACCGGCGCCCGTGCCGGTGAAATCGACGGCCGGCGATGCCGCCTGCAATCGATAGTCGCCGTACTGCGCATCGAGGAAACGCGGATCGGCCGGCACCAGATCGGTGCCGCCGGCGAGCGATGCGGTTTGGCTGACGACCAGTTCGCGCACCGTGCGCGCTGACGGCGTGCCCGCGACGATGATGGCGCCGGGTTGCCAGACGATCGAGCGCTGCAGCGTCAGCGGCGTTTCGCCCTGGTTGTCGAACACGAACAAGCCGCTGCCGCCGCTGGCATTGTCGGCGATGGTGCAATGGGTGAGGCTCAGGCCGACCTGCGCATCGTGCAGCCGCATCAACTCCTGCGTCAGCGCATTGCCGGCGATCAGGCAGCCATCGAAACTGGCGAGCGCGCGGCGGCCGGTGGCGTGGTCGGCATCGCCGAAAACCCGCAGCAGGCGGCCGCCGAGGTTGTCGCGCAGTGCGACGTTGCGTGCGATCAGCGCACCGGCGTTCTGCAACAGGATGGTGGCGCCGGTGGTGGCACCGATGTCGTCGCCGGCCTCGTTGCCGTCGATCGAATTGCAACCCGGCGCGCCGGTGCAGCGCACCGCGTTGCCCGGACGCGCGGGCACGCTTTCGCAGGTGGTTTCGGGATTGAGATAAACCTGCGTCGCGCGCAGATCGTTTGCGAGGCTGTAGTCGCTGTCGGCGTAGATCGCGCTGCCTTCGACGGCGCGGTTGTCGTCGATGCGGAAATCCGACGCGCACAGCGTCGCGGTGGCCGAGGCCAGCGACACATCGGACGAAGGCCGCAGGAACACCGCGCCGCCGGTGGCCGTGGCGACATTGCCGCTCAGCCGGACCGGGCGCGTGGCGTCGGTCGAATACAGCCGCACGCGCGACGGGCCCATGCCCAGATCGCCGGTCGTGATCGACAGTGCCCCGCCGTACTTGGCGCGATTCAGATGCAACATCGGCAGCCCCAGACCGCCCGGCGATCCGAGGTCGGCATTCGCCTGCCGCACCGCGATGCCGCCGCCCTCGCCGTCTTCGGCGCGATTCAGGCCGATGTAGATGCCGTCGGCATCGGCGCGCAGCGCGCCGCCGTCGAGCATGATGCCGCCGCCGTCGTGGCTGGCCGAGTTGCCGATGATGCGGACATTGGGACCGAGCACCAGGCTGCCGGAACTGACGTAGATGCCGCCACCGAAGCCGGCCGAATTGTTGGCGATTTCGCTTTCTTCGACCCGCAGCGTGCCGCCGAAGGCGCCGCCGACGCCGCCGCCGTAGGCATCGCTGGTTTCGTCGCCGCCGGTGATGCGAAGACGCAGCAATCGCACGTCGTTGCCGTTGCCGCTGATGCTGATGACGCTGTTGGCCGAACCGCCGGCGCCATCCAGGCCGGTGACCTGCGTCGGCGCGACGCTGGCGCACGTGGCATAGCCGCCATCGAGTGTGAGCACCTGACCGTTGATCGAAAGTTGTTGTTGCAGGTAGCCGCCGTCGGCGGTGGCGGCGGGCGCGATGCGGATGGTATCGGGCCCGGGATTCGCGGCCGCGGCGTCGATCGCGGCCTGGATCGAGGTGTACTGACAGGCACCGCCGCCGCCACCGACCAGAAAGGTCGCCGCGTTCGCGGTCGTGCGGCAATCAAGCAAAGCCACAACGGCGAAGAAAACGCCCATCGTGCGACACGAACGCGCCGGGCCGGTCGGTCTATGCATGACGCTCCCCGCGGCAGACGATGCCTAAGCACGCATCGGTGCCGCGCATCCTAATGCCGGCCCTTGTTCACAAATTGTGACAGTGACTGTCGAGGCCGCTGCGGGCCAGGCGCAGAGCTGTTAATGCGGGACGCAAAGGACGCAAAGGAAAAGAAAGGACGCGAAGAAAAGCGCAACAATTTGTTGTCTTTAGCTCGCTCTACTTTCTCTAAATCTTTCTTTGCGTTCTTTCTTTTTTCCTTTGCGTCCTTTGCGTCCCGCTCTCATCCCCACCCATAAAAATCAGTTCTTCAACCGAAGCACGAGGTCAGCAACTGAGTAACGCCCCGGCGCGAGCGCGGCGACAGCACAGGCGACTTGCAGCGCACCGCGGGCGAAGAGGTCGCGGTGGTTGGCGCGGTGGGTTAGTTCCAGGCGTTCACCGACACCGGTGAACTGGACGGTGTGTTCGCCGATGATGTCGCCGGCGCGCAGGCTGGCGTAGTGCGGGGCACGATGGCCGCCCTGTTCCACCGCGGCGCCGAGGGCCAGTGCGGTGCCCGATGGCGCGTCGCGTTTGTGGATGTGGTGCGATTCGACGATGTCGCAATCCCATTCGGCCAGTGCCGCGGCGGCGCGTCGAACGAGGTCACCGAGCACGGCGACACCGAGGCTGAAATTCGCCGCCCACACCAGCGGAATGGATCGCGCGGCGGCATCCAGCATCTCGAACTGCGCGGCGCTCAAGCCCGTCGTGCCCGACACCAGCGCGGCCTGGCGACGCGTGCAAAGGCCGGCGATCGCGTCGAACGCGGCCGGCAGGCTGAAGTCGATCGCGACATCGAACGCCGGCACCGAGTCCAGTCGCGCGGCACTGAAAACCGGCGTTTTTCCGGTCTCCGCGATCGGTTCTTCGCTCGAACTCACCGCCGCCACCACGGCCAGCCTGCCGTCATCGGCGGCCAGACGCAGCAAGGCGCGGCCCATGCGGCCGCTGGCGCCGTGGATCAGCAATCGGATCGGATCGGTCATGCCGCGACGCTAGCCGCGAACGCGCCGCCGGCGCAACCGCGGCGAGCGGCACCCGACGCCTTCGACGCCGGCGCGCCTATCGGAAAAATCCACGCGGAAACGTTTCCCCGCGCCCGCCTGGCGGTAAACAATTGTTCCAGGCTCCACAGTGGGACTTGCGTGCTTGGCGCAAAGCCGCCTGAGGAGTAGCCTGCCCCGCTGGTCTGTAGGGGGCTACAGCGTGAAATCGGTTCTGCTGGCGGAGGCTTCTCCGACAAGACGCCGGGCGTTATCCGGGCTGCTGCAGCAGCGTGGATACAGCGTCACGGCCCCGGCGAGCCTCGGCGAAGGGCTGATTTTCCTGCGCGCCGCGCGCGGCCGCGCGATGACCCTCGATGCCGTCGTGGTCGGCTGGCCCGACTACACCGACGCCATGTCGGAAGACCTTTTCGGCCTGCTGCACGGCGAATCCTTCGAACATCTGCCCGTGCTGCTGCTCGCCGACAGCGGCAGCGAAGCGGCGGTCAACTGGCGCATGACGCGTCCGCGCACCTCGCTGCTGCTGTGGGCCGACTACGCCGAAAGCGCCGAAGCGCTCGACCAGATGCTGCGCCCGCAGACCGCGCTCGCCACGCCGATCGTGAGCCAGGGCCAGGCCCTGCGCGTGCTGCTGGTGGACGACTCGGCCACGGTGCGCGCGGCCTTCACCAAGTTGATGCACCGCCAGGGCTATCTGGTCGAAACCGCCGACAGCGTCGCGACCGGCCTGCGCAAGGCGCTGTCGATGCCGTTCGATATCGCGATCGTCGACTACTTCATGCCGGAAGCCAATGGCCCGGAGTTGATTTCTGCGCTGCGCAACAGTCCGAAGACGCAGCACATCCTGGCGGCGATGATCACCGGCACCTATTCCGATTCGGTGATCACCGAATCGCTGGCCTGCGGCGCGATGGAGTGTCTGTTCAAGAGCGAAGCCAAGGACCTGTTCCTCGCGCGCCTGGCCTCGCTCGCGCGCACGGTCAACGATCGCAAGGCGATCGATGCCGAGCGCCGCCGCCTGGAGGGCATTCTTTCGTCGGTCGGCGACGGCGTGTACGGCGTCGATGGCGACGGCACCATCCAGTTCATCAATCCGGCCGCGGTCGATCTGCTCGGCTATCCCGGCGCACACGAACTGATCGGCCGCAATGCGGCCGAAGTGGTGCATCCGGCGCAGGAAGACGGCACGCCGCTGACGCGTTCGGCCTCGTTCCTGAGCCAGTGCTATGCCAGCGGCAGCCAGATCCCGAGCTGGCAGACCACGTTCTGGAGCGCCGACCGTACGCCGGTGCCGGTGGAATGCACGGTGTATCCGCTGCGCGTCGACGGCGAGCGCACCGGTTCGGTGGTGGCGTTCCGCGATGTTTCCGCGCAACGCCAACTCGAAGAACAACTGCGCTGGCAGGCCGAGCACGATGGCCTGACCAAGCTTTACAACCGTTCGTGGTTCGAGAACCAGCTCGACCAGGAACTCACGCGACTGCGCCGCAGCGGCACCGTATCGCTGTTGCTGTTCGTCGATCTGGACCGCTTCAAATACATCAACGACACCGCCGGGCACACGGCCGGCGATCAGCTGCTGGTGGAAGTGAGCCGGCGCCTTAAATCGCGGCTGCGCGGCTCCGATCACCTGGCCCGCATGGGCGGCGACGAGTACGCGATCATCCTGCGCAATGTGCATGCCGAAGATGTCGAAGCGCTCGCCGACGGCTTCCGCAAGGCGCTGACCGCGGCGCCTTTCAGCTACGGCGGCAAGAGTTACCGCATCACCGTGTCGATCGGCGCGGCGCGCCTGGACAAGCACACGCTCTCGCCCGGCGAGGCGATGGCGCAGGCCGATATCGCCTGCCACCTGTCGAAGTCCGCCGGCCGCAACAAGACCCACGTCTACACCGAGGAAAGCGGCAAGCGCGCAGCCATGGAGGCCGACCTGGGCTGGTCGGCGCGGCTCGAGGAAGCGCTGCGCAGCGATCGCTTCGAGTTGTGCTATCAGCCGATCATTCCGTTGCGCGGCATCGAGCGCGATCCGCTGGCCGACGATGGCCACGCGATCTGGCAGCGACAGCTCGATCGCAACCCCGATGCGCCGGTCCTGTTCGAAGTGCTGATCCGCATGCGCGGCAACCACGGCGACCTGATCTCGCCGAACGCCTTCCTGCCGACGGCCGAGCGCTTCGGCATGATGGGCGATATCGATCGCTGGGTGATCGATCGCGCGCTGCGCGCGCTACGCGACGTACGCGACAGCCCGCGGCCGGTGTCGCTGACCTTGAATCTGTCGGCGCAAAGCCTGGCGAGCGAAACGCTGGTCGAATTCATCACCGACCGCGTGGTGCGCTACAACGTCGATCCGGGCGCGCTGGTGTTCGAAATCACCGAGTCGCGCGCGATCGAGGACATCACCGGCGTGCAGGCACTGCTGCACGAATTGCGCACGCTCGGCTGCCAGATCGCGGTCGACGATTTCGGCACCGGCTTCTCGACCTTCGCCTATCTGCGGCAACTCGAAGCCGACTATCTGAAGATCGACGGCTCGATCATCCAGGGCCTGCCGGACGATCCGCTCGATCGCACCGTGATCGCCGCCCTCACCAGCATCGCGGAAATCGCCGGCAAGCGCACCATCGCCGAATGGGTGGAAGACCCGAAGATGCTGGTGGCGCTGTACGAATGCGGCGTCGACTACGCCCAGGGCTACGCGGTGGCGCATCCGCGCCTGCAACTGATGCTGCCGAACGCGGCGGATGCGCAGCCCGACGAAGACGAACCCGAACTGCGCAGCGGGACCGACGGCTGAGGGTTCCGCTTCGTAGTCTGCCCACAGGTTCGCGGTCGGGGATGAAAAGCGGGACGCAGAGAACGCAAAGGAAAGAGAAAGGACACAAAGAAACCGTGGGCTGTTTTGCGGCAAGCTTCTCGGCCGCCTAGTTTTCGCGATGTAGCGCACAGCACGGGGAACCGATGCACCGTTCGAAGCAAATATCTGCACAAATACTAAAAGCTTCCTTCGCGTCCTTTCTCTTTCCTTTGCGTCCCTTGCGTCCCGCTTCAAATTCTTTGTGTGCGAATCGTCCCGTTCCGGGTCACGTGTACGATGGCTGCGGGGAACACGCGCAGTCTTGTAAGCTCCGCAGGTGACGCCGACATTCCTCTGGTACGACCTCGAAACCTTCGGGCGCGATCCGCGCCGCACGCGCATCGCGCAGTTTGCGGCGGTGCGCACCGATGAAAACCTGCAGCCGGTCGACGAACCGGTGTCGATTTTCTGCCGGCCGGCCGACGATCTGCTGCCCTCGCCCGCCGCCTGCGTGCTGACCGGCATCACGCCGCAGCGCGCCGAGCGCGAGGGGCTGATCGAAGCCGATTTCGCGGCGCGCATGCAGGAAGAATTCGCCCGCCCCGGAACCTGCGCGGTCGGCTACAACAGTCTGCGTTTCGACGACGAATTCGTTCGCTGCACGCTGTATCGCAACTTCCACGATCCGTACGAACGCGAGTGGCGCAACGGCAATTCGCGCTGGGATCTGCTCGATCTGGTGCGGCTGGCCTACGCCGTGCGGCCGGACGGAATGAACTGGCCGCTGCGCGAAGACGGCAGCGCGAGTTTCCGGCTCGAAGACCTCGCGGCGGCGAACGGGCTGGTACACACGCGGGCGCACGAGGCGCTGTCCGATGTGGAGGCCACGCTCGGGCTGGCGCGCCGCATCCGCGAAGCGCAGCCGAAATTGTTCGACTATTACTTCGCACTGCGCCACAAGGCGCGTGCCGCGTCGCTGCTCGATTACGCGCAGATGACGCCGGTGCTGCACGTTTCCGGCCGCTATCCGGCGAAGCGATTCTGCGCCGCCATCGTGCTGCCGCTCACGCCGCATCCGTCGATCGCCACCCGCATCGTGGTGTGCGATCTGGATGTCGATCCGGCCTTGTGGATCGATCTGGAGCCCGATGCCATCGCCGATCGCCTCTACACGCCGGCGCGCGATCTGCCGGAAGGCGAAATCCGCGTACCGTTGAAAGAAGTGCATCTGAACCGCGCGCCGGCGCTGGTCGAAATGCGCCATATTTCGCCGGAGAGCCGTGCACGCCTCGGCCTCGACATCGGGCAGGCGCAGCGCCACGCCGAACGGTTGCGCAACACGCCGGGGCTGGCGGAAAAAGTGAGGCAGGTTTTTGCGCGGCGCGGCGGGCGCGATCCCTCCGACGCCGATCAGGCCTTGTACGACGGCTTCCCCGACGAGCGCGACCGTGCCCTGTTCCAACAGGTGCGCCGCATGCCGCCCGAATCGCTGGCGCTGAACCGGGTTGAATTCCGCGAGCCGCGCTACAACGAACTGTTGTTCCGCTACCGCGCGCGCAACTGGCCCGAGACGCTGGACGCCGCCGACCGCGAACGCTGGCTCGTCTATCGCGAGCTCCGGCTGGGCGCCGAGACGGGCCTGTCGGAATACAGTTACGACAGTTATTTCGCCGAGATCGAAGCGCTGCGCCACGAGCGCGGCAGCGAGCCCGGCGTCACCGTTCTGCTCGACGCCCTGCAGGCCTGGGGGCTGCGACTGAAGGATGCCGCATGAGTTATTTCACAGCAGACACTTTCAAGTTTTTCCGCGACCTCGCGCGCCACAACGAGCGTCCGTGGTTCCATGCCAACAAGGCACGCTACGAAGCGAAGGTGCGCGATCCGTTCCTGCATCTGATCGGCGATCTGGCCGAGCCGCTGGCCAAGGTGAGCGAACATTTCCGCGCCGATCCCAAACCGCTCGGCGGGTCGCTTTACCGCATCCAGCGCGACACGCGTTTCGCCAACGACAAGACGCCGTACAAGCTCTGGGCCGGCGCGCGCTTTTTCCATGCGCGCGGCAAACAGGTCGAGGCGCCGCTGTTTTATCTGCATCTGCAGCCGGGCAACTGCTTCGTCGGCGCCGGCTTGTGGCATCCGCAACCGGAAACGCAGCGGCGGCTACGCGCCTTCCTGGTCGACAATCCGGCGGCGTGGAAGAAGGCTGCGCACGCGCCCGTATTCGCGAAGCGCTATGCGATGGCCGGCGAAAGCCTGACCCGCGCGCCGCGCGGTTTCGATCCGCAGCACGAACTGATCGAGGATCTGAAACGCAAGGATTTCATCGCCACGCGCGCGATCGACGATGCCATCGTGCTCGGCCCGCGCCTGCGGCAGACGGTGGCCGACGACTTCGCGCGGCTGGCGCCGCTCGTCGACTATCTTTGCGCCGCGCTCGATCTGGAGTTCTGACGCCGCCGCGGCGCGGAATTCTGCGAAGCCGGGCGCAGGCGCCGCGCCGCGCGGCCGTTATCATGGCGCATGTCCACGCCCCATGTGCCGTACTGGCGCCTGTCGTCCTTCTATTTCTGGTACTACGCCGTCATCGGCGCGTTCACGCCCTACTTCGCGCAGTGGCTGCACGATCGCGGGCAAAGCGCGATGGCGATCAGCGCGATGCTGGCGCTGTGGTACGGCACGCGCACGGTGGCGCCGGCGCTGTGGAGTTCGTACGCGGCGGCGTCGCCGCATCCGATCCGCTGGCTGCGCGTCGGCGGTTTGCTGAGCGGGCTGGGATTCTGCGGCTTCCTGGTCGCCGATTCGCTGCCGGCGCTGTTCGCGGTGATGCTGGTCTTCAGTTTTTTCTTCAACGCGATCATGCCGCAGTTCGAGGCGCTCACGCTCGATACGCTCGGCCCGCGGCGCGCCGACTACAGCCGCATCCGGGTCTGGGGTTCGATCGGTTTCATCGTCGTCACGCTATTGTTCGGCTGGCTGCTCGAACGCCATGGCAGCGGCTGGCTGCCGGTGCTGATGCTGCCGCTGTTCGTGGCCACGCTGCTGTCGGCGTTCGCCAATCGCGAGCCGAACGTGGTGCACCACGCCGACGAACCGCCGCCGGCCGGCTGGATCGCGGTGCTGCGCCGGCCCGGTGTTGCGACTTTCCTCGGCATGGTGATGCTGACCCAGATCGGCTTCGGGCCGTATTACGTGTTCTTCACCCTGCATCTGGGCGCGCAGGGCCACGGCACCGACACCATCGGCGGCTTGTGGGCGCTGGGCGTGCTGGCTGAAATCCTGATTTTTCTGGTCGCACCGCGGCTGCTGCGCCGCTACAGCACCACGCATCTGTTGTACGCCTGCCTGCTCGCCACCGTGCTGCGCTGGGGCGCCACCGCGTTCGTCGCCGATTCACTGATCGCGATGCTGGCGATGCAGGTACTGCACGCGCTCAGTTTCGGCGCCTTCCACGCCTGCTGCATGCAATTGGTGGGCGTGTATTTTCCGGGCCGGCTGTCGACGCATGGACAGGCGCTGCTCTACAGCCTGGGGTCGGGCGCAGGCGGCGTGATCGGTTCGATCCTGGCCGGCGTCGCCTGGCGCGCCGGCGGTGGCCAGGCCGCGTTCGTGCTCGGCGCGGTCGCGACCGCGGCGGCCTTCGTCGTGGCGCTGCGGTTGCGGGCGCCCGCGCCCGCGGTGCGCAGCCAGGCGCAGCCGTTGCCGGTCGATGTCTGAGCCGGCCTGGAGCGAACGACGTGCAGATCGCGCGATACTGCGCCGATGCCGAGCAACGATCCGAGCGACAGCGCGAACCATTGGGCATCGGTCTACGCCAGCAAAGCGTCGACGTCGGTGAGCTGGTATGCCGAGCATCTCGAGGTTTCGCTTGAACTGCTCGCTAAAGCCGGATTGTCGCCCGAAAGCCGCGTGATCGATGTCGGCGGCGGCGCCTCGACGCTGGTCGACGACCTGCTCGAGCGCGGCGTACGGCATCTGAGCGTGATCGACCTGTCGGCCGCCGCGATGGCGGTGGCGCGCGAACGCATCGGCGCGCGCGCATCGAACGTCGCCTGGCTGCCGGGCGACATCACCCGCATTCCGCTGTCGGCCGGCGGCTACACCCACTGGCACGATCGCGCCGTGCTGCACTTCCTCACCGGCGCAAGCGAAGTCCGCGCCTATGCCGCGCAGGCCGAGCGTGCGCTGATGCCGGGCGGTCATGCGGTGATCGGCGGCTTCGCGCCGGAGGGGCCTGAGCGGTGCTCGGGGCTGCCGGTGGCGCGCCGCTCAGCGGAAGCCGTCGCCGCATGCCTGGGCGCGGGCTTCGAATTGATCGAAACGCGCAAGCATCTCCACCGCACGCCGGGTGGTGCAGACCAGGCTTTCGAATACGCCTTGTTGCGGCGGCGATAGCATCGAGGAAAACAGTCGGGTATCGCGCGACGACGCGATGCGGCGGCCTGGAAACTTCCAGTCCGTCGCTGCCCTCTGCACGACATTCGCACTATGCGTCAGGGCAGTGGTCCACTCACGACAGAAGCGCCATTGACAGTATCGGATGCGCTTCTACGTCAGCGGCCTTACCCGGTACGCGGGTTATACCGTCTTCGACGTCCACTTCGGCGAAGGCGGCCGCCGCGTCGCAGTTCAGGGCGCGATATTCAGCAGCGACGACGGCGGCGCGCACTGGGTTCTGCGCTACCCGTTGACCCAGGACGTCTACGTCGCCGAGCTTGATTCTCCCCAGCGAGTCGGTCGGCTATGCGAGCGGCGGCATAACCTCGGAGAGCGGCAGCCTGGGCAGTCTGTTACGCACCCGCGACGGCGGTCTGCGCTGGACGCGCCTCCCATTCGGCCATGGACAGATCATGGCAGCCGATTTCTTCGACAACGACCACGGCCTTGCACTGGTATGCGGTTTCGTACGAGGGCTGTCTCTACGAGACGCACGACGCCGGCGTTGTCTGGGAAGCCGGCTATTGCGATCCGAAGCAGAGGCGGCCGCGCGGTTGCAGCCGGCAATCGTGGCTTGGTCGTCGTGGAAAACCGCCCGCTTTTCGCCGATGGATTCGAGCCTGAGTGAAGGCTACGGCGCGCGCCGCTAACGGCGGGGCGAACCGGCTGCTGCGCCGGTGCCAGGCGCAGCGCGAGTCGAACTAGGACTTTCCGGCCGCCTGCGCCGCGCTTTGCAGGCCCATGCGCCACGCGGTGACATCCTGCGCGGTGACGATGATGGCGTTGCCCGAGCGCACCGAAATCGCATGCGCCGTCAGTTGCAGCAGCAGTGGCTGGCCGCTGCGCGCGCGGTGGCGCCAAAGGCGATGCGATACCGCGGCCGGCGCCACCTGGAAGGCCTGGCGCAGGTCTTCCACCGATTCGTCCGGCATCAGGGCCGGGAAATTCATGCCGAGCAGCGCCGGCAGCGGCCAGCCGTGCAGGTCGCAGGCGGACTGGTTGGCGCGCAGGATGCGCAGCGTGTGGGCTTCGAGCACCCAGATCGGGCACGGGCTGAAATCGAACAGGGCGCGATGCTCGGCTTCGCTTTCCGCCAGTTCGCGCCGCAAGCGCGCGCGCACCACCGCATTGCGCAACGTCAGCGCCATCGTATGCGGCGTGACATGACCTTTGCGCAGGAACTCCTGCGCGCCGCTGGCGAGCGATTCCTCGGCGACGAATTCGCCTTCCGCACCGGTGTTGACGATGATCGCGATGCCGGGGAAACGCTTCTCCAGTTCCACCACCAGTTCCACGCCGGAGGCGTCCGGCAGGCCCAGGTCGAGCACGACGGCGTCGAACGGTTCGTCGCCCTGGCTTTCGAGGAAGCGCAGCGCGTGGCCGAAATCGACCGCGTGATCGACCAGGAAGGTCTGCCCGCTCAAACGCGCCGCCTCGGAAATCAGGGCGCGCGTGATCATCGCGTCGGCGCGGCCGTCTTCAACCAGCAGAAGGCGAAAAGGTTGTTCCATGGGCAGGATGTCCGTGCAGCAGGGTTCGAGTCTACGTTTGTTACAGCCCTGCGAAAGTGAACGAATGCGAACGGCGGATCGTGTCGCCGCGCTCCCGGACGCGGCTTCCGGCGCGCGCGACGGCACGGCATCATGGATCGGAGTCCTCCGCCAGGCAACCTTGCACGATGATGACCGCGCCACTCGACAACCCGATCTGGCACGCGCTGCAGACCCGGCATGGCGAGTTCGCGCAGGGCGGCGCGCGGGCGGCCAGGTATCCGGCCGAGATCGCTCCCTTCCTCGGCGTGCCCGACGAACAGGCCGACGCGAACGCCAATGCCTCGGCCGCGATCGCAGCGCTGGTCGGCGTCGACGAGACGGTTTATCTGCTCGGCCGGGTGCCGGAGCTGGGCGGCGACTGGAGCCTCAAGGCCTTCGCGCCGCTGGCGCAGATGATCTGCACTTCACGCCTGCCGGAAATCGACGGGCCCGCGGTGATCGAGCTATCGGAACAGCACCACGCCGACGTGATGGCGTTGACCGCGCTGGTCTATCCGCACTATTTCCGCCGCCGCACGACGGCGCTCGGCCGCTACTTCGGCATTTATCGCGAGGGCCGCCTGGCCGCGATGATCGGCGAGCGGATGGCGCCGGGCGAGTTCCAGGAAATCAGCGCGGTGTGCACGCATCCGGATTTCAACGGCCGCGGCTATGCGCGGCAGCTGTTGATCCGGCTCAGCAACGACACGCTGGCGCGCGGCCGTACGCCCTTCCTGCACGTGAGCCACGAAAACGTCCGCGCTAAAAAACTGTACGAGCAGAACGGCTACTCGCTGCGGCGCGATATCGGTTTCTGGTCGCTGCGGCGCGGTTGATTCCGCCGTCGCGCAACGCAATGCCGATTATTTGCCGGCTTCGCCGCCCGGCAGCACGATCGAGGCCTGCTCGCGCAGCGCCTTGATGCGTTCGCGCAGCAGCTGATCGCCCAGCTGCACCTTGGCACCTTCGCGGATCTGTTCGAACGGCGGCGGCGTGAACGGACGCGATGCGATGCGCTTCACCACATGCCAGCCGAACTGCGTCTGCACCGGCTGCGGTGCCACTTCGCCGTCCTGCAATGCCTTCGCCGCCAGCGCCAGTTCGGCCGGCAATTGCGACAGATTGGCCCAGCCCAGATCCTTGGCCTGGCGCGCGGTGGTGGCGTAGCCCTCGATCAGTGCGTCGAAGTCGGCGCCGGGCGCTTTCGCCAGCTCCAGCGCGGCGCGCGCCGAAGGTTCGTCGGCGAACAGGATGTGCTTGAGCGACAGTTCGATGTGGCCGGTCCGCTCGGCTTCTTCGTCGTAAAACGCGCGCAGTTGTTCGTCGGTGATCGGCGCCGCGGCGCGGAAGGCTTCGACATTGTTTTCGGCGAGCAGGTCGAGGCGCGCGACCGCCAGTTCGGCTTTCACTTCCGGCGTCTTGGCGACCGGGCCGGCGAGCGCATCGCGGGCCAGCACGAAACCGTCGATCAGGCCGTCGAGCGCACGCTGGCGCTGGCGCGGATCGGCCAGATCGAGCTTGCGTTTTTCGGCGTAGGCCGCCAGCAACGGTTCGGTGATCACTTCGCCTTCGACCGTCACCACGGGCGTGCCGGCCGGTGCATCGGCGAGCACGCGCGGCGGCGTTTCCGGTGGCGGGGCGTTGTTGCAGCCGGCGGCGACGGCTGCGGCGAGCAGCGCGGAACAAAGCGGTTTCAGGTTCATGCGGAGGCTTGCGGCAGGGATTCGGAGGGCGCCTGCGCTTTCAGCGACAGCGCATGGATATCGGTCTGCATCAGATCGCCGAGGGCGTCGTACACCAGGCGATGACGTGCCAGCAGGTTCACGCCTTCGAAGGCGGCGCTGACGATGTGCACGGCGAAATGTCCGCGGCCGTCGCGGGCGCCTTCGTGGCCGGCGTGTTTGTGGCTTTCGTCGATGATGTCCAGCCGCGACGGCGCGAGTTGCGCCGTGAGGCGTTCGCGGATGGCGTCGCTGCGCGCGCTCACGGCAGCACGCGCCGGAACGGATGGATTTCGACATCGCGATAGACCTTGGCCGCGATGTACGGATCGGCGTCGGCCCAGGCGCGCGCGTCGGCCAGCGAGGCGAACTCGGCCACGATCAGGCTGCCGACGAAACCGGCCGGGCCGGGATCTTCCGATTCGATCGCGGGCATCGGACCGGCCAGCAGCAGGCGGCCTTCATCGCGCAGTTTTTCCAGGCGGGCCAGATGCTCGGCGCGCGCGGCCAGGCGGCGCGGCAGGGCATCGGGAGCGTCGCGGCCGAGGATCACGAACCACATGGGAGCTATCCGCCATCGAGCGAGGCCCGGCATGATAGGGGCTTACGTCAGCTGCGCCAACTCAATGAGCGATCGCCTCCGCCTGCATCCCACGCATCCCCAGCCGCGCCTGCTGCAGCAGGCCGCCGAGCGCATCGCGCGCGGCGAACTGGTGCTGCTTCCCACTGACGCAGGCTACGCTTTTGCGTGGGGCATCGAGGCGCGCGACGCCGAAGACCGCATCTCGCGTTTGCGCAAACTGGACAGCCGGCACCCTTTCACCTTACTCTGTCGCGCAATAAGCGAGATCAGTAGCCTGGCAAAGATCGATGACCAGGCATTCAGGCTGATCAAGTCGCTGGTCCCGGGACCCTATACCTTCATCCTGCCAGCCGCGTCGGAGCTTCCGCGCAGGCTCAAGCAATCCAAGCGTCGCGCGATCGGTTGCCGGATTGCCGATCACGCCGTCGTGCGAGGGCTGCTGGAGGTGGTCGGTGCGCCCTTGTTGTCCACCAGCCTGGTGCTGCCGGACGAGGACCTCGACAGCCACGATGCCGAAGCGGTTGCCGAGCGCGCGTTGCGCCACGTCGACCTGATGCTGGATGCCGAAGACTGCCCGCCTGGCCCTACCAGCGTGGTGGATCTCACCGGCGATGAACCGCTTGTCACGCGCCAGGGCTTCCGCTCTTTGGCGATCGAATAGCCCACAAAGGCTGATCCAATCCGAAGCCCGCTTGCGACATCTCCAAGAAGCCCGCTTTCGAACATGAGCTTGCGACCGGCCCGGAGGGGGCCGTGAATCCATGAGCAACGAGCAGGCGCAAAGCGCCGCAGTCACGCCGTCGAACGGTTCGGTGCACCCGCAGCAGCAGGAAATGCCGCTGGCGGTGGTGCTGGGCCAGCCGGTGCTGCAGATGCCGCAGGATCTGTACATCCCGCCGGATGCGCTCGAGGTCATTCTCGAAGCCTTCGAGGGGCCGCTGGATCTGCTGCTGTACCTGATCCGTCGCCAGAATCTCGACATCCTCGATATTCCGGTGGCCGAGATCACGCGCCAATACGTCGACTACATCGGCGTGATGCACGAACTGCGCTTCGAACTGGCGGCCGAATACCTGGTGATGGCCGCGATCCTGGCGGAAATCAAATCGCGGCTGTTGCTGCCGCGGCCGCCGAGTGCGGAAGGCGAGGAAGGCGATCCGCGCGCCGAGCTGGTGCGCCGCCTGCAGGAATACGAGCGCTTCAAGCAGGCCGCGCAGGATGTCGACGCCCTGCCCCGGCTGGAGCGCGATACCAGTGTCGCCTCGGCCTTCGTGCCCGATCGCCACGCGGTGAAACTGCCGCCGCCGGTGGACTTGCGCGAAATGCTGCTGGCATTGCGCGATGTGTTGAAGCGCGCCGAGTTGTTCACCCGGCACGCGATCAAGCGCGAAGCCCTGAGCGTGCGCCAGCGCATGGGCGAAGTGCTGCAGCGCATCGGCGACGGCCAGTTTCACGCCTTCGAAGCGTTGTTCGTGGTGGACGAAGGCCGCCTGGGCGTGGTGGTGACCTTCCTCTCGATCCTCGAACTGGCGAAAGAACAGCTGATCGAAATCGTGCAGGAAGCGCCGCTGGCGCCGATCTATCTGAAGTCGCTGGCGATCGCCGCCAACGAAGAAATCACCGAGTGACGATGGACCAGGACCTGATCGAACGTATCGTGGAAGCCGCCCTGCTCGCCGCAGGCCAGCCGCTCACCGTGGCGCAGTTGTACGCGCTGTTCCCCGACGACCAGCCGGCGCCGGCCGACAGCATCGAAAAGGCGTTGCAGGAACTGCGCAAGCGCTGCGAAGGCCGCGGTGTCGAGTTGCTGGAAGTGGCGTCGGGATTCCGCTACCAGATCCAGACCGATGTGCACGCCTGGGTGGCGCGCCTGTGGACCGAGCGCCAGACGCGCTACACCCGCGCGACACTCGAAACGCTGTCGCTGATCGCCTATCGGCAACCGATCACGCGCGGCGAGATCGAACAGATCCGCGGCGTGGCGGTGAACAGCAACATCATCAAGATGCTCGAAGAACGCGAATGGATTCGCGTGGTGGGATACCGCGACGTGCCGGGCAAGCCCGCCCTGTTCGGCACCACCCGCGCCTTCCTCGATTACTTCAATTTGAAAAGCCTCGACCAGCTGCCGCCGCTGGCCGAGCTGCACGACATCCCCGATCTCGAACCGCAACTGGAGTTCGAACCGAAGCTGCAGGACGCGACCGATGTCGCGATTCCGGCGTCGATTCCCGCCACCGCCGCACTCGACGACGATGCGTCCGACGAAGCGCTCGATGCGCTCGACGAGGACGCGTTCGATGGCTCCGATGTTGCGGACGCCGAGCTCGAAGGTTCCGAGCTCGAAGGTTCCGAGCTCGAAGGTTCCGAGCTCGAAGGTTCCGATCTCGAAGGCTCCGATCTCGACGCCGTCGATCTCGACGATTCCGCACGCACTGCCGCAACTTCCGCCGATCCGGTTTCGGCCGGTCTTCCTTCCAACGATTCCCCGTCCGACGAAACCTCTTCCGACGACGACTCACTTTCTGATGGCGCCGCCTCTGCCGCGCCGGAGCACACCGCATGACCGACGCACCCCGCCGCACGCTCTCGCTCAAGCGCGACAGCAACACCGCCGCCCGCATCGAGGAGCGATTGCACAAGGTCCTGGCGCAGGCCGGCCTGGGATCGCGCCGCGCGCTGGAGGAACGCATTTCCTCGGGCCAGGTGAAGGTCAATGGCGAAGTCGCCGAACTCGGCTCGAGCGTCAAAGGCGGCGATCGCATCGAAATCGATGGCCGCACTTTCGTGGCTGCGGCGCAGAGCGAACCGGCGCGCGTGCTGATGTATCACAAGCCCGAAGGCGAAGTGACCACGCGCGAAGATCCCGAAGGCCGTCCCACCGTGTTCGATCGCCTGCCGCCGCTGAAGGGTTCGCGCTGGATCGCGGTCGGCCGGCTCGACATCAACACCACCGGCTTGCTGCTGCTCACCACCGACGGCGATCTGGCGAACGCGCTGATGCATCCGTCGGCCGAAGTGAAACGCGAATATGTGTGCCGCATCCACGGCGAAGTCGGCGACCAGATTCCGCAGCAACTGGCGCGCGGCGTCGAACTCGAAGACGGCATGGCGAAGTTCGATGAAATCGAGAGTATTGGCTCGAGCGATTCGCACGCCTGGTTCCGCGTCGTGCTGCACGAAGGCCGCAACCGCGAGGTGCGCCGCATGTGGGAAGCGGTCGGCCTGCAGGTCAGCCGCCTGAAGCGCACGCGCTACGGCAACATCGAATTGCCACGCCATCTCAAGCGCAGCCAGAGCGAAGAACTGGCGCCGGCCGACATCGAAGCGCTGCGCACCGCGCTCGGTCTGGCGCAGACGCCGGCGGTGCTGACGCTGCAGCCGGTGATCGGCCAGCGCCGCGCCAAATCGAACGAATACAAACCCGCCAAGACCGACGTGCGGGCCTGGACCAACGGCGGCTATGCCGACGAAGGCCGCGAACTGCGCGCCTTCGACAATCTGCGCGACGATCGCCCCGCCCGCACCGGCAAGCCGCGTTTCGGCGCCAAGCCGGGCGGTGCGCCGGGTGCGCGCGGCAAGGGCAAGCCTGGCGGCGGTGCGGGCGGTCCGGGACGTCGCGGTCCGGCGCGTGCCGGTGGCGGC
>CBFHAI010000044.1:0-36907 GCA_965653565.1 uncultured Chiayiivirga sp. | reverse complement strand
CGGCCTTCATTTCGCATCTGGCGGGCAGCTACAGTGGCGTGATGGGTCTGCCGCTGTTCGAAACCGCGCGCCTGCTGCGGGAGTTCGACGTTTGAGCGCAGCGTGCGAAGCGCGCGCCGCGCTGCCCGCCGACCTTCGCAGCGCCGTCCCGCCACGCATAGAGCCCGCCGCTATTCCGACAGCGGCGGCACCCGAATTCCTGTTACGGACTACACACGGCTCATGTCGGAAGAAATCCTGATCAATGTCACGCCGCGCGAAACCCGCGTGGGCGTGGTCGAAAACGGCATGCTGCAGGAGGTACACATCGAGCGCACCTCGCGCCGCGGCTACGTCGGCAACATCTACAAGGGCCGTGTGCTGCGCGTGATGCCGGGCATGCAGGCGGCGTTCGTCGACGTCGGCCTGGAACGCGCGGCGTTCCTGCATGCGTCGGATATCCTGCGCGCGGCGCCGGCCGATGCGGTCGACAGCGACGAACCGCCGCCGCCCTCGGTGGCCACGCCGCCGATCGCCGAGCTGGTGCGCGACGGCCAGGAAATCGTGGTGCAGGTGGTGAAGGATCCGATCGGCACCAAGGGCGCGCGCCTCACCACGCAGCTGAGCATTCCGTCGCGTTATCTCGTGCTGCTGCCGTACGGCCGCGTGCTCGGCGTTTCGGCGCGCATCGAAGACGAAGCCGAACGCGCGCGCCTGAAAAACACACTGGCCGACATCATCCGCGATGCGCCGGCCGGCTACATCGTGCGCACCAACGCCGAAGGCCAGAGCGCCGAAGCGCTGGCCGAAGACGTGGCTTATCTCGGCAAGGCCTGGGAAGCGGTACGTGCCGCGATCGGGCCCGCGCCGCTCGGCAGCTGCATCTACGAAGACCTCTCGCTGCCGCTGCGCGCATTGCGCGACCTGATGCGGCGCGACGTCGAAAAAGTGCGCGTCGATTCGCGCGAAACCTACGAGCGCACCCAGCGTTTCGCGGCCCAGTTCATGCCGGATTTGGCCGATCGCATCGAACATTACCCGGGCGAGCGGCCGATCTTCGATCTGTACGGGGT
The DNA here is from genome assembly GCA_965653565.1 of uncultured Chiayiivirga sp. Classification (GTDB taxonomy): domain Bacteria; phylum Pseudomonadota; class Gammaproteobacteria; order Xanthomonadales; family Xanthomonadaceae; genus JALCLA01. Next base: position 35,855 of record CBFHAI010000044.1, on the reverse strand, counting down.
GGAAGACGAAATCCAGCGCGCGATGCACAAGGAAGTGCCGCTGAAATCCGGCGGCTATCTGATCGTGGACCAGACCGAGGCGATGACCACCATCGACGTCAACACCGGCGCCTTCCTCGGCCATCGCAACCTCGAGGAAACCGTCTACCGCACCAACCTGGAAGCCGCGCAGGCCGCGGCCCGGCAACTGCGGCTGCGCAATCTGGGCGGCATCATCATCATCGATTTCATCGATATGACCGACGCCGAGCACCGCCGCCAGGTGCTGCGCACGCTGGAGAAATCGCTGCTGCGCGATCACGCCAAGACCACGGTGTACGAATTCTCGCCGCTGGGCCTGGTCGAGATGACGCGCAAGCGCACCACCGAAAGCCTCGAGCGCCAACTGTGCGAGAAATGCCACACCTGCATGGGCCGCGGCAATCTGAAAACCTCGGAAACCGTGTGCTACGAAATCTTCCGCGAGATAACCCGCGCGGTGCGGCAGTTCGAGGCCGAAAAACTGCTCGTGCTGGCCTCGCCGAAAGTGGTCGCGAAGATCCTCGAAGAAGAATCGGCCGCGGTCGCCGAACTGGAAGAATTCATCGGCAAGACCATCCGTTTCCAGCCCGACGAGCAGTACGCGCAGGAACAATATGACGTGGTGCTGCTCTAGCGTGCGGCAGCCGTCGACGAACCGGGGCGCGGCATGACCACGCCGCTGCGGCGGCGCCTGCGCCGCGTGCGGCGCCTGTTCGTTTATGGGCTGGCGACGCTGGTGATCCTGCTGGCGGTGGCGGTGGCGATCGCCGACCGCATGCTGCCGGTGCTCGCGCGCCATCCCGACGACGTGGCGCAATGGCTGAGCGAACGCATCGGCCGGCCGGTGGCGCTCGATGCGGTGGTCGCGCACTGGAGCCGCAAAGGCCCGCTGCTGGGCGTGACCAATCTGCGCATCGGGCAGGGCGACGACGTGCTCGAAATCGGCCAGGCGCAATTGCAGATCAACGCCTACGCCGGCTTCCTGCCCGGCGTGCCGCTCACCATCGTGCGCGTGCGCGGTCCGGATCTGGTGCTCGATCGCAACGCCGCCGGCGAATGGCGTCTGGAAGGCCTCGCGGCGCGGCCGGGCGGCAGTTTCGACCTGCGCCAGCTCGACGGCCTGGGCGAGTTGCAGATCGAAGATGCGCAACTGCGTTTCCGCGATGCGGGCAGTGCGCGCGAATGGACGCTGCATCGCATCGATGCGCGCCTGCGCACGGTCGGCGATCGTTTTCGGCTCGGTGTCGTCGCGCGTTTCGACGACACCCCGCCGCTGCATCTGGTCGCCGACATGGATCGCGAACTGCAGGACGGCAGCGCCTGGCTCGGCGGCGAAGATTTATCACTGGCGCCGTGGTTCGGCGGCACGCCGCTCGGCGGGGTCGAAATCGTCGAGGGCCGCGGCGATGTCGGCGTATGGTTGACGATCGCGGCGCGCCGGCTCGAATCGGCCAGGCTCGAAGCGACGCTGTCGCCGCTGCAATTCCGCGGTGCCGAACCGATCGGGCTCGAACCGATCGACCTCGAATCCGGCGCCGCCGCCGCCGCCGACAAGCGCAGCGTCGATCCGCGCTACGGCCTCGATCGCGTTGCTGCAGCCCTGCGCTGGCAGCGCAGCGGCACCGGCTGGACGCTCGACGTGGCCGAACTCGATCTCGATGCCGGCGATGCGCGCACGCATCTCCAACACGTGAGCGTCGACGGCGGCGCGTCGTTGCGGACGTCGCTGCGCGATGTCGAACTCGGTCCGCTGCTCAGCCTCGCGATGCTCAGCTCGAAGCCGTCGCCGGCGCTGCGCCGCTGGCTTTATCTGGCGACGCCGCGCGGCCACGTGTCGCAATTCGATATCGACTGGACCGATGCGAAAAACTATCGCGTCGATGCGCAGCTCGGCAACGTCGGCTGGCAGCCGGCCGGGCGCGTGCCCGGCGTCGAAGGTTTCGCCGGCGCGCTGCACGCCGACAGCGGCGTGATGAACATCGACGTGCAGGCCGCGCCGCTGGTCGTCGACGCGCCGGGCGTGTTGCGCGCGCCGATGTCGCAGTCGGTGCGCGGGGCGGTGAACATTTATCCCGGCGAGCCGGGCTGGCGCATCGAAGCCGCGGGCTTGGCGTTCCGCGCCGAAGATTACGCGTTCACGATCGACGGCGGCATCTGGCTGCAGGGCGATGGCAGTAAACCGTTCCTCGACCTGCGCGCCGATGTCGAATCGACGCCGGTGACGGCGGCCAAGCACTTCTGGATCATCAACAAGATGCCGCCCAAGGCGGTGCAATGGCTCGACGATGCCCTGGTGTCGGGACAGGTCGCGAGCGGTCGCGCCGTCGTCTACGGCGATGCCGACGACTGGCCGTTCCGCAACAAGCACGGCCACTTCGAGGCGCTCGCCGAATTGCGCGACATGAGTCTGCGTTTCCGGCACGACTGGCCGCCCGGCGAAGCGGTGTCGGGCACTGCGCGCTTCGTCGATGAAGGCCTCGAAATCGATCTGTCCGGCGCGATTCTCGGCAATCGCATCGAACGCGCGCATGGCGGCATCGCCGATCTGCGCGATCCGATCCTCGAACTGCAGGTCGACGGCGGCGGCAGCGGCCCGTCGCTGCTCACGCTGTTGCGCAGCAGCCCGTTGCAACAGCGCTACGGAAATTATCTGTCGGGCCTCGCGGTCGGCGGTTCGGCCGACATCGGTTTGGCACTGCACATTCCGCTGAAACCCACGCTCGGCGAATTCGAGCTCGACGGCCGCGCCGATCTGCTGCGTGCCGATTTGCGCGAAGAAGACTGGGGCCTGGATTTCAAGGAAGCCAGCGGCCGCGTGCGCTTCAGCCAACGCGGGTTTTCCGCCGACGAGTTGCGCGTCGGTTTCGCCAAGGGCACCGGCGCGTTGAGTGTGGCGGTAGGCGGCTACACCTCGGACGAATCGCGCAGCGCCGAAGCCAGCCTGCGCGGCCGTTTCGCCGCCGATGCGCTGTTGCAGCCATATCCGGGCCTGCACTGGCTGCAACCGTTTCTCGATGGCAATTCCGAGTGGACGATGCAGCTGACGGTGCCGCGCGACAGCGACGGCAAGACCAAACAGCAGTTGCAGGTGCGTTCCGATCTGGCCGGCACCGCGCTGGTGCTGCCCGCACCGTTGCGCAAGGAAGCCGACGCGCGCCTGGGCTTGAATCTGCAACTCGAATTGCCGGTGTCGCAGGGCGAAATCGATCTGCGTCTCGGCGAATTATTGCGTTTGCGCGGCCGTTTGCCGGAAGGCGGCGCGTTCACCGGCGTCGCCGCGTTCGGCGACGCGCCCGACACGCAGGCGCCGGCCGCAGGCCTGGTCGCCGTCGGCCAGGTGCCGGTGCTCGATGCCGCCGGCTGGGCCGCGTTCGCCTTGTCGAGCACTGGCGACGGCCCGGGTCTGCAATACGCCGATCTTTATGCCGGCGAACTCGATCTGCTCGATCGCGCCTTCGCCGAAACCCGCATCACCTACGCGCGCGATGCCGCGGGCACCCTCGACATCGCCTTCATCGGCGAACCGCTGCAAGGCAAGGTGCAGATTCCCACTGCGGATATCGCCGCGCGCGGCATCAGCGCCGATTTCGAGCGCCTGCACTGGCCGTCGCAAACGCCCAGCGGCCCCAGTGCGCTGACCAGTGCCGATCCGGCCGGAATCCCCGCGCTGCATCTGACGATCGCCGATTTCCGCTTCGGCGAAGCTTCGCTCGGCAAGACCAAACTCGAAACCTATCCGACCCCCGAAGGCCTGCACGTCGAACATTTCGACACCACGTCGAAAGCCCTCGAATTACGCGCCAGCGGCGACTGGATGCGCATCGACGGCGGCGAGCGTTCCAACTTCCATATCGATTTCGCGGCGCAGGATCTGGGCGCGATGTTGCGCGCGCTGGGCTTTTCGGAACTGATCGCCGGCGGCAGCACGACGGCGCAATTGCAGGCGACCTGGCCCGGTGCGCCGGCCGCGTTCGAACTGGAAAAAGTGCACGGCACATTGACCGCGCAGGTCGGCAAGGGCCGCGTTCTCGAAGTCGAGCCCGGCGCCGGACGTCTGTTCGGCCTGCTCAGCCTGACCGAAATTCCGCGCCGCTTGGCGCTCGATTTCAGCGATTTCTTCAAATCCGGCCTGGCCTTCAATCGCATCGACGGCAGCTTCACGCTCGATGGCGGCAACGCCTTCACCGACGATCTGCGCATCGATGGTCCGGCCGCCGAAATCCGCGTGCGCGGCCGCACCGGTCTCAAGCAAAAAGACTACGACCAGACCATGGAAGTGCTGCCGCGCGCCGGCAGCGTGCTGCCCGCGCTCGGCGCGCTGGCGGCGGGCCCGGCGGGCGCCGCGCTAGGCGCCGTGGCGCAGGCGATGTTCCAGCAGCCGATCAAGCAGATGGCGCGCACCGTCTATCGCGTGCAGGGCAGCTGGGACAAGCCGCAGATCGATGTGATCGACCGCGGTCCGGCCGGCGGCAGCGGCGCCGGCCACGGTGCGCGCTCGCGGGATGCGCGCCGCTGAAGATGCATGCCCGCATTGTTTGCGGCGTTGAAGCGTCGCGGCGCAACCCCATCTGAGACAATGTGCGTCCGCCGATCCCGCGCGGACGCTTCAGCCTCGACCTCCCCCGGACCCATGACCCAGACCCTCGCCCTAGCCGAATCGCGCCTGCTCGCTCCCGCCGGCCTCGCCGCCAACGACCTCGACCGCGTCTTCGCCCGTCTGCTGGTGCCGGGCGTCGATTTCGCCGACCTGTACTTCCAGCACGCGCGGCATGAAAGCTGGTCGATGGAGGACGGCATCGTCAAGGACGGCACGCACTCGATCGAACAGGGTGTCGGCGTGCGCGCGGTGAGCGGCGAAAAAACCGGGTTTGCGTATTCCGACGAGATCCGTCTGCCCGCGCTGCTGGAAGCCGCCGGCGCCGCGCGCGCGATCGCGCGCAGCAGCAGCGACGGCATGGCGCGCGGTTTGTCCTTGCGCCACGCGCGTGCGCTGTATCCGGCGATCGATCCGATCGAATCGCTCGACAGCGAAGCCAAGGTGCGCCTGCTGCGCGAAGTCGACGCCTATGTGCGCGGCAAGGACGAACGCGTGCGGCAGGTGATGGTGAGCCTGTCGGCCGCGATCGACACCATGCTGGTGGCGCGTTCCGACGGCACGCTGGCCGGCGACGTGCGTCCGCTGGTGCGCATGAATGTGCAGGTGATCGTCGAACACAACGGGCGCCGCGAACAGGGATATTCCGGTGGCGGCGGTCGTTACGGTTATGAAGTTTTGCTGCAGGGCGGACGCGCGTTCGGCTTCGCCGACGAAGCCTTGCGCCAGGCGCTGGTGAATCTCGACGCGGTCGATGCGCCGGCCGGCAGCATGCCGGTGGTGGTCGGCGCGGGCTGGCCCGGCGTGCTGCTGCACGAAGCCGTCGGCCATGGGCTGGAAGGCGATTTCAATCGCAAAGGCACGTCGACCTACGCCGGCCGCATGGGCGAACAGGTGGCGTCGTCGCTGTGCACCATCGTCGACGACGGTACGCTGCCGGGCCGCCGCGGATCGCTTAGCGTCGACGACGAAGGCACGCCCACGCAGTGCACCACGCTGATCGAAAACGGCCGCCTCGTCGGCTATCTGCAGGACACCTTGAACGCGCGCCTGATGGGCGTGGCGCCGACCGGCAACGGCCGCCGCGAATCGTTCGCGCACCTGCCGATGCCGCGCATGACCAACACCTACATGCTGGCCGGCCAAAGCGATCCGGCCGACATGATCAAGAGCGTCAAACGCGGGCTTTATGCGGTGAATTTCGGCGGCGGACAGGTCGACATCACGTCCGGCAAATTCGTGTTCTCGGCGACCGAGGCCTATCTGATCGAAGACGGCAAAGTGACGACGCCGGTGAAGGGCGCGACCCTGATCGGCAACGGCCCCGAAGCGATGAACCGCGTCTCGATGGTCGGCAACGATCTGGCGCTCGACGAAGGCGTCGGCATCTGCGGCAAGGACGGGCAGAGCGTACCGGTGGGCGTCGGCCAGCCTTCGCTCAAGATCGACATGATGACGGTGGGAGGCACGCGCGCTTGATGCCGGGCGCGCAATACGCGGGAGCGCAGCGGTGAGTCTTACGTTCGGAGAGGATCGGGTTTTGCCGCACGCGTGCCGCGCACCTCGCGCGCCGGCCTCACGCCTGGCGCGGATCTTCCCGCTCGTCGGTATCGTCTGCCGCTTCGTCGCTTTGCTCGATCGACTCATCCTGCTCGCCGCCGTCGGCCGAGCCGGAAACCAGCTGCTTGAGTTCGCGGAAAAGTTCGCGATAAGCATGCAGCGGTTTGTTATGAAGTTTTTCCTCTTTCGCATTGCGCGCGAGCTGGCGCAGGTGCTGGCGATCGGCCTGCGGATAGTCGGCGATGAGTTCGGCCAGCGCCGCGTCGCCTTCCTCGATCAGGCGCGTGCGCAGCGCTTCGAAGCGATGCAGTTCGGCGGTTTCGCGGCGCGCGTCGGCGCGGTCGTGTTCGATCGCGCGCTTGACGGCTTCGAGCGTTTCGTCGTCCTCGCGGCGCATGATCTTGGCCAGATACTGCAGCTGCCGCTTGTGCGCCACCGGCGCGGTGATGCGGCGCGATTCGCGCACCAGCTCGATCAGTTCCTCGGACATCGGCAGCTTGGCGAGCTGCGAATCGGGCAGCGCGACGAGCTTTTCGCCGAGGTCGAAAATCGCCAGCGCTTCGCGCCGTTGCTGGCTGCGGCTGGGGCTGAGGAAATCGCCGGTTTCGTCGTCGCGTCCACGCATTTTGAAAATCGCCGAATAATCGTTTGAACGAAGGATACGCCAAGTGACCCAAGCCCTCACCCCCGACGAGCTCGACAACCGGGCCACGCTCGACCGCCTGTCCGACCTGGCGCGCGACGTGCTCGCGCGCTGCCGTGCGCGCGGCGCCACCCAGGCCGAGGTCGGCATGAACGAAGACCGCGGCCTGAACGTCGGCGTGCGCATGGGCGAAGTGGAAACCATCGAACACACGCGCGATCGCGGTCTGTCGCTCACCGTGTATTTCGGCCAGCGCAAAGCGAGCGCGAGCACGGCCGATCTGGATCCGGCCTCGATCGAAACCACGATCGACCAGGCCTGCGCGATCGCGCGCTACACCGAAGAAGATCCGTTCGGCGGACTGGCCGACGCCGAGCGCATGGCGCGGGTGTTTCCCGAACTCGATCTGTGGCATCCGTGGTCGCTCGATGCCGACGCCGCGGTCGAACTCGGCCTGGCCTGCGAGCAGGCCGGGCGCGATGCCGACGTGCGCATCAGCAACTCCGACGGCGCCAGCGTATCGAGCGGCGCGAGCCTGTCGGTGTATGCCAACAGCCACGGTTTTGTCGGCCGCGAATCGAGCACGCATCACAGCGTGAGCCTGGCGCTGATCGCCGGTGCCGGCGATGCGATGCAGCGCGACTACTGGTACACCTCGGCCGCCAGTTCGGCCGATCTGGAAGATGCCGCCGCCGTCGGCCGCCGCGCCGCGCAGCGCACGCTGGCGCGCATGGATCCGCGCAGCGTGCGCACCGGTCAGTATCCGGTGCTGTTCGCCGCCGAAGTCGCGCGCAGCCTGATCGGACATCTGGTGTCGGCGGTGTCGGGCGGCGCCTTGTATCGGCGCGCATCGTTCCTGCTCGATCACGCCGGCAAACCGGTGCTCGCGCCCGGCATCGACATCGTCGAACGTCCGCATCTCAAACGCGGCCACCGTTCGGAAGCGTTCGATGCCGAAGGTGTCGCGACGATCGACAGCGATCTGGTGCGCGACGGCGTGTTGCAGCGTTATGTGCTCGGCAGTTATTCGGCGCGCAAGCTCGGCCTTTCGAGCACGGCGAACGCCGGCGGCATTCACAATCTGATCGTCAACACCGGCACGCAGGGCCAGGCAGAACTGATCGCAGGCATCGAACGCGGCCTGCTCGTCACCGAATTGATGGGGCAGGGCACCAATCTCATCACCGGCGATTATTCGCGCGGCGCGGCGGGCTTCTGGATCGAGAACGGCCGCATCGCCTATCCGGTCGATGAAGTGACGATCGCCGGCAATCTGCGCGAGATGTTCATGGGCATCGAGGCGATCGGCAACGACATCGACCGCCGTTCGCACATCCTGATCGGATCGACGCTGATCGGCCGCATGACGGTGGCCGGCGGCGACGCGCTGACTTGAAGAGGCTTCGCCGCGGCCGCCGCGCGTCACATCGCCGGCCGGCCGCGGTCCTCGGTTGACAAGCGTGGACCCCGGGCCGACATTGGCGGCCTGCACGCCTGGCCTGACCTGAGGAGAGCCGCAATGAACGATCCGCTCGATCAAACCCCGCCGCCGATCCCGCCTTCGCCCGAGCCGTTGCCCGTCGGCGACGGTCCGAGCAACGACGAGCGGCAATGGGCGCTCTTCACCCATCTCTCGGCGCTGATCGGATTCTTCATCCCGTTCGGCAACGTGCTCGGCCCGCTGATCTTCTGGCAGATCAAGAAAAACGAAATGCCCTTCGTCGACGACCAGGGCAAGGAAGCGCTGAACTTCCAGATCACCTTCACCCTGATCATGCTCGGCCTGATCGTGATCGGCACCGTGCTGCTGGTGGTGCTGGTGGGCTTCCTGTTCTATCTAGCCGCCTTCGTCGCCGGCATCGCCTGGCTGGTCTTCACCATCCTGGCGGCGATCCGCGCCAACAACGGCGAGTACTACCGCTATCCGTGGACCTGGCGGCCGGTGAAATAGGTCCGACCTGGCACACGCGTGACGAAAAGCCCGGCGAAAGCCGGGCTTTTCCGTTGCGGATGACGAAAGTTTTCGGGATTCGCAGGGCCGTCTCAGCTATCCTGCCGCGACTTTTTTGCCGCGTCGGGCGGCACCTTCGGGGGAATCGCTGTATGTCCTTTCATCGCGCGCATGCCGTGCGCCTGGTTGCGTTCGCTTTTTTCGTCGCGTCGTCGGCGCCGGCCTCCGCCACCTCGGCTCTGGTGCCCGTCGACAACTACACGCAGACGGCCGTGGGTTACCGGCATGCGTGCGGCCTGACGACCGAGGGTGAAGTCGAATGCTGGGGTAACAACAGCGAGGGCCAGCTGGGCGATGGCACGCAGAACAATGCGGTGCTGCCCACCGCCGTGATCAATCTCGGCGGCGTGGCCGTGGAGATCGTCACCGGCAACGATTTTTCGTGCGCGCGACTCGATGCAGGCTCGGTGCGTTGCTGGGGCAGCGACAACTCCGGCCAGTTGGGCAACGGCAACGGCGGCACGACGGATGAGCCCGAGACGGTGCAGGGTTTGCCCGGCGCGGCCACGCGCATTTTTGCGGGCGAGAATTCGGCTTGCGCCATCGTGACCGGCGGCTCGGCTCACTGCTGGGGATACAACGATGGCGGCCAGCTCGGCGACGGTACGAAGGACGGGCGCCAGGTCGCAACGTCGGTTTCCACCTTGACCGCAGGCGTCACCGACATCGCGATCGGGGTGGGCCATGCCTGCGCGGTGTATCAGGGCCAGGCCTGGTGCTGGGGCCAGAACGGTCAGGGGCAGCTGGGCGATGCCAGCGAGACCGAGCGTTTGACCCCGGTGCAAGCCACGGTCATCGCGAGCGCGGCGCTCGATGTGGCCGTCGGCCAGTCGCATAGCTGTGCGGTGATGGCGAACGGCGAAACGCGTTGCTGGGGCGACAACAATTTCGGCCAGCTCGGCCTCGGTTCCGCCCTGCTCGATGGCCAGGGCGAACTGGTGCTGGGATTGCCGCTGCCCGGCACGAAAGTGTTTGCCGCGGCCAACTCGTCGTGCGTCCTGGGGCAGGACGCCAAGTTGCGCTGCTGGGGTTCCAACACCTACGGCGTGCTCGGAGACGGCAGCACCCTGCGTCGCTTCTCGGCGGTAGCCGTCGACCATCCCGGCCCGATCGACTCGGCCAGCATCAGTTTTGGCGGTGCTTGCATCATCACGCAGAACCGCGCGTTGTGCTGGGGCGACAACAGTTCCGGCCAGCTCGGAAACGGGGTCGTCGGCCGTTCGGCGCTGCCCTCGCAGGCGCGCCTTGGCGGTGCCGCGGTGCAGTTCGATAGCGGCGCGGGTTCGCAGGTTTGTGCCCGTACCGCCGCCGGCGCGGTGCAATGTTGGGGAGCGAACTCCTATGGCGAAGTCGGCGACGGATCGCGCCGCGTGCGCCAGGCGCCCGTGAACGTGGCCGGCGTGCCGGGCGGATTCGCCGACGTGCGGGCGGGGAATTCATTGAGCTGCGGCACCTCGGCGACGGGCGCCGCTTACTGCTGGGGCCTGTTGCCCGGAACCGGCACCGTGGAGTCGCGCGTGCGCACCGCACCGGTCGCCATTCCCGAACTGGCGACGGGCGTGCGGTCGGTGCGGGGCAGCAGCAGCTTCGCCTGTGCCTTGATGACGACCGGCGCCGTGCAATGCTGGGGCTCGAACTTCTGGGGCCAGCTCGGTGATGCCGGTACGGCGTCGCGTTACGTGCCCGGCCCGGTGTCGGGTCTGACCGACAACGTCGATGAGCTGGCGGTCGGTTTCAACTTCTCGTGCGCGCGCCGCCAGGATCTGGTGCGTTGCTGGGGCGACAATTCGCTCGGCCAACTCGGCACCGGCACCATCACGGCGTCGTCCAACGTGCCGCTCACCGCAACGCTGCCGCGCCCCGCGGTGCGCATCGCGGTGGCATCGACGCACGCTTGCGCGATCGACGATCTGGGCGACGTCTATTGTTGGGGCAGTAACTTTTCCGGCGAACTGGGTCACCCCGGCGCGCCCGCGCCAAGTGCAACACCGACGAAAGTCGCCGGCCTGGACTCGCCGGCAGCGCGCATCGCCGGCGGCCAGGAGCAAACCTGCGTCGTCGAAACCGACGGGGACGTCCTGTGCTGGGGCGCCAACTACTACGGCCAACTCGGCTCAGCTGTTTCCTCGACCACATCGGTGCCCACCCCGGTAGTCGGCCTGCCCGACAACATCGTCGACGTTACCGCCAGCGCCGACAACACCTGCGCCCTCGCTGCCGACGGCCGCGTTTTCTGCTGGGGCGAAGATCAGTTCGGACAGGCCGGGAATGGCGGCATCGACTATGCGGTACCCAGCCCGGTGCTGATGCCGAACGTGGACTATCTGCACGCCGATGGGTTCGAGTTGCAGTGATGATCGACGGCGAAGTGACGATCGGCGAATACTCGATCGATCAAGTTTGAATTTTGGAAAAAGGGCAGGCTTGCAGCCGCAAGCCCGCCTTGCCGCTGCGGCCTCTAGTGGCCTCGCTGCGACGCGAATCGGGCGAGGGCCGCCAGCTCGCTCGTGTCGCTGGATGTGCCGCTCAAAGCAGCGTCCATCGCTGCCTTGAGCGATCCGATCAGCGCCACCGACGCGTCGATGCCCAGCAACGCCGGATAATTCGGTTTGTTGTTGGCGGCGTCTTTGCCGGGCGTCTTGCCGATGGTTTTTGATTCGCCCTCGACATCCAGAATATCGTCGCGAATCTGGAAGGCGAGGCCGAGCGCGTTCGCATAGTCGTCGAGCGCTTCGCGCGTTGTCCGGTCTGCCTTCGCAGCAAGTGCGCCAAGGCGCACCGAAGCGCGAATCAGCGCGCCGGTTTTTCCGGCGTGCATGCGGCGCAGTTCATCGATATCCAAACTTTGACCGACGGCGGCGAGATCGAGCGCCTGTCCGGCGACCATGCCCGTGCGCGCGCCGCTGGCCTGTGCCAGTTCCCGCACCATCGCCAGCGTCACCGACGCATCGAACTCGGCGCGCGACAGCAATTCGAAGGCGAGCGTCAGCAGTGCATCGCCGACGAGAATCGCGGTGCCTTCGTCGAACGCAACATGGACTGTTGGTTTGCCGCGCCGCAGGTCATCGTCGTCCATCGCGGGCAGGTCGTCGTGCACCAGCGAATAGGCGTGAATCAGTTCGACGGCGGCGGCCGGGATGTCGAGATCGGCTTCCGGCACGCCGAGTGCGGTGCCGGTCGCGTACACGAGCAACGGCCGCATGCGTTTGCCGCCGCCGAGCACGGCGTAGCGCATCGCCGTGTGCAGGCGCTTGGGAGCGTCGGTTGCGGGGGGAAGTGCGGCGTCGAGGGTGCGTTCGACGCGGTCGGCCCAGGCGCGCCAGCGCGCGCCGGGGTCAGACGGTGTCATCGAAGGGTTCGGATTTTCCCGGCTCGAGCGGGTCGCTCAGCAGTCGCACGCGCAGTTCGGCCTGTTCGAGCGCGGTCTGGCAGTTGCGGTAGAGCGCGATGCCGCGTTCGTAGGCCTGCAGCGAGTCGTCGAGGGTCAGATCGCCCTTTTCCATGCGCTGCACGAGTTGTTCGAGCTCGTCGAGCGAGCGTTCGAACTCGGCGACGGCGGAAGGATTCGACTCGGGGGCGGATTGCATGAGTCGAAAGTGTGCCCACGCCGGCGCGCGGGGTCAATCGGGACGCTGCCAGAGCAAGCGGGCGCGACGCTCGGACAGTTGCCTTGCGAAGGCGGGCGACAGTGCGAGGTTGGCGGCGGCGAGCACGTCGCCCGCGGCGCTGCACAGCAGCGGCAGGCGTTCGCGTACCCACGGCGGAATGCCCAGATCCTGCAACAAAGTGCGCAATTCGCGATGCGAACCGGGCTGGTCCAGCCGCTCACCGCCGCGGCGGGCGCGCACGGTGATCGGTGCGTCGAGTGTCGTCGCAGGTTCGAGCGACAGGCGGCCGAAGCCCGCGGGAAGTTGCAACGGTTCGGCGCCGGTCCAGTCGAGTTTCCAGTCGGTTTGCGCCGGCGACAGGGGGCGCATTGCATAGAGCGTCATGCGGTAGCGACGCAGTTCCGCGCCGTGCCAGGCAAGCAGTGGCGCGGCGTCGCCACGGGCATCGAGCAGGTCGGTGGTGAGGCGCGACCAGATTCCTGGCGGCGGACGCGGCAAGGCCAATGCATCGAGCCAGCGCCCGACTACGGAACGGCGCAGGGCCGGTACGAGTGCACGCAATGCGTCGAGATCGAGCGTGTTTGGATCGTCGCGACGTACTTCGTCGAAGGCGGCTCGTGCCGCTGCGTCCAGCACGTCACTTTCTTCGCGCAGGCGCGAGGCCGCTGCGGCGATGCGTCGTGAAGCATCCGGCCATCGCGCGGTGAGTGTTGGCATCACCCGGTTGCGCAGATGATTGCGTGCGTGCTGCGAGTCGGTGTTGGTTGGATCTTCGATCCATTGCAATGCGTGCTGCGCTGCATAGTCGCGCAGCGTTTCGCGCGGAACATCGAGCAACGGCCGCCACAACCAAGCGTTTTCGAGGCGTCTTAAAGAACGCATTCCGGCAAGGCCTTCGTGCCCCGCGCCGTGCAACAACCGCAAGAGCAGCGTCTCCGCCTGATCGTCGCGATGATGAGCGAGCGTCAGCAGTTCGCCATCCGACAACTGCGATGCGAATGCCGCGTAGCGCGCTTGGCGGGCGGCGCCTTCCAGTCCGAGGTCATCGATATTTTCCACGCGGACATCGACACGCGCGAATGGAACATCGAGCGCCGCACATAATTTCGCGCAATGCCCAGCCCAGGCGTTCGACGCAGCATTCAACCCGTGATCGACATGCAGCGCACGCAACCCGCGCTCGCGTGCCGCCGGCAAGGCCGCCAGCGCATGCAGCAAAACCGTCGAATCCATGCCCCCGCTGAAACCGACACACAGCGCGCCGGCCGGCGCCTTCGCCAGCAGCGCGGCCAGTTCGCGAGAAAGAAAATCGGCGCTCATGCCGCGATGGTGAAAGCGTCGCGGCCCTGAAGCAAATCGGGCGTGTTACGCGGCCTGGTAACGGCCGTAACTGCGCAGCCGCTCGTAACGTTGTTCGAGCAGCGTATGCGTATCGAGCCGCTCGAGTTGTTCGAGCTGGCCGAGCAGCACGCCCTTCAGGCGCGTCGCCATTTCCTGCGGATCGCGATGCGCGCCGCCGAGCGGTTCCTTGACGATCTGATCGACCAGACCAAGCTCGTACAGACGCGGCGCAGTGAGCGCCAGCGCTTCGGCCGCATCCTTGGCGCGCTCGGCGCTTTTCCACAGGATCGACGCGCAGCCTTCCGGCGAAATCACCGAATACGTGCCGTATTCGAGCATCATCGTGCGATCGCCGACGCCGATCGCGAGTGCGCCGCCCGAGCCGCCTTCGCCGATCACCGTGCACACGATCGGAATCTTCAGCTCCGCCATTTCCAGCAGATTGCGCGCGATCGCTTCGGACTGCCCGCGCTCTTCCGCGCCGACGCCCGGATAGGCGCCCGGCGTATCGATGAAGGTGAGCAACGGCAATTTGAAGCGCTCGGCCAGCTTCATCAGGCGCAGCGCCTTGCGATAGCCCTCGGGCCGCGGCATGCCGAAATTGCGCTTGATCTTGCTCTTGGTGTCGCGGCCCTTCTGGTGCCCGATCACTACCACCGACTTGCCGTCGATGCGCGCCAGCCCGCCGACGATCGCCGCATCGTCCGAATAGGCGCGATCACCCGCCAGTTCGTGGAACTCGTCGCAGATCAATTTCAGATAATCGAGCGTATATGGCCGCTGCGGATGCCGCGCCAACTGCGATACCTGCCACGGCGTGAGCGCCTTGAAGATCTCCGCGGTGCGGATCTTCAACTTCTCCTGCAACTTGCCGATTTCTTCCTCGATATTGAACGCACTGCCATGACTGGCATGCCGCAGTTCCTGGATCTTGGCCTCCAGTTCGGCGATGGGCTGTTCGAAGTCGAGGAAGTTCGGGTTCATGGGGCGGGCAGAAGCAAGCGGACCGCAAGTATACCAACGGGCGGCGGCGGACTCGGCCGGGGGTGGGTGGGGCAGAGTGGGCGACTCTTTCAGACTCGGAGTGCTATTCGGTCCGGGGTTAGGCGTGAGGCTCAATCCCCCTCAAACCCATCCCGCAAGATACGCGCCGCTTGCAATCGCACTAGGCGATTCCCGAGCGGATCGCCAACCAGCAAAGTTTTCGAGGTCGGCAGGTAGCCGTAGGTCATCAGCGGTCCACCGTCGGCGACGCTGCTGCGGACGGTGTCGGGTTCGAACAGCAGGCCGATGAAAGGGTCGGCGGCGTCGAACAGGGTGATGGCGCCGAGTTTGTCGCTGGTGGCGTTGCGCGATTGCAGCACGACGGCGCCGTCGCTCTGCACGCTGGCGCCGGGTGTGCCGATGCGGTCGGCCGGTGCTCCGACCAGCGATTGCGTCAGCGACAGCGTGCCTGTCATCGGTGCCGGTTGCGCGGCGTAGCGGGTGATCGCACCGGTGCCGGTCGAGAGCGCGCTTTCGACCAGGAAGCCGCCGTCGGGCAGCGGCACCAGGCCGCGCGAGCCGATGGCATCGTTGGCGCGCGGACCGATGATCGAATTCAACGCCGAAACTTCGCCGACGACACCGACGCCGGCATCGCCGCGCGTGATGGCGCCCAGGAAAGGCGAGGCGCCGCTCCATTGCGCGCTCGGCACGGCGTAGCTCGAATCCGCCAATTCGTAGACACCGTAAGCGGTGACGAAATCGTCTTGCGACGCGCCGACCAGCGAGTTTTCCGCGCTCACCACACCCGACACGCCGGACTGACCGGCGCCGAAGGTTGCCGCGCCGCGGCTCTGCGACCAGTAGGGCGACGCCACCACGTAGTTGCCGTCCTCGAGCGCAACGATGTACTGCGCGATCGCATCGTCGCTCGCCGCGCCGATCAGCGAGTTCTGCGCCGAGATCGTGCCGACGGTGCCGCCGCTGCCGCTGCCCCACGTTGCCGCGCCCACGTCGGACAGCGCGCCGTTGTCCCAGGCGGGACTGGCGACGACGTAGTCGCCTTGCGCCAATGGAATCACGCCGAGCGGCGGGATGCCGATCGTGCTGAACTGGCCGACGGTGTCGTCGGTGTGCGAACCGACGAGGGAGTTGCCGGCGTCGACGACGTCCTGCGTCGGGCCGTCGCCGCTGCACCAGGTGACGGCGCCGACATCGGCGATCGCGCCGTCGTTCCACAACGGGCTGGCGATGACGTAGTGGCCGTTGGTGAGTGCTGCCGCGAGGTAGCCGATGCGGTCGCCGTCCTGCGTGCCGGTGAGCGAATTGATCGCGCTGACGACGCCGACGGTCGGCACAGTGCCGTCGGCCCAGGTGACGGCACCGACATTCGGCGCCGCGGCGCTGTCCCACAGATAGCTCTGCACGACGTAGTGGCCGTTGGAAAGCGGCAACACGTCGGTGGCGACGTAGTCGCCGCCGCGCGTGCCGGTCAACGAAATCGCGGCGGTCACCGGGCCCTTCACCGTGCCGTCGTTGCGCGCCCAGGTGACGGCGCCGACGTCCTGCAGCAGGCCGTTGTCCCATGACGAACTGATCACGACGTAGTGCCCGCTTCGCAATGCGACGACACCGGGCTTGCCCACGACGGTGGGGCCGCCGACGTGATCGCCGGCGCTGGTGCCGACCAGCGAATTGGTGGGCGACACGCTGCCGACGGTGGAGCCGTCCGCCGCGCACCAGGTGGCGGCACCGGCATCGACGGCCACGCCCGGGTTGTCCCAATCGCCACTCGGCACGACGAAGCTGCCGTTGTCGAGCACGATGATGGGCACGTCGCCGACGCGATCGCCCGCTGTCGTGCCGATCAACGAGTTGGTCGCATCGATGGTTGCCGAGGCACCGAAGCCGGTCTGTGCATCGCCCCAGGTGACGGCGCCGACGGCGGCCTGTCCGTTGAAATTCCAGTCCGGACTGTGCACCACGAAATCGCCGCTCGGCAGTACCACGATGCCGCCCGAGCCGATCCGATCGTTCGCCGACTCGCCGGTGAGCCGGCTGAGCAGCACGCCGTCGGCGGAATAAAGATAGATCGCGCCGACCGATTCGACACCGGCGGCGGCCGACCATTCGGGGTCGTGCACCACGTAGTTTCCCGACGGCAACACGACGATCTGCGCGCCGAAGCGCGTGTTGCCGGCATCCGGTGCGGGCACGACGATTTGTTGTGCCGAAGCGATCGCGCAACCGAGGCCGAGGCACAGGCCGCTCAGCCAGCCGATGGCACGATGGGCACCTGCCCTGGTCGCGGGCGCCTTTGCGCCGAGGGAATTGAAGCGCCGCGTGCGAGTCGATTTCATCGAATCCGATCCTGTCAGGTAGTCGTTGCTGACTGAGCAACGCATATCGCCACTGTTTTCCGCCACCGCGAAAACTGCGCTCGCGTGCAGGAAGGAATGGCCGTCGCCGCCTAGTTGTCCTGCCGGTTCGACGTCGCAGGCCGGTTGCCCCACGGGCGGTTCAGCAGCAGGCTGACGGATTCCACGCCGGGCACCGCGCGCAAGGCACCAAGCAATTCCGGTGCCGCGCGCACGCCGAATTCGCCGTTGCAGTCGAGGCGGCCTTTGGCGCTGGAAGTGATCAGGTCCATGCGCAGCGGCGTCTTGCCGGGACGGAAATTGGCGAGGATTTTTTCGACGTCCGACAAGGCCGCCGGACGGCGCGTGTCGACGCTCAGGCAGAGCAGCTTCGCGTGCGTGGCGCACAGCGGTTTGAAATCCCAGGCCTGGCGTGCGCGCAGCGAGTAGCCACCGCTGAATTCGTCTTCCTGCAGGCTGCCTTCGATCAGCAGGATGCGGTCGCGCGTGAGCAGTGGGCCATATTCGAGGCAGGCGTCGCGGAAGAAGGCGCATTCGAGTCGGCCATAGCCATCTTCGATCTGCACGAAGGCCATCGAGTCGCCGCGTTTGCGCATGCCGACGACCAGGCCGGCGAGTACCACGCCACCTTCCGCGCCGCGCTGGAATTTGCGCTCGCTGTGCAGGCGGTCGAGGTCGTCGAGCGCACCGGTGGCCAGTTGCCGCAGCAAGTCGCGATACGGATCGAGCGGATGGCCGCTCAGATAATGGCCGAGGGTGTCGCGCTCGCCGTTGAGTTTCTGTTCGAGCGGCCACTCCTGCGCGGTGGGAAGATCGAGTTGCATCGGCGCCGCGCTCGCCGTGCTGTTGCCGAACATGTCGATCTGGCCGGCGGCGCGGTCGCGCGCCAGTTGCTCGGTGGCCTTCAGCACTTCGGGCAACTGCAACATCAGCGAGGCGCGATTCGGGCCGAGCGCGTCGAGCGCGCCGGCATAAATCAATGCTTCGAGCACGCGGCGATTGAGCTTGGTGGCGTCGACGCGGCGGCAGAAATCGAACAGATCGCCGAACGGGCCGTTGTGGTCGCGCTCGTCGACAATCGCTTCGCAGGCGCCGCGGCCGACGCCTTTCACCGCGCCCAGGCCGTAGCGGATCACGCGCGGTTCGATCGCCTCGAACATGTAGGTCGACGCGTTCGCATCCGGCGGCAACACGCGCAGTTTCATCGCGCGCGCTTCGTTCAAGAAACCGACGACCTTGTCGGTGTTGTCCATATCCGACGACAACACCGCGGCCATGAATTCGGCCGGGTAGTGCGCCTTCAGCCACGCCGTTTGATAAGCGACGAGCGCATACGCGGCCGAGTGCGATTTGTTGAAACCATACTCGGCGAATTTCTCCATCAGGTCGAAGATGCTCGATGCCAGCATCGGCTCGATGCCGCGCGCCGCGCAGCCTTCCTCGAACTTGGCGCGTTCCTTCGCCATTTCTTCGGGCTTTTTCTTGCCCATCGCGCGGCGCAGCAGGTCGGCGCCGCCGAGCGAATAGCCCGCCAGCACCTGCGCGATCTGCATCACCTGTTCCTGATACACGATCACGCCGTAGGTCGGTGCGAGCACCGGTTCGAGCAGCGGATGCGGATAGGTGACTTGCGCACGGCCGTGCTTGCGGTCGACCCAGTCCTTGTCCATCCCCGAGCCGAGCGGGCCGGGACGGAACAGGGCGGCGAGCGCGATGATGTCTTCGAAGCGGTCGGGCTTGGCGCGCTTGAGCAGTTCGCGCATGCCGCGCGATTCGAACTGGAATACCGCGACGGTTTCGCCGCTGGCGAACAGTTTGTACGGCGCCGGATCGTCGAGCGGCAGCGCGTTGAGATCGAGCAGCGGCTCGCTTTTCACGGCGCGGCGGCGGTTGATCGCCTTCACCGCCCAGTCGAGGATGGTGAGCGTGCGCAGGCCGAGGAAGTCGAACTTCACCAGGCCGACGGATTCGACGTCGTCCTTGTCGAACTGCGTGACGATGCTTTTCGCGCTTTCGCCTTTGGTCGTGTGTTCGGCGAACAGCGGCGAGAAATCGGTGAGCGGCGAGGGCGCGATCACTACGCCGCCGGCGTGCTTGCCGGCGTTGCGGGTAAGGTCTTCGAGCTTGAGCGCCAGATCGAGCAGATCGCGCACGTCGTCTTCGGCGTGATAGCGCTGGATCAGTTCCTGCGAGGCGAGTTCGCGGTCCTTCTGCGATTTCTCCGAGCGGCCGAGCGCATCGTCGAGCGTGATGCCGAGCGTGAGCGGGATGAGCTTTGCGATGCTGTCGACGAAACCGTACGGATGACCGAGCACGCGGCCGGTATCGCGCACCACGGCCTTCGCCGCCATCGTGCCGTAGGTGATGATCTGGCTGACGCGGTCGCGGCCGTATTTGCGCGCCACATAGTCGATCACTTCGTCGCGCCGATCCATGCAGAAGTCGATGTCGAAGTCGGGCATCGACACGCGTTCGGGATTGAGGAAGCGCTCGAACAGCAGATCGTAGGGGATCGGATCCAGATCGGTGATGCCGAGCGCCCACGCCACCAGCGAGCCGGCCCCCGAACCGCGGCCCGGGCCGACCGGAATGCCGTTTTCCTTGCCCCAGTTGATGAAGTCGGCGACGATCAGGAAGTAGCCCGGGAAACCCATCTTGATGATGACTTCGAGCTCGATCTCCAGCCGCGATTCATAACTTTCGCGCGTGTGCCCGGGCGCGATCGGATGGCGCGACAGACGTTTCGCCAGACCTTCGCGCGACTCGTGTTTCAGCCACGACTCGATGGTGTGGTCGGTCGGTACCGGGAAGGCCGGCAGATAATATTTGCCGAGGCTTAATTCGAGATTGCAGCGTTTCGCCAGTTCGACCGAATTTTCCAGCACCGCCGGCATGTCGGCGAATAGCGCGGCCATCTCATCGGCCGATTTCAGGTATTGCTCGGGGCTGTAATCCTTCGGCCGCTTCGGGTCGGCCAGCACGCGGCCGGTGGAAATGCACACGCGCGCCTCGTGCGCTTCGAAATCGTCGGCTTCGAGGAAGCGCACGTCGTTGCTCGCGACCACCGGGCAATCGTGGCGCTGCGCCAGCACGGCGGCGGCGCGCAGGAATTCTTCTTCGCCCGGGCGCTGCGTGCGCACGGCTTCGAAATAGAAGCGATCGCCGAAATGTTTCTGCCAGTGCAACAGGCGGCGTTCGGCGTCGTCGAAGCGGCCTTCGCGCGTGGCGTGGCCGATGTCGCTGTCGCGGCCGGCGAGCACGATCAGGCCGTCGTGCGACTGCTGCAGCCAGTCGGGTCGGATCGCGACGTAATCGCCGCGATGGCCTTCGAGGTAGGCGCGCGAGAGCAGCGTCGAGAGGTTCAGGTAACCGGCGCGGTTCTGGCACAGCAGGGTGAAGCGCGTCGGGCGCTGGCCTTCTTCCTCCAGCCACAGGTCGGAGCCGGCGATCGGCTTGATGCCGGCCTTTTCGGCCTCTTTGTAGAATTTCACCAGCGCGAACAGATTGCTCTGGTCGGTGAGCGCCACCGCCGGCTGGCCGAGCTGCACGCAGCGCTTCACCAGCTCCGGGATGCGGATGGTGGAGTCGGACAGCGAAAACTCGCTGTGCAGGTGCAGGTGGACGTAGCGGGGGGGCATGGCGAGGCGCAGCGGGGTGTCCGGCAGGTTAGTGCCGCAGGCACGCCGTGCCAAGAGTTGATGTTGCCGGAGCGGTGTGCGATGGCCGTGTGGCCTTTCGCGGTGGCGCGGCGGTGTCCCGGATTCCGCCGCGGTGCGCCTGCGTCCGCGCTACGAAGTGCGCGGCCCTCGAAGCGTGAAAACACCCCGCCGGGGCCTTCCTTGGCGGGCGGGGGAGGGGAAGCGGTGGTTCAGCGCACGCCGAAGCGGGCCAGCGTGCCGAAGCTCGCCGAATAGCGGCGGGTGTCGGCGTAGCCGCTATCGCGGCGGCCGTCGGGCGAGTAGCCCGGATCGTTGCGGCGGCGCAGCGAGACGTCGAGGCGTTCGCGGCGGCGCTGCATCCAGGTGTCGCGATCGATGCCGGCCTCGTCGGGATGAGCGGCGAGATATTCCCGGTAATCGCACCAGGCGAGCCACTCGTGCTGCGATTCGGCCAGCGCCAGTTTCAGCACGAAGGCGTCGTCGAGAAAACCGAAGCGCAGATTTTCGTCCGGGATCAGATCGTCGGGCTCGACGAAGTAAGCGAGTGCACCGGCGAGATTTTCGCGCGCGGCCGCGTCGACGTGCCAGTTCGCATCGTCGAGCAGATCGGCGACGGAGGGAACCAGCGCGAGCGGCTCGCGCACCGCGCTCGGCATCGACACGTCGACCAGATCGGCGTGCCGCGTGCGCGCCAGTTGCGCGAGCGTGGCGTGACTTCCGGCATGGCGCGCACCGGCATTGCGCCAGGCCTGCCGCAGCGGGGCCAGTGCCGGATCGTCGGTTTGCATGGTCAGTTCGATGCGCATGTCGCGCTCCTTGCGGTGGGGCGGGTGGAGAATCGTTTCCCCTTTGATGCGCAAGGTTGAAGAAAGGTGACGCGGATTTCGCCGGCCGGAAGCCACCGTGACTTCCGGCGGCGTGAGCGAACACCGCCGGGAAGCGCTAGAACGCCAGGTCGGGCTGCATCGTCGCGCGCACCGGCGCGAAGCTGCGCCGGTGCAGCGGACATGGACCGTGCACGCGCAGCGCTTCGAAATGTTCCGGCGTCGAATAACCTTTGTGGCGCGCGAAACCGTAGTGCGGATAGTGCGCATCGAGCTCGCACATCATGCGATCGCGCGTGACTTTCGCGATGATCGACGCAGCGCCGATCGCCGGCTCCGAATCGTCGCCGCCGATGATGGCGCGCGCTTCGCACGGCAGGTCCGGCGGCAGTCGATTGCCGTCGATGAGCGCGATTGCAGGGCACGGGTTCAACGCGACGAGCGCGCGCCGCATGCCGTGCATCGTGGCCTGGAAAATATTGATGCGATCGATTTCCTCGACCTCGACGACGATCACGCTCCACGCGATCGCACGCGCGACGATGCGCGCGTAGAGGTTCTCGCGCTGCGCTTCGCTGAGCTGTTTCGAATCGGCGATGCCGTTGATGCGGCGCGCCGGATCGAGCACCACGGCCGCCACCACCAGCGGACCGGCGAGCGGACCGCGGCCGGCTTCGTCGATGCCGGCGGTGAGCGGGGTACCGGCGGTGGGGAAGCGGGAGCGGGGCATTGCTTTTCGAGGGGTTAGGGGCGAGTGGGCCTGATGCGGGGATTCTACTTGCGTGGGGCGGTTCGGGACTCGGGAGTGGGGAATCGGGAGTAGAGCCGGCCCGTGGGATGTGCTCGCGCTATCGATGCGATGGAGTGCCCGCAGACTTTGATTCTGCGGAAACATCGCAGCGCACGGTTGTTATCCCGATTCCCGATTCCCGATTCCCGCGGTACGGCTCCCGACTCCCGGCTCGCGCCCGCCGATTCCCCGAGGCAGCTCGACCAACTCCGCAACCGCATCAGCAGCCCGCGCCGAAGCATCGCGCTGCAACTCGCGGTGGATCGCCTCGAAGCGTGGCAACAACTTCTGGATGCGCGCCGGCTCGCGAAGCCAGCTCAGCAATTCGCGCGACAGGTTTTCCGGCGTGCAATCGTCCTGCATCAATTCCGGCACGACGGTTTCGCCGGCCAGTGCATTGGGCAGGCTGAAACGGTCGGTTTTCATCATGCGGAAGCCGCGCACGATCGCGTACGTCAATCCGGCGATGCGATAGGCGACGACCATCGGACGCTTCGCGAGCAAGGCTTCGAGCGTGGCGGTGCCGGAGGCGAGCAGCACGACGTCGCTGGCGATCATCGCGTCGTGCGCGCGGCCGTCGATCAGGTGCGCGTTCGCGATCGGGAAACGCGTGTCGGCGAGCAGGTTTTCCAGCGCCGTGCGACACGACGCATTGGCCGCGGGGATCACGACGTGCAAGTCGGGAATCGCTTTCGCGACGCGCGACGCAGCGTCGAGGAAAATCTCGCCGAGGCGCGCGATTTCGCCGAGCCGCGAGCCCGGCAACACGGCGAGAACGGTCGCCTCGCCCGGCAGATTCAATTCGGCGCGCGCGGCCGTGCGATCGGGTTCGAGCGGCAGCGCATCGGCCAGCGGATGCCCGACGAAGCGCGCATCGACACCGTGCCGGGCATAGATCGGCGGCTCCATCGGGAACAGACACAGCACGCGGTCGGCGCTGCGTCCGATCTTCTCGGCGCGCGATTCGCGCCAGGCCCACACCGAAGGGCTGACATAGTGCACGGTGCGCACGCCGGTTTCTTTCAGCCGGCGCTCGAGGCCGAGATTGAAATCGGGCGCGTCGATGCCGACGAAAACATCCGGCTGCCAGCCGCGCATCCGCTCGAACACCGAGCGGCGCAGACGCAACAGGCGCGGCAGATGACGCAGCACTTCGGCCAGGCCCATCACCGCGAGTTCGGAGCAATCGTGCCAGGCCTCGAAACCCGCGGCCTGCATGTTCGGCCCGCCGATACCGGCGAACAGCGCCCCGGGAAAGCGCAGGCGCAGCTGCTCGATCAATCCGGCGCCGAGTAGATCGCCCGATGCTTCACCGGCGACGAGGCCGATGCGCGGCGCGTTCGGCGCACCGGGCGCGCCGGGAATCGGGAATCGGGAATCCGGAGAGAGCTCAGGCACGTGCGTCTTCAAGCGCGCGGGGAATCGGGAGTCGGGAATCGGGAGAAAGCTCCAGGCAGTGCGTCTTGAAGGTCTTGGCAATGAAAGAATCGAAAGTTACCAAGCCGCAGGAGCAGCAGCTCTTCTCCCTATTCCCGACTCCCGATTCCCCAAAACTCCCAGCCCCGACACGCCACCCAGACATCATCTCACCAACGACCGCTCACTCCGATCGATGAACTCCAGCATCACCTGCACATCCGGCGCATCCTTCGCGGCCGCGGCCAGTTGCAGGCGCGCTTCGGCCAGCGGCAGGCCGGACTTGTAGATCGTGCGGTAGGCGCGCTTTATCGAAATGATGCGTTCCTTGCTGAAACCGCGGCGTTTGAGGCCTTCGGAATTGATGCCGTGCGGTTCGGCATAGATGCCGGCCACCGTCACGTAGGGCGGCACGTCGCGATTGATCACGCTGCCCATCGAGGTGAAGGCGTGCGCGCCGATCTTGCAGAACTGGTGCACCAGGGTGAAGCCGCCGAGGATGACGAAATCTTCGACGATGACGTGGCCGGCGAGCGACGAGGCATTCGCGAAGATGGTCTTGTTGCCGACCACGCAATCGTGTGCGATGTGCACATAGGCCATCAGCCAGTTGTCGTCGCCGATGCGGGTCACGCCCACATCATCCGCGGTGCCGCGGTTGAAGGTGGTGAATTCGCGGATCGTGTTGCGATCGCCGATGATCAGTTCACTGCGTTCGCCGTGGAATTTCTTGTCCTGCGGATCGCCGCCCAGCGCGGCGAACGCGTAGATCGTGTTGTCGCGGCCGATGCGCGTGGGGCCATCGATCACGACGTGCGGGCCGATCTTGGTGCCGTCGCCGATTTCCACGTCGGGGCCGATCACGCAGAACGCGCCGATGCTGACGTCCTTGCCGATGCTGGCCTTGGGGTCGATCTGGGCGGTGTTGTGGATGCTCATGCGCTGCGTTCCGCGCAGAGGATTTCGGCGCTCGCCACTTCCTCGCCGTCGACCAGCGCGCGGCAGGCGTAGAAGCCCATCTTGCGCAGCATGCGTTTTTGTTCGACTTCGAGCGAGAGCTGGTCGCCCGGCACCACGGTGCGCGAGAAGCGCGCCTTGTCGACCTTGACGAGGTAGTAGAGCGGCGTCGGTTCGTCCGGCGTGCGCGGCGGGTTCGACAGCTGCGTCAGCAGGCCCGCGGCCTGCGCCATGGCTTCGATCACCAGCACGCCCGGCATCACCGGATGGCCGGGGAAATGGCCCTGGAAGAACGGCTCGTTGATGGTGACGTTCTTGATCGCGCGCAGGCTCTTGTGCGGATCCATCTCGATCACCCGGTCCACCAGCAGGAAAGGATAACGATGCGGGAGGATGGCCATGATGCAGTTCACGTCGACCGGCATCTTGGGCGGAGTGTGGGGTGTCGAACTCATTCTGGAGCGTCCTGTGAGGTGATCTTGAGCCTGCGCGCGAGCGCATCGAGCTGTTTGAAGCGGGCGGCGTTGCGGCGCCAGGCGCGATTGTCCTGGATCGGCGTGCCGGACGAATATTCGCCGGGGCCGGCGAGCGAGTGGGTGACCAGGCTCATCGCCGTGATCGTCACCTTGTCGCCGACCGTCAGATGCCCGAGCACGCCCGCGCCGCCGCCGATCAGGCAATAACGGCCGATGCGCGCCGAACCCGCCACCGCGGCGCAGCCGGCCATCGCGGTGTGGGCGCCGATGACGGCGTTGTGGCCGATCTGGATCTGGTTGTCGAGGCGCACGTCTTCTTCCAGCACGGTGTCCTCGAGCGCGCCGCGGTCGATCGAGGTGTTGGCGCCGATTTCGCAATCGTCGCCGATCAAAACGCCGCCCAGTTGCGGCACCTTGATCCAGGCGCCGGCCTCCATGGCGAGGCCGAAACCGTCGGCGCCGAGCACCGCGCCCGGATGGATGCGCACGCGCTTGCCGAGCCGCACGCGCGTCACCAGCGTGACGCGCGCGATCAACTCACTGCCGGCGCCGACGATGCAATCGTCGCCGATCACGCAGCCGGGGCCGATCACGGCGCCGGCCGCGACGATCGAGCGCGCGCCGATCGACACGAAGGGACCGACGTGCGCGGTCGCATCGATGCTTGCGCTCGGATCGATCACGGCGTTCGGATGGATGCCGGCGGGCTGCACGCTGCGTGGTTCGAACAATGCGGCGATTCTGGCGAAGGCGACGTAGGGATCGCGCGCGATCAACGCGGGGCGCGACCAGTGCGCGGCGTCCGCTTCGCGCAGCACCACCGCCGTGGCGTTCGATGTGGCCAGTTCGCCGCGATAGCGCGGGTTCGCGAGAAAACTCAGCGTGCCGGCGCCGGCGCCGGCCAGCGTGCCGACGCCATCGATGCGCGCGGTATCGTCGCCGCGCACGGCGAGGCCGAAACGCTGCGCCAGTTCCTGCAGCGTGTACGACGCGGCGCTCACGGCTGGATGCCGGCGGCGTCGCGTTTGAGTCGGTCGAGGACGCGGTCGGTGATGTCGACGCGGCCGCTGGCGTACACCACCGGGCTGGGCACGATCAGGTCGTAACCTTCTTCGCGCGCGAAATCCGAAACCGCTTCGGTGATCAGCGGCCAGGCGCGTTCGAGTTCCTGCTCGCGGCGCGTGGCGAGTTCTTCGCGCAGGCGGGTGCGGGTGCGTTCGATCGAACGGCGCAGCGCGTCGGCGTTGCGGCGCAGGGTTTCCAGTTCGGCCGCCGGCAGGGTGGCGGCTTCGTTGACGACGCGCGCGTCGAGCGCGGCCAGGCGCGCCTGTTCGGCCTTGAAGTCGCGATCGCGCGCGCCGAATTCCTGTTCCAGCCGGGCGCGCGCCGCCAATACCTGCGGCGCGTTGTCGATCAGGCGCTGCATGTCGACGTAGCCGACCTTGCTGCCTTCCTGCGCCAGCAACGGGCCGGCAACCGCCAGCAGGCACGCGCCGAGCAGCAGCAGGCACGCCAGCCACGTCCCGCGCCAACGGCGGGCGAGGAACCGGAATTGGCTGGCCCGCCGCGCCGCGTTCATCGTCGTTTCCGTCAAGCCTGCGACCGGCGCCTCAGAACTGGGTGCCGAACGAGAACTGCAGGCGCTCGACCTCGTCGTCGTCGTCCTTCAGCAACGGCGTCGACAGGTTGAGGATGATCGGGCCGACCGGCGCCTGCCACTGCAGCGCGACACCGATCGAAGCGCGGTATTCGCGGAATTCGAACGAGCTGGCATCGGGGAACACGTTGCCGAAATCGAGGAAGGCCGAGATGCGCGTCTGGTCGGTGTCGAACAGCGTCGGGAAGATCATTTCCACCGTGCCGACGGTTTTCAGCGCGCCGCCGAGCGGCTGGCGGAAGGTCGGGTTGAGGCTCGCGAAGCCGACCGGGCCCAGCGTGTTGTCCTCGAAGCCGCGGATCGACCGCACGCCGCCGGCATAGAAATTCTCGAAGAACGGCAGGCCGTCGGCGGTCACGGTGCGGAAGGTCGGGTTGCCGTTGGCATCGAGCACCGGGATCAGCGGGCCGGTCGGGTTGGCCGGGTTGACCTGCAGGATCGGCAGGTCGCGCACGTGTTTGTCGTCGTAGTTGTCGCCGTAACCGAGCTCCGCCGAGGTCAGCAGGATCATGTGGCGGTTGAGCGGCCAGTAACGCGCGAACTGGTAGTACAGCTTGTAGTACTCGACCGTCGAACCGGGCAACGTCAGTTCGGCCGAGACGCGCTGATAGGTGCCGCGGGTCGGGTTGAAGTACGCGTTGCGGCTGTCGCGCGCCCAGGAAAGCTCGGTGCGCCAGGCGTGGAAGGTGCGGCGGTTGAGCGCATCGATGTAGTCGACCAGCGGCTGCGGCGTGCTGCCCTGGAACACGTTGATGGTGTTGTAGTCGACGCCCAGGCTCACGCCCACGGTGTCGGTTTCGGTGAGCGGCACGCCGAACACGGCCGACAATGCGCCGCTGTCGGACGAATAGTTGGCGATGTTGAAGTCGCTCTGGTCGAGCTCGCGATAGCTGACGTTGTAGCCGAGCGACACGCCGTCGTCGGTGAAGTACGGATCCAGGTACGACAGATCGATGCGGCTCGAATAGTCGTTGTCCTGCACCGTCACACCGACGCGGTTGCCGGTGCCCAGGAAGTTGTTCTGCACCACCGACACCGACGAAATCAGGCCGGAAAGCTGCGAATAGCCCAGGCCGAACACGAAGCTGCCCGAGGTCGTCTCGGTGACGTTCACCTCGACATCGACCTGGTCTTCGGTGCCCGCCACCTGCGGCGTTTCGATGTTCACTTCCGAGAAATAGCCCAGGCGCTGCAGGCGCACCTTGGAGCGGTCGATCGCGGCCTGCGAATACCACATGCCTTCGAACTGGCGCATTTCGCGGCGCAACACTTCGTCGGCGGTGCGGGTATTGCCCTTGAACAGCACGCGGCGCACGTAGACGCGCTGGCCCGGTTCGATGAAGAAGTTGATCTTCACTTCGCGCTTTTCGCGGTCGACTTCCGGCACCGGCGTGACGTTGGCGAAGGCGTAGCCGACGTTGCCGAGCACCGCGATCATGGCGTCGCTGGTGGCTTCGAGCAGGCGCCGCGAGAAGGTGTCGCCGGGCCGCACGATGACCAGTTTTTCCATCTCTTCCTGCGACACGATGGTGTCGCCGGTGACTTTCGTCTCGGAAATCTTGTAGACCTCGCCCTCGCGCACGTTGGCGGTGAGGAACATGTCCTTGCGGTCCGGGCTGATCGAGACCTGGGTGGATTCGACGTTGAAGTCGACGTAGCCGCGGTCCAGATAGAAGGCGCTGAGTTTTTCCAGATCGCCCGACAGTTTTTCGCGCGAGTACTGATCGCCGCGGTTGTACCAGGACAGCCAGTTGGTGGTGCCCGATTCCCAGGCGTCGAGGATGTCTTCGTCGGGAAAGGTTTCGTTGCCGACGATGTTGATGTGCTTGATCTTGGCGGCCTTGCCTTCCTTCACGTCGATGGTGAGGTCGACGCGGTTGCGATCGAGCGGCGCCACCGACGGCGTGATCGAGACGTTGTACTTGCCGCGGTTGTTGTACTGGCGCGTGAGTTCCTGCGTGACGCGCTCGAGCTGCAGGCGGTCGAAGGTTTCGCCTTCCGACAGGCCGATGTCCTTCAGGCCCTTGGTCAGCTCTTCGGTCTTGATGTCCTTGTTGCCGACCAGGTTGATCTTGTTGATCGCCGGCCGCTCGGTGACGGTGACGACGAGGATGTCGTTCTGCCGTTCGAGCTTGACGTCGTTGAAGAAGCCGGTGCGGAACAGCGCGCGGATCGCCTGGCTCGCGCTGCTGCGATCGACCAGGTCGCCCTTTTCGATCGGCAGGTAGGTGAACACCGTGCCGGCCGAGATGCGTTGCAGGCCCTCGACGCGGATGTCGCTCACGGTGAAGGGTTCGAAACTCTGGGCGCCTGCGAAGGGAGCAGACAGGGCAAGCAGCAGTGCAGCGGCGATACGCTTCATCGTCACGTCCAAAACGTCAGGTGCGCAAAGCAGGTCCCGGATCGGTGCGGCAAGACACGGGCCTGCGGTTCGTTATTTTCGGGCCGGAGCCTTACCGGCCCCGGATTTTAGCGTTACGACGCGGCCGATGCCCGTCCGGTCGCGCGCGGCGGGCAGCCGGCGGGCGAGGACGGGCAGCGATAAGCCGCACCGGGTCAGGAGAATACCAGTCGCGCGATGTCGTTGTAGAACGCCAGCCCCATCAGACCGGCCAGCAGCGCCAGTCCGACATACTGGCCGGCGGCCATCGTGCGTTCGCTCACCGGGCTGCCCTTGACCATTTCCACGAGGAAATACAGCAGGTGGCCGCCGTCGAGGATCGGCACCGGCAGCAGGTTCATGATGCACAGGCTGAGCGAGAGCATGGCCAGGAAGGACAGGAACCAGTCCGGCCCGATGTTGGCGGTGGTGTTGGCCACCTGCGCGATGGTGAGCGGGCCGGAGATGTTCTTCAGCGAGGCCTGGCCGGTGACCATCAGCTTGAGCAGGTTGATGGTGCGTGCGGCCATCGCGCCGGTTTCGCTGAAAGCCGCGCCGATGGCATCGATCGGGCCATAGCGCAGCAGCGCACGCTCGTCGCTCGGTCCGATGCCGAGGATCCAGCGCGGCTCTTTCGAGCCTTCGCTCGACAGGATCGGCGTGATCGACAGCGTCGCCTCTTCGCCCGACGCACGCTGCACGCGCACCGCGATCGGCGTGTTTTCGCGGCCGTGCGCCTTCACCGCCTCGGTGATATCCCTCCAGGCGGCGATCGGCGTGTCGGCCACCGCAAGCACCCGGTCGCCGGCCTGCATGCCGGCCGCGGCGGCCGGCTGGCCTTCGCGCACGTCGCCGACGAGCGGCAGCGGCGTCCAGTGCCGCGGGCGCAGGCCCATTTCCTCGAAGGCGCGGGCCTGGTCGAAATCGGCCGGCAGGCGCGCCAGATCGAGCGTCATGGCACGGCGATCGGAGCCTTCGCGTTCGACTTCGAGCTTGAGCGGGCGGCGCTCGATCGCCGCGATCATGATGTCGCCGAGCGCATTGGTCCATGTCGCCACCGGCTCGCCATCCAGCGTGACGATGCGATCGTTCGGCTGCAGGCCCGATTCGGCCGCGATGCCGGTGACATCGCCCACCACCGGCGCGTAGTCCGACTTGCCGATCAGGAACATGGCCCAGAGCAGGAACACGCACAGGATCAGGTTGAAGATCGGCCCGGCCGCGACGATCGCGAAACGCTGGCCGACCGGCTTGCGGTTGAAGGCCTGATCGAGCTGGGTCACCGGCACGTCGTCTTCGCGCTCGTCGAGCATCTTGACGTAGCCGCCGAGCGGGATCGCGGCGATCACGAATTCGGTGCCGTCCTTGGCGGTGCGCTTCCACAGCGCGCGGCCGAAGCCGACCGAGAAGCGCAGCACCTTCACGCCGCAGCGGCGCGCGACCCAGTAGTGGCCGAACTCGTGGAAGGTGACCAGCACGCCGAGGCTGACGATCAGCCACCAGACCGAACCGAAGAATTCTTGCACCGGGCGTTACCTTGGAAGAAGAGATGGACGGCCGGACGCGATTGGCCCGCGCCCGCCCCGCATTGTGCCGTCCCCGACGTTAGCGCGACGCTAAACGCTCGCCGGCGGTGCGGCGGGCGGCCGCATCGAGGGCGAGCAGATCGTCGAGCGACTCGCTGTGCACGGTCGAATACCGATCCATGGTATCGGCGAGCACATCGGGGATGGTCAGGAAACCCAACTGCCCCTGAAGAAAGCCTGAAACCGCGATTTCATTGGCGGCGTTGAGCACGGTGGAGGCCGCCGGGCCGTCGCGCAAGGCCCGGAAAGCCAGGCCCAGGCAGGGGAACGCGGCATGGTCCGGCGGCTCGAAATCGAGCCGCGCCAGGCGCGTCAGGTCGAGCGGCGCCACGCCGGCCTCGATCCGATCCGGCCAGGCCAGCGCATGCGCCAGTGCGGTGCGCATGTCGGGATTGCCCAGCTGGGCCAGCACCGAACCGTCGTCGTAGTCGACCAGCGAGTGGATGATGCTCTGCGGATGCACCACCACTTCGATGCGCTCGGCCGGCGCCGAGAACAACCAGTGGGCCTCGATCACTTCCAGGCCCTTGTTCATCAGCGTGGCCGAATCGACCGAAATCTTGCGGCCCATGCTCCAGTTCGGATGCGCGCAGGCCTGCGCGGGCGTGACGCCGGCCAACCGCTCGCGCGACCAGCCGCGGAACGGGCCGCCGGAGGCCGTCAGCAGGATGCGGCGCACGCCCGGCCGCGCCGCCGCGTGCAGCGCCGGCGCCGGCAGG
Source organism: uncultured Chiayiivirga sp. (assembly GCA_965653565.1). Lineage (GTDB taxonomy): Bacteria > Pseudomonadota > Gammaproteobacteria > Xanthomonadales > Xanthomonadaceae > JALCLA01. The sequence continues at coordinate 4,251 of CBFHAI010000044.1, read as the reverse complement.
CACTGGAAGATCGCGTTGTGTTCGCTATCGACCGGGATGAGCTCGGCGCCGCTGCGCTCGACCTCGCGCATCAGCAGCGCACCGGCCACCACGATCGCCTCTTTGTTGGCCAGCAACAGGCGCTTGCCGGCGCGCGCGGCGGCCAGCGTCGACGGCAATCCTGCGGCGCCGACGATCGCGGCGATCACGGTGTCGCACAGGGCGGAACCGGCGAGCTGCGTGATCGCATCGGCTCCGGCATGCGCCTGCGTCGCCAATCCGGCGTCGCGCAGGCCGTCGCGCAAGGCGACGAATTTGCTTTCGTCGGCGATCGCCGCGGCCTGCGGTTCGAAACGCCGGCACAGTGCGATCAGTTCGTCGACCTTGCCGTTCGCGCTCAGTACCGAGGCGCGGAAACGCGCCGGGTGGCGGGCGATGACGTCGAGCGCGCTACTGCCGATCGAACCAGTCGCACCCAGGACCGCGACCCGTCTCACAGGCCCAGCCAGGCCTTCGCGATGGCGAACACGGGCAAGGCGGCGAGCACGCTGTCGATGCGATCGAGCACGCCGCCGTGGCCCGGGATCAGATAACCCGAATCCTTGGCGCCGGCATGCCGTTTGGCGATGCTTTCGAACAGATCGCCGACCACCGAGGCCAGCCCGGCCAGCACGCTCGCCAGCAGCAACAACGGCGCCTCGTTCCAGCCCAAACCGAAAATCGGCGCCGCGGCCAGCGACAGCACGATCACCGTCGCCATGCCGCCGCCGAAGCCCGACCAGGTTTTGCCCGGGCTGATGCTCGGCGCCATCTTCGGCCCGCCGATGCGCGAGCCGACGAAATAGGCGCCGGTGTCGGCGGCCCAGACGATCGCAAGTGCGTACAGCGTCCAGCGCGGACCGAGTTCGCCGTCGCCGTGCAGCATCGCGGCCGCGCACCAGGCCGGCACCACCAGCAAGGTGCCGATCGCCAGCTTCATCCAGCGGTTGCCGGCGGTCGGCGCGCTGCCGAATTTCATGTGGATCAGCCATAGCGAGGCCAGCCCCCACCACAGCACGCCGGCCAGCGCGACCCACGGAAACACGCCCGGCCAGCCGCGCCAGGCCAGCCAGGCCAGCAGCCCGGCGTGGATGGCGAGCACCAGCGCGCGCAGCGGATGGCCTTCGATGCCGATCAGGCGGGTCCATTCCCACAGCCCGAGCAACAGCGCCGCCGCGACGATCACCATGAAGGCCGAGGTCGGCATGAAAAGCACCGCGGCGATCGCCAGCGGCGCCAGTACCAGGGCGGTGAGAATGCGTTGCTTCACGGGATCGCCTCCGCAGACGCGACCTGCGCGCCGGTCATGCCGTAGCGGCGCTCGCGCCCGGCGAAATCAGCCATTGCGGCGCGCAGCGCGGCCGCATCGAAATCCGGCCACAGCGTGTCGCAGAAATACAGTTCGCAATAGGCCAGCTGCCAGAGCAGGAAATTGCTGATGCGGCGTTCGCCGCCGGTGCGGATGAACAGATCGGGCTCGGGCAGCTCGTGCAGCGCGAAGTACGAGCCGAGCCGGGCTTCGTCGATGGCGTCGACATCGATGCGGCCGTCCCGCACTTCGGTCGCCAGCGCGCGGCAGGCCTGCACGATGTCCCAGCGTCCGCCGTAATTGGCCGCGATGCAAAGCTGCATCGCGACGTTGCCGGCGGTGAGCTGCTCGGCGCGCGTCATGCGCTGCTGCAATTCCGGCGCGAACGCGCTGCGCTCGCCGATGAAACGCACCCGCACGCCGCGCCGCTGCAACTCATCGACTTCGCGATCGAGTGCGCGCAGGAACAACTGCATCAGCGCGCCGACTTCTTCCTTCGGCCGCCGCCAGTTCTCGCTCGAGAACGCGAACAGCGTGAGCACCTCGATGCCGTCGGCCAGGCAGGTATCGATGCAGGCGTTCACCGCGCGCGCGCCGGCGCGATGGCCGAGCGTGCGCGGCCGGTTACGCGCCTCGGCCCAGCGGCCGTTGCCGTCCATGATGATGGCGATATGACGCGGCCGGCGCGCGGCCGGCAGCGAGGTCGATGCCGCGGCGTTCACGGGATGGCGCTCAGGGAGATATTGGCCGGCCGGCTCAGACCGACATCAACTCTTCTTCCTTCGCCTTCACCACCGCATCGACATCCTTCACCGCCTTGTCGGTGAGCTTCTGGATATCGTCTTCGGCGCGGCGTTCCTCGTCTTCGGTGATTAGCTTTTCCTTCAGCGCCTCTTTCACCTGCTGCATCGCATCGCGGCGCACGTTGCGCACGGCGACCTTGGCATCCTCGCCGGAGGCATGCACATGCTTGGACAGTTCCTTGCGGCGCTGTTCGGTGAGGGCCGGCAGGTTGATGCGGATCACCTGGCCCGCGGTGTTCGGCGTGAGCCCGAGGTCGGAGGCCATGATGGCTTTCTCGACCGCGGCCACCATCGGCTTTTCCCACGGCGTGATGGTGAGCGAGCGCGCATCCGACACCGCCACGCTCGCCACCTGCGAAAGCGGCACGTCGGAGCCGTAGTAATTCACCTTCAGATGCTCCACCAGCGCGGTCGAGGCGCGGCCGGTGCGCACCTTGATCAAGTCGTGGCGCAGCGCATCCACGCTTTTCTGCATGCGGGTCTGGGCGTCTTTCTTGATATCGTCGAGCATGGCCGATTCCTTGAATGCTGCAAAAGACGCGGGATTATAGGCGGGCGGGCAGGGCGCAGGCGAGGCAGGATGCGGCCGCCGCCGCGACGCGTCGCGGCGCACGTCGTGCCCGACCGCTGTTCGCAGCCCGGTTTGGGCCAGTTCAGTGCTCGCCGTGCAGGCGACATTCGCCGTGTTCGCCGCGCCGTTCCACCTGCAGCGTCGCATGCCCGATGCCGAAACGCGCGCGCAGCTGCGCCGCCACCTGGTCGATGAAATGGTCGTCGTCGTCGCCCGCCGGCCGCACCAGGTGCGCCGTCAGCGCCACTTCGCGCGAACCGAGCGCCCAGATATGCAGATGGTGCACTGCGACAACGCCGTCGCACGATTCGAGGAAGGCCGACACCTCGTCGCGCTGGATAGTGCGCGGCACCGCGTCCATCGCCAGATCGACGCTGTCGCGCAGCAAACCCCAGCTGCTGTAGACCACCACCGCCGTCACCGCCACCGCCAGCAGCGGATCGAGCCAGTGCCAGCCGAGCAGATACATCGCCACCCCGCCGAGCACCACCGCCAGCGACACCGCGGCATCGGCCAACAGATGCAGATAGGCGCCGCGCTGGTTGATGTCGTGCGCATGCCCGTGACGGAACAACAAGGCCGAGCCACCGTTCACCACGATGCCGACCGCCGCGATGATGATCACCGGCAGCGCTCCTACCGACGGCGGCTCACCCAACCGCCGCAGCGCCTCCCAACCGAGCGCGCCGGCCCCGGCCACCAACAGCAACGAATTGGCCAGCGGCGCCAGCAGCGTCGCGCGCCGATATCCGTAAGTGCGCCGCGCACTGGCCGGCTTGCGCGCCAGCCACGCCGCCCCCCACGCCAACGCCAGCCCGAGCGCATCCCCCAGGTTGTGCAACGCATCCGACAACAGCGCCAGCGAGCCGGTGAGCAGGCCGTAGATCGCTTCGAGGGCAGTGAAGGCGAGGTTGATCAACGTGCCGATGGCGAAGGCACGCAGACCGCTCGAGACGGGATTGGCCGTGGAGTGTGTGTGCGCGTGATCGTGATGGTGGTCGTGCGAGGGGGGATGGTTGTGCGGGTGGGTCATGGATTGGAGGGTGCCAGTGTTGGGGGGCGGACACTATTGCGCGGTGGTTTTGGTGTCGGGTTTCGTCGCTACTTCGCTCCGCGTGGAGGTTTCGTCGTGCCGAGGGGCAGAAATCAGCGACTCCTCGCTCTTCGTTACTCTCGCCCTTCGACAAGCTCAGGGCAGCTGGCCTGCGGCCGGCGGGAATTCAGCGACTCTGAGGCGTTCCGCTGTTCGCGAGGCACAACAATCTCGTCATTCCCGCGTAGGCGGAAATCCAGGGACTTTGAGGCGTTCCGCTTCCCTCGGTTTTGAAGTTGCGACTTCGCGAGTTTCGTCCCCCTCAGCGGGGGCCGAGTCACTTTCTCTTGCTTGTCCAAGAGAAAGTAACCAAAGAGAAGGACACCCCGGTGCCGCGCCTGATTTGCGTCCATGCAAATCAGGTTCGCGCGTCGGCTGCGGGGTTTGTCGACAGGCCATCCTTGGCCTGACGACAAACTCGCGCGCATCCCTGCGCGCGCCCCTTCGGGCTTTCCTC